>JAYFRD010000036.1:0-65151 GCA_034926255.1 Anaerolineaceae bacterium | reverse complement strand
ATCAGCCTTGATGCTTGTTTGTGCCAGGCTCAGGCATATGGAACAGTCCGAGTGGGGTCAGAAAACCTACTTGAACATAGAGCTAATAGAGGATTACTTACCAAGTGATTATTAAATGTGCGAAAGATCCTTGACATTACCAAAATAATACAAATAATTATGAAGAAATTTTATGAAATTAATATTGACAATGAAAAAATAAAATGTATGATTCACCATTTGAAAGTCCAATCATGTGTTTGATGTGAACCAAATGTGAAGGTTTTATTGCGGATTTCCTGCCGCAGGAGAAGTATAAATGTATAAAAGAGCAAATCAAAAAACATTAATAGTATGGATGCTTATCTCTCTTATTCTTGGGCTCTTTTCACCTGTAGGCATAAAGACGGTAAGTGCTTATGAGACCGGCTGGTTTATCTATATTGATAGAGGTCTTAGTGTAGGCGGTGATGGTGTTGGCTACTTTATTATGCATGGACCTAACGGCGCTGAAGATGCTGGTTTTTGTATTGATAAAAGTGTTTTAGCTAATAGTGGAGCGATTTATAACCAATACAAAGATTACACAGCACCTTATACCCAGCAACAAATGGAATCCATTAAACCCATTCTTTTTTGGTCAGAAGTAAATTGGAACTACAACGATTTTTCTGATAACAGCACGCCGATTTTCCTTGCAATTCAAATTGCAATTTGGGTAAAGCTTGGTCAGGTGGTGAATGGAACAACATATATCAATAACGTTTCAGTCCTATACCGCCAGAAGACCCTCGAATACTACAATATTTTAATTGCTCTTACTCCAGATAGTTTTGCTAATGAAACAACTTGGGATTATGCGAATTCTCATGTTAACGTTTATATTGGCGCAAAAGGATATACTTACACACAGTCTATTGCGGGAATTCAGTTAGCTCCAAAACCGACGGCTACTTCGACCCCGACTGTTACCCCCACCCCGGTCACTCCTACGGCCACCAATACAGCCACCTCAACCAATACAGCCACCCACACTCCGGTGACTCCTACGGCCACCAATACGGCCACTCCAACCAATACGGCTACCCCCACTCCGGTGACTCCAACTGCCACAAATACATCCGTACCAGTCTGGAGTCTGGGCGATTCCGTATGGTTTGATGCCAATAAAGATGGCTTACAGGACGCAGGAGAGAATCCGGTGCAGGGCGTGAAGGTGGAGCTCTACGACAGCCAAAATGAGCTGAAGGCTACAGTCTACACCGATGCCAATGGCTACTATGCCTTTACGGGCTTGGCGAACGGAGATTACACAGTAAAGTTCACTGTCCCTGAGGGATATGTAGAGACGCAGAGCAATGCGGGAACGGATGGGTCTGTGGACTCGAACGGTACAAGCAGCCAGGTGACGATTAAAGATGCCGATGACTGGACGATAGACCTGGGCCTGGTGTACACACCAACGGCGACGCCTACCGCAACAGAGACATCTACCCCCACCCCGGTGACTCCAACTGCCACTAATACGGAAATGCCCACATTTACTACCGTACCTACAGAAACGATTACGGCTACTCCCGCACAGCAAACGCCCACACCTTCTCTGCCAAGCCCAACCAGCACGCTAACTGCTACGCCAGATGTGAAATACAGCTTTGTCATCATCAAGCTTGATTCGCTTAGCGGTACACCTGTTGACGGAGCGGAATTTGAATTGCGTAACTTGGAGGGAACTATAGTTTACAAGTCTGCATCCTCCAATATTGAGTTTACAATCAATAACAATAATGATATCTTCAGCGGTACAAGCCATGGTTTGGCCATATTCCCGGGTATTATCCCTGGCACATATACCCTGTTGGAAACTAATCCTGCGGATGGATATCAGCTTGATTCAAGCGTCCACAGCGTGGATATACGTTGGGATGGAAAGGTGTTTGTGGATGGCCTTGAGCGAACTTCCGGGGTGAATGAATACGCCTTTGAAATCTTCAATCAGCCTAAAGAAGATTCAACTTCTACACCTACTTCAACACCTAACGTTCCAACGGAGACCTCAACGTCTACCCCAGTCACGCCTACAGCCACTGAGCAAGCTCTCACAAATACACCTACGGCAACATCCCAAATTGCTACCCATACACCCACGGCAACGGCTGAGCTTACTACCTCTACTCCAACAGCAACTGAGGAAAATGCTACACATACTCCTATGGCAACGGTTGAAGTTCAAACAAGTACTCCTACTGCAACAGCAGAAGGACCCACGCCTACAATTCCTCAACAGCCAACCATTCCATTCCAACCTAGTGGTACGCCTACTCCCACTGTTCCGCAGCAGCCGACTATTCCAGTTGAACCAAGCAGTACGCCAACGCCTCCTCCAACTTACAAAATTGGAAACCATGTCTGGCTGGATAACAATCAGAATGGTGTTCAAGATTCCGGAGAACCTGGTGTAGGCGGTGTTACTGTAACCTTATATGACTATCTGGGTAACATTGTGCTTACCACCGAAACCAATACGGATGGGTATTACCAGTTCTCGAATCTTTTGAGCGGCATTTATACAGTAACATTTACCCCGCCTGCTGGATATTCAGAAACGCAGTCCAATATTGGAGACCCAGCAACCGACTCCAATGGCTTGAGCTCTCAGGTGATTCTGGCGGATGCTGACGATATGACGATAGACCTTGGGCTTATTCTATCGGCATCTACACCAACGGCAACACTAACTACGCAGCCAAACACTACAGAGACTCCGGTATCTACTGTACCTGTAACAGAGACAGCCACACCCATGCCGGTGACTCCTACGGCCACCAATACGGCCACTCCAACCAATACGGAAACGCCAACGCCTGTGACCCCCACAGCAACGTCCGTAACCCCTTCGGTTGAGAATACCGCTACCGCAACACCCGTTAATGCTTGGTCAATTGGTAACTACGTCTGGGAAGATCTTAATAAAAATGGCATTCAAGACCCGGCAGAACCTGGTGTGCAAGGCGTCACGGTTATCCTCAAAGACGCTGATGGTAAAGAAATAGCCCGCACGCAAACCGATTCAAACGGGCATTATGAGTTCAATAATTTGCCCAATGGTGAATATACAATCACGTTTATAACACCTGAAGGTTACGACCCAACGCTCAGCGGTGTTGGCGGAAACGCTGAAGTGGATTCAAACGGCCTCGAAACGAAGCTTACCCTTAAAGATGGCAATAACTTCAGTATTGACTTGGGTCTGGTTTCTCATCCATCTTCACAAAAAACTCCAGTTCCTACACAGAAGGCTACGGTTCCTGCGGCGAAAATCGTTGCAATTCCCTACACCGGGGATAACACAAATGCTCTCCAGTATGCTCTGATGATGCTCGTTTCACTGCTTCTCGGACTGGGTCTCTTAATCGTGGGCCGTAAACGAAAAACAGGTAACTGAGAAAAAACTAAAACCAAATTTTTTTGACGATAAAACAGGCTTGATACAAACTTCCAAGCCTGTTTTTCTTATCTTTTAAAGCATTGAGAATGCACAACCTTCAAAACTAACGCACTATTTGCGCATTTCCGGATTTTTCATACATAGATTTGTTAAATGCTTCTCTTAGGGGTATCTGCCAATTTCTATCAGTTTACCGACCAGAATCATTCTTTGGTTTTGGGCGTTATTCAGGCAGGTATACAGGCTAATGAACTGGTCAGTTTCTTTAAGGTTAATCTTTGTGCGCAATTCTGCCTGTTTTCCCATCTTGCTTAGATATTCCTCTAATGCGGAGGGGTTATCAAATTCAGGAAAGAGCATGCTGGGGTCGTCATGTTCCACGATCACAAGCGCAGCTATCTGTGCGCGATAGATGGCTTTCGGAGTGTAGAGATAATACTCCAGGTTTTCATTAAGAAATTGCTGGTTCCTATACTGAATGAGGTTGCTGAACATCCTGCCGTTATCCCAGTTGTGGCCGTAAATAACAATGTTCTTGTCCGAGAAGTCGGTTTTAGTGCGCATGTCAAAAAAGATGGAACCCATGGGCGCGTCTTGTGTATCAAAGCCGATCTTCAGGTAATGTTCATTATCCGGCCCCAATAATACCGGTTGGCTTATGTTTGCAGCCTTAATCTCAAGCCAGGCAAGAATATCTTTATTAATTGCTTGGTATTTTCTAAAATCTTCTTTAAAAGATGCGGAAACTTCCGCAAACTCAGCCGCGTATGGGTTGGGTGTGGGGCTGGGGGTAGGGGTCTGGGTAGGGGTTGAAGTCTGGCTGGGTTCTCGGCTTAAGGGTGTGTGCGATACCTTGCTTGGAAGCGCTGTTAAACGGTTTTCATTTGCAGACTGAGATTGCAAGCTTGTTTGAACGCATCCCCACAGGATGTTCCCGGCAATAAACAGCATAAAAAGAAAGGTAGCAACGCGTACCAATAAAGGTTTGGCAGCACACTTGTTTTTCATGACGTAATTGTAAGGCAGAATATTTTGCGGGCAAAATCTCCTTTTTGTACATCAAATGCTCTGCATGGCTGTTTTTTTACCTCCTCTCTGACCTTAAAGATTTGAATACTTCGCAGTAAAATTCATATGGATATGCAAAAGAATCTCTTGCCGCCAATGGAAACTTGTATATTGAAGTGCAAGTCATTTTTATCTGGTTTATTGGAAAGCCAGGGTGCTTAATATGAGAAAGAGGTTCCAAAATATTCTAACCTGCTCTTTGCTGATAGTTCTTCTTTTCTCTAATCTGCTTACCGGTGTAAAAGCAAATCAAACACCACAATTTTTCTCTGGGAATGGGGTGTCTCAACAGCAAAGAAAAAAACAAGTTGAGCAATCAGACACTGGGCGCTATTTTATTCAATTTCAGGGCAAATCTGTTTTAGAAGCGGGCAGGGTCAGCAAAGGGGAATTGCAGTCGAAATCTGCGCAAAACAATATTGCGGCTGTGCGTTCCTTGCAGGCCCGCCAAATTCATGAAATCAATAAGCTGCTTGGAAGAGAACTGAATATTCGCGCGCAATTCGACCTTGTTTTAAATGCTGCTTCCGTTGAGCTTTCCCCGGAAGAGGCTGAACTTATCAGCGCTTTACCTGGTGTAGCAGCCGTTCTGCCAGTGAACCTGCGCCGCTTGGCCACGGATTCTGGCCCTGCATGGGTGGGTGCCGACCAAATCTGGAACAATCCGATTAATCCAGGGCTTGCAAACTCCATGGGTGAGGGTGTTGTTGTGGGCATTTTGGATACCGGCATCAATTTTGATCATCCTTCCTTTGCCTCAGACCCTGCATTTTCAGGTGATACCTCCAGCTATATATATCCCCATCCCGATCATTACTTTGGGGTTTGCAGCATCCCGGGCGGCGCTTATGCCAATGCCTGTAACGATAAATTGATTGGCGCTTACACATATACCGCTTCAGGAAGCTATTCAGAACCTGTCACCCCTGAGGATAATTATGGGCATGGAAGCCATGTGGCCAGTATCGCTGCAGGAAATCGAGGGATCCACGTAAGTTACCAAGGGATTGCCACCACCATTAATGGCATGGCTCCTCACGCTCAGATTATTGCGTATGATGTCTGTTATAAAGATAACGTTAATCAAGTTTTTTGCTCGGAAGATGACTCGGTTGCGGCCATTCAGCAGGCCATCCTGGACGGTGTAGATATTATTAACTATTCCATCTCCGGCGGAACTGACCCTTACAAAGACCCGGTAGAGTTGGCATTTCGCGATGCTTTTGCGGCTGGTGTCTTTGTTGCCGCTGCCGGGGGCAATCAGTTGGATGAGCCAACCACAGATGGGCAGGTAAACCATCTTGCGCCCTGGCTTGCCACGGTTGCCGCTTCAACACATGACCGCATCATTGCAAAAAGGGTATCCATCACTGCACCTGCAAATGCTGAATGGCAAAATATTCCTTTAATTGAATCAGGCCCAATTTATTTTGCGGTACCAAAAGTTGTTCAGGGAAAATGGGCCGGCCTGGATGGGAGCATACCGGGCACTAATATCTTGGGCTGCTCACCTTTCCCGACCAGTTTCTTTACGAACACAATCGCCCTTGTCAAAAGAGGTTCCTGTAACTTTGTAGATAAGGTTAATAATGCAAATGCTGCAGGAGCTAAAGGTATATTTATTTATACTGATTCTGAAACCAATGTGTTCATGGGCGGTCTTAATGATACGCTCATACCGAACGCTACCCTGAATCTGGGTCAGGAAGGCTTGGTAAATTTTGAAAACTTTGTAATAAATGAAGCGGCCGGTTTACCCATTTTTTCTCTCACAAAAAGAGAGCGAATAACAAACCCCCTGTGGGGAGATATTAAGGGCGATTTTTCATTCAGAGGGCCTTCTGCCCTTGGTCTTGAGGTGCTAAAGCCGGAGCTTTCTGCGCCTGGGCTGGATATTTTGGCTGCCCTTTCAGATGGAAGTATCGATGCAGACCATTATGCAAACTCGGGGGTGGTAACCGGCACCTCTATGGCTTCTCCATTCGTAGCCGGTGCTGCCGCGCTGATTAAATCACTTCACCCCAGCTGGTCACCAGCAGAGATTAAATCTGCATTGATGCTTACGGCCAAAACGGAAAATCAATGGAAAGAAGATGCTGCTACCCCTTCTGACCCATTTGATATCGGAAGTGGCAGGCTTCAGGTAAATAATGCAGCTCTCACCGGTTTGGTGATGGATGAAAGCGCAGCCAAGATGGCAGAGGCCAACCCTTATTCCGGTGGTATGCCCAGTACGCTTAACCTGGCTTCTTTGCAAGGTAATAACTGTACAGGGCAGTGTACTTGGATGCGCAGTTTCAAGAGCGTCAGCTCTGCCGGTATTACTTATTCCATTCAATCGCCAGATTGGATTCTTGTCTCGCCCAGTCACTTTAGCATTGAACCGGGGGGCATACAAATACTGAATATTAAAGCATTTAGCACAGGTATGCCAAGGGAAAATTGGGCCTTTGCGCAGATTGACTTAATCCCAGACTTGCCGGGTTCGCCCGTCCTGCATCTTAGCGCGGCTGCTTACCTGCGGGATTGGTATCTTTATTTGCCTTTTATTTCCAAATAAGAAATATTGCTCAGGGCAAATGCATCTGATGCAGAGAGGACATGGCGTAAATAATGATTGAAAAAGCACAGCGCATGCATTTGCCTTGCGCACCTATCTTGACCCATTTGTCCTGCCTCAAAACTTTCATAACCCTTCATTTCCTCGTTGGCTGGCACCCTTTCCGCACGTACCCCCCCTTTCCGTATACCCCTTTCCGCATGCGGAAAGGTCCACCGCAGCTTACATTTCGCCTCTTCCAAACCACACTCCCTCCTCGTCATGCTGACCGCAGGGAAGCATCTGGCCTTTATGTTTAACGGTCTGGTGAAAAAACTGCCAGACCCTTCATTTCATTCAGGGTGGCGCGTGAGGTGATGCAATTACCCTGGAATATTGTTGCGTATGCTTGAGTCAAAAGGTATCTTTGAAATAAATATAAGGTTCTTTATACATTACAGAAATATAAAGCTGTCTTGGTTCATCTCTTGAATCGAAGTCCCCTATCCCTTAGAATTGCGCCTATGACGATTCTAGCAGACTCCCACACCCATTCCCGATTTTCACTTGATTCTTTTGCAAGCCTGAATGCAATGGCTGAAGAAGCTATCAGCAAAGGCCTTAAATATTTGACGATTACAGATCACTGTGAGTTCGACTACCCCATGATTCCCGATCCGGATGCATTTGTTCTCAAAAAGGCACCTTATTTTCAGGCTGTTAAAGAAGTACAGTCCAAATACAAAAACAAGCTTGAGATTTTGTTGGGCTTGGAAATGGGCTTGGTAGACAGCCAGGCAGAAATGATAGAAGCTTTTATTAAAGATGAACCTTTTGACTTTGTCATAGGTTCTTCGCATATCGTTCATGGTCGCGACCCATACCGCGCTGGATACTTTGATGGCGTCAGCGAAGAAGAAGCCTATGCCAGCTATTTCAAAACTATCGCCGAAAATGTTAGCGCAATCAAATGCTATAACGTGTACGGTCATTTGGATTACGTTGTCCGTTATGGCCCCAATAAGGACAAAAATTACCACCCTTCCGATTATCAGGATATCTTTGATGAAGCACTCAAAACCATCATTGCTGACGGAAAAGGCATCGAGATCAATACCGGCGGGTGGTCAAGGGGTATTCAACAACCCCACCCTCATCCTGACCTTTTAAAGCGTTACCGTGAACTGGGTGGGCAAATTGTTACCTTTGGCAGTGATGCGCATAAACCTAAATATATTGCTGATAGATTTTCCCTTGCAGCCGAAATACTGAAGAACGCTGGTTTTCGTTACTATGCGGTATATAAAGCCCAAAAACCGCTTTTTTTTGCCTTGTAGCCAAACCTTTATTTTTCAGGCAAAAGGCGGATAATCATGCCCTGTGCTTTACCTATCAGTGAATCTACAAGTTTTCTTATGCCCTTTTCGTTTTTGAGAAATTCGCTTTTTCTTGAATGAAGCCAGATGCTTTTTAGCTTGTGCATAAAATCTTGCGCAATTGTTAAATTCGATTATAATCACACAATCAACGAGTAAATAATCAGAACGTTTGCCTTTTTGGCAGCCCCCCGCATAATGAAATTTACGATTGACAACACAATACATTTTATACGTGCTTCATTAAGTACGATTTTAGATTAGGCTTGAGATAAAGCAGGATAGAACATGGATATTTTTGAATTAGAAAAGAAATCCCTTAAACAACTTCGCAAGATCGCTAAAGACTTAAATTACCCGGAACCCATCAGACTAAAAAGGGAAGGCCTTATTTGTAAAATTGCTCAGAGTTTAGCTGAGCAAGAAGGCTTGGAAATGCGCGGCGGCGTTTTGGAAATTATGAATGAAGGCATCGGCTTCTTGCGTGCCAACTATCGCATCGGCCCTGAAGATGTCTACGTTTCACAGGCGCAGTTACGGCGCTATGAGCTCCGTTCAGGAGACCTTGTTATCGGGCATGTGCGCCCGCCCCGCGAATCTGAAAGGCATTACGGTTTGCTTAAGGTCGAATCGATCAATGGTCTCACTCCGGATGAAGCCCGCAAACGCGGTAAATTTGAGGCCATTACCCCTATTTTTCCAGATAAATTACTTAACATCGAACACGATTACCGCAACCTTTCCACCCGCATGATCAATCTTATTGCCCCGATCGGTGCCGGCCAGCGTGCCATGATCGTTTCTCCGCCTAAGGCGGGCAAAACCACTATCCTCAAGGATATTTCTAACGCTATTGCAGAGAATCATCCTGAAGTTCGCCAGATCCTTTCCTTGATTGGTGAACGGCCGGAAGAGGTAACCGATATGGATCGTTCCGTTGAGGCAGAAGTGATTGCCAGCACCTTTGACGAACCTACTACGGCGCATGTGCGTATGGCAGAAATTGGCCTTGACCGCGCAAAAAGATTGGTGGAAAACGGTTTGGACGTCGTTATTCTGATGGATTCTCTCACCCGTCTTGCGCGTGCCTACAATATGGTGGTTAACCCCTCCGGCCGCACCCTTTCCGGCGGTATGGACCCCTCCGCTCTCTACCCGCCCAAACGCTTCTTTGGCGCAGCCCGAAACCTTGAAGATGGCGGCAGCCTTACCATCATCGCCACTGCTCTGGTGGATACCGGTTCACGCTTGGATGATGTGGTCTACGAAGAGTTTAAAGGAACCGGCAACATGGAATTGCACCTGAACCGCAAACTTCAGGAAAGGCGCATTTTTCCGGCGATTGATCTTGAACGTTCCTCTACCCGCAGGGATGATCTGCTGCTTGCCCCTGAAGTCCTGCAGCGTGTCTGGCTCATGCGGCGCATGTACCTTCAAATGGTTTCTACCCCTCCGCAAGGTGCAGGTATGGATAATGCTGTTGCAACAGAAGCCATTTTGCAGAAGATGGAAAAAACAAAAACCAACATGGAATTCCTTGAGAATCTTACCGACATGTAAGCCTCCAAAAAATGGTTATCCTGGTTTATGGTATAACCGCCAATGAAAATGGAAGATAATCAATTGAACCTTCCTCCCCCGCAGGAGGAGGAAGCCCTGAATACGAATATAGAAACCAAAATCCCTGCGCCGGATGATGCAGATGGACTTTTAAGTGCTGTGGATTCAGCGGAACTTACCCCATTGCAAACCTCGGCTGTTTCTCAGGAACATCAAGAGGTTGAAGAACCCAGGCAGCCGAATGCGCTCCCATCCATCTTGGGATGGATGTTGGCTGTTATTATCTGCGGTGCTTTGTTTTCACTTCTTGTTTGGCAGCGCGGGATAGCCAAAGCGTTGGCAGAGCAGCGTTTAACGGTGGTTACATCTGCGTACCTGCCTTCTGAGAATTTGGATGATGCCGCTGTGGCAGCGATGCCCGTTTTCATGCCTACAATAGAAAGCCAAACCATCAATCGCGATCCTCAGTCTCATACAAACAGCAATAAAGCTTATCGCCCGAAAGCGGTTGAGTATACGGTAAAAGAAGGCGATAACGTTACCCAAATTTCCAAGCAGTTTGGCATTGAACCCATCACCATCCTCTATAATAACTACAATGTCTTGAACGATCAGATGGACTATTTGAAGGTGGGGGATGTCCTTACCATCGCACCAACAGATGGCATTTGGTACAAATGGCGCAATAAAGATACCATTGAGTCGGTAGCTTCTAAATTTGGTACAAGCCCAGAAGCAATCAAACTTTTTCCGGGGAACGATCTGGATCTGAGTGACCCTAAAGTTCTTCCGGGTACCTTTGTCATGATACCCGGTGGTTCCAGGCAAATTGTAGAAGTCCCTCCGCCGGTTTTGCCGGGTGTTAAGAATGGCACTTCAACCTCGGGGATACCCCTTGGCCCTAATGCCTGCTCAAACCCCATCACGTATATGGGTACCGGCTCATTCATCTGGCCAAGCGCTACCCATTTCATCTCGGGTAACACATTTGGCCCAGGTCACAATGGCATTGATATCGGCGCTGGCGAAGGCTCTCCCATTTTTGCCTCGGATGGCGGCACAGTAGTCTATTCAGGCTGGTTGGAACCTGGCTATGGTTATATGGTTCAGATTGACCATGGGAATGGCTTTTATACTATTTATGAGCACATGATCAGTTCACCTTCTGTCAGCCCTTGCCAAAAAGTAAATCAGGGAGAAGTGATAGGTTATACCGGAAACACCGGCAATTCCTTTGGTGCGCATATTCACTTTGGCATTTTAACGGCAGCAGGCCCGGTGAACCCCGGTTACTATTTGCCATAAACACAAACTTATCTGTATAATTGATGTTTACGCTCCAGTAGCCCAAATGGATAGAGCAAGGCACTCCTAACGCCTAGGTTGGGGGTTCGAGTCCCTCCTGGGGCATGCAAGCAGCACTCACAGTGCTGCTTTTTCTATTAATCCAAATTTCTTTTTAAAGGCAGCTTTCTTGCTGCCTTATTGGCTGTAGTAAACACAAAAGAAAAAGATTGAAAACGGCAAATAAGACACTGCTGATTGATTGGTTTTCTTTAAAAATGCCTCACCAAGATAAACAGCTGTAATAAGGATACTCCAATGAATGAATGGCTAATGGCGTAGGGATGATTTTTTACCTTAAACACTACGTTTTGCTTACAAAGCCATGTCCAATGGGGCTGACTTTATTTAAATGAACCCTTCCTCATCTTCTGCCTTCAGGCGTACCCAAAGCAGAAGCACCTGGCCTTCTTCCGCTTCGGAAGCCTGGGCCGCCAATATGGGCACCTCTGCTCGCAGGCCAATGCGGTCGCGGTATTCAAGGTACATCGGGTTACCCTCTGCCCAATTGCGCTGGCAACGCTCAACCAAAGCCTGATTATTAAAGGTTCTCACCGTAGTAAAGCCGATGTGGTAGAGAAATGGGCCCTCAAGAACACTTTCTGCCCACGCATGTTGAGCGCTGTAATCATGACCTTGTGTGGATGTCTGAAAGAGAGGTGTGGGCCCTTCAATAATGGTTATCTTGTTATCCATGACGGGCTATCATACCATAAAGCATTTTGCTGAAACAAAAACGTGGAGGCAATGCCTCCACGTTTTAGCTTGAATTGAATTAGTTGGATGTGGTGATATTGTAGAAGAAATTATATGCGAAACCTTTTTTACTTTCCATCAGAATGGAAATGATATTCAAATCTTTAACCCCTTCCGGAATTTCCAGGCTAAGTTCTTGAGAACCGCTTTTATCGGCGGTGAACTTGCCGGCCTCTTTACCGGTGTCAGCTGAGCCAAAGTTGCCCATCTTAAAGCTGTATTCAACATCAGGGTAAAGATTGGTGGCTTTTACTTTGATGGCCTTGCCGCCTTGCACACTGAGGATGTCAATGCGTGGGCCTCCGGGTTTGGGCACAAAGACATTGGGGTCTTTCGTAGGCTCTGGGGTTGCTGTTTGCGCAGGTGTGCTGGTGCCTGCAGAGGCTTCTGGTGTGCCTATGGGGGTGGTGGTAACTTGAACAACAGCCGAGCTTGAAGGGGCGGCCCCGCTGTTATCAAACCAACTGTATGCAAAATACTGTTTGGGGGCTACAAGGCGAATGGCCAAGGCAGTATAATCTTTATAGAATGCTGGAATATCAAATGTAGCTTCAAAAGCGCCGCCTTCCCCGGAATTAAACTTGCCAACAGGGGTGCCATCCTCACCATTCTTGCCAAGCTTGCCAATCATGGCGGTAAATTCCAGGCCGGGAGGGAAGTTATCTGTAATAACGGTGACACTCTTGCCTTTTTCAACAGACTTGATGGCGAAAACAGGGAATCCTTTATAGGGTTTTCCGCTTACCATCGTTTCCGTATACACCGGTTTGCCTGATGCAGAAGCGGTTCCACTGGGTTTGGGCATGGGAATAGGCGTAGTACCGTTAGGGTCATTTTGGAAGGTGTTAAAGCAGAACCATTTTTTGGGTGCTTCCAACCGAACCACAATGTATTCTCTGCCTTTCAGTGAATCGGGGATGGGCAAGGTGGCAGAAAAAGACCCTCCGCTGCCGGTGTTCATCTTACCCACCACAATTCCATTCTCGCCTTTTGTGTTAAGCTCACCCATATAGGCAACAATGTCCGTATTCTCAGGCATAAAATTGGTCACAATGGTTACATTTACACCTTTTTCAACATTGCTGAAGCTAACCTGGGGGATCTTCTCCGCCTTGGCTGCCGCAACACTGAAAAGGCTTGCAAGCATCATTATCACGACAAGGCTTACGAATACAAAACGTTTTTTAGTCATAGCTCTCCTATCGGGCAAGTTTGCCATAAAGAAACTAGGGCAAAGCCCTGCTGTTCAATGCTTATAGTTGCAATATTCAAGCCTATTCTAATGCAAGAATGCTTTTTGCATTTGGTTGTAAAATTTCAGCAATGAAAAAACTGGTATTAAGCTTGGGCCTGATATTGGCACTGATATTTTTTGCGCTCGCTGCAGTCTTTATCAAAACCTTTTGGGGAGGCCGTAACCCTTTGGTGATGGACTTTATTCTGCATCCCGACAAACATGCTGAATGGTTTTTTCCCGCCAAAAGCAAGTGTGCAGATGCGCCTTTTATTCTTCCTGCGGAAGGTTTTATTGGTTATCTCTGGCACGATTCCTTCAAACTCTTTGAAGCGCATCAGGGCTTGGATATTTTCTCCGGCAAGCAAGCTGGCCAAAGCCCGGTTTATGCGGCCTATGCGGGCTTTCTTACCCGTCAGACGGATTGGAAATCAACGGTGATAATCCGCGTTCCCGAAGACCCATTGCGGCCCGGGCAGCAGATATGGCTGTATATGACCCATCTCGCAGATGCGCAGGGAAACTCGCTAATTGATCCTGAATTTCCGCCTGGAACTTATGAAAAGCCTATTCTTCAGGGCCAGTTGATCGGCATGATGGGCAACTATTCCGGAAATCCTTCCGCACCGGTTGGCGTTCACTTGCATTTTTCGATCGTTAAAGATGACGGCCACGGAAAATATCTGAATGAACTTAAGGTCAGCAACACCCTCAACCCCAGTCCTTATTTTGGAATGGAACTGGATGCCAGAAAAGCCGGCAAAGCAATTCCTCTCTGCAAACCCTAAGCCGGCTTGTATTGCGGCCGACCTTTTGGCATAATTGCCGTTAACGACCACCGGAGGACGCCATGGAAGCGATTTCACCTAATATTTTCCTCGAAAAAAACGCCATTGGGCTCTTTGCGGGCCTTGTGCACACCACGGATGGCTGCCTGCAAATTGATGCAAATTTTCATCCGCAGGATATGCCCTGCTATCGCATCTCAGGCGAGAAAAACCGTAATCTGCTTTGTTTTCTGGTCTCTTTGGATACAAACTATGATCGGGTACTGAGCACAAAGGGTTCAGACTGCATTACCATTACACATTCAAATGCTGCAACTACGGGCAGGGTAAAAACAACAGCTAAGTCTCAGGATGAGCAAATGACGTTTCTTGACTTGCACGAAACGCCCACTTCACGCTGGGTTCCTCCTGAAATTCTCTATCATGCTAACATGACACTTTGGCTTGCAGATATTGAACTGCGTTTTGAACATCATGCCGGTTCCAATCAGGCCGGAACCTGGGTGATTATTCCGCAGGATAAAATCGCTTTTGTAGGGGATAGTGTACTGGTAAATCAGTCTCCTTTTCTGGCATACTCTAATTTGGCCGCCTGGGAGGAAGACCTAAAACTCTTGCAAAGCAAAGCATTTAAAGATTACCGCATCATTTCTTCGCGCAGCGGGATTGTTGAAGCAGCTGACGTCCAGAACATGAGTAAACTTATCGGTTTCATTCGAACGCTGATTGAACCTTTGGATGCTAAAAAGTCAACTATTGACGAATACCATGCCCTAATTCCCAAAATTATGAAAAAATTTGAGTTGACTCCCAATGAAAGCGAGCTTTTCTTCAATCGCCTGCGCTGGGGCCTAAGCACTTATTTTGAGCAGATTGCCCATTAGGAAAGGAACTTATGAAAAAAATTAAAGGTTACTCGCCCTTGGTGGAATTAACGCGCGGTGGCATTACAGAATGCATCCATTTTGGAGCAATGGCTATTGTGGATTCATCCGGTACCTTGCTGGCATCGCTTGGCGACCCCAGATTAGTGACCTTTCCACGTTCTTCTATGAAGCCTTTTCAGGTTCTGCCTTTTGTAGAAAGGCATGGCCCGGAAAATTACAATCTGAGTGAAGAAGAATTGGCTATCATATGTGCTTCTCATGCTGGCACCGACCGCCATGTAGAAGTCTTGAAGTCAATTCATGAAAAAGTCGGCCTCCATGAAGGTAATTTGCAGTGCGGCGTACACTGGCCTGAAAAAGAAACATCTGATGCCATGAAACTTCGTGGGGAAGAACCGAGTCCATTTCGCCACAACTGCTCAGGCAAGCACACCGGCATGCTGGCTCTTGCCAAATTGCGCAATCTCTCGCTTAATGACTACCTTGAACCGGATCACCCTGTTCAAAAAAGCATTCGTAAGGTCATGGCCGAATTAAGCGGCATGCCTGCCCGGGAACTGATTTTAGGGACGGATGGCTGCAGCGCTCCCGTTTATGCCCTGCCGATTTGCAGTTTTGCGCACGCGGTAGCCCGGCTTTGTGACCCTGACACCCTGGGGCTTGACCGTGAAGAAGCCTGCCGGCGTGTTACCAGCGCCATGATTCATTATCCCTTTATGGTTGCCGGCCCTCACCGTTTGGATACCGCTCTCATGCAAGTCATGGAAGGCAGAGTCATCAGCAAGGGCGGCGCAGAAGGCTATCAGATGATCGGTATTATGCCCGGAGCATTGCACTCCCGTTCCCGCGGTATTGGCATTGCTTTTAAATTTTCTGATGGTGACCCCAACCGTCGGGCCATCCATTGCCTTACCACTGCCATCATGAAGGCCTTTGGTTTTGAGAAGCAAATGGAGTCTGAGGCTTTCAGAGAATTCAATGATCCTGTTCTCAAAAACTGGCGTGGTTTGGAAGTCGGTGAAATCAGACCCGTTCACAAAATAAAATTGAAGTGGTATTAAACAATGCCTCAAACCGAAATAGAGCAGTTTGAGAAGGCCCAGCATCAAAATCGGTTGCGCGAGGTTGGCAGCTGTCTTAGAGGCCGCTTTGGCAGGCCAACATGGCATATTCAAATGCCTGCCGTAGATGAACTGGTGTGCACTATCCTTTCACAGAATACAAATGATGTCAACCGGGATAAGGCTTTTGAAGCCCTAAAAGCACGCTACCCAAAATGGGAAGCTGTCATGAAGGCTGAACCAGCCGAACTGCAAAAGGTCATTGCCATTGCTGGTTTAGCCAATCAAAAAGGGCCCGCAATGCAAAACGCTCTGCGCGCAATCTATGAGGAAAGGGGAGAAATCAGCTTGGAATGGCTGCGGCAGAAAACCCCGCAGGAAGCGCGCCGTTGGCTTACCAGCCTGAAAGGCGTTGGTCCCAAAACGGCTTCCATTGTCATGGTTTTTTCCCTGGATATGCCTGCTTTTCCGGTGGATACGCATATCTACCGTGTAAGCGGGCGCATCGGGCTGCGCCCGCAGGCTTTTAATGTGGAAAAAACGCACGACTATTTTTTGGAAATAGGTGATCCAGCTGAATTTGGTCCCTTGCATCTGAACCTGATTGATCTCGGTCGGCAGATTTGCCACGCCCGCAAACCCGATTGCCCGCATTGCCCGGTGAAAGACCTTTGTCAGTACAAGGAAAAAACAGTTTAGATTTGCTTTTGCAGTCATAAAGCCGCAAGTTTGCGGCTTTGTTTTCTTAAGATGCCAATTGCCCTAAAAGAGACCATGGTCCGGTCCAGGTAATGCTTACCGGCAGCTCCAGGCCCCTTAGTTCTTGGTCTGTTTCCACAAAAACGATGCGATTGGTCGGCGTTCTTCCGCGCCAGCGGTTTTTATTTTTAGCTTCAAAAAGCACAGGAATTTGCTGCCCCAGGTATTGGTTGTTCAATTCGGCCGTAATGCTTTCCTGAAGGCTTTCAAGGGCTCTGAAGCGGCGCATTTTTTCTTCGGCAGGAACATCATCTGCCAGGAATTTTTGAGAAAAAGTATTTGGCCGCGGGGAATAGCGCGCCAAATGGGCCACATCCAATTTGAGGTCGTTAAGCAGATCATAGGTTTTCATAAAAGCGGCTTCGCTTTCACCCGGAAAGCCGACAATGATGTCCGTTGCAATCGAAACGCCGGGTATTTTCTCGCGCAGCTTGGCAACCAATTCACGGTATTGGTTCTGGCTATAGCCTCTGCGCATAGCTTCCAAAACCTGATCATCTCCAGCTTGAATGGGCACTTCAATATGGGGCATCAGTTTTGGCAGGCGGCCAACAGTTTCAATCAATTCATCTGTCATCCAATTCGGATGTGATGTCAGAAAACGCAGCCTTAATAGCTCGGGGATGTCTGCAATTTCCTCCATGAGCTGCGGCAAAAGAGGACTGCCCGGAACGTCAAGCCCGTATCGATCCACAATTTGGCCCAGCAACACCAATTCTTTTACGCCTTCTTCCACCATGCCCCTTGCTTCAAAAAGAATCTTCTGCGCACTGCGGCTGCGTTCTCGCCCGCGGCGGTGGGGGATAACGCAGTAAGCGCAGGCATGGGAGCATCCCAGTACAATGGGCAGGTTTTCAGATACCTCGCGGCCTTCATGGCGAGCGCTCAGCCCAAATTCATCCTCCAGCACCTCGTTTACCTCATCTCGCCAGGCTTCGGCAACAGCCTGGTCATGCTGTTTTTGCAGGTAATTTAAGATGGGTGCCGGGTCTGACGGCGCTGAAAAAACATCAACCCACGGAAAGCGCTTTTGCAAAGCAGGGTTTCCCTGAACACCAACCAGGCAGCCCATCAGGGCAATCACCAATGATGGGTTGGCTGCCTTCAGCGGCTTGAGTGAGTTCAGCCTGCCCAGCGCTTTATCCTCTGCGCTTTGCCTTACCACGCAGGTATTTAGCACAATCAGGTCAGCCTCTTCAGGAGCTTTGCAGGCTTGGTAATCCAGTTTTTCAAGCGCGCGCGCCAGACGCGTAGAATCTGCTGCGTTCATCTGGCAGCCTTCGGTCCAAATGTGAAATTTCATAGAGCGATATTATACATGATTGCTTTTTGGGCAAAATGGATTCTCAGCCTTAAAACCTTGTTATAATTCAAACGTTGTCAGCTAACGAAAACGAGGAAAACATGGAATTTAAGAAAACTGATTACAAACGTAGTATTGTTGTGAAAGGCTTGGGCCGTATTGATAGCACCACTTCACCTGACTTGGAGAAAGTTCTTACCGAGCTGATAGCTTCAGGCAAGAGTGTTGTGCTGGATATGTCGGATATTGACTTTGTTTCTTCCGCCGGCTGGTGGACGATTATCCGGGCTCAGAAAGAGCTCAAGAAAAATAATAACGAATTGGTTCTGGTTGGCGTTAATGACAACGTCAAAGACTCAATGGATCTCATTGGCATTCTTCCGTACTTCGGCCTTTATGATGAAGTCGTGGATGCAATTGGTAACCTTTAGGATTGTCAAATAGAAAAAGCTGGCCGCAAATTACTGGCCAGCTTTTTTCTTCTTAATTCGGTCGGCTTTGGGCGTATTGTTTCCTACCTGATATTCACCGAGAAATCTGCTTTTTCGCGGGTAACCGGCGTAATGCCGGAAATTGCCAATATAACCTGCTTTGTACCCGATTCCACATGGAGGGGGATGGAAAGCTGGGCTGTTGTACTTACCGTAAACTGCTCTACGGAGGGGTTTCTACCCAGTTGAATCAGTGAAACAGCAAATTCCTGCGGCAGGTAGTTGGTTACACGGGCAAAGCCCTCCGTTTGCCAGCCGCCATCATCTTTTTCAAAGTCAGCCTTGTACTTGATTGCATCCAGATGCATATCATCAATGGCAAGCCCATTAAGGTTTACGGCAGCATCAGTAACATAGTCAAAACGAATTGTCACTTTTGTTCCCGCATACGCTGAGAGGTCTACGCTTTCATCAATCCAGCGGCTTGAATTTCCATTCCAACCGCAGCCGTAACTGTTGCCGCTTACATTTTCTGTCGTGCAGCTGCGCGATTTGAGAATTTTCCAGGTTTGCCCGTCTGTAGAGGCCGAAACAAAGGCAAAATCATAATCTTTTTCAAGCTCATACCAAACCTTGAAATCGAGGCTGATTGGGCCGCTGGCTTGGGAAAGATCAAAAGTCCGTGTTAGCCGTGGGTTGGATTCGTCAGCAGCGTTTGACCACATAAAATACTCTCCGGAGGGAATCTCCGAAACAGGCAGCAGCTTCACCTGGTGCGAACCTGAAAATTCAATGCTGTGCTGTCCGCTGCAGTTTAATTCGATATACTGTGTTCCAAACTGATGAACCGTTCCCACAAATGGCTGGCTGAAGTTCTCCATCGAATTTTGAATGGTAAAGGAAGGCGGGCTGTAAGACTTATAAGCATAGCGGCCTTCTTCAACAGCAGGGTTCTGGATGAGGTTGGCAAGGGTCCAATCCTGAAATACTTCTTCACCTGTATAAGGCTTTCCGGTGGTGGGGTTGATAATCTTAAGATCTTGCATCACTTTGCTTACGCTGGCCAGGCCGTTTTCTTTTTCGGCAACCAGGGCTTTGCTTGCATCCTCACCAAAGCGATCCAGAAAGTAAACCATAAAGAGGTAGGCAGACCCGTAATGAGGCCCGTTGGTGCCTACATCCTCGCCCCAGTCTGTTAATTGCAGGTCCGGTTCAGCGGCAAACTCATAGTCAAAACCACCGGCATCCAACCCATTGACGTGTTCCGCAAGCATGGAAAAACCTTCATTCATCCATGTTTCTTCGTTTTTGTCCTGGTACCAATGAATCATGTGCTGGAACTCGTGCGCCATCGTGCCGTGCAGGTAGTCTTCATTAAGACCTACATTATCCGAATTAATCAGAAACATTTCATGTGCATTAGAGTAAGGGTGCGCATCCGGGTGCAGCTCGTCCACAGAGGAAAAATAACCTGCCAGGCTGTTGCCTAAACCCCCGGCGTAAAGCACATAAAGGCGCGGGTCGCCATCCACACCCGGGTTCCATTCGGAGCCGAAAAAGGCGCGGTCGGTGGGGATGTATTTTTTGTCAAAGAGTTCGGCAACTGCTTTCAGGTCTTTCTCTTTGTAATTAACACTATCCTCAATCCAGAAGTAGATATTATCGCCAACATAACGCAGAGTGGCATCGATTTGGAAGTTTTTGTTGGAGTCCACATTCGAAACCCAGAACTTTTTCTTTGCCCCCACGGAATAAGGCGCTTCAGGGTCAATCAGTTCTTTGGGTACATTCACTTTGCCCCCTAAACGGTTGGCCAGGTCAATCGGGTCGTTGCTTGGGATAACCACTTCCTGGAGGAGTTTCAGGGTTTCCTGTGCTTTTTCAAGTTCGGCAGGGTCAACCGGCAAAGCGGTCGGTAGTGGCGCAACCGTCTTATTTGGCACAGCTGTTTGCAAAGAAGTCTCGGGGGTCGAAAGCCAGCTTGGCAAAGGTGTGTTTGCCTCTTCTGTTTTATCTCCAAAAACGGGTGTTTGTACAAATGTTGGCATGTAGCGGTAAACCAGAAAGCCTGCTGCTGCACAGCAGCAGCACATGACTGCCAGACTGCTGATGACAATCAGAACGATAATCCAGGTGCGCGAAGGGTTTTGTGACATTAATTTAATCCTTACTTTGAGTTTGTTTGCGTTCAACTTGATAGCGAACGATATCACGGATAAGTTCTTCAGGAAGGGGCTTATTCAGCGGAAAGTGGATGGACCCCTTTGACTGCTTAAAGTTTTTAAGAGCACCCTTGAAATGCAGAATGGGTTCAGGGGTTGGATAAAAGCCGGTGTATCCTTTGCAGGGGGCGTAGTAGACCAGCGGGCCGCCCCAATAAAAAGAAGGCATGCCATAGGCCAGCCTTTCAGTTGCCAGTGGGGCTTCTTCCAGAATGATGGCCCGGATCTTCTGCATCCTCTCAAGCTGTTCAGGGGCAACGCTACCAAAAAACGCTTGAACCTCGTTGGGCATGGGTTTTAGTGAATCTGCATTTGTGTTCATAATGCTTGCTATTATATGCCTAAGTGGGCAAGCCGATGTTTTTGTAAAGGGGAGGTGTTAAAATGAACGTATGCCAAATATCTCCAAGCGTATCAACCGGGTTTTGGGCGTATTGCTTGCCTTGACAATCCTTAACATTTTTTTGGGAACCTCTGTTGTTTTTTTCGGAAGCGAAACGGAGCGCATCCGCAAGTTTTCGCGTGCCTATGAATTTAACTATCTGGAGTGGGAGCTGAATGCCTTTCTGCAAAAATCTATTCAGGCAGCCACCAAGGCAGAAAAACTTCTCAGCCATTCACAGCAGGCCCATTTGGTAAATGATAGCATCCTTACGGTGAGAGAGCAGAACCAATTGGAGTTTGACTTGAAGAATGCCCTCGCTTCTCCCGATAAGGCAGAAGCTCGCAAAGCAAATCAGATAAAAGTGCTGCTGGACCAAAAAAACGCCGAGTTAAAAGTCTTGTCTGCTCTGGCTGAAGCGGTAATACAAAACCAGACGGAACGTATTCTGGTCGGGCAGCGCTTTGGCGTAGGGGGTCAGATTATGCCGCCTGTGCTTTATCAGATCAGTGAAATGCCCCTCAATCTCATTGTGTCACCGCGCACGGAAATCAAGTCTATTTTTGAAACGAATCTCGAACCTGGTATCGATGCGCTTGAAAAGAACCGCATCGAAGAGGGCATCCGCCAGGATTATGATTTATCTGCCCTTGTAGAGCCGATTGGCGGTTTGGGCGCTTACCCTACAATGGTCATGCAGACGACAGACTTAGCCTGGCTGCTGGATACGGTTGCCCATGAATGGACGCATAACTGGCTGAGCTTCCATAGCCTGGGCCTGCGTTATTTTGATTCAGGCGAAATGCGCACCGTCAATGAAACCACAGCCTCTATCAGCGGCAGGGAAATCAGTTTGGAGTTGCTTAAAGTCTGGTATCCCAACCTCTTGCCCTCTTCCGCAAATGCCGACCAACCCAAAACAAAAAAAATGCCTTTTGTTCAGCATGAAGAACCATTCAATTTTCGCAAAGAAATGCATGCCACACGCGTAAAGGTGGATGCACTGCTGGCAGAAGGCAAGGTGGATGAGGCGGAAACCTACATGGAGGAGCGACGTCTTTTCTTTTGGCAGAAAGGCTACCTTTTGCGCAAAATCAATCAAGCCTATTTTGCTTTTTATGGCTCCTATAATGACATTCCCGGCGGTGGTGCTTCTGGTAATGACCCCGTAGGGCCGGCGGTGCAGCAATACCGCAAGCAGTTCAGCGCTTTCCACGATTTCCTCGTCAGCATTTCTTCGGTAAAGTCTTTTGATGATCTTAAAGCGCGTCTGCAATAGAATCTTCACCTTTCATGGCGCTTCAAAAAAGCTTAAGCTATAATTCAGCCCATGCAAAAAAGCCAGCTTGTTTTTGGAAAAAACCCCACACAACCGCTTGTCATTGTCATTTCAGGGCCTTCCGGCATCGGCAAGGATGCGGTAGTGGGCCTTCTGCAAAAAACCAATTGCAATACCCATTTTGTCATTACCGTTAATTCCCGTGCTCCGCGCAAGGATGAAATAAACGGCAAAGATTATTTTTTTGTAAGCCGACAGGAATTTGAAAGGATGATTGAAGCGGGTGAACTGCTGGAACACGCCCGGGTGTATTCGGATTACAAGGGCATTCCTAAAAGCCAGGTGCGCGAAGCGCTGGCCTCAGGGAAAGATGTAGTCATGCGTTTGGACGTACAGGGAGCGATGACGGTCAAAAAGCTCATTCCGGATGCGCTGCTCATTTTCCTTACCGCCTCTTCAAAAGAAGAATGGATTAACCGTTTACAGGCCAGAAGCTCTGAAAGTACTGATGAACTGGCCTTGCGTTTGCGGATAGCAGAGGATGAATACGCCAGGCTGGCAGACTTTGATTATCTTGTTGTCAATTCAGACCGGCATCTGGATAAAACCATTGAAGATATCCAGGCAATTATTCACGCCGAACACCTGCGCACCAAACCGCGAAAAGTAAGTCTATGAACGAGCGATATGATGGGCCGGAACAGCCAGCCTCTGAAGATAACGGCCAAAAACCTTCTTTCAGCCAGGTTCCACCATACCAGCCGCTAAACCCTGAGGAAGCAGCGGAAGCACCCAAACCTTTGCGAAGGAAAAGAGAAGAAAAACCTTGGGTTACCTACACCCTGATGGGTCTTTGTATTCTTTTTTTTGTGGCTCAGTCTTACAGCCTTTACCAAACCCAGGCCGATATTCCCTTTATTTTCCTCGGCAAAATCAACAAGGCCATTTTAGCTGGGCAGTTCTGGCGTTTGCTTACTCCAGCCTTTCTGCATGGCAATATTTACCACATCCTTTTCAATATGTACGCCCTCTACATTCTGGGCAACCGTATAGAAAAGGTCTACGGCCACGGGCGTTTTCTGCTGCTTTATATCATTTCGGCATTTGGAGGCAATGTACTCTCTTTTGTGCTTTCCAAGTCAAACTCCCTGGGTTCATCCACAGCTATTTTCGGCCTTTTGGCTGCCAATCTGGTGCTTCTTATTACCAATAAAGAGTTCTTCGGGGAAAATTTCAGGCCTATTTTAATGAATTTGGTGTTTTTGCTCTTTATCAATCTTTCTATCGGCCTTATGCCCGGTTCTTCCATAGATAACTTCGGCCATCTGGGCGGGATGATAGCCGGTTTTTTCTATGCAATTTTATCTGGTCCAAAATGGGTTCTGCAACGAGAAGGACACTCCCTCAGAGTGAAAGATTCCAGAACCCAAACCGAATTGTGGCTGGGTGCCCTGGTAGTTTCCATTGCCTTTATGGCAATGGCTCTTATCCCCTTTTTGCACCGCTGAACAAAACTTTTGCTCAGATAAATAGTTTTTTCAACCAGGCTGCAGGGTCTTTCGGGAAGTTCAAAAATGCGCCAGAGACATACTGCGGGGCTTCTATGATGGTGCCCAGTTTGCAGATGACGGCCATCCCAGCCCGCTGCGCACCAAGCAGGCCCGGCTCCGAATCCTCAAAAACCAGGCAGTTTTGCGCCTTTACCCCCAATTGCGAAGCAGCTTCAAGAAAAATGGCCGGGTTTGGTTTAGAAGGCAGCTCTTCGCCGGAAATTATTTGTTGAAAGTAGATCCAAAGCCCAAAAGTATCCAGCGCGGTATGAATATTTTCTAAAGGCGCGGAGCTGGCCAAAGCTTGCGCAATGCCTTTGCCTTGAAAATAAGCCAGCCAATCCACAACCTGCGGAAACAGATGTGTTGTGCTTTGAATGTTTTTTCGGAAAAGCGCTTCTTTTCTGCCGGCTATTTCCTGGATTAAGTCCTGAGATGGTGTTATGCCAAGCCATTGCGTAAGAGAACGCCGGTTGTTCCCGCCAAAAGCGAGCCGAAAAGATTCTTTGCTTAATTCGATGCTGCGTTCTGCCAGCACTTCTTTCCAGCTTAGGTAATGGGCTTTTTCTGTATCCAAAATGGTGCCATCCAAATCCCAAAGAATGGCCTGCGGAAAAGGTAATTTCTCTTTGCTCAAAATGATAAGTCCTGTTCCAGCGCGGCAAAAACCTGCCCGCTGAGGGCTGGGCAGGCTATCTGTAATTTTCCGCTTCTTACCATCAGCGCTTCATCGCCTATTTGGTTTTGCAAGGAGCTGTCTTCCACCAGCAGGCCTTGCAGGTCAAGGTCAAAATGGCTGGGCTCTTCACCTGCGTTCATTACCACAATTACTTTATCCTCTGCGTCTTCGCGCAAAAAGGCCAGGCACTTGCTTTCAGTATGCAAAACGCGGTAACTCCCCGTGCGCAGGGCAGGGATTGCCTGACGCAGGTTTGTAAAACTGCGAATTTGCTCGCGCAGGGGCTCATTCCAAAGGGAACTATCCCATGAGAAGCTTTTACGGCACATCGGGTCACGTCCGCCATCCAGCCCAATCTCATCCCCGTAATAAATGCAGGGTGCACCGGGATAGCAAAGGATAAAGAGGTAAGCTAAAGCCAATCTCCGCAAATCACCCGAAACGAGGGAAAGGAAGCGCGGCATATCATGGCTGCTGAGCAAATTTAATTGCGCATAGGAAAATTCTTGAGGATAGATTTCCAAAAGCTTCTGCGTTCGTTCACCAAATTCTGCTGCCTCTGTTGCTCTAACAGGCGGTAAACCCATCATGCCTTCAGCTAAGGGGATGTCTGTCGCTTTCCCGCCGAAGAAGGAAAGAGCGGCATGGGTTAACTGATAATTCATCACAGCGTCAAATTGGTCGCCGGCCAGCCAGCGCTGAGCCTCTGAGGGTATTTCACCCACAATGTAAGCCTCGGGATTGGCCGTTTTAACCACCTGGCGAAACTCCTGCCAGAAGGCGTCTTCATCAATTTCAAAGGGCACATCCAGTCGCCAGCCATCTACCCCTTGTTCAATCCAATAGCGGGCAATATCAAAAATATAGCGCCGCACCTGCGGGTTATGGATGTTAAATTTTGGCAGGGCAGGCAGATTCCACCAGCAATCATAATTGGGCTTGCCTTCATAGGCATGCAGCGGAAAACCGCGCACCGTAAACCAGTCAAGGTAAGGCGAGAATTTTTCAGTCTCAAGAATGTGGTTAAAGGGGTAGAAACCGCGGCTGGCGTGGTTAAACACGCCGTCAATAACCACTCGGATTTTGCGATGGTGGGCAGCTTCAAGCAATCTCTTGAAGGCTGCATTGCCCCCGAGCAGCGGGTCTACCTGATAGTAATCATGGGTGTGGTAGCGGTGGTTGCTGGCTGATTGAAAAATGGGGTTAAAGTAAATGGCATTGATGCCTATGTCTTGCAGGTAATCAAGGTGCTCTGTAACACCGTTTAAATCTCCGCCTTTGAAGCCATGAATGGTGGGCTCTGATTCCCAGGGCTCAAAATTCCCCGGTTTTTGCACACTCTCACTTTTGGCAAAACGGTCAGGAAAAATCTGGTAAAAGATAGCATTCTTTACCCACTCGGGTGTTTTATTCAGATATTCTGGCATGGGAAGACCTCAGTTTTTTGATGCTTCAATTATACAATAGGGTCTCTGCTCTTTGCCGAAATCTCCAAAACCAGAAAAAGTCTTGGCCTAAAGGCCTAAAAATCTGATGTTCTGGATGGCAGCGATACTTTTCCACCACTGTTTTGCCAGTGGCCAGGTTTCAGGGTAATTGCCTTCCCAATCCCAATTCAGTTTCCAACTGCCGTCTTCCAACTGGGTTTTAACAAGGTAATCCTGTTCTAATCTGATTAAATCATGGTAGGGTTCAAGCAGTTCAGGGGCAAATGACTCGGAGAACATCGAAAGGCGCAGGCCATAGCTTTCCCACTCTTCCGGTTTCTTGGCAAGCAGTTTGTCAAGGTCATTGCTGATTTTTTCCCTGAACGCAGGCAAGTTTGGCCAGTTGAGGCTTTGCATATCCCTATAAAGTGCTGCAAGGCCAGCCAACTCGTGCATACTGACTTCGCGGCTTGCCAGATACTGTTCCACCAGTTGCTCGGCGAACCGGCTCTCTGCCTGTATTCCGAGACGGAGCAAATACCCGCTTATTTCTGCGCTGGGGTTAAAACCCCAAACGCGGTTTTCTTCCCCCTGGTCTGCCCACCATGGCGCGTGAGGGTAAGTGTTTGTTTCTGGGTCAGTTGCGTTCCAAAACCCGTCTGCTCTGCGGCTGGCGGTGAGAAAATGAACCAACTCTGCCACCATTGGCAGTTTGATATCAAACGCGCCTACACTGCGCAGGTAGGTAATGGCTTTCCAACTTTGCATCGCCAGCGATTTTTTGCAAAAATTATCGGGTTCAAGCGGCCCGCAAAACCCGCCATCTTCATTTTGAAACGCAGAAAGGGCTTCCAACACAGCCGTTTTGCTGCTCTGGCCGATTTGAAAGCGGTAGAGTTCGTAATCTAAAGGCCGTGCATCTTGAAGGATAAACCTTTTTGCCCGCTCAATAGTATTTTGCATTTTTTGCTCCTGAAGTTTTTTGTTTATTCTATGGCAAAAGCTTACGGGCTTCACTGTAAAAACCCGACATGTTTTGGCTGAATTCAGACGGGCTTACCCCCGCAAATGATTTAAAATCGCGAATCAGGTGCGAAGCGTCGTAATACCCCAGCTTAAAGGCACTTTCTTCCAGGCTTTCTTTTGCACGCTTTCGTATTTGGATGAAGCGGTAAAACCTGCGCAGGCGCTTTAAGGTCTTTGGGCTCATTCCCGAACAGGTCTTAAAAACCCTTTCAATGTGCCTGCGCGAATAATAAAGCTTGCCCTCTCCTTGCAGAACTTCCCTGCTTAGTACATCTTGCGGGTTAAGGCTCAAAGAAATACACTGCCCCAGCACCTGGTCTAAATCAAAAGGCCTGGAAAGGGATTGCAAGTTTTTCTTCAAATAAAGTTCAAGGGCAGGCTCTGAAACTCTGAGCGGAAGAATCAAATCAGCGATTTCATTTAAATCAAGGCGGATAAGCTTGCGCATGGCCAGCGGATAAAATTCTATTAGAAGCACTTCCCCGCCACCGGCATCATCATTAGGCAGCAAGATTCGGGGTTTGCTCATGGGCCCCCAAAGCCAAATGTTTTCAAGCAGGCCTTCTGTGTACTTTAAGGCTAAACAGCCGCTGGCATCCGGCAGAATCGTGAGCGGAGAGGTGCCACCGCTGGGCAGTAGGCGGTAAGACTCAATCAAGCCCTCCAGTGCTTTGCAAGGCTTTAGATATAAAGCGCTCTTTTCTTCCGAGAAGATTCTTTGCTCTGGCATAATCTTTTTCAAGTGACTGCAGCAAGTATAAAGTGGATAAGCTCTTTTCTCCAATATCATCTGCTGGAAATGCGCGTAGATAAAAATTTGCAATTGGGTTTGAGCTTTTAAGGATCTGCTGAATTGCTTGCACAGAAATGCTATAAAATAAATGAAAGATAACCACGGCAAGGGCATAGCCCTTTGCTGAAGTTTGTTTCTTCTGTATATTAAAAAGAGTGTTTAGGAACCGGCCTATGATTAGACCAATACTTGCCTGCATAAATCCCTATCAAACTGCCAAACGGCTGGAAAATGCCGGGTGGACGATTGACTTTTCTCAGCCGCCGGAAAGCGGTGATCCTCTGGTGGGTATTTCTCTGTGCGATAACTCCCTTTTACTCGGTATCACAGAGGGTTACCTTTCGGATCAGGAGTTGCCTTACATAGGCTGCGGTGTGGAATTGTATCTGACCGTTCCTGAACAGCAGCTTCAGCAAATATATGAAAACCACACCTGCTTAAACCCCACCGCATTGAGCGTATGGCCCTGGGGTGATACAGCTTTTAAAGTTTCAGTGGATGGATTTAAGATGATGATCGCCGGCAGCGCAGGGAAAACCTCCAATGCCTCTGATGGGCTGCCTCAGGGCTGATTCAAAGCCAAAACCTCTGTATCAGCCTCTGCGTTTTCCTATAGGCAAACATATTTCCATTCCCATTTACCCTGCTTCTTAAGGTAATGCCGGAGAAAAAGAAAGCAAAAACTTTTCTAAGTAAAGTTTTGCATCATGCCTATTCCCACGTCTACCACTGCAACCCGTTGCCCAATTTCTCGGAACCATTAAAGCAGCAAAAAAACTGACCTTGACAATCGAATTCGCCTAATTTAGGATTGGTCTGGGAATGGCTGGGTCCCGGTGGGCTCCCTGGTCTTCAAAATCAGTGTCCGGTCGTTCAGCGAGCGGGGGTGGGTTCGACTCCCATCCATTCCCGCCTGAAATTAAACATGGAAACTTTACCGGTTGTTGACGTATATTGTGATGGCGCTTGCAGCGGAAACCCCGGCCCGGGCGGCTGGGGCGCTATTTTGCTTTTTGGTGAAAAAAGAAAAGAAATTTCCGGCGGTGAAAAGGAAACCACCAATAACCGCATGGAATTAATGGCTGCCATAGAGGCGTTAAAAATACTCAAAAAGCCATGCAAGGTACAATTTCACACCGATTCAAGCTATCTGATGCAAGGTGCTTCGGAATGGCTGCCCGGCTGGAAGGCCCGCGGCTGGAGGCGTAAAGAAGGCCCCTTGCTTAATGCCGATCTTTGGCAGGTGCTGGAGCCTGAGCTTAATAAGCATCAGATTAGCTGGCAATGGGTCAAAGGCCATGCCGGCAACCCGCTTAATGAACGCGCCGATGAACTGGCCCGCAATGCCATCCCTCATTAAGTGAAGGGTATTTTAACCCAGACTGCTCTTTCAAAATGAGCAGATTCCCCTGCTTCCAAAAAGAACAAAGCCATTTTATCCGCGTCAAAAGCGATGGCTGGCCCGCAGAGCTCCCCGCTCAGCATTTCCAGGCTGCCTTCCAGCCCTGCGCGCTTGATCAGGTTGAAGTCCTGTGTGTGTCCGCTTGATTCTATCTGGTCAGAACCCATAAAATGCAAAACCGTATCAGGCGCCAGCTTCTTAAAGCTTCCATTAATGCTAAGTTTAATAGGTTCCGTCAGCACCACCAGATAGCGTTCAAAGCCCGGCATAAGGGTAAAAGTAGAATGGTCGCTTTCAATGCTGGCCGTGCTCAGACGATATTCAAAATTGCGCTCGCCTAATGAACTGCCCTGGGGAAGAATCAATAACTGCCAGGTTCTTCCGCCAGTCCAATCGGAAGCTTTTACATCGTGAACGTGCACTGTTTTCATTTGAACTTTTTCAGGCGCATACTGTTGGTTACTACAAAAATACTGCTGAATGACATGGCTGCGGCTGCCAAAATGGGGTTCAGCTTTCCCACTGCTGCCAGCGGAATAAGCAGCACGTTATAGAAAAATGCCCAAAAGAGATTTTGTTTGATGGTGCGCAGCGTAACCTTGGAAAGGCGTATTGCTTCTGGTACAGCCATCAAATTGCCGCTGATGAGCACAATAGGGGCGGAAGCAATGGCAACATCGGTGCCTGTGCCAATGGCAATGCCCACATCTGCCTGGGTAAGCGCGGGCGCGTCATTAATACCATCGCCCACCATGGCTACTTTCTGGCCCTCTGCCTGCAATTTTTTAATGATCTCAATCTTGTCTTTTGGCAGCAAGTTGGCATATACCATATCAATACCTGCTGTTTTGGCAATTTGCGCCGCGCTGGCCTCGTTATCTCCGGTCAGCATGCCTACTTTCAGGCCCATTTTATGCAGAATACTGACTGCTTCAACCGATTGGTCCTTAAGGGTGTCCATAATCCCGAAAAGGCCGATAAGCCTCTCCTCAACCGCGGCATAAACAATGGTTTTCCCTTGTTCTTCCAGGCGCTTTACTGCTTCTTGGCTGGCGGAAAGGTCAACTTCCTGCCCTTGCATAAAACGCTGGCTGCCTATGGAAAGTGCTTTTTCTGAAATTCTAGCTTTTGCGCCCTTGCCCGAAATGGCTTTGAACCCGGAAATAGGCAGTAAGCTTAAGCCTCTCCTTTTAGATTCGGCAACAATGGCTTCTGCCAGTGGGTGTTCACTGGCGCTTTCAAGGCTGGCCGCCCATTGGGCCAGGGTCTCCTCCGGATAGTCTGAGCTGAAGCTTACCAGATCCGTTACCGCAGGCTGCCCTTTGGTAAGGGTGCCTGTTTTATCCAAAAGCACACTGTTTAGCGAACCGGCTTCTTCCAGGCTTTCGCTGTCTTTTACCAAAATGCCCAATTCTGCCCCGCGGCCCGTTCCAACCATGATGGCAGTGGGTGTTGCTAAGCCCATAGCGCAGGGGCAGGCAATGACCAAAACTGCAACCATGTTGATAATGGCCCGTGCGAGGGGTGTCAATGAAGAACCTTGCGGTATGGGCACCAAAAAGAACCAGACTGCAAAGGTAATAAGCGCGATCATGATCACAATAGGCACAAACACGGCAGAAATTTTGTCTGCCAGGGTCTGAATGGGTGCTTTGCTGGCTTGGGCATTTTCCACCAACTGAATGATTTGTGAAAGCACGCTGTCTTTGCCGATTTTATTGGCAGTGATAATCAGCCTGCCGTCTTTATTGAGCGTAGCTCCATAGACCGCAGCCCCGGCTGCCTTATGCACCGGCAGCGACTCACCGGTGAGCATAGATTCATCCACACTGGATTCTCCCTCGGCAACAATGCTGTCCACAGGGATTTTCTCGCCCGGGCGCACCACCAAAACATCACCCACCTGCACCTCATCGGCGTTTATTTCGGTCTCAATCCCATCCCGAATCAGGGTCGCTTTTTTGGGGCGCAGAAAAAGCAGCTTGCGAATAGCTTCGCTGGCGCCGCCTTTGGCCTTTGCCTCAAGGTAATTGCCCAGGCGCACCAGGGTGATAATCATGGCTGATGTCTCAAAAAAGACATGCCCGGGGAAAACTTTGAATAAGACAAAAATGGAGTAGAAATAAGCAACTGAAGTGCCCAACGAGACCAGCAAGTCCATATTGGCTGAACCGTTCTTGATGGACTTCCAGGCATTGACATAAAAGGAACGCCCCACGATAAACTGCACAGGGCTGGCCAGTGCAAAAAAGAGCCAGGGCAGCCATGGGGCATGGCCGATGGCATGCGGCAGAAGATTAAAATCATGCCCCATGGAAAGAATAAAAAGCGGCACCGTAAAAACAAGCCCAAATCTCAGCAGTTTGCGCTGGTGGTCAATTTCCCGGGCACGGGCTGCGGCTTCAGGATCATCCGTGCTGGCATCAGCTTCAAGCGCCTTAAAACCGTTTTTGCGCACCGCCTGCCTCAGTTCGTTCTGGCTGATGATCGTTGGAATGTAGCGCACGGTTATTTTGGCGTTCGCAGGGTTGACTTGCGCGTAGATAACGCCTTCAATCTGATGGAGCGCCTTCTCCAGGTTTTGGGCGTCAGTGGGGTCAATGGAACTTTCAAGCTGAATGGAAGCATCCCCGATAGCCACACCGTAACCGGCGTCACGAATGTGCTGAACTAAATCGGCCACACTGGCCTGGTCGGGGTCAAAACGTACTGTTGCCCGCTCAGACGAGAGATTAACCTGTGCTTCTTCTACACCCTGGGTTTTTGAAAGGCTTTTTTCAACCGCGGCTACGCAGTTGGCACAGGTCATCCCCAAAATGGGTAAGCTTATCTGATGCTTATATTTCATGCCTGATTAATGGGCTTCTTCGGCTGGGTAGCCTATTTCTGCCAGTTTGGAACGAATTTGCGCGTCATCCGCAGGGACAGATAATGCAACTTCTACTTCCTTTTCAGCGGGGTTTCCTTCAACGGATTCAACGCCGTCAAGGCTTAGAAGGCTGTTTTTAATGCGCATCACACAGTGCCCGCAATGAATACCGGGGATTTTGTAGCTGATTTGTTTCATGGATTTATCCTTTCAGGTATGATTAATCCTGCTTTAATTAATACTACTTTAGTGCACTTTTATCAGATGATTATATGAAGAAATTACCTGCAATCAAAGCGTTTGTACTGGATATGGATGGCACCTTCTATTTAGGCGAGCATTTGTTGCCCGGCAGTTTGGCGCTTTTGGACTATCTTAACCAAAAAGGAATTGCATTTAGCTTTTTAACCAATAATTCCACCCGCAGCCTGAAAGATTATCAGCAAAAACTGCGCGCCTTGGGCCTGAAGGAAGCTGACTGCCGTGTTTATACCAGCGGCGAGGCAACCATCCAATATTTACAGCAGCACTTTCCGTGTAAAAAAGTGAACCTGATGGGCACCCAAAGCCTTAAAACAAGCTTTACGGAAGCCGGAATAACCCTGGATGAGGAAAATCCAGATTTGCTTGTGCTGGCCTATGATACGGAAAACACCTATGCAAAGCTGGCCCGTTTTTGCCTGCAGCTGCGCCAAAATCTGCCCTATATTGCCACCCACCCGGATATCAACTATCCCGACCCCAAGGGTTACTTGCCGGATGCGGGTGCTTTCATCGCGCTTATCCAGGCTTCTACAGGCCGCCTTCCCCAAACAGTAATGGGCAAACCCTCTGCCCAAATTTTGCAGCAGTTAGCCTTTAAATGGGTCTTAGCGCCTTCCGCGATTTTGATGGTAGGCGACCGCCTCTATACCGACATTCAGGGGGCCCATAACGCCGGGGCCGTAAGCGCGCTTGTTTTAAGTGGCGAAACCAAACGATCTGATCTGCAAGCGGCGAGCATTCAGCCCGATTTTGTTTTTGAAAACCTGGCCGAATTGTTGCAAGCGCTTAAACTAAGTGCTGGTGAAGGGTAAGCATAAAGAACTTAATAGGGGATATGATAAAAAGTCAGCAAACTTAAATAAAAAGAGGCGACGATGGGATTCGGACCCATGATGAGGGTTTTGCAGACCCTTGCCTTACTACTTGGCCACGTCGCCTTAACAAAAAACTGATATCCTGCGGTATCAGCTTTTCAGGAGCGGGCGATGGGGCTCGAACCCACGACCTCCTCCTTGGCAAGGAGGCGTTCTACCAATTGACCTACACCCGCAATCTTAACTTCTAACCGCTTTCCCGGTCAGGAGTTGAGATTTTAGCACAGCGAAAACTAAAAGTCAACCGCGAAAAATCCGCGAACAAAACCCCTGAAAAACCCAAAAAATGGATGCTAAACCGATATAGCCTCTATGAAAGCAAAAGGAAACGCTAACCAACTTAATACTGTAGTACTGCATCACTTACTTAAATTACCCAGAACCGCGATAAGCAGCTTGGAACCTGGCGTTGAAATGGATAGGCATTTTCTTTTGCAATTCTGTCCCTTCTCTGTTTTATAATTAATCTATGCCCGAACTGCCAGAAGTTGAAACCATCCGCCGTATCCTGGTGAACGGAATGGAAGGTATTCCATCCATTCTGGGGCAGCAAGTTTCAGGCGCTTCCCTCTTTTGGCCGAAAACACTCGAAACACAGAATCTTACTGAACTGTGCGCCAGGCTTGGTGGCAGGCAGCTTATTTCAGCCGCCCGCCGAGGTAAATTTCTCATTTTTGATTTTGGCGAGGCCAGCCTCCTCATTCATCTGCGTATGAGCGGCGACTTGCGTATGGCGCAGGGCTTGGGCGCGCCCAGGCGGCAGCTTCCTGTCTTAACGCACGACAGGTTCTACCTTCATTTTCAAAGCGGCTGGGGCTTGGCCTTCAACGACACCCGAAAATTTGGCCGCGTCTGGTTTGTGGATAACCCCGAGTCCATTCTTGAAAAACTGGGTATGGACCCCTTCAGCCCCGAATTGGATGGCTCTCAGTTTTACAAAATGCTCCAAAGCAAAGACCGGCAAATCAAAACCCTGCTGCTTGACCAAACCTTTCTGGCGGGCATCGGCAATATCTATTCGGATGAAGCCTTATTTGGCAGTCACATCCACCCCAGGCGCAGCAGCCGCAGCCTGTCAAAAGCCGAAGCGCAGCTTTTGCTCACGAAAATCAGAGAGGTGTTGGAATTGGGCATTGCCCATAACGGCTCCAGTATTGATTGGGTCTATCGCGGCGGGGGATTTCAAAATTACTTTCAGGTTTATCAGCGCAAAGGGCAGCCTTGCCCTTGTTGCGGCGCTGTCATCCAGCGCGCAAGCATGGGGCAGAGAAGCACGCATTACTGCCCCAACTGCCAACCGGTATTTCAAGCCGAAAAAGAGGAGTAAGCCATGTACGAACATCTTGCCTCTGTTTACGATTACTTTGTCAACTGGAAAAGCCGCCTTGCCTATGAATTACCCTTGCTCATCCAGGAAATTTCTACCCTTGCGGCTGATCCCAACCAAATTAAAGTGCTGGATGCAGCCTGTGGTACCGGCCAGCATGCCATTGCCCTGGCTGCGGAGGGCTTTCAGATGAGCGGAGCAGACCTCTTTCCTGAGATGGTCAGCCTTGCAAAGGCGCATGCCCTCGCTGCGGATCAGAACCTCACGCTCAAAACAGTTGGCTTTGGCGGCATGGCTAAGGCCTTTGCGGGCCACCAGTTTGACGCACTACTTTGTTTGGGCAATTCCTTGCCGCACGTCAATTCCCAAAAGGAGTTGGTCAAAACCCTGGTGGATTTTACGGAGCTGCTCAGACCGGGCGGAATCTTAATTTTACAAACCCGCAATTTTGACCGGGTAATGGCTGAGCATCTGCGCTGGATGGACCCGCAAGCCGTGGATGACGGCAATGACCACTATATCTTTTTCCGCTTTTATGACTTTCTGCCTTCGGGCCTTATTCAGTTCAATATTCTCACCCTTTCAAGAACGGGTACTCAAGCCTGGCAAACAGTTAATGACTCTACCCTTCTCTACCCAACTACTTCAGAACGTCTCTTGCCCGAACTTGAAAAATTGGGCTATGCAGAGCTCAAAGTCTTGGGCAATATGGCTGCCAGCAGATTTGACCCGAAAGCCAGTTCAGATTTGGTAATCATCGCCAGGAAAAAAACAGAATGACAAAAAGCGCGGTTTCGCGCTTTTTGTCAAAATCTTTATTCTTAAGCTCCGCCGTGGGCAGATTTTGGCTTACCTTTCAGTAAAGCCTCAAGCCTTAAGCTGCTGTGTGTTTTATGGATATTATCCTTCCACCAGCGCACCGTATCTTTAACAGTTTCTTCAATTGGGCGGGTGGTGTAGCCAAGTTCGCTGCGTGCTTTGGCAGAAGAAATATCTGAATTGCTTAGTAACGTTTCAACAGCATATTTTGTAAGGCGCGGGCGTGAACGAGCTATTTTGTACCAGATTTCAGCCAAGGGGGCTATCGCTTTTGCTACCCAGATGGGAAAGCTCACTTCAGGGGTTTTAATGCCCATGGCATCTTGCACCAGTTTGCGCATACGCCGTATGTTGATATCCGTTCCCGAAAGCAGGTAGGCTTCGCCGCTTCTGCCTTTTTCCGCTGCCAAAATGTGGCCCTTCATTACGTCTCTTACATCTGCAAAATCATAACTGGCGTTGAGGGTCAAAGAAGGCTTTTTGCGCATCCAGGAAAGAATCATTTCTCCCATTTCTGAGCGGTTGTAGTCATAGGGCCCAATAACCCCGGTAGGGCACACAAGCACAACATCCTGCCCGCGCTGCGCGGCTTCCAAGGCCAATATGGAAGCCTGCGCCTTGGTTTGGTCGTAAGCCCCGGCAGGGTTTTTTGTGTCAAATTGAAGTGTTTCGTCAATTATTTTTCCATGCTTGGGGCGCCCCAGGGCATGGATGGAACTGGTATAAACTACCTTCTTTACCCCTGTCTCCTTGGCGGCTTCAAGCACGTTTTGCGTTCCTTTTACGTTCACCAGCTTCATCAAATCAAATTTATCATTGGTGATGGCAACCACGCTTGCCAAATGGAAAACGGTATCCACACCCTGCATGGCTTGCAAAAGCGCAGGTTTATCAAGAATGTTTCCTTCAAAAAGGTCGTAATCCAGACCTTCCAGGCTGCGCAGGTTTTCACCCGGTAAAACCAGAGCCCTTACTTTTTTGCCTAGGGAATTTAACTCGCGAATCAAGACATTCCCTAAATGCCCTGCTGCTCCCGTTACAAGGATCATAATAAATATCCTAAACCTTTCTTAACAACTTTAATGTTGTCACTGTTAATTTTACGACAAACCGCAAGAACGAGTCTCATCTATCTAAGGCAATTTTTTCAAAGAGGATGGATTGACCTTTAACTTTACTGGATGGGTGAAACTCCCCGCAACATATCAAGTAACACCTTTTTATTTGGCAATGTCCCTTTTTATTTTTTATCTCTCCTGTCATTTTCTTAATCTGGCACATCCTGTCTGCTTACCGTTATAATTTCAATTGAAAAAGAGGTGTCTATGAAATTAGCAATCGGAAGTGACCACGCCGGCTTTTCCCTTAAAGAGGAAATAAAAGATTATCTTGAAAGCCGCAAAATTGCCTATGAAGATTTTGGAACGTATACAACGGATAGTTGTGATTACCCGCGCATTGCCGAGAAAGTCTGCAAAGCTATTCTGAGCGGGCAATACGAACGTGGCATTCTGGTCTGTGGCACAGGCATTGGCATGTCCATTGCCGCCAACAAGTTTAAGGGCATCCGCGCTGCTGCCTGCAGTGAACCCTATTCTGCTATTTTTGCCATGCGCCATAACAATGCTAACGTCCTTTGTGTGGGTTCCCGCGTTTTGGGCACCGGCCTCAGCGCGCTTGTGGTGGAAGGCTGGCTGAATGCCAGTTATGAAGCCGGGCGTCATCAGCGCAGGGTGGATATGATTACGCGTCTTGAGCAGCGAAACAGTGTTGAGCCGACCACCCACCCGGCAGGCCAACCTGCCCCCCTCACCCAGGAAGATACGCACCCTGTGGTGATAAATCAATAATAAGCTAAGGCTTAAAGAAGGTCCTTAACCATGTATAGTGCGCCCTCTGCAAAACCGCGTTTGCGGTAGTATTCTTGGGTGCCAATTGCTGAAATAACAGCCAGACGTTTAAAGCCGTTTTCCAGGCTGAGGGCGCTTGCTTTTTCAATTAATGATTTGCCAAGCCCCAAATGTTGTGCTGCGCCCAGTTTATCCGCCCCGATTTCCAGCGACTGGCCAAACACATGCACTTCTCTGATGATTGCTGCCCCTTCCAGATCTGTAAGGGCTAAGGGATTCTGCTTTTTGGGCATGGAAAGGCGCAAAAAGCCTGCCAGTTCATCTTCTTGGGTATCAAAGCTGATGAAGTGCTCTATGGTGGCACCTGTGTCATACATTAAATCATTCAGCTGCAAGGTCTTGGGGTCAAGTTTTTTGTTGCGCACTTCCCTGCAGCGAATGCACTGGCACTTTAGGCCATTTTCCTGCATGCGTGCCCCCAGGTTTTGGCGCAGGCTGGTGTTGCGGTTGCCCTCTACAACATGTGGCGAAGGGATATCCCGGATTACGCGGTTGATGCGGCAATATCGCGGGGTCGTGGGCTTTATTTCGGCCAGAAGTTTAATCAGCTCCTCTTCTGTATAAGGCTTATACTCCCCCCGCTCCCAGTACTTGTACAGTTCTGCTTGTTTCAGCAATTGGCATGGGTAGATTTTTAACTCATCCGCCTGCACACTGCCTTCTTCCCACAGCCGCGCGTAATCTGCTCGGTCAGAATCCAATGTGGCTCCCAGCAGATTGGGCATCCAATGCGCCACGATCTTAAAACCAGCCTCGCGAATAAGCTGGATGGCTTCCGTCATTTCCTTAAGGGTGTGCCCGCGGCGGTTCAATGCCAAAATACGTTCATCCAGGCTCTGCACCCCAATTTGCAGCTTGGTAACTCCTAAGTTCCGGTAAAAGATCAGCTCATCCCGGTTAACAAGGTCTGGTCGGGTTTCTACCACCATGCCCACATTACGGTGGCGGGCTTTTGCATTTCTTTTCTGAACTGCTTTCAGCCCGCCATTGGGGGGCAGATCTTCAGGGTTTTCCTCGTTCATGGCCTCCAGGCAGCGTCGCACAAACCATTCCTGATATTCTTTGGGATACGCTGACCAGGAACCGCCCAAAATAAGCAGTTCAATCTTATCGGTGGGGTGCCCCACCTCATAAAGACCCTTCAAGCGCGAAGACACCTGCAAATAAGGGTCAAAATTGTTTTCAACACCCCGCCTGGCTCCGGGCTCATCCGAAAGATAAGACTGGGGCATGTTTTCTTCGCTGGGGCAAAAAATGCACTCTCCCGGGCAGGGGGCTGGTTTGGTAAGCACGGTAATAGTCGCCACGCCTGAAAGCGTGCGGATAGGCTTCATGCGAATTCTGGCCAGCAGTTCGGGGTCCGGCTGCATGATCCCCGCTTCAACCTGCTGGTAATACGCGGCTACAAGGGCATGTTTTGCCAAAAAACCTCTGCCGCCGGGCAATGGGTTGGCACGCAGCGCAGGCTGAATGGCTTTGCCGGCACGAATTTCACCTAATATCAGGTCCGCAAGCGCTAATTCTTCAGCGTTGTATTCTCTTTTTTTCTTCCAGGCAATGGCATCATGCTTCATGGTCTATCCAAGTGCTACATCCAGCAGCATCATGACCGCAAAACCAAGCATCACCCCAATGGTAGGGATATCGGAATGGTCTTCCGCATCCCGCTTAGACTCAGGAATGAGCTCCTCCGCTACCACATAAATCATCGCCCCGGCGGCAAAAGAGAGGGCATAAGGCAGCAGGCCGGTCATGGTTGAAACAGCGGCAGCTCCAACCATCGCGGCGATGGGTTCAACCACGCCCGAAAACTGGCCGATGCTGAAGGCCTTCCATTTAGACATGCCCTCCCGGCGCAGCGGCACCGAAACGGCCAGGCCCTCCGGGAAGTTCTGAATACCGATGCCCAAGGCCAAAGCAATGGCGGAACTCAAGCTGGCATTGGCGAAACCGCTGGCCGCTGCTCCAAATGCCACCCCAACAGCCAGCCCTTCGGGGATGTTGTGGAGGGTAATGGCTAAAACCAGCAGAACACTGCGTTGCCAGGAGCTTTTGGGCCCCTCGGGGTTTTTATCGCCCGGGTGTAAATGTGGCAGCACCTTGTCCACCGCCAGCAAGAAAAGCCCTCCGCACAGAAAACCCACTACTGCCGGCATCCAGGCCGGGGTTTTCCCTCCCGCAGACATTTCAATAGCCGGCGCCAGCAGCGAGAAATAACTGGCAGCAATCATTACGCCTGAGGCAAAGCCAAGCATACCATTGAGTACCTTTTTGTCGATTTGTTTCCCAAAAAAGACTCCGGCCGCACCAAGCGCGGTCATCAGCCATGTGAAAATTGTGCCAGCCAAAGCCTGAAGAACAGGAGGAAGTGATTGAATAAATGTGAGCATAGTCATCCTTTTCAGGGTGAATTCTACCCGATATGCGCTTTGACTTCACGGATCCTTTGGTTCGCCTGTACCGAAACCTTGCTTAAGCTTTACATTTCATGCCTGTCGGGTCTTGTAAAGCCGCTGCTCTGGAGTCAGCCTTTCAGGTAAAATTGATGCGCATGCAAAGCGAAACAATGGACCGTCTCAAGCAGATTAATCAGCGCTTTTACGAGCTTCACGCGCCTTCTTTTTCTCTGACTCGCTCAAAAATCCAGCCCGGAGTGGAGGCGCTTTTGCCTTTAATGCTTGCAGCCGATTCCATTTTGGATTTAGGCTGTGGCAACGGCACCTTTGCTGAAGCCTTGGCAAAGGTCGGTTTCAAAGGCCGCTATATGGGCCTGGATGGCAGCCTTGCCTTGCTGGGGGCAGCCAAAGATCGCCTTGGCCGTTTCCGTGCTCTGTGCGCGCAATTTGAACAGGCAGATCTCAGCTCGCCCTCTTTTCTTTGCATGCCGTTCACTCAACATTTCCCTCTTATAACCTGTTTTGCAGCTCTGCATCACCTGCCTTCGCATCCCTTGCATTTAGCTTTTTTCGATGCCGTACAAAAAAGGCTCGCTAAAGGCGGCCGTTTTATCCTTTCGTGCTGGCAAATTTCCCATTCAGCGCGTCTTTTAAAGCACATTCAGGACTGGTCTCTGGTCGGCCTTGACCCGCAAAGCCTGGAACCCGGTGATTTGCTGATGGATTGGAGGGGCCAGGACCCGCATAACCCAGGGTTGCGTTACGTCCACGAATTCACTGAAGAAGAGCTGGCTGACCTTGGCAAGCAGGCAGGCTTGCAGCTGGAACAAAGCTTTTTGAGTGACGGCAAGGAAGGTAACCTGGCTCTTTATCAAATTTGGAAGAAGGCGGCCTAAAAGATGTCATTTAACAATGCGGTTGAAATTGCCCAGTTCGAAAATCAATTCAAACATTGTCTTTCAGCACGGATCCCTCTTATATCTCAGCCCCACCAAGGGGCTTTGCGCCTCTTTAATGGATATTATGAGGGCTGCAAGGGGCTGGTGGTAGACCTCTATGCCGGTATAGCCGTAATCTCAGACCATTCAAAAACACAAGATCCCGGCTTTAAAAATGTGCCGGAGAGCATGGCCGCGCTTATTACCGAAAAACTCCCCTGGGTGAGCACGATCCTTTTCAAAAAGCGCAATAGTTTTATAGAAAAAGAACGCCTGGGGGTTTTGCTTTATGGCAGCAAACTGCCTGAGAGCATCGCAGAATATGGCGTGCGCTATGCTCTTGACCTGCGCCTGAACCAGGATGACAGCTTTTACCCGGATACGCGCCTGTTGCGCCAATGGCTGCTTGGGCAAAGCGCGGGCAAGAAGGTGCTCAACTGTTTTGCCTATACAGGCTCATTGGGCATAGCTGCTCTGGCTGGCGGTGCACGCTATGTCATGCAAACGGATCTGAACCATTCTTTTCTTGACCTGGCCAAAAAATCGGCTGCCCTCAATGCCTTTTCCGGCCGCATGGTTTTAATGACCATGGATTTTTTTAAAGCGGTCAGCCGCCTTAAGACAAGTGCAGATCTTTTTGATATTGTTATGATTGACCCGCCCTTTTTCTCTTCCACAAAAGCGGGCAAGGTGGATCTGCTGCAAGACTGGCCGGGGCTTATCAATAAAGTGCGGCCTCTTGTTGCCCATAACGGCAAATTGATTGTAATCAATAACGCCTTGTTTGCTTCCGGCGCCGAAGTCACCGAGCAGCTGAAAGCCATATCCCATAATGGCTACGTAAGCGTGGAAGAAATTATCCCTATTCCTCAAGACTGCACTGGTTTCCCCCATACCGTATTAAGCAAGCCGCTGGTAGACCCTGCCCCCTATAATCACTCTACCAAAATGACGGTGCTGAACGTGCGCCGCAAAGATGAGCGCGGCTCTGCAACTCCCTAAGCGGGCAGCCAGAAAAAATATCCTGCTTAAAGTAAAAAGATGATCCAAGATTAACCGGAGCATCTTTTTAATGAAATAGTCGATTTACTTTGCGCTGTACAGAACGAACTTTTCACCCTTGGCATGGCAGACAGGGCAGCTTTCAGGGCGCTCGCCTAACTCAATATATCCGCAGACAGGGCAGAGGTAGAACTCAGAAATGTCTAAATCCTTGCCTTCTTTTACAGCTTCCAGGGCTTTCTTGTAGATGGCAGCGTGTACTTCTTCGGCCTTGACGGCAAAGCCAAACATTACTTTGGCGGCATGGTTTTCTTTGGTGGCTTCTTCAACCATGGGGGGGTACATTTCAGTATACTCGTAGGTTTCACCGTCAATGGCTGCCTGAAGGTTGTCAACCGTGTCTTTGATCATTTCCATGGCTTTCATGTGGCCTGAAGCATGAATGTGTTCAGCCTGTGCTGTGGTTTCAAAAAGTTTGGCCACATTCGGAAAGCCCTGCGCGGCAGCTTTTTTGGCGAAATTGGTGTATTTTTGGAAAGCCTGGCTTTCCCCGGCAAATGCATTGTGAAGGTCATCTAAGGTTTTTGACATGTGGTTTCTCCATTTTTAATATTGATTATTTAAGTATAAATCAAAATAAAATTTCTGAGGATAGTTTCTGTCCCTGCGCCAGATGAGCTTGAAAAACGACCGTTCACCTCAATGTACTGGAATAAATTTGCAGAGTTTTTATAATGGCAGTTGTAGCTACAGAAAGAGTTTAAGGACGGTAAATGGATATCGAAATCAAAATTGATGAAACACAAAAAGAGGTGAAGGTCTTGATTATTGCGCCTCAGATGAATGAAAGTGTGGCAGCCTTGGCAAGGCGCCTGGGCGAAAGCCAGCCTGAAAAACTTTTGGGATATCTGAATAATCAAGTTAACGTGCTTGATCTGAACTGCATTGAGCGAATTGTGGGTGAGAACGAAAAAGTTTATGCCTACAGTGGCAAAGATGGTTTTCAGCTTAAAATGCGCCTTTACGAAGCAGAGGAAAAGTTGAAGGGTAGCAGCTTTACGCGTATCTCCAACAGCGAATTTGCTAACTTTGACCGAGTAAAAAAACTTGACCTTAGTTTTACAGGAACTATCTGCGTCATTTTTGAATCCGGGTCCAAATCCTTTGTTTCAAGGCGATACATGTCAAAAATTAAAGAATTTTTAGGGCTTTAGGAGGCTCAAAATGGAAAAGAAAAATGTCAATCAGTTTTTTGAACGGGCTGGTTTCGGATTTCTGGTGGGAATCTTTAGCGGTTTGTTCATTACCATCGTTCTTTCGTTCTTTGCCGGAGATGGAAAATACCATGTGCTTTCGGTATCATTTGCCAAAACGGTCAGCTCCGAATTGATGGGTGTTATTATCACATATGCCCTTTGCGGTTTGCTGGGCGCTATAATGGGTCTTTGCTCCATCCTCTATGAACATGAAAACCGCAACCTTTTGCAAAAAACGGTACTGCATCTCCTCATAACATTAGGCTCATTTCTGTGGGTTGCCTGGATCTTAAAGTGGTTTACTCCAACCATAGGTTCATTGATCGGCTTTAGCTTAAGTTACATTATTTCTTACTTCATGATCTGGTTGGTTATGTATCTTGGCATTCGCACAAATATTAATGCTATCAATCAAAAGCTGGAAATGCGGTAGAAACAAATCTCTCGGTTTATAAACAACAAAGCCTGGTAACTCAATTACCAGGCTTTGTTGTTGTGCATTTGGAATATATGTCTTATTTTTATTTATTCGTTAAACATGGCCCCAACAGAGCTGCCTGCATTTGCACGCCTAATCACTTCAGCCAGCAAGGGCCCGATGCTGAGAACGGTAAGGCGCCCCCCAAACAGAGCCTGCCGGTCTTTGGGAATCGGGATAGTGTTGGTGGTGATGAATTCCTTCACGGGTTCGGCAGAAAGGCGTTCAATGGCATTCTTGGTAAGCAAGGGGTGCACAAAAGCCACATAAATATCCCTGGCGCCGTTTAGTTTAGCAACCTGAATGGCCTGAACCATGGAGCCACCCGTATCAATCTCATCATCTACCAAAATCACATCATGCCCGTTAATATCCCCAATAACGGACATGGCCTCAGCGTGTTCTTTGTTATCAATGCGCCGTTTTTCAATAAAAGTGAGCGGCAGATTCATGGCCTGGGCGTAGCGTCTTCCTCCTTTGGCAAAGCCCAAATCGGCCGTGAGGATGACGGGATTCTGCATCTGCGGCACTTTTTCTGCCAGATAAGGCTTAAGAATGTGATAACCCGAAAGTACATCCCCCGGGATGGAGAAAAAGCCCTGAATTTGCCCGGCGTGCAAGTCCATGGTCATATAGCGGTCTGCGCCGGCAACTTCAATCATATCCGTAACCAGTTTGGCAGTGATCGGTACACGTGGTTGGTCTTTGCGGTCAGAACGGCCGTAGCACATGTAAGGGAAGACGGCTGTGATGCGCCCGGCGGAATCAAGGTGCAGAGTCTGCGTCAGAATCAGCAGCTCCATCAGGTTGCGGTGTACGGGGGATGAGGTGGTTTGGATAACGTAACAATCCTGCCCGCGTACCGAAGCATGCAGCTTTACAAAAAGATTTTCATTGGTAAATTCAATAATGTCTCGCCCGCAAAGTTCAATCCCCAAAATACCGGCAACTTCTTGTGCCAGCTCCAGTGAAGCGGTGCCGGCAAAGATGCGAATGTTGCCATATGTCATACTGTGGGGGGTCGCTTTTACATAGCTCATGCTTTTACCTTCCTTTTTTCTTGTTCATCCCATTCTTCACGCAGGATGCTCATGATGTGCACGTCCACAAACCTGCCCTGCTGGTAGTGGGCTTCCCTCAGGGTGCCTTCGTGTTTCATCCCGGCTTTTTCATAGGCTCGAATGCCTCCCCTATTGGGGCTGTGCACGCGCAGCCAGATGCGATGCAGGCCCAGATTGTAAAAGCCATGCCAAATGAGCCCCTGAACGGCTTCTGTTCCATAACCTTTATTCCATTCGGCTTTTTCACCGATCAGAAGGCCAATCTCGGCGCTGCGACTGCGTTGGTCAATGGCATGAAAACCGCCATTACCAATCAGTCTCAGCTCCTCAGAGCCCTCTTTTTGAATGTGGATGCCCATAGTGCGTTCATCCATGGATCGTTTGAGTTCAGCCTCCATCCAGCCTTCTTCATCGCTCAATGTATAAGGTACCATGGGCGTGCCAAGATTCTGTGTAACCTCGGCATCTCTGAACCAGCGAAGGTAAGTTGACAGGTTCGCTTTTTCCAAACCGCGGAAGATAAGCCTGCCGTATTTAAAATCAGGCATGCTTTCTCCTTAGGGTTCCAGTCGGTTAGGCCCGCGGAATAGGTAAACAGCTTCGCGGATGTTTGGCAAGTCCAGCATAATCATCAGCAAACGGCTTAAGCCCAGGCCAAAACCGCCATGGGGCGGGCAGCCATACTTGAAGTAGTTGAGGTAATTTTGAATGGGCGGCAAGGTAAGGCCTTTTTCAATGGCCTGCGCGGCAAGTACTTCATAGCGATGCTCGCGTTGTGCGCCGGTGGTGATTTCAAGCCCCCTGCCAAGCAGGTCAAAACTCTTGGTAAGGGCTGGGTTATCTTCATGGCGCATATGGTAGAAGGGTCTTACAGTGGCAGGCCAGTCAGTAACGAATACAAAATCGTTGCCATATTTTTCTTTAACGTAGTTGCCCAAGGCTCGTTCAGCGCCTGGGTCTAAATCACCCTTTTTCTCAGGAGGCAGTTTGTAGTCCAAACGCTTGAGAATCTGATACGCTTCAGCCATCGTCATTCTGGGGAAGGGCACTGCTGGCACCACCAGCTCCGTACCTAAAAGGTCTTTGATTTGCTGATAGTGCTTATCTTTAACTGCCTGGTAACTGTAAGCCAGCCACTTTTCCATGAATTTCATCACATCATCATGGTCATCAATCCAACTGATTTCTGTATCTACACCGGTAAACTCAGTCATATGCCTTGAAGTAAATGAGGGGTCAGCGCGAAAAACGGGCCCAATTTCAAAGACATTTTCATAACCGGCGGCCATGGCCATCTGTTTGTAAAACTGGGGAGACTGGGCCAGGTAAGCTGTGCGTTCAAAATATTTGATTTCGAAAAGTTCCGCGCCGGATTCGGATGGTGCGCCCATCATTTTGGGAGAGTGCATTTCAATAAAATCATGCTGCACCCAATATGCGCGCATGGCGGCTTCAAGGGTGGTCTGCACTTCAAAAATCAGACGGTTGCGTTCGCGGCGCAGGTCAAGATAGCGCCAGTCAAGGCGGTAGTCCTGGTCTGGCAGGGTATCCCCAAAAGGCTCAAAGGGCAAGGGGGCTTCGGCATTGCCCTCAACTTTAAGGCTTTCAAGCTGCATTTCAATGCCGCCAAGCTTGACAACTTCGTTTTCAACCACAGTTCCGATAAGCGTGAGTGCGGATTCTGTTCCAAGGGCAGAAACTTTTTCGGCCAGTTCGGGGTTGCCTTTTTTCCAAAGGGCTGCCTGCACCAGGCCGGTGCGGTCACGCAGAACAAGAAACTGCATGCTTTTCTGATCACGCAAAATTTGCAGCCAGCCGTGAATTTTTACCTGCTGCCCGATTTTACCCTTCAGGTCTTTGATAAGGGTTCGTTCCATAATGCACACTCCAATGCTTAGATTTCTAAAAAATTATAACGCTAATAGGGCTTGGACGGCCTCATTCGGTGATATTTTCTTTTGCAGAACTTCCTGCAAAATGGCTTGCAGTTTTGCCTTATCTGCGCCGTCCAGCCAATTACGGTAAAGGCGCAGCCTTAAATTGCGGGCAATGATTTCATGCATGGCGATTTCATTCTTTAAATCCCAGAGCCCATGTTCTTTCAGAAAACGGCCATGCTCCACAATCTTTTCTGCCAGTTCCGGCAAACCTTTGTTTTCGGTGGCTACCGTTTTAAGCACAGCAGGGTACCAGTAATCTTCCTGCTCAAGATGGTCTAATTTTTCCTGATTCTTGTCAGTTAAGAAACGGTGATGAAAGGAGTTCATTTCTTTGCCGTGGCCGGCATTGACCATGTTCTGCAAATTCCTTACGGAACCTTCCACGCCCGGTCGGTCGGCCTTGTTCACAACCAGCAAATCGGCAATTTCAAGTATGCCGGCCTTAATGGCCTGAATGTCATCTCCCATATCTGGGGTGTCTACCACAATCACGGTGTGGGCCAGGTTCACAACGTCCACTTCGGATTGCCCCGCGCCAACCGTTTCTATCAAAATGAAGTCATAACCGGCCGCATCAAACACCTGGGTGAAGGCTTCTGTGCGTTCAGAAAGCCCTCCCAGAGCGCCGCGGGTCGCCATTGAGCGAATAAAAACGCCCGGATCGTGCTGTACATGAAGCATACGCACCCGGTCGCCAAGGATGGCGCCGCCTGAAAAGGGGCTGGTGGGGTCCACCGCAATCACAGCGATTTTAGGTTTTTCTTCCAGTTGGCGCATCTCGCGCACCAATGCGGCTACCAGGGTGCTTTTGCCTGAGCCGGGCGCACCTGTAATGCCAATTTTATGGGCCTTGCCGGTTTTGGGATAAATCAAATCTAAGGCTTGCAGCCCTTTAGGTGTTTCAGATTCAACCTCAGAAAGCAGGCGCGTAATGGAGAGCTTGTCGCCCTCTAATACTTTTTCTACCAATGCCTTTGGCATGGCCTTACTTTTCACCTACAGCGTTGCGGATGTCTTGGCAGACCGTCTGTGTGCTTGTGCCGGGGCCGTAAACCTTGCTTACGCCTTGCTTGAGAAGCCCGGGAATGTCATCTTCCGGAATAATGCCGCCCAGAAAAATGGTAACATCTTTCTGCCCGTTTGCCCTCACTTTTTCAATCACCTGAGGTACCAGGGCGTTATGCGCGCCGGAAAGGATGGAAAGGCCAATTGCATCCACATCTTCCTGCAGGGCAGTTTCGGCAATCATATCGGGCGTTTGGCGCAGTCCGGTATAAATGACCTCCATGCCTGCATCGCGCAGGGCGCGTGCAATTACTTTGGCACCGCGGTCGTGGCCGTCAAGGCCTGGTTTGGCAATCAAAACTCGAATTTTCTTCTCGGTCATGCGTTCCTCCGCTTCCAAAATTATAACTTGACTCAGCCTTTAATCACTATCCTTCATGCAAAATCAAGCCTTATATTGGGCAGTTCCTTCAGCATGAATGATTTCACCAAAATAGATGCGGTGAAAATCGCGGATAGGGTATTGCTTCATGATTGTTTTATCCAGAAAATGCTCAGGTTCCAGGTCGTCATAGTAGCTTTTTTTGCATTCAATGCTTAATTCCGCTTCAGCGTAAGTGGGCGACTGCACCAGGTTTGCAGCTTTGGGTGTAAGGCCGGAAAGGGCAAGCTTCTCAGTATCCCTTCCAGATTTTGTGCCAAGCAGGCTCAGCGCCTTGTGGTAATTAACGGGGAACGCCGTAATGGTAAAGTCGGGGTAGGCTTCCATAAAATCGTAGGTGTAACGGGTCGGCCGCACCACCACCATTGCCAGGGCCTTATTCCACATGCTGCCGAATGCGCCCCATCCAATGGTCATCATATTGAAGTGCCCCTCAGAAAAATTGCCGCTGCTAAGCAGCATGGATTGAAACTCAAGCAGCTCAAATGGCATCATCATCATTTTGCGCGGATCAATGGGGTTCAGGTTCATCTCGCTCCTTTTCTGCTGGCTATGTTTTTTAGGCAAGTATAATTAGGCAATAACCTTCTTGCAAATGGAGCAGTATGAAACTTCAGCCAGCCTCTAACCCTAACTACCTGCGCGATTTTTTTCTCATTGAAGCCGGTATGGCTGGTTGGTTTCTCTTTGATAATATTCATCAGCGGGATAAGCTTTTCTTTGCCTTTGTGGGGCTGTTTTTTCTTTCTCTCCTCCTGATGGCACTTTTTTGGCCGAAGAAAAAACAGCCGGTAAATCAAATTAAACCGAAAAAAGGCTTAAAGGCAGCTTTCTTTCTTTCTGCCTTACTGATCACCTTGCTGATTCTGGCTTTTTTTCTGCTAAAAGTGGATTTATTTGCCGGCAGAAGCCTGCGCCTATTTATTTTGGTAAGTCTGGCCGGCTTGCTAAGCTTTTTGCTTGCGGCTCTTGGCGGCAAAACCTCCCCCTATCTTTATTTTGCGGGTCTGTTACTCTGGGGCGGTTTTCTCTATCGGGTTGGGGTTTTTGTGCCTCAGGTGCAGGCCAATCCTTTTGCATTGGGTTGGTCTGAAGGCAGCCGCTACTACAGCGCTTCTGCGTACTTTGCGCAGGAAATTTACGGCATGAAGATCCCTCTTTCGGTTTTGGACCCCTCCAGGGGTTTGCTGCAGGCTATCCCCTTTATGATTAAATCCAATGCCATTCTCTTTCATCGTCTTTGGCTGGCAGGCCTTTGGTTGGGGCTTACTGCTTGGGCGGCCTGGCTTTTTGTGGAAAGGCTAAGAACAAAGGTTGAACTTAAACCTGTCTGGCTCTTTTTCTACTTCTTTTTATTTTTCTTTCAGGGTGCAATTTACTTTCATTTGCTGCCTGTGCTTATTCTTGTACTTCTGGGCTTCAAGCCTTCCCAGCCTCTTCACTTGTGGTTTTTCCTTATTCTTGCTTCCATCTGGGCGGGTTTAAGCCGTATTAACTGGCTGCCCGTGCCCGCTTTGATGATGACCATTTTGTATCTTTTGGATGTGCCGCTTCGCAAGAATGCTTTGGCAGGGTATCTTTCAAAACCTGCGCTTTGGGTTTTGGTTGGCACAGGCCTGGCTTTTCTCTCTAAGCGTGCTTATGTTGCTCTTTCTGGTGAAAACCCTGCCTTCTTTGATTCCGCCTTCAGCTCAAGCCTGCTTTGGAACCGCCTCTTGCCAAACCCTACCTTTGTGCCGGGAATAATTCCCGGTATTTTGCTGCTTTGTTTGCCGCTTCTTGCCCTTCTTGTCTATCGTTTTGGGCAGGGCTTGAAACATCAGCTTCACCCGCTTCGTCTTCTGGGGATGGCCGCAATTTTGTTCGTTTTCTTTTTGGGTGGTGTTGTTGTTTCCACAAAAATTGGAGGTGGGGGCGATTTGCATAATTTGGATGCTTTTATCGTTTTATTTGGTCTTTCTGTCAGCAACCTTGTTGCTGGGGCCTTCATCCCAGAAAATGCTGTCCAAAAGACCATACCTGCCGCCTTACCCGCTTTTTGGCTTTTAGCGGCTGCTCTTCTGCCTGTATTTTTTGCTTTCCAAACTGCTCCGCAATGGCGTTTTGACTCTTCGTCGAATGCAAGCAGCGAACTGGGCAAGCTCAATCGGGCCCTTCAGCTTGTAGAGCAAAAGGGCGGCAGCGTGCTTTTTATTTCCAACCGCCAATTGCAAACTTTTCATTTGGTGCCGCAATTTACCCTCATTCCGCAGTATGAAAAAGATTTTCTTATGGAAATGGCTATGGCCAAAAATACAGCTTATCTTCAATCCTTCCGCTCTGACCTCAAAAGCGGTCAAATTACTGCTGTACTGGTTGATCAACTGAACACGGCCCATCAAGATTCTTCGCATTCCTTTGGCGAAGAAAACAACGCCTGGGTGGATGAAGTGCTGCTGCCCCTGCTCGAATACTATGAGCCTGCTTATTCGGTCAATGAGGGTAATGTAAATTTACTGGTCAATAAAAATGCACCCGGGCTGATTGAAGCACTCAAAACCTTGCAGAACGGAAGCAAAGCCCAATAACCCTGCTGAAGCATTTATAATAGTTCCAATGGAAGATAAAACGAAAGCAAACATTCTGGCTGGCAAAAAACGCCCTGACGATTTAGTGGATACGGCCCTGCGCCCCAGCACCCTGAATGAGCTTATTGGCCAACAGCAGGTCAAAGAAAATCTTTCGATTCAAATTTCCGCTGCCAAAAAGCGCGGGGAACCGCTGGAGCATGTCCTTTTTTACGGCCCTCCGGGTTTAGGTAAAACCACGCTGGCACATATTGTCGCCTCGGAGATGGGCCATAGCATCAAGGTTACTTCTGGCCCGGCCATTGAGCGTGCCGGTGACTTGGCTGCCATCCTTACCAACCTCCGTGCCGGGGATGTTCTTTTCATTGATGAAATTCACCGCCTTGGCCGTCAGGTGGAAGAAATTCTTTACCCGGCCATGGAAGATTACGCCCTGGATATCATTATCGGCAAGGGCCCCCAGGCAAAATCGGTGCGCCTCAAGCTGCCCAAGTTTACCGTGGTTGGCGCAACCACGCGCCTCGCCCTTATCACTGCCCCGTTGCGGGCTCGTTTTGGCGCGGTCTATCGTTTGGATTACTACGATGAAGAAGCCCTCTCAGATATCATTCGCCGTGGGGCAAGGCTCCTGAATGTTCCCTGTGATGAAGAGGGCATTCACGAAATTGCGCGCCGTGCCCGCGGAACACCCCGCATTGCCTTGCGCATGCTGCGCCGTGTGCGCGATTTTGCCGAAGTAAAGGCCACTGGCCGCATTAGTCTGGTTACCTCACAAACAGCCTTGGATATGATGCATATTGATTCGATGGGCCTGGATGATATCGACCGCCGTGTTTTGCTTACCATCATCGAAAAGTACAACGGAGGCCCCGTAGGCCTCAATACCATTGCGGCCTCCATCAGCGAAGAAGCCGATACGGTCATGGATGTCATCGAGCCTTATCTGCTCCAGCTCGGTTTTTTGGACCGCACCGCGCAGGGCCGTCTGGCTACTGCCTTAGCCTATAGCCATCTGGGTAAAAAAGTCCCAAGCAGGCAAGGCCAGCCTAATCTTTTTATGCAGGATGAATAATCCCCATGATGAAAACAGAAGATTTTAATTACGAGCTCCCTGCTCGCTTTATTGCTCAGCAGCCTGCCGAACCTCGCGACCATTCCAAGCTGATGCTAATGAAGCGCGGCACTACCCATATTGCGCATAGGTATTTTTACGAGCTTATAGACTGCCTTTCACCTGGTGATTTAATCGTTGTCAACCAAACCCGTGTGATTCCTGCCCGTTTTTATGGTTCAAAAATCCCTGGTGGCGGCAAGGTGGAAATACTTCTGCTGAATAAAAAAACGGATGAAACTTGGGAATGCCTTATTGGCGGCAAAAATCAGCAAGGCACTAAAATTCAGGTACAGGAAGGGCCTCTGGCCCAGGTAGTGGATGTGCTGCCGGGTTCTCGCAGGCTGCTTCGTTTTGCTGAACCCATCGAGTGCTTTTACCGCCAGGCTGGGCACGTTCCGCTGCCTCCCTACATTCATGCTTACCAAGGCGACCCTGAACGCTACCAAACGGTCTATAACCATGTTCCCGGCTCAGCCGCGGCCCCTACTGCCGGTTTGCATTTTACGGAAGGCCTTATGGCCGGCCTGAAGCAAAAAGGCCTAAACTTTGCCGAAATTACTCTCCATGTGGGTTTGGATACTTTTGCGCCGGTTACTGAGTCGGACCCTCACACGCACCAGATCCACACCGAATGGTGTGAGCTGAACGCCCAGACCGCCGCCCTCATTAACGAAACCAAAGCCAACGGCAAACGCGTTATTGCCATTGGCACCACCACAGTGCGCACTCTTGAAACAGCCGCCCAGGCTTCAGAAGGCAATCTGGTTCAGCCTTTTGCAGGCAATACCGGGCTTTTCATCTTGCCGGGCTATTCATTCAAGATCGTGGATGCCATGGTTACCAATTTTCACTTGCCAAAATCCACCTTGCTCATGCTGGTTTCTGCTTTTACCGGTAAGCAGCAAATCCTTCAGGCCTATGAAACCGCAAAGGCGAATGATTATCGTTTCTTCTCCTTTGGTGATGCCATGTTTTTGTATTAATTTAAAGAAATGGTTAATAATCATTTCATACAATAGACAGCAAAGGGGGGCTTTTTGTTTGATGAAAGGTAATGCATATGATGCGATTTGATAAATTTTCAGAGCGAGCACAGGATGCCGCCAGTCGCGCTGCAGAAGTCATTCAGCGTTACGGCCATAGTCAGATTGATTCTGAACACATTCTGCTTGCCCTTATTGAACAGCCGGATGGCATGGTAAGCCAGATACTGGAAATTCTGAAAGTAGACCCCGGCCAGGTGGCCGATAAAGTAGATATGATTTTGCGTACAACCCCGCGCACCAATATCTTCGGCGGCCCCTCCGGGCAGATTTTTCTAACCCCGCGCGTTAAAACCGTTGTCGATCTTGCCAAAAGCGAAGCCTCCCGAATGGGGGATGAATATATTTCTACCGAACATCTTTTCCTGGCCATTTTGGCCGAAAAAAACACTCAGTTGGCCCACGCCCTGGATGAATTCAATCTCAACCGCCAGAATGTCACCGAAGCCATTCAGGAAATTCGCGGCGGCACCCACCCTATGCCTGCTGGGCAGCGCGCTGAAACCCGTTATAGAATTCTTGAAAAATACAGTCGCAACCTCACTCAGGCAGCCAAAGAGGGCAAGCTCGATCCGGTCTACGGCCGCGAAATGGAAATTATGCGCCTTATTCAGGTCCTTTGCCGCCGTACCAAGAATAACCCGGTGCTTATAGGCGAAGCCGGCGTTGGCAAAACTGCCATTGTGGAAGGCCTGGCCCAAAAAATAGTCAGTGATGACGTGCCGGAAATTCTTTCTGGTAAGCGCGTGGTGGCCCTTGACCTGGGCGCCATGCTTGCCGGAACGCGCTTCCGCGGTGAGTTTGAAGAACGCCTCAAGGGCACTGTCGATGAAATTGAAGCCTCAAACGGAGAGGTCATTCTTTTCATTGACGAACTGCACACGGTAGTTGGCGCGGGTGCTGCCCAAGGCGCTATGGATGCCTCCAACATGCTCAAGCCTGCTCTTGCCCGTGGCGATTTGCAGTGCATAGGCGCAACCACCCTTGATGAATATCACAAGCATATCGAAAAAGATGCCGCTCTGGAACGTCGCTTTGCCCCCATCTTTGTGGAAGAACCCAATATTGAAGATACCATTGATATGCTCAAAAGCCTGCGCGAACGCTACCAGGCTCACCATAAGGTTACCCTCTCCGATGAGGCGCTTACGGCTGCGGCAAAACTTTCCTCCCGCTATATGACTGAGCGCAAACTGCCCGATAAGGCCATCGACCTGATGGATGAAGCCGCCGCAAAGCTGCGCGTTGCGCTTTATTCCCTGCCGGAAGCCTTGCGCGAAAAGAAACGCCGTATGGATAAACTCACGGTGGAAGAAGAACAGGCCGGCGTGGAACGCGATTATGAACGCGCTGTAAAAATCAAAGCCGAACGCCTGCGCATCGAACAGGAATTTGATGTCGAACGCCAAAAATGGGAATCAGAAAATAAGTTGGATGATGAAGTGGATGCAAATGATATTGCCGATGTCATTCACCAGTGGACGGGTATTCCAACCACGCAGTTGATGGAAAAAGAATCGGAAAAACTTTTGCAAATGGAAGACCGTATTCATGAACGTGTAATCGGCCAGGATGAAGCCATTCATGCCATTGCCGATGCCATCCGCCGCGGCCGCTCCGGTCTTAAAGACCCCAAGCGCCCAATTGGCTCCTTTATCTTTATTGGGCCTTCGGGTACCGGTAAAACGGAACTTGCCAAGGCGCTGGCTGAGTTCCTCTTTGATGATGAGGACAACCTTGTGCGCGTAGATATGAGCGAATATCGTGAGCAGCACACCGTCAGCCGCCTTTTTGGCGCTCCCCCCGGATACGTGGGCTACGAAGAGGGCGGCCAGCTTACGGAAGCCGTTCGCCGGCGCCCCTACCGCGTTATCCTCTTTGATGAGATTGAAAAAGCCCACCCCGAAGTCTGGAACGCCCTGCTTCAAATTTTGGATGACGGCCGCCTGACGGATGGGCAGGGCCGTTTGGTTGACTTCCGCAACACCGTACTGGTGATGACCTCCAACCTGGGCACGGAATTTGTGAAAAAAGGAGGCTCTTTGGGTTTCTTGGGCGAAGAAGATGGCTTGGATATTAAATCCAGCCATGAAAAAATTGAAAAGGCCCTCAAAGGCGCTTTCAGGCCTGAATTCCTCAACCGTATAGATGATATTGTGATGTTCAGCCCCCTCACGCATGAAAATGTGTTGGATATTGTAAGCCTGCAATTAAAAGAACTGGAAGGAAGACTGCAGGAAAACGGCGTAAAGCTGGAAGTGAGCGAAAAGGCTCGCGCTTGGCTGGCCGAACAAGGCTTTGACCCGCTGATGGGCGCCCGTCCGCTCAAGCGCGCCTTGCAGAAGTTTGTGGAAGGCCCTCTGGCTGCCAAACTCCTGGCAGGTGACTTCAAGGATGGTGATACCATGCAGGTTGAAAAGTCTGATGAAGACGGTTTGCTGTTTACGCGTGTTCCTGGCAAAATTGAAAAACTGGATAAAGCAAGCCTAAGCGAAGAAACTGCCCGTACACGGTTGGGTAAAACGCAGGCAAGTAAACGCGAAAAGGACAAAACGGAACCTGAAAAGGATTCTGTTTAAGCCTGTCTGACCCTTGGCTTTGTTCATTGGATCACGGAAGGGAGGGTGCCTCTTTAGGCATACCCTCCTTTCCCCTTTTATCTTGCTGGACCGTAGATAATATGGGTTATCTCTCTCCAATTTTCATTTACAATGAAATCGCAACTAAAAATAAAAACAGAATTGGGAGCTTAAATGATTATTACAAACACAAATAATGTGGATAATGCCCAGGTTACTGAATATATCGGGCTGGTTTTTGGCGAAGTGATTGAAGGCGTCAACTTCCTTAAAGATTTTGCTGCGGGTTTGCGCAACTTTGTAGGCGGGCGTTCCGGAACGTATGAGCAATCCCTCATTCAGGCCCGCTCCGAAGCCATCAACGAAATGGCTGTTCGCGCCCAGCAAATGGGTGCTGATGCCATCCTTGGCGTCAAGGTGGATTATGAAACCTTGGGCGAAGGCGGCAGCATGCTGATGGTTACTGCCAGTGGCACTGCCGTAAAACTCCAGCGCAAGTAAACCCAAGCCAATCACATCAAAAAACGGCGGCAGAATAATTTGCCGCCGTTTTTAATTATGCAAGTGTTATTTTAAACTTTGGCGGTGCTGCTGAACTGGATGATGACCCCAAAAGGATCTTGCACAATTCCGTAAGCGGGGCTGAAAGGGGTAGCCCCAAAGGGTCGCACGGTTTTGGAACCGTTTTGAGCGGCAATGGCCTCAAACTGGCTGCGCATTATCTCCGTATCAGCTGCTTCCAGGCAAAGCGAAAGGTTATTGCCTCTTGCATAGTGCAGCTCAGGCAATAGATCATCGGCAACCATCAATTGCCCGTTGCCTATTTTTAGAACACTGTGTGCAATCCAGTCTTTTTGTTCCGGCAAAACTTGCATACTCTTGTCATAGGCAAGCATTTGCTCGTTTGTGACCCTAAAAATGCATTTGGCATCCAAATGCTTCATGTAAAAAGCAATGGCCTCATTTGCCTTCTCTGCAGGGATAAAAATACTGAAAATTTAACGCTCATTTTTTCCTCTTTCTTTTTCCGCTATTGTAAAAGCTAAAGGTGCCAAAATACGGCATCTTTAAAAGATATAATAAGGTGATGAATAAAAGTGAACGCCTGACGGACCTATTGCTTTATCTCTCGGATAAACGCCGTTTTAACCTGGCAGATATTATGCGCACCTATGCTGTCTCCAAGCGGACGGCTATTCGTGATGTTCAGGCTTTAGAGGCTTTAGGCATGCCCATCTTTGTGGAAAGGGGCAGGGAAGGCGGTTATGGCATTCTAGGAAACCGCTTGCTTGCGCCAATTACTTTTTCTTTGGATGAACTGCAAGCCCTTTATCTGTCCTTACTTACTTTGGCTGCCTACCAGTCCTCCCCATTTAAGCTTGAAATCAAAAGCCTTGAGGCTAAATTTCTTAAGTCTCTTTCTGCTGCCCAGCAAGAACGCCTGCTCAGAACACGGCAATGTGTACAGCTCGACCAGCCTGCTTTTACCACGGAGGCCGCTTTTCTTAAAGACCTCTTGTCTTTCTGCCTTGAAAAACAGGTCATCGCCCTGGAATATGGGCAGGCTGCCAAAACTTATACTGTGCTGCCCCTGCTTATCTCGGCGCGTTTCGGGCAATGGTACCTGCATGGCTTGGATCTTTCCGCAAAAGCGCTGCGCATCTTTCGGGTGGATAAAATTACATCCCTTGCCCTTTCAGAACAGGAACAAAGTCCTTCGTCAGCACGAGTGGCAGAGATGCTCAACCAATCTGCCATTAAGCGCAGCCAGCATTTTTGTGCAGAACTTGACCGGCGCGGCAGAGACCTCTTTATCAAGGAGAGCTACCCCAGCATGAGCCTTGCTTTGGAGGGCGGCAAAATTTTCCTCAAGGGAAGCTATGCAGAAGCTGAAATAGGCTTTGTCGTGGATTATCTTTTAGGTTTTGGCTGCAGCTTGCTTTCGCTGCGCCCCAAAAAGCTCTTGAGTGCAATGCTGCAAAGAAATGCCGAACATAGAAAAAACCTCGAGGCGATGCTTGGTACCCAGTAGACCCTTAACTGCCTAAAACGGCTGATTCAACTAAAAGTTGTGCTTAAAAACAACGTAAAGTTGATTAAAATCAAGAAAATCAACCAGCAATCCCTTAACTGGGCAGCCCAAAATCACTATGATAAAACTATCATGGAAACAGGAGTAAACACAATGGCAGAAAGTTTAGGAACGCGTATCGCCGAGCTCAGGCGTGCAAAGGGCATTACCCAGGAAGAAATGGCAGGCAAACTGAACGTTTCTCCGCAGGCGGTCTCAAAATGGGAAAATGACATTTCCTGCCCGGATATCATGGCTTTGCCCCAAATTGCCAAAATGCTGGGCACCTCGGTTGATGAACTGCTTTCAGGGCATTCCAAGCCCGAAATACAATTGCTCCCGGAAGAAAAACGCAAAAACCCTGATGACCTGATTTTTCGCATCATTGTTAATTCCAGCGATGGTGACAAAGTGCGTGTGAACTTGCCCGTCCCGCTCATTCGCATGGGCTTGCAGCTGGGCATGAAAATGCCTCAAATATCCGGCAATGACGTACTTAAAGACGTGGATTTATCAGAACTGATGGGCATGGTAGATAAGGGCCTTATCGGCAAACTGGTAGAGGTAGAAAGCGCAGACGGCGATATTGTTGACATTCTGGTGGAATAGCATGCGTATTCTTGTCAAATCCCCTGGTGAAAAAACAATTTGGCTGGCCTTCCCCACGGCTTTTCTCTTTAATCGCTTTACTGCTTCTTTGACGGCCAACATCCTTCCCAGGTTTATTAAAATGGGCGATATTAAGCTTTCTCCGCAGCAGGCCAAGGCGATGCTAAAAGCAGTTGCGGAGTATCGGCGCAAGCATGGGCGTTTTATCCTGGTGGATGTGCAGGCTTCGGATGGCACGAAGGTGCTTATTTCTATCTGATACCTCATCTTCAAAACATAATGCATGAATGGACCCTCATTTGCCCAAGTTGGTATAACTCTTGAAACCATAATCATCAAACGAAGATGATGGAAGACTCAACGGAATTGCCACTTTCGGCTATTGGGCAATTGCTGCGCGCAATGCCCCTGTTCAGTGCCTTAAGCGATGATGAACTCATAGCGCTTGAATCACAGCTCAAGCCGCTCACCATCCTTTCGGGCCAGCCCATTTATGAACAAGGCCAGCCTATTCAGGGACTGCTTTTCCTCAAAGCAGGGGTGGCTGATTTGCGCTCAGCAGAGGGTCACTTGCTCTGCCAGCTTCGGCGTGCTGACCTGCTTTGTGAGGAGGTTTTGCTTGGCGCGCAACTGTATCAGTTTTCGGCATTTGCGGAAACAACTTGTGAATTGCTCTTTTATCCGCTTAGCTATTTCAAAGCAGATCTGCAGCGCCTGCCCGGTCTCGCAGAAACCAGCCATGTGCTTGCCCAAAGTCGTCTTCTTGCAGGCCGAACTCCTTTGCCTTGGCTGCAAAAGGGGGAAGCAGTGCAATTGATGACCCGCAAACATCCTTTCTTCCTGTTTTTGGGGGGCCTGCTTCCCTTGGTGGCCTTTGCATTGCTGCTTATTGCCACCAACTATCTTCCTTTTATTAATGGCAGTATGCAGCTCGTTCTGCTCATTGTGGGTTTTGTTTTTTGCGGGCTCTGGCTGCTTTGGAACCTGCACAACTGGGCAAATGATTACTACGTCATTACGAACCGCCGCCTTATCTGGATGGAGCGCCTTTCTGGTCTGTATGACAGCCGGCAGGAAGCTCCGCTGAGCACGCTCATCTCTACCGGCATAGAAACCACCCGTAAAGGCTCCTTGCTCGGTTTCTCTGATCTCATTGTGCGCACATTCGTGGGCGATATCCGTTTCAGGCAGCTAGGCCATGCAGAAGCCATTGCAAAAATGGTCGAAGCCTATTGGTTCGGCAAAAAGCACAAAGCTAAAGATCTGGATGAAGAATCCATCCGCAGTGCACTGCGCAAAAAGTTTGGCAAACCCATCCAGGAGCTAACCCCTCAGGAAATGCGTCAGGTCCAGCCCGCGCTCTTTACAGAACCCGAGCAGTCTTTTGAATTCAATGATTGGCTCTTTTCAGACTTTCTTAAGGTGCGTTTTGAAGTGGGGGATACGATTACTTACCGTAAGCATTGGTGGGTAATGCTGCGCACCACTTTTCTGCCTTTCATGGGTATTTTGTTGGCTTTTGGAGTCTTGGCAGGGGCTTCAAGCTATCGCATCAATTTTTTGAACCACCAAATGCTGATGATTGTTTCTGTTTTCTTTTTGCTTGCTATGCTCTTCTGGTGGTTTTATGCCTACACCGATTGGAAAAATGACCTTTTTGAAATTAACCCCTCTCAGGTAATTGATATTGACCGTAAGCCACTCGGCAAAGAATCGCGGCGGGTGGCCCCGCTTGAGTCTATTCTTAGCATCCATTACGAAAAGCGCGGTTTATTGCAGGTGGGTCTCAATTTTGGCACGGTTTATATCAGTGTTGGCAATCAGCAGCTCACTTTTGATGACGTTTATGATCCCGGAACCGTCCAGCAGGAAGTGTTCAGCCGTATGGGCGAGCGTCAGGAACAGACAGACCGTGCCGAAGCCGATGCCGAAAAGGATCGCCTGGCGCAGTGGTTCAGGCTTTATCACGAAGAAATTTCTGCTTCGGGCTTGGCAGAAAGCAGTCAGGCAGCACATCAGCTCCCGCCAAAAGACTCTAATCCGCCTTTTCAGCCACATGGATGATGTAAAATAGGTCTCGAAGGAACACTATGACTATTTTGAATATCTTAACCTACCCAGACCCTCGCTTAAGGGTCAAATCGAAACCGGTCACCAAGTTTGATGCCGAATTCCAAAACCTGGTGAATAATATGCTTGAAACCATGCGCGATGCCCCCGGGGTTGGTCTGGCCGCCCCGCAAATTGGTGAGCCCTTGCAGCTTGTGGTTGTTGAATATAAAGAGGAGGATGAAGACGAAAACGCCAAACCCAAGCGTTATGTCCTCGTCAACCCCCAGTTTACAGGCTATTCTGAACAAAAGGTGACCGACCTGGAAGGCTGCCTTTCCGTTCCTGGCCTGGTTGGCAGTGTGGAACGCAGCGAAGCAGTAAGCCTGAAGGCTCTTAACCGCTTTGGAAAGCCCCTAAAGTTGAATGTGGAAGGCTGGCTTGCCCGTATCTTCCAGCATGAAATTGACCACCTGGACGGGGTTCTTTACGTCGACAAAGCGTTGGAAGTGCATCAGCCAAGCGCAGAGGAAGCTGAACAGGTTCAGGATTAATGCTGCTTACCAGGCTTTCGCTGACCAATTACCGCGTTTTTAACCGCCTGGATCTTGAGGTTCCCCCTAGCGTTATCCTTATCAGTGGTTCAAATGCGCAGGGTAAAACCAGTATCCTTGAAGCCGTTGCCTATCTGGCCGGTTTTGCCTCTTTTCATACCCCTTTAGACCGGCAGCTTGTCAATTTTAATTTACCGCCTGAACCGCTTCAGGTAGGGCGCATATTGGCCGAATTTGAAAAAGCGGGCAGAAAACATAGCCTTGAGGTGCGCCTCATCCTCGAATTTAATGGGTCAATAGCGCCGCGCTATCGCCGTGAGCTTCTTTTGGATGGTCTTAAAAAATCTGTCAATGAACTTTATGGCCAGTTCAACGCGGTTTGCTTCTTGCCGCAGATGTCCAAAATCATTGAAGATTCGCCTGCCCATCGCCGTCAGTATCTCGACCAGATACTTTCACAGGTGCATCCCGGCTACGCGCGCCATCTCCACGACTATCATAAAGCGCTTGCCCAGCGTAACGCCTTGCTTAAAATCCTGGCGGAACGCGGGGGCGAAGCCAGGCAGCTGGAAATCTGGGATGAAATTATTGCCCGCCACGGCGCAGAAATGATGGCTGCCCGTATCCAGGGGCTTGATGAACTGGCACAAGAGGCAGCGCCCTTTCATGTAAATCTCACCCGCGGGCAGGAACTGCTGCGTTTGGATTACCGCCCCTCCTATGAGCCTGTGCCAAGCCCTAAAGGCCAGCGTGCTTTGCTGCAAATGCAGCCGGAACGCAGCCAGCTAAGCGTTGATGAGTTGGAAACTGGATTCCGCAAGGCTTTAATTGCATCTCATCGTGAGGATATAGCCCGCGGTATGAGCGCCTTGGGCCCGCACCGCGATGATTTCCGCTTTTTGGGCAATGCCATTGATTTGGGTGATTTTGGTTCCCGTGGGCAAATCCGCACCGCCTTGCTTTCGCTTAAACTTGCCGAACTGCAATGGATGAAGCAGCGCACCGGGGAATGGCCGGTGCTGCTTTTGGATGAAATTATGGCCGAACTGGACCCTCAGCGCCGCAATGACTTGATGAAGGCGCTTGGCCAGGTAGAACAGGCCCTGCTTACTTCTACTGATCCGCAGATGTTTGGGCTTGGCTTTGTAGAAAAGCACCAAAACTGGATAGTTGAAAACGGCATGATTAGCCGGATGGAGGCTTAGGTGGCTTCCCTTGCCAGCCAAAAAACGCTTGCGTCTTTGTGGGTGGCCAGAGCTTTTATAGGCCTCGTTATGCTTTCTAACCTTTACGCTGCCCTGCCCTTCTATCTTTTCCCCCAGCGGTTTGCCTCAGCGTATGAGCTCAGTGGTGTTCCCGGGAATACAGCCCTGGCTGGTATGGGCTTGCTTTTTCTGATGTGGCAGGTGCCTTTCATGGCTGCACTCATCCATCCGCTTAAAAACAAGGTCTCCCTTTACGAACTTATCTGCATGCAGCTTATTGGCCTTCTGGGCGAAAGCCTGCTTTATTTCCGCGTTCCTGCGCAGCATGCCCTGTTACGGCAAGGAATTCAGCGGTTTATCATTTTTGATGGGATTGGCCTCGGTTTTTTATGGCTGGCTTTATGGCTGGTAAAAAAATGCCGGGAGATGAAAGGATTAAAAATGGACTTTAAAGAACTGGTATACCGAACACGCAGCTACCGCCGCTTTGAACAATCACAGGCAATTCCGCGCCAAAACCTGGAGGCCTGGGCCGGGCTGGCCAGGCTGGTGCCCAGCTCTGCGAATGCACAGGCGCTTAAGTTTTTACTGATAAATGAATCTTCTTTGAATGAAAAGGTTTTCCAGCATCTCAGTTTTGCAGGCTACCTAAAGGACTGGGGCGGCCCTAAACCCGGCGAGCAGCCCTCTGCTTATATTCTCATCCTGGGTGATACCCAAATTAAGCATCAGTTTGATATGGATGCGGGCATTGCTGCCCAGACCATCATGCTGGCCGCCAATGCGGAAGGCTTTGGCGGGGTAATCATGGCTGCCATCCAGCGCGATGCACTCCGTCAGCTTTTGTCTATACCCGCTCAGCTTGAAATTGTTGTTTTACTGGCGTTGGGCAAACCCGCTGAGCAAGTGGTGGTTGAGCAACTGGGCCCCGAGCATGGCATCAGATACTACCGCGATGCCAAAGGTGTACATCACGTTCCTAAACGGGCCCTGCAAGAGCTTATCCTCTGGCCGGAAGATTTTCAAACCAAAGCATAAGCCTTGAAACACACTGAATCCGCTTCAGTTCTGAAGCGGATTCACCTTTAATGGAGGGTTATTGCCCTTTTAGGTCCGTGAGGGCGGCAAAGCCTTAGGGCGCCGGGCTTGGGATCGGCGTTGGGGTCGGCGTCCAGGTGGCAATCTGGGTGACGTAATAAGGGGTTCCTTCTGTATTGGTCATCGCAACGGTGATAATCACCCAGTTGGTCGGTGTTGGCGTCAAAGTGCTTGTTTCGGTTAGGGTGGGTGTGGCCGTCTCAGTTGCTGTTTCTGTAGAGGTGCTTGTCAGCGTGGGCGTAGCAGTAGCCGGGGATGTTTTGCTGGCTGTTGGTGTGCGTGTAGGCCATGGGGTTGGGGTTTCTGTTTGGGTGGGGGTAATGGTGGGTGTGGGGCTTGGGATAATCAGGCTGTAAACCAACTCCGGCCCAAAAATGTCCCCTTTGGCATTTTGCAGCCTCCATTTGCCAATGAAATTCCCTGCAATGGAGGGTGAAAGCAAATTAAGATGAAGCTCAGCAATGCCGCCGGGCTCGGTAATGGGCACAGGAATCGGCGAAGATGCCCCCAGCAGCGAACCGCTCATAAAGACAAATTTATATTTTTCCCATTTGCAAGTTCCCAGATTTCTAACTTGCCAGCCCTTGGTAAAGGTTTTTCCCTGTTCGATCTTTGTTTCCAAGGCCAAGCCGGATTCGCTGATGATTTCAAAAAGGTCGCTGCAGGCGGTAGGGCTGGGGCCGCGGGTGGGTGTTGGGGTGATGGTCGGGCTGGCGGCAGGCGTTGGGGTGGCCGTGACGGTGCTCTCCGTTTTTAAAACCATGATCGCGAGCTCTTCGGCCGCGCTTTGGCTGCCATTTTGGTTGTTCACCTTTACTCTGAGCATGGTGGGCCCTTCAGTGGCAGGAACCCAGGTGAATTTAACTTGCTGGTTGTACCCTGAATCAGGTGTCGCAGAAACGCTTTCAAGCAATTGCTTATTGACGTAAAAATTAACTTCTGACCAGCCTTTGGAGCTGCGAATTTGGGCAATCACTTCAACAGGCTGGCTCAGGGCCACGCTCTCACCGGATTTTGGCCGAATTACTTCAACAGACACGTTGGCAATCTGCTTTACCAGGCAGCTTCTAAGGCCAAAGGCAATCAGCAGGATAAGTGCAAGAAGGCTGGGCACTGCCCAAAGCCAGAAATTCCGTGCCGCCTTTTTACTCGTTTCAATGGATACTGTTCCGTCAGAGGGAATGCCCTCCGCAAGGTGGAGAGGGGCTGCCTCAGGCTCAGCATTTTCTGAGGGCATCCTGCTTTGCTCCTGGGGAACCGGGATTGCAGTATGCATGTCCGCAGCAGAGGTATCCGGGTCAGGTGAAAGTGCGTCAAGCTTTATTTCCGGGTCAGAATGGCCGGAAATCTCAGGGAAAAGGCTGTTATCTTCCATACGCCTAAGTATACAGCCAAATAAAAGGCCTGCTTTCTTGGCAAAAGGGCTTGTGAAATGCTGCCGTGGCAGGCTTGTAACCCTCCTTAAATTCTTTGCTGCTTTTGCAAAGCCTCAGGCTGGCCGATAAGCCGTATTCTGTCATCAGGGTACGCATCTATCTTGGCTTGCGGTCACCCGCAAGCTCCCTGCGGTCTACCCGGGGATCAAATGAACCGGGCCGGTTCTTTCCCCTGTTTGACCTTGCACTGGGAGGGGGTTACCTGGCTGCCCGCATTGCTGCGGGCACCGGTGGTCTCTTACACCGCCTTTTCACCCTTACACTTGCGTGCGGATTTTTTCTGTGGCCCGCTCCAGAAGCTTACGCCTCTCCAGGTGTTACCTGGCTCCCTGCCCTGTAGTGTACGGACTTTCCTCACCCTTGCGGGCGCGCGTACCTGGCCAGCCTGAGACCTTAATCATAGAGGAGAGAGCCGGCCTTGTCAACTTCGCATAGCTATTAATAAGGCAGGGCTTGTCTGAATAACCTGCTTTACGCCTTTTCCAACTCTCGTCACCCTGAACACAGTGAAGGGTCTAACAGTTTTTTAGTTAACCCCATAGGTTGAATGCTCAGAAAACAGGCCTGCCCACCCTCGTCACTCTCAACGTAGTGAAGGGTCTGGCAGTTTTATTAGTCAACATCACAGGACAGATGCTTCGCAAAGCAGGCTCAGCATGACGAGGCAATTGGGTGTTTCGGAAAGCCAATTTCAACCCTACTCGTCACCCTGAACGTAGTGAAGGGTCTGGCAGTCATCCTGACTAAGGGTCCAAAACAGAAAAGGCCAGATGCTTCGCAAAGCAGGCTCAGCATGACGAGGGGGTTGGGTGTTTCGGAAAGCCAATTTCAACCTTACTCGTCACTCTCAACGCAGTGAAGTGTCTAACAGTTTTTTAGTTAACCCCACAGGTTGAATGCTCAGAAAACAGGCCTGCCCACCCTCGTCACCCTGAACGGAGTGAAGGGTCT
>JAYFRD010000011.1:0-45986 GCA_034926255.1 Anaerolineaceae bacterium | reverse complement strand
TGGATGAGCTGCAAACCGACTTAGACGTTTGGATGAAGGGCTATAATCTGGAGAGAACGCATTCTGGCAAGTATTGCTTTGGTCGTACACCTTATCAAACTTTTCTGGAGACAAAGGCGATTGCCCAAAATAAGATGGTTGCTTCATTATTTGTGAAAGAGGAGGCTGATACTCAAGATTCTGACATTCTGTACACCAATCAACTTGTACGATGATTCATAAATGTCAGATTAAGTCTTGGCTACTACAATTTATTAAAAGCTTGCCTCTGTGTAAATCACCTCATTCTCCCGTCATGCTGAATGAAATGAAGCATCTTGCCTTTTGTCATTTTTCTGTACTCATAAATACCTTTCATAACCTGTTCTCCTCGTTGGCTTACAACCTTTCCGCACGTACCCCCCCCCTTTCCGTATACCCCTTTCCGCATGCGGAAAGCCCCAACTCAGAACGTGCTTGACGTCAATTTACACCCCTCGCCCCGGATATTCATGGCTTCATAAGGTTTGACTTGATGTTTGGTTTTTTTGTTTGCCTTGTGTTTGGTGAGACCGTTTCTTTGCATGGCTCGATATAGGCTGACATAGTGGCGGGTGTAGCCCACTTCCCTTCGTTTGAACCAAAACTCCAATAAACCAAGACCCTGATGATGTCTATAATAGCGCAAAATGAGCTCTATTTCCTCAGGAGTCTGCTCGCTGGGATGGTGATGTGGCCTTCTGGAGCGTAATCCCAGTGAGCGCATTTCCCCGTCAAAACGCTTCAACCAAAAGTAGATATAACTTCTGCCTTTCTCGTAGCGACGACTGGCTGCTCTGACACCATGTTTGAGCGCATACTGTACCAGGGCGTACCGATATTTCATCGATTGTGTTATCTTATCCATAGCGGGTGGTGGTCCTTTCCTTTTGTTTTTGTTCAGCGCAATAACAATATCGGATTTTTCCACTTCCTGCTATTCTTTTCTAAACCTCACTGTCCAAGATGTATCGTAATCCAACAGCCCTCTTACAATGAACCAACACGATTGTCCTGAAAACCAACGCGAATGTCTTGACAAAGCTCCTCGTGCCATGGTATCCTATGCGTTCGCGCTTGATTGGATTCAAGCCTGATGAATTGCGAATTAAGAAGGAAGTTTGAGATGAACGACGTCGAGATTTTGAAATCAATTGAAGCAGAAAAGAACCCCAATGTCCCGGATATTTTCCCTGGCGATTCCGTCTCCGTGCATTACAAAATCAAGGAAGGGGACCGCGAAAGAATCCAGGAATTCAAAGGCGTCATCCTCTACGTTCGCGGTAATGGCAACAGCGCCAGTTTTACCGTTCGCCGTGTTGCCAGCAATGGTATCGGCGTTGAACGTACCTTCCTCACGAACTCACCGCGCATTGCCAAGCTTGTGGTCGAACGCCACAACAAGGTACGCCGAGCCCGGCTCTATTTCCTGCGCGAACGCACCGGTAAGAGCGCCCGCCTTAAACAGCGCTTCTAAGATTTTTTATGCTTTTTGCAACCTTCCCAAGAGTTTTTTGGGAAGGTTTTTTGTTATAAAAGCAAATTGCTGTGTAAAAGGGCTTAATTCGATAGAATTAAGCATCTCTCAGACAAGGACGTGCGATGAAAAAACCGTTAATCATTCTGGCAGGCCATTTGGAAAAACATCCTGGCTATTCCCCTATTTACGGGCAAAAAAAAACTTATTCGCAGGCCATCCTGCGCGCAGGTGGTCTGCCACTCATTGTTAGCCCAAACCTTCCCGAAGAAGACTTACCGGATCTCATTGAACTTGGAGATGGTTTCATGCTTTGCGGAGGGGGCGATCTTGAGCCGGATCTATATGGGGGTCAGTGCCGGGTCAATTTGGGAGGGGTAGACCAAGAAAGGGATACGTTTGAAATCATGTTTCTAAGAGCCGTTCTGGGAACCGAAAAACCGCTGCTTGCCATCTGCCGCGGCATTCAACTCATGAACGCAGCTCTGGGCGGAACCCTTTATGGTGATATTGCCGCGCAGCTTCCTTGTGCCCTCAAACACGATTTCTACCCCCGTTTTCGGCGGGATAAGGTAGCCCATGAACTTGAGGTTCTGCCTGGCAGTCTGCTCGCAGAAAGCCTTGGCAAAACTAATACCGGTGCAAACAGCCTGCACCATCAGGCGCTTGACAGGCTGGGCAAAGGGCTTATTGTAAACGCAAAAGCCCCTGATGGCATCATCGAAGGGGTTGAGATGCCCAAAAAACCTTTTGTGCTTGGCGTGCAATGGCACCCAGAGTGTATGCCGGATTCGCCTGAAATGAACTCTCTTTTCCGCGCTTTTTTGGCAGCAAGCCAGACAAAATAAAGCGTGTTTGCCAAACTTTTTAATGCGCAAGAAATTTTCAAAGCAAGTGCTAAAATAGGGCTATGACCCAGCAAGCTGACACCATTGGCGTATATGATTCAGGTGTGGGCGGTCTTTCCGTTTTGCGCGAAATTCAAGTGCAATTGCCCCACGAAGACCTGATTTATTTCGGAGACCAGGCAAACTGCCCTTACGGGCAGCGCAGCAAAAAGGAGCTGCAAGACCTGGCAGAAGGCATTACCCATTTTTTATTGGATAAAAACATTAAGTTACTGGTGATTGCCTGCAACACCGCTTCTGCCGCGGCCCTTAAAGAAACGCGCCTGCAATTCCCTTATCTGCCAATCGTAGGTATGGAACCTGCCGTCAAGCCCGCAGCCAGCCAAACCCTCACCGGAAAGGTGGGCGTGCTGGCAACCCCCTCCACCTTTGAAGGAGAACTTTACGCCTCAGTTATTGAACGCTTTGCTCAAAATGTAGAAGTGTTTGAGAGCACCTGCCCGGGCTTGGTAAAGCAAATTGAAAAAGGGGATTTGGAAAGCCCGCAAACCCTCAATATTCTGCGGGAGGCAATCAGGCCCATGATTGCAAACGGCGCAGATACGCTGGTAATGGGCTGCACCCATTATCCCTTTGTGATCCCGCAGATACGCCAACTGGCGGGCCCGGGTGTTGCTGTCATCGACCCGGCGCCAGCAGTAGCCCGCCAGTTAAACCGCGTTCTGGAGGCAAAAAGGCTGCAAAATCAGCAGTTACTGCCAGGCAAGCTTTCGTTTTACACAAGCGGCAACACCGAAGCATTTTTGAAAATTCTTTCAAAACTTACCACGCTTCAAGGTGAGGTTCATCAGGTTGTCTGGCAAGATAACGTATTAAAGGAGATTACGAAAGCATGAAAGCCAAGCAAATCAGTGCAGCTTTTGCTGCTCAGGCCAACCCGGCAAAAGCCGCAAAAATGAAGGCCTATATGCGCGGTCAGTTTGAATATTTTGGTCTGCCCGCACCAATCTACCGCGCGATCGCAAAGCCGTTTCTAAAAGAGGCTTGCAAGCAAGATGACATTGATTGGAACCTGGTAGAAGAACTTTGGAAAGCACCGCAGCGTGAAATGCAGTATTTTGCCTTTGATTATCTTTTCGCGCAGCGCAAACACTTAAAAAGCGTTGACCTGGAAAAGATTAAAACGCTTATTCAGCAAAAAAGCTGGTGGGATACCACAGACTCTTTTGATAAGCTGGTTGGTCATTTAGTAAAGCAAGACCCAATCCTTAAAGAAACCATGCTGACTTGGAGCATGGATGAAGATTTTTGGCTGCGCCGCACGGCAATAGACCATCAGCTGGGCCAAAAAGGGGAAACCGATGCAGCCCTTCTTGAAAAAATCATCCTGAACAATCTGGGCAGCAATGAATTCTTCATTAACAAGGCTATCGGCTGGAGTTTGAGAGACTTTGCCAGAACTGAACAGGCTTGGGTTAAAAGTTTCTTGCAGAAAAACAGAGAGAAGCTTTCTGCGCTCAGTATTCGTGAAGCTTCCAAACATCTTGAGTAATTTGGTTTAGATTTAAAGATCGTTAAAGTCTTCTTCGGTAAATACAAGGCCCTTAAAGTTTTCAAAGCTTAAGTCATTAAATGTTAGGCCTTTGCTTTGCCTGAAGTGTTCAAAAAGCGCCATATAAGAAAGGTTCAGGCGTTTTTCCCAATTCAGACCCAGGCTTAAAGCAAGTGCCTTGATTTTTTCAGGTGCAGGGCCTTCAAGTTCAATGAAGCTGCCATAAGGCATTTCATCCAACATCAACGCTACTTCGCCTAACAGCCAGGTCTCACGGAATTTTTCGTAAGTAGAATAAACCCGATAACCCAGCCCTTCCAGAATCAAACGTGTTTCCTCAAAATCACTCACTTCCACTTCGTGTTCGGGGCGGGCAAGCACACCTTGATTCAACGTACCGGGTGCTTTAAAGGTTAATCGGGCTCGCTCATCCTGGCGCAGGCGCAGCACTTTTTTTTGAGCGCTCAGTTCCATTGCAGCAGTATCAAAGCGTAAATTTACTTCCTTAACGCGCTTCTGCTTTAGCTCCGCCCCCATCATTGCCAGTGCTTCCCTCAAAGAATCAAGATTGGGGATGTAAAACTTGGCTTCAATTTCTTCCGGCATTTTGCTCCATTTTCTTTTTACGTAAATCCAGGGTGAATAGTACCATCAAGGCAAGATATAACCCAAAAAGAAACAGCATAAAAACGAAGTTACCCGTAAAGCGCTGGTCTCTTGCCCAAACAAAAAAACGTTCGCTCCAGTAAGCCAGAAAATTCAGAGCGAAGGCCAGCCATGTCAGGCCCACAAAAGCTCGCCGACGTTTCCAAAGGCAAAGCCAGCTTATTAAATTCACCGTCAAAAGGATGAAGGCAGAACATAAAAGCCAGGCAGGCTTCCAGGCCGAAACGCCGTATTGCAGCAGAAGAGCGCTTGTATTGCGAAGGCCACTAATGCGTAAAAGCGCGCTGACTGCGTTCCCCAGGCATACTAAACCAACCAATGAACCCCATAGGGACGTATTATCAGGATCCTTAGAAAGTTTGTGTTTTTCAGTGTTCATCGTGTTTAGTGTCAAAATCAGTGAGAAAACCCAGACGTGCCAGAGCCGCCTGAACACGCCACTCAGAACCGGGTTTAACCACTATCGCTGTTGGGCCTAAAGCACTCCCGAGGGCGGCACTGGCCGAAGAAGCTTTAAGCGCCTGAAGAACCTCGCTGCTTGGCAGATGCAAAACCAGCGGGCGATCCATCCAAGTTTCACATCCGTTTTCTTCCCATCGCTTCAGGATGTTCAGGAAAGCAGGAGAAGGCTGGCTTTGCCCATACTGGCGCAATAGCTTCACCAAATGGGTTGTCTTAAGCCCCTGTTTAGAAGCTACTTTAAGAGATTGTGGGGTTATCTGATAGCTATAACGTTCCGGGCCATTGCAAAGAATTTCGGCAAAACGAGAAACCTGATAGCGCGCCAGACGTGGGGTAAGTGCCTGCATTTCCATTTTGCCCGCGGGGTTAAGCAAAATGGGGGCCATCTCATCCGGGAAGGATGGCGCTTCTGCCTCTGTAAAGCCGGTCAGGTAGCCAAAATGCGCAGAGAGCTTGAAGCTTTGCGGAGCTGCCTCATTATCCAAGGCCAGCAATCCCAACTGAAAACAAATCACTGTGATGAAATAGCGCAGAAACTCCGCTTCCAGCAAGTCCCAGCTTTCCGGGCCAAGCAGTAATGCCTTGCTCTCCCTGGAAACAATCATCCAAGTATCGTAATCTGCCCCTTTGCGCAAAAAATCAGGCAGCCCAGTACGAACTTCACGCACAAAACCCTCAACTGAAAACCACGCTCCTGAAAAATCTGACAATGCTTTCAGTAACCGCTGTCTGGGGCCCCGTGGGTCATGCCGCCAGGTGCCCTCAAGACGCCAACCGGGGTAAGTTTTCAATTCATCAAATTCAATGGCCACCAACCAGTTCTGTACCAGCCAGCGCAGGGCTTCAGCCCTGGGAAGTTCCAGAAAGTTGCGGGCAATTTCAGTGGGAAGTGATCCCTTAATCAATCCAAGTGCGGTTGCCATGGTCTCCAAAAGGCACCAGTGCTCTGCGGATGGGTCAGCCAATGCCAATGCATCTGCTTTATCTGGACGGCGCAAGCTGGAAAGAAGGGTGCAAAGGTCATCAAGCACTTTGCTGCCCATAAACACAAAATCCATTTTTTGCACTTGCAGAGGGCTGAGCTGCAGTCCCAGGTTTTGCTGCTGAATTGGGCCGGGTATCTGCCCTGCAATCTCTTCAGGTAAAAAAACAAATTCTTTAAGCTCGTCTTCTTCCTTGAGAAAAGCCCGCCCAATCAAGGCACGGTACCAAAGCAGTTCGGTGCTTGAAAAAGGGAAAATACCCGGTTTTTCGCGCTTGCGCTTGCCTGGCCCCATCGGCCGCAAGGGTCCGAAATCTCTTATCCACGCAGTCCATGGGGTTTTGCCCCCCAACGCTTTAAGTTGCTGTAAGGCCGTCAAAGCCTGCGGCGGCAGCAGGGCCAATTGTTCCTGGATGCGTTCGGGTTTCGCCAAAAGGTTGGATAATGCCTCAGCCTTGGCGTTCGGGTCACGGCTGGGCGCCTTCAACCCCCAAAATGATTCAACTCCTTCAAGAAAATCAAGGTCTTGATCGTGCAAGGCATGCAGAAGGGTTGTCATCACAAAAAGTATACCGCAAGCCCTTGCGGCAAGACATTACTCAATGTGAACCGCTTTTACCCCTTTGATAGCTGAAAGGCTTTCCACAAAAGATTCCATTGATTCCTTTTTACCCATCAAGGCCGTCACACGGATGCGAATATGCCCCTCTTTAACGCTCTTGCGCAAGTCAAAAGTGCGTGACTGATCCGCAATATCCTTCAGTTCTGTTTGTATAGCTTCAATCACCCCGGCCTTATCCACTGCGTCAATAGAAATCATGCGCAGGGTGCGCGTGCGAATAAACTTTTCTTCCAGAGCATTCACCACGGTCAAGGCTATCAGAATAAGCAGCGTAGTAACAACGCTGATCCAGATATACCCATAGCCAACTGCTAAACCCACAATAGCCATGGACCAGATAGTGGAAGCGGAAGTAAGCCCTTTAACATTAATGCCGTAACGCATGATGGCGCCAGCTCCCAGGAAGCCAATTCCGGTAATGACTTGAGCGGCCAAACGGGCAGGGTCAGACTTGGCAGCAAAAGCCATGTTGATGGAAAGAATCATGGCAAGGCAAGAACCGGCTACCAAAATCATATGGGTTCTAAGGCCAGCCGGTTGTGAATCCCGTTCCCGGTTGTATCCAATCACCCCCCCTAAAATCATGGCAACGACTAGCCTTATCATAATTTGTAAAAATGGAATCTCTGCAACACCCGATGTCATCCTCACCTCTCATTGAATAAGTATAAGAAGGATGCCATTGTAGCATAAGCCCATGCATAAAGCACTTTTAGCAAAAACGGCCCTTCAACAGGGCCGTTTTTTATTAAGGGATACTGGGAAGCTTTTTGGGGTCGGCCACAATGATTCCGGTAAGCCCTCTGCCGGTATGCGCACCCAGCGCAGTGCCTAAAACGACATCAGGCAGCCACTCGCATTTAAACACCTTCTCAACAGCTTCTTTAAGCATTTTTGCTCCTTCGGGGAAGGAGGCATGGCATACCTGTGCCAGCAAAACGGTACCTGCGCCATGTTCTTTCAAGATAATATTAGGAATTTCTTCAATTGCCTTCTGGAAAGTGCGCTTTTTGGCCACGTCATAGTATTTACCGTCTATATTGCTAACCCAAATAACAGGGCGAATGCCAAGAAGGGAAGCGAGCAAACCCTTCAGGTGACCAATCCTGCCTCCTGCAATCAGGAATTTGAGTTCAGGGAGGCTGAAATACGTTTTTGCAGCCTGCTGAATTTGCGCTAATTTCTCGATAATCACCTGCAGGCTGGCGCCAGCATCGCGCAGTTTTGCCGCAGCAAAAACCTGCCAGGATGTTCCAACAGAAAGGGTAAGCGTATCAATGATGGTTATTTTGGCTTCCGGAACAAGTTCCGCAGCTTGTCTGGCGGCATTACTGGTACCGCTAAGACCGCTGGAAATATGGATTGAAAGAATTTCAGGGTCGCTCTTTGCCAGGTCGCGGTAAAGCTGTTGAAATTCGCCAACTGAAGGCGTGGATGTGATGGGAAGCCCCTTTGCCTGCTCCATCAAATCATAAAATTCATCCAGTGTAATATCAACCCCACTTTGGTAAGATTTTCCGTCCAGTTCAATCTTGAGGGGAAGGCTGTAGATCTTATATTTTTGGCAATCTGCATGGCTGATATCTGAGCCGCTATCGGTAACAATCTGCATTTGTTCTCTCCTTAACAGGTGCTGTTACAGGTTAAAATCTACACACAGGCACACTTTAATGTGCCATTATTTCATTCGAAAACCTGTAAAAAGGAATTTTACTTTAGAAAATAGCAAGATGCAATTTAACGGTGTCAAGTTCAGGGCAATTGCATCTTATTGCGAGAGGACATGGAGTAAATAATCATTGGACAGAGCACAGCGCATGCGTTTGCCATGCGCACCAATTTTTACAGATTTGTCCTGTCTTAACAAATTGATTGCCATTTTACGGATGATGGCGAAGTTCCCAGCGGCATAATCTTTTCTTATGCGACACCGATCCTCGTTGAAGGCGATATCCAAAACCCAGTGCAAACTGTTCTCAATCCCCCAATGTGCGCGTTGGACAGAAAGGATCTCAAGGGCCTTGCCTTTCATACTGGTGATAAAGTAGCGGGTGGAAACTTCCTGCTTATCACCCCTTCTGCGCTCACTCTCGATAAACACCAAACTGCTCAGAGAGGGCCAATCCTGCTTGAACTCTTTGAGATACTCAGGGTCAGAGACGCTCCAGCAACGCCGTGTTTCTATCCGCCCATGCCCTTTATTGACTGTCTCAGCGTAATCATAAGGAGCATCCTTGAATCCCTGACTTTTGTCCACCTCAAAAATGAACCTCATTTCTTCCCATAGCTTGCCCTGGTTCTGCTTGACGGCCAAAACATAATCCCCACCCCCAGTGATAATCTGTTCAGCAATCGACCTTTGTGTCCCGATAGCATCGATGGTGACCACCTTGTTTTTCAAATCCAAAAGTTCAAGCAGCGCAGGGATGGCTGTGATTTCATTGGACTTTTCATGGACTCGCTCCTGAGCTAAGACCAGTCCGTTTTCCCCTGCCCAGGCACTCACCAAAGTCAAGGGCCCTTGCTCTCCTTTGCTTCCACGGATCTGTTTCCCGTCTATGGCGATCGTTTTACCCGTCAAACCCGCCAAAGTTTGTACCCAGGAAACAAAACAGCGTTCAAAGGCTTTCCCATTGAGCATGCGGAACACTCTTCCTATCGTATCGTGGGAGGGGATCCCGTTGGGTAATTCCAGAAAACTCCTCAGCCATGCTTCCCGCACAAGCCCAAATTCTTCCACATCCACCCAACCCTCTGCCCCACACAATACGGCACAGATTGTCATGAGGATAATATCCAATAGCTTGTGTTGCTTTGTTCGGTCCAACCTCGGGTCTTCCAGTTTACTGAATATAATTGAGAAACTGCTCTCTTCCATCCTGCACCTCGCTTTCCTACTCTGAGATGCAGGTTCTACACCCACTATTTAGATGCAATTGCCCTGGGTCAAGTTGCATTAGTTGTATAAAATTACTCTTATTCAGTGCTTTGATCAGGCTTATAAATTCCGTTTTGGCTTGAATGGCGTTTCCTAAAAAACAAGCCAATATTAAACCCCTCAAAAAAAGCTGCCGTTTTATAATAGGTTAAACAAAAGGAACGAATGTCTAAACGAAGAAACTATACACCGCATGGCAAACGCTTGCTAATCGCAGGGATTGTTTTTGCAGCTGCCACGCTCATCCTCTTTCCCTATTTGGGTTGGCTGCACGCACCCTTGATCGGATGGGACCTTGCAGCCTTGATGCTGTTGGTACGCTGGTATATTGACCTACATGGAAAATCAGCCCTGGAAACAGCAGAAATAGCTGCAGATGACGATATTAATAACCCGGTAGCAGAGTCAATCATTCTTCTGGCAAGTATTGCCAGCATAGTGGGTATTGGGGCACTGATGGTGCGTAAGATCATGCCATTCCCAGAACCCATCTCCATTGGCATCAGCTTACTAAGCGTATTTATCTCGTGGAATATTGTGCATATGATATTTACCTTACGTTATGCCGTCATGTACTATACCTCTGATAAGAAGGGCATAAGTTTCGATGACACTCCCATCTCTGAAGAACCGCGCTTTACCGACTTTATGTACCTGGCTTATACTGTTGGTATGTGCTATCAGGTCTCTGACATTCAACTGGAAAGCAGCCACTTTCGTAAAGTAGTGTTAAAACACGCTTTAATCTCATTCCTGTTTGGCGTGATCATTTTAGGCACCATGATTAATTTCATAGCCAGCCTGCTGGCTTAAGCAGACTGGCAATATTTTCCCACTAAGTGAGATTATCAAAAATTTCAGGCTTTTAAGGCCTCAAACCATTTACTGATAACCTTGCGATTGCGTTTTTCAAGGATAAAGGTCATTTGCTCAATCTTGGCAAGAATATCTGCCTTGTTCCAGCCCTCGGCTTCAATCACAGCTTTTACTACTTTGAGGATTTCAGGGCTCATGGAGGTCTGGCAAAGCATGTCTACCAGATGCCATGGCGATTTAGCCTGCTTAATGCACTCCTTGGTCAAAAGTTCAAGCCGCTGCAGCGCTTCGTTCATCATGGATATGCCAGTTTCATGATTGGCAGATTCGATATAAATGCGGTTAATCGGTTCAGTGCCGGAAGCACGGATGCGCAGATAGTAATGATTATTGCCCGCAGTGTCACTCAGCTGCATTTCAACCAGTTCATAGCGAATGCCGCCCAGGTAATCAATATGCAGGCCAGCAATTTGAAGTTCCTCAGGCTTGGCGTGCAGGGGCAAATCCAGATAGTAATCAATAAAGGCTTCCTTGGCTTCAAGCGGTGCATCCACATCCGAGCGCCCGGCATTGGAGCTCGGATCTTTGCTGGTGCCGTAGGTAGACCAAAGGCCTTTCTGGCTCACCAGGTCATTCCAGATTTCGGTAAAGGTGTATAAGGGCTTTTCTTTACGGGTTCCGTAATAGGCCAACATGTCCAAAATAAGCAGGTTGGCCCAGGGGCCGTCTTTATCGGTTACATGGCCGCGGGTGGTCAAACCCGAAGATTCCTCGCCGCCGATAAGAATCTGGTTGCGCCAGTTCGCGGGCAAAACCTTCAACATGCCGTAAGAATCGTCCATGCGGCGCACTTCTTCGATATATTTAATGCCCACTGGAACAGCAAAGGCGTTGGCCATTGAACGTGTGGAAATATCACCAAGGCGGGGTTTATAAATGCGCTGGCCAACATAGCCAGGCAGCACGCCCTTTGCAGGCTTGAACGCCTGATTATTCCTGATCATCCCTGCAATGGGGTCAATAAGCGGAGAACCGGTTTGGGTAGCAATCACCCGGCCATTAAAACCGCGCTCTACCCCAAGATAACGAATAAGCATAGGCAAAATTTGGTTCGGGCGCATATATACACCACCCCTATCCACAATGCCAAAACGGTCTGCATCCGTATCCATACCCATACCGCACCAGGCTCCGCTTTGGGCTACGGTTTGCTTAAGCAAAGCGTTGTAGGGCTCTTCCGGGTTTGCATAGTCCTGCCCGCCCAGGTCGGGGTCCACTTCGGCATGCAGCACAGTATGGCGCACACCCGCTTCGCCCAAAAGGCGCGTAAAGTAACCGCGTGAAGCGCCGTGCATCTCATCAACTACAATATGCTTATCCGCAAAAAAAGCACGGATTCTGTCAAAATCAATGGGAATGCGGGCATTGCCGTTTCCGTTGTTTTGAATCCATTTAACATACTTATCCAGGGGGTCAAAGCCCATCAGAAGGCCTCTGGCTCTGGCATTTTCCAAATCGGTTGATCGGCCGTCCTCATCCAAAAGCTGCAGTTCATTGATGCGCCAGGCGATAAAATCAGTTACATTCGTAGGGGCAGGATAGCCCAAACGCGGGTTGAATTTAATGCCCTGCCACTCCGGCGGGTTATGGCTTGCGGTGCAAATAATAAGACCGGCAACATCCTCGGGGGGTAAAGCATCGGTTTCATAAAAAACCAGCGCAGGGGTAGGCACATCCCGGTCAGCCATTTCAACAACAAAACCGTTTGCCAGGCAGGTTTGGGCTACCCAAGTGGTTACCAGGTCAGAATTGCGGCGTGTATCGTGGCCACAGATGATTTTTTTACCGGAAAGGTTTTCAGCGCCTACAAAGGCAGGTACATCGGCGTTATTAAGAAAGTCACAAATCGCCTGCACCACCTGACGTGACCGTCTTTCAGTAAAATCATTACCCCAACGGCCCCGCACCCCAGAAGTGCCAAAGCGCAGGTATTTACGGTTATAAATTTCCCGCAGCAAGCCTTGCTTGCCAGCCATACCCAAAAGAATCGGATCAGAAGTGCGCAGACGCAAACCATATAATCGCTCATAAATATTGCCGATCTGAATAATGCGGTAAGCCATAAAGCGGTCTGGGTCCTGATGATTGTCCAGTGAATCCAAAAGGGGCAAAATTTCATAACGGATCGCTTCTTCAAGAGAATCAAATGTCTTGCTGGTAAGGTAAGAGCGGGCCATTTTAATGGCTTTGCGGCGCATATCACCGGACTTGGGTAAATAATCTTCATCGATCAATTTACGGGCTTTTTGCCCCGATTCGTCTTTTGGCTGCATCAGTTCCAGGCGGCCCTGGGTACCGGTGGCGGCAAGGGTGAGAAGCAAGCTGATAACGCGTGAGGAAGTGACCACATCTCTTTCCATTAAATCTGGGGTATGCTTCAGGCAGGCTTCAAGCCTCTCCAGAAAGGCTTGCATATCTGTGATAGCCGGCTGCCACAAATCAGGTTTATCGGCTATCAAAATAGCCCTGTTAAGTTTGTTGAATTCTTTGGCAAGGGACTTTATAAAAATGGTGTCCTGCGTCATTTGCTTCACCTCTTCATTTTATCTAAGGATGGGCCTTTGCATTAGTCCGCCTTCTGAAACATTCAGAATTTCTACTTTTGCGCCCGGCGGGGTTCCTGTTTCTTTTTGGATCAAGTCACACACTTTCCAGGCGATAGCAGCAATTTCTTGCGGTGTATGGCTTGTATCCGTTTCAAGCATCAGACGGAATTTCGGCTCTGTACCTGAATAGCGCGCATTCATGCGCACCAGGCCGGGCAGTTCCTCTTTAATCTGTCTGAGCATCCCTACAACCGCAGGAATGTCATCCAAATTTGGCTTGCTGGCTACCGCTGCCGATGCAATCAGCTGGGGGTATTTGTGAAACTTACCCGTCAACTCAGAAAGTTTTTGGCCCTTTCTTTGCTGCAAGGCTTTAAGCACCCACAGGGCAGTTCTTAGCCCATCGCCGGTGCGGTGCATTTCATCCAGAACGATAACGTGGCCGGATTGCTCTCCGCCGATACCCCATTTGCTTTCTGCCTGTAGTTCAGCAAAAAGCGCCATCAGTTTTTCGGTAACATATTTATCGCCAACGGGGGTTTCCATAAATAAGAAACCGCGTGCTTCCGCATACTTACCAAGGGCGCCATTCGCCATATTGGTGGTCACAAGTGCGTTCCCCATCAGCTTGCCCTCACCGTGAAAATAATCCGCCAGAATAGCCAAAATCTGGTCTCCATCCACCAGACAACCTCTTTCATCAAAAAGAATCACGCGGTCGGCATCGCCATCAAAAACAATGCCCATATCCATTTGATTTTCTTCAATGATTCTGGCGAAATCCCCTGGACGGGAGCGCACAAATTCCGAACCGGCGTGGGCGTTAATGTTTTCACCATCCGGGTGGTCATTCAAGACAAGCAATTCAGCGCCTAAAGTGCCAAGCACATGAGGGGCAACTTCAAAATTAGCGCCGTTGGCACAATCCAGGGCTATTTTGAAGCCTTTAAGCATGAGAGAATCCGGGTCGGCAAGCAGATCTCGAATGTAAGAAGAGCGCAGTTTGCGGTCAGGCTCTTTTTCGCTGAAAGCAGCCTGGGCCTGCAAGGGTGCTGATTCAAGAAGTGATTCAATATCCAGTTCAGTACTTTCGCCAAGCTTCATGCCGTCGTGGCTCACAAATTTAATGCCATTTTCTGCGGCAGGGTTATGCGAAGCTGAAATAATGACACCAGCAACCGCATCAGAAGCGTGGGTAACAAATGCCACCCCAGGCGTAGGGAAAACACCCAGATTAATCACCTTTACACCGCTTGTTTCAAGACCTGAACTGAGTGCCTGCTGCAATCGGGGACCTGAAAATCTGGTGTCCCGACCAATCAGAATTTTGGGGCTATGCTTGTCTTGTCCAAGCACCTTGCCGGCCGCCCAACCAAGTTTGAAAGCGAATTCCTCCGTCATGGGGTGAATTCCGGCCCTGCCGCGAATGCCATCTGTTCCAAAATATTTTGGAGAAGCCATTATCTGTATTCCTTCAAGGGTTTATTCAAATTCAATATCCGCCACAACAGGTAGATGGTCTGAAACTTGTCTTGCCAGATCGGTATCAATCACCTTGCAGATGTAGTTCTTCAGGCATGATTTTGGTGAGAAGAAAATATGGTCCACCGCGCCGGTACTCTCATGGGTAGAAATATCATTTTCCGGGGTCAGGCGCACAAAGCCTTTTTCGGCAATGAGCATATCTTTCAAGGTATATTCATCCGGAGAGGCATTAAAATCCCCCATCAGAATAACAGGCAGCGCTTTTTCCAGTATATTGGTCTCAATAAGACTAAGAACGCGGGCTATCTGCTGGGCGCGGGTAACTCTGGCAGCATCCACAGTGTCTTTCCAGGCTTTTGGGCCGCGTTCCCCTACAAGCGTAGTCAGGTGCAAATTGAGAATAAAAGGGTAAGGCTCTCGTTTTAGGCGGGTAAGAATAACGTAACGCGGATCGGTGTTGCGCGTGCCTTCATATGCCGCCGGCAAGAAAATAGGTAAATTGCGCGGCTCCCCATCCAGCTTGCAATCACTCAGGCGGCAGAAAGGGTAACGAGAAAGCAAGGCATTGCCCTTAGACCAGTCATACCAGTCAGAGAAAAGGGCATTAACCATCAGATCTTTGCTGATCATCATATGCCTGGCCATGGACAAGGTTTCTCCGTAATAAAGGTACTCTAGCTTTCCGCCATCCTGTGCCTGGCGAACCATGCTGTGCATGTTTCCATCCGCGTCCAAATACTGTGAGGCCTCCTGTAGGCCTATCAAGTCCGGACGAATTTCTTCGATCAAATGAACCAGCAGCTGGGGTTTTGTGAGAGTAGTGCCTACGATGTTATCAAAATTTTTAATGCCCCCACCAAGATTAAGAGTCATCACCCGCAGATTTTTGGTTTTTGCCTGTGCAGAGGATAAAAGATCTAACATACTGGAATTATACCAATGCAAAAGTTCTACGTAAAAAAAAGCTTGCTTCGTTTTTAATGCACAGAAGCCTGTTTCTCCTTTGAAATGAACCAGTAGGGTAAAGCGACAAACACAAAACCGCCTAAGATATTACCAAGAGCAGAGCTTAGAAGTACATAGAAATAGGAAGAAAGACCAAGGGCCCCGGCCTCAGGATGCAGAAGAGCCATACTCAGAAAAGTCATATTAGCCACGGAATGTTCAAAACCTGCCAAAACAAAGGTTAAAATGCACAAAAAAATCATCATCAGTTTCGCCGCTTCTGATTTCAGCCGAAATGACGTCCAAATGGGCAGACAAACCAGAATATTGCAAAGAATCGCGCGCGTCAGAAGTGAAAGAAATGGCAGCGCTGCTTTAGCTTGCGCCCCTTTAGCCACAAAGGCAAGCGTTGGGCCGGAAAGCAGACCTGTAGCATTGAACAGCAAGACAAGCAGCCAGGCACCTAACAAATTTCCAATAAAACAAAATAACCAAATCAAGAGAAGGCCGTTCCATCTTAATTTCTTTTCTAAAGCCCCAATGCCTATAATCAGGTTGTTCCCTGTAAAAAGTTCTGCGCCTGCCATGATTACCAATGCAAGTGCTACAGAAAATACCACGCCCTGTAAAAACCTGGCAACAGGCTCACCAGCAAATAAGGTCCCGGCTGTATTGGAGGCAATGACCCCAAGGCCCACGAAAATACCTCCAAGCAGAGATGAAACGAGATACGCCCAGGGTCTTGTTTTAAACATTTGGTAACGCGCACAGGCAGAATGAGAAAGGGCTTCAACATCGGTTCTATACATCAGAATCTCCAAATGGGATATGGGCATCATTATAAAACATGGTTTTCCATTTTGTTGAATTAATGAAAGAAAAATTGTAAAATCCGCACGATGAAAGAGTATTACCATGGATGAAATGACCCCAAAAACTCTTTACCTGAATCGCCGCCAATTTCTGAGAGCGGCCGGCATTAGTTCAGCTGCAATTTTAATGTCTGCTTGCACAAAGACCTTGGCAACCACACAGCCGGTTCAGGGTGCTGATGATATAACAGCCAAAGAAACAGCTTTGAGCTTTAATAATTTTTATGAATTCAGTCTTTCAAAGAGCGGTGTGGCTTCCGCTGCCAGCAAATTTACGACCACCCCCTGGAGCTTAGAAGTTTCCGGCCTTGTTGAAAAACCTTTGACTTTTGACATGGAAACGCTTAAAGAAAAGTTCAAAGTGGGTGAGCATATTTACCGCATGCGCTGCGTTGAAGGCTGGTCCATGGTTTTGCCCTGGTATGGCTTTGCAATGAAAAACTTGCTGGATGAGGTGCTTCCTGCCCCAGAGGCAAAGTACTTGCGTTTTACATCCGCATTCCGGCCGGATGAAATGCCCGGAATAGCCGGCACCGCCAGTTTTCCCTGGCCTTACACTGAAGGGCTAAGGATTGATGAGGCCATGCACCCCCTTACCCTCATGGCAACTGGCCTTTACGGAGAAGACCTGACCAAGCAAAACGGCGCACCCCTGCGCCTGGTAGTGCCCTGGAAGTACGGTTTTAAAAGCAGCAAGTCCATTACAAAAATGGAGTTTACCGCCCAACAACCCCAAACATTCTGGAATAGTTATGCCGCACACGAGTACGGTTTTTATGCCAATGTAAACCCTGCCGTTGACCATCCACGCTGGTCACAAGCAGATGAACTGAGGTTAGGTGAAAAAACGCGCCGCCCAACTCTCTTGTTCAACGGCTATGATGAGCTTGCTGACCTCTATAAAGGGTTGGACCTGAAAACTAATTTTTAGCAGGCGGTTTGGGGCAGGGTTTTGAGCTCTCATCCACTGACTGAACAGGGATTTCGTCAGCCTGAAACTTCTGTAAATAAGCCTTAATATCTTCCTGGGGGATATCCCAAACAAAAGTGCCTTCTTTGAGAGTACGGTGGTTTTTATCAAACCACTCATCGGGAAAGCGCGTAAACTGCAAGTTGGAGCCTCCTAATTTAGGCAAGAGGCAGGTGAGGTATTGGCTTATCTGCGCAGGGGAAAGATCAGTTTGGGTCTCATTGATCAGGGCAGAAATCATCTTTGGGATTTTGGTGATGATTTCCGGGCTGGCCATTTTATCTTTCATCGCACATAGCAGCAAGCTTTGGTGGTCTGTGCGAATCACCTCCGTATAACGATCACGAATACGCACAAAACTCATGGCATCATAACCCGTGAGGTGGTTCCAACCGACAGGGAAATAACCGTGGCTATTTTCTTTAGTGGCTTCTCCCGTTTCATCCAGTGGTCTTCCGTCCACCGCATTTTCCAGATAAAGATCTACGCCCCCCATGGCATCAATCAGGCTTTTGAAAACCGTTTCATTAATAGCAACGTAGTGATCGGCATAAAGGTCAAAATTGGAGGCAATTGTTTCAGCCAGCAAGCCCGGGCCTTCTCCACTGCCTGCATAGCAAGCCTTACCCGGATTACCGAAGAAAAATGCCTGGTTCAGCTTACCCTCTACCGGGCAACGCTGGGGTTCATTCTTGATATTCGGGTAAGTAACCCAGAGATCACGCGGAAGAGTAAGAACAGAAACCTTGGGCTGCATAAAGTCTATGCGCACAATACGCATCACATCAGAAAGCCCAAAGCGAAATTCTGGATCAGTGGCATCTGCTCCTGCCACCAGAAAATAGAGAACAGGTACATCACTGCCGCAGACAGGTTGTTTGGGTGTGGGGGTAAACACTTGCGTAGGCACAGAAACAGTAGGCAGCTCTGTAATTTTGGGCAGTTCAGTCCCTTGCAGAGTCTGTGTGGGCAGCGGGCTGGTTGAGATTATTTGCTGGCTTTTCTGAAATGGGGTGCGTGTGGGCAAACCAAGCGCCTTACCCAAAGGCTTTGTCCAAATATTGGCAAACACAAGCCCACCAACAATAATCAATACCACCAGCAATGCAATAGCCACCGCTACAAGCGTTTTCTTTTTCATACTTTTCCTGTTTCCAAAAGATGAAAGGGATTATATCCTAATTAAAAAAACCTTTTTCTACAGAAGTGTGCCGGTTCTTTTTATAGCTTATAGGTTCGTAAGAAAGGGGTAAAACAAGCTTGAAAACTACGCCTTTGCCAACCGGGTCGCTGGCAGTAAGTGTTCCTCCATGAGCCTCAGCCAGTTTTCTGGCAATCGGTAAGCCCAAACCAAAACCGGAAGGAAAGGTTTGTTTGCTCTTATCTGTACGGAAAAAGCGCACAAAAATTGCTTCTCGTTCTTCTTCAAGAACTCCAACACCGTAGTCTCTGACCGAAAGAACTGCATGATGATCCTCTATTTCACAGGAAACATCCAGATTTGTTCCAGGAGGAGCGTAGCGGCTCTCATTCTGGAAAAGGTTGTTGACGATTTGTTCAATACGGTCCGGGTCTCCCAAAATGATGGGGTGTGGTTTGCTTGCTTTAAGCTTAACGGTGAGATCCATTTCGTCAAATTTAGATTGAAATTGTTTAAGAACCCCTGTAAGAAGCTGCGTTAAGTCAAGCTGGCGGAGAACAAGATTTAACTCGCCTGATTCTGCCAAAGACAATAACCGCAGGTCATTAACAAGACGGGTAAGCAGCAAATTTTGATCTTGAAGGGTTTTGAGAGAATCTTTGTTGAAAGGAACAATTTCATCTTCCATGGCCTCAAGATAAGATTTTTGTACTGCAAGGGGGGTGCGCAATTCATGGGCTACGTCAGAAATCATCTCACGACGTTGATCTTCTGATTGTTGAACCGATTTTGCCAGATAATTGATGGATTGAGCCAACGTAACCAAATTCTGATATCCATACTTTTGGGAATTGACGCGCAGATCCAGATTTCCACCGGCCATTTTTTCAACCATTTCGGTCATATCCACAATCGGCTGGACGACTGAGTTTGTGGCAACCAAAGCATAAATCATGGCAATAAAGCCTGAGGCAAGTAAAGCAATCAAGATAGATCGTGAGAAAAGCAGGTTAAATTCTTCAGCAAAGACGTTGGGCAGATTGCTTATCAACATGGAAGAGGAAAGAAAACCAATGGTCTGTCCCTTGTAAATAATGGGCAAAGAGGGTTCAAGGTCAAAAGTAGCCATTTCTTTGCCAATAAAAGTAGAGTTCAAAGGGGCAATTACTTTTCCATTGGCATTCATTAAAATCAGATTGGCATTAACTGCCCGGTAGGGATCTGACTGAGCAGTAAGGTTTTTGTTATGGATAATCTTTGGATCAACCCCATCCCAGGTTTGATTTTTCTCATAATAAGCAATCAAATCAGGAATGATATTTTGAACTGCTCTTTGAAAATAACTTCGAAAAGAATTCTGTAGAACCAGTGCAGAAGAGTGATAGATAAAAAGATACACTAACCCCAGAGTAAGGCATATTACTCCGAAAAAGGCCAGGGTTAATCGATTTCGCACTGACTAATCCGTTTTGATGGTACGATACCCAACGCCAAAAATGGTTTTTATATAGTCCGTTTCTGGGTCAGCTTGTCTTAGTTTATGGCGCAAATTCTTGATATGCACATCAACGCTGCGCTCGTATCCTTCATAACTGATTCCCTGGGCGGCCTCTATCAACTGTAAACGTGTGAATACATGGCCCGGCTGGGAAACCAATGTCATCAGAATGTCAAACTCCGTAGGCGTCAAATTCACTGGCTGTCCTTTAATGGTCACCAGATGCATTGCAGGGTCAATCTTCAGACCGCTGATTTCATTTTGAACAGTTTCAGCAACTGGCTGGGCCGAAACTCTTCTAAGCACGGCCTTAACCCTTGCCACAACCTCCCTTGGGGAATAAGGCTTTACCACATAGTCATCTGCACCAAGCTCCAACCCCAAAAGCCGATCCACTTCATCAACACGCGCTGTAGTCATAATGATGGGGGTGTTTTTGGTTCTGCGCATTTCTTTTGCAAGTTCCAAACCATCTCTGTCGGGTAGGTTAAGATCTAAAATGACCAGATCAGGGTCTTTCTCCTCCCATTTCTTTTTCCCCTCAAAACTATCATAAGCTGTCAGAACTTCATAATTGCTACGCTCAAGATAAGCCTGAAGTACTTTGGTGAGTTCACGTTCATCTTCAATAATCAGTACTTTTACCATATTTCCTCACAGTTCATTTCCGGTATATCATGGACTTTATGCAATTTTTACAGAACGTTCGTATCAGCCAAGACGATGGTTAAGAGTATATTATAAAAACCTGTTTTGACAATACTATATCAACATGATATAGTATCAATATGCACAAATTAAACCCGACTCGCTTCGTTATTTTAGGTATGCTGGATCATGAAGCCTTAAGTGGCTACGATCTTAAAAAAAGGATTGATTTAACCATTTCACGCTTTTGGAATTTGGGATACGGTCAAATTTACCCAACACTTCACGAGCTTGAAGCAGAGGGTAAAATTGAGTGTATACAGCAGATTCGCGAAAAAGGGCCTGAACGAAGCATTTTCCAAACAACAGAAAGCGGCAAAAAAGAATTGACGCAATGGCTTCTTACACAAACCGATCATGAATATACACGTTATGAAATACTGCTTAAACTTTACTTCAGCGCTGAAATAGACCCCAGTTTCAGCATTCAAAGAGTAAAAAATTTCCGGGATAAGCATCTTCCTGAATTAGAGCTTCTACGCCGATTTCATGAAGAGCTTGAACCTTTAGCCGAGCAGGATCCCCGCCATCTCGAAATATTCTTAACCGTTCTGTTTGGGGAGTATATTCACGAAGCGTATCTTCAATGGGCCGCTCATGCAGACAAACTGCTGAAAATGAAGGAGAAAAACAAATGATACCCAAATCGCAAAGCCTGCGAAAGACTATACTTATGGTCAGCGCACTTCTTTTCCCAATCACAATCAATTATTTCTCACCTTATCTAATCATGAACGGTGCATTTGAAGGGGTGCTTGCCGGGTCTGCGCTCATCTTCCTTTCCATGTTCTTTTCCTCCATTTTTCTCGGACGCTTTTTCTGCGCTTATCTCTGTCCGGCTGGCGGCATTCAGGAATTTTGTATGGCAATAAACAATAAAACCAGTAAGCCTGGCCTCAACCGCATCAAATGGGCTTTTTGGTTTCCTTGGTTTGCAACGATTCTCGCTGGCTTCTTTTTTGCGGGGGGAATCAGGCAAATAAATCCCTTGTATATGACGGAAAGCGGTATTTCAGTAGTCGAACCGCGAGCCTACCTGATTTATGTGCCAGTAGTGGGCCTGGTCCTCTTATTGGCATTAACCCTTGGAAAGCGCGGTTTTTGCCATTCCGCTTGCTGGATGGCCCCTTTTATGATTACGGGTTCCCTGGCAGGCGAAAAACTTAAACTCCCCCGGTTAGGCCTGCGCAAAGAAAACGATGCCTGCATCGCTTGCGGAGCCTGCACCAAGGCTTGCCCAATGAGCTTGAACGTGCAGCAAATGGTAAAAATCAATAAACTTTATAACAATGAATGCATTCTTTGCAGCAACTGCGCGGATGTCTGCCCCAAAAATGTCCTTAAAGTGCGTTTCGGGCATGCACAAAACAAGGGAGCCCATTAACAAAATAGGCTCCCTTGTTTTTAAATGCGGATCAACCTAATATCTCTTGAATCGCCGCCACATAAATTCGCAGGCATTCCGTGAGCTTTTCAGTTTCCACAAATTCATTGGGTTGATGTGCCAGGCCTGCCTCACCCGGCCCGCAAATGAGCATGGGCAATTCAGGGTTCGCTGCCACAAAAGCGGCCCCATCCGTGTAATAGCGCACCCCTTTCAACGCAGAGGGCTTTCCGCTTACTTTCGCCAAAGCCTTGTTGAACTTGAGAACCAGAGGGTGGTCAGGAGGGGTTTTGACAGGCTGCCGGTCGTTAATAACTTTTAGCTGCGCTTTAAAAGCAGGGTCTTTGCGTTCAAGTGCAGCCAAAATCTCCTGAAGCCGGTTCAAAATGTCTTGATGCACCTGGCCGGGTACGGTACGCATGTCAATACTAAGTTCGCAGTAATCCGGCACTACATTTGTTTTCACACCACCACGAATCGTATTGACACTGCAGCTGAAACCGCCCAGCAGAGGATCTGTTTCAAAAGGAATGTTCAAGTTCTGAAACGCATTCAAAAAAGCGCTCATCATCAGAATGGCGTTATGGCCCAGGTCAGGCATGGAACCGTGCGCAGTCTTGCCAAAGGTGCGCAGCTCAACCCACAGGGCGCCCTTTTCACCGATGAATATTTCATTGGAGCTGGGCTCGGACACTAAAAGTCCTTGTGCATTTTGCATCTCCGGTCTCCCGGCCATGGCAAGCGCGCCAAGGCTGTCCACTTCTTCGCCGGCTGTCAGTGCCAAAATCACATCGCCTTTGAGTTTGGTTTCAGTTTTTGCCAAAACCTTTGCAGCTGCCATGATGACTGCCACACCACTTTTCATATCAGAAGAACCACGCCCCCAGATTTTATCCTCAGCAAGTTCTCCGCCAAAGGGGTCATATTTCCAGCTCTCAGCCCCCACAGGCACCGTATCCAAATGGCCTGTCAAAATAAGCGGTTTTTGCGTTCCATCACCCTTCAGTGTGGCGAGCAAACTTGCTCTGCCTGGGCTATGCCGGATAATTTCTGTTGAAAGACCCGCTTCTTGCAGATATTGGGCAGCAAATTCAGCAATTGTCTCTTCATCACCGGGTGGATTGACGGTTTTAATGCGAATCAGCTGCTGACAAAGTTCAACCAGTTCTTCTTCAAGAAAATCTGCCTTATGGCTCATGGCTTTCCTTCACCTTCTTCAATGGTCGTAATTCCTTTTTTATAGGTCAGGCGGCCAAAAAGAACCGTTCCCACAATGGTGAGAACAATAACCAGCCAAGAAGGCCATTTTAACAGAAGCATGATAATGGGGAGGATAAGTGCCACAGGCGCATATTTAAAACCGCGCATTGCAAACTGGGCAAATACAGCCCCAAATACCGCGGGCAATAAATAGCTTTTGAAAGCAATCTGCCACCAGGGCGGGAAAAGTTTTAGCAAGCCGTTCATTGCAATGGCGCCAATAAAAACCGCAAGAATACTCAGCCAAATGGAAACAGCAATGCCCACAGTTGCAATCAGCTCACCTTTACGGGTGCCCTCTTCTACACCAGCCACCTCCTGGGCCACTGCAGCGCAGGGCACACGCATATTTGAAATATTGCCCGCCAGGAAAGACATGTATGTTGCTGCATCCCCCAGGGTGGGATAGTAGGAAATAGGCTCCACAATCCAAAAAGGAACTGCATAGGTAAGCGCAAGGCCCATACCCACCAGTATGCCATGAATGGGAGGGAAAACACCGTACTGCAGGTAAAGCCATAGGGAGGGCAAAAACATAAAGGCTGCGGCTAACAAATTAGTCCATCTTCCAACCCTATGGATAGGAGAAGAAAAATCGCGTTTGTATTCTTCATCAGAAATATCATTTGCATTGTTTTTTGCGCTGATAATTGTTTCGGTTGTCATTTTAGCCTCACTTAAAGAATGCGGTGCTTAAACCGGCAATGATCATGCCGCCAAACATAGCCAGGCCCAAAGCCCATTCTTTTAATCGCGGAACCTTGATCCAGTCCGCAAGTTTAAAGAAAAATACCGAAAGAATGGCGCCGCCAATGGTTGAAATGCCCAAAGGTATGTTTTTAGGGGTTACCATCTTTACAAGATAGGTCGCTGAGTAATACCCAAAAATACCCAGGGTTGCGCAGACCGTAAAAATGGAAAGCCAGGTTGCATCGCCTCCGCCAATTTTATTGCGCAGTTTTCCGAGGGATGGTGTGAATAAACCCGTGATAAGCAACCATCCAATACAGGCAACATTCATGACAAAAACAACATTGGAAAAGCCAACCAGGTTAAAGTTGGCACCGCCAAATTCCTGGCCTACCCCCGTTGCCGCGTTGGAAGCTTGAATCAGTTCAGTAAAGACTGACCCCACGGCTGCGCCCTCTCTCTGCCACGCAAAACCGGGGCTAAGCTGCACCACCAAGGCAACCATAACAAAAAGTTCAGATAAGATAGGGCCAATAGACGTGATGGCTGAACCTCTTAATACCCCATTCAGCTCTTTTTGAGTCATTCCCTGGCGCTTCATGATTTTGATGGCCTTGATCATAAAATACGTGCATTGGTAGAGTGCCACCGCCGCTAAGATGCCACCGCAAATCCAAATCCAGGGTTCGTTCGCAACTACTTTCCAGTCCACAATACCTCCGATTCTGTTTAGGTGAGTGAAAAAAGGTAAGATGAATAAAAAGAGTTTGCTTTTTAAAGTCCCCTAAGGCCTCCTTTCTGTAGTTATCAAAATAATACCGTAAACCATATAAATGATGCGGAATTTGATGGGAATAACAGAATTTATTCAAGTTTTTGTTCCCGCAAAAAGGCTTGACGCAATGTGCTTATGGCGTATAATAACGTTCTACTTTCCCTGGTAGCTCAATTGGCAGAGCGGGCGGCTGTTAACTGCTAGGTTAGAGGTTCGAGTCCTCTCCGGGGAGCTGAAGGTCAAAAGGTCTCTGGCCAACACCAGAGATTTTTTATCCAAGTGCTGAAAGCACAGCCTATGGCCCTGTAGCTCAATTGGCAGAGCAAGCGCCTCTTAAGCGTTAGGTTCTCGGTTCGAGTCCGAGCAGGGTCATTTTTTATTTAAGACGATTCTCTTTTCGAGAATATATTCTTGAAAACTGCAACAGCAAACTTTCCAAACATCACCAAATAAAAAAGCCAATTCACCAAAAAGAAATAACGCTTTGCCAGGTGCTTATTGTAGTAATAAAAATAGGAATAATGCCAGTTCCAAATCGACTTAAAGGGTTGGGCTTTTGAGCCGCCTTTGCCCCCATAATGAACAATTTGTGTAATGGGAACATACATCACTTTAAAGCCTTTTTCTCTGGCTCTAAAGCAAAAGTCACTATCCTCCTGATAAGCAAAAATCTTTTCGTCAAAGCCGCCCACCGCTTCGTAACAGGCCCTGCTGATGAGCATGCAAGAGCCTGAAACCGCTTTGACCTCCACAATTTCATCTTCCGGCAGCCAAGCCTGCAGATATCCATTTAACGCTTTGCAGCGCGGGAAAAGTTTGCCAAGCCCAAAATGGTAACCAAAGGCTTCGATGGGTGTGGCTTCCCCACGGCGGCTTTGCTTTTGAAAACTCCCATCTTCATTCAGCACCTTCGGAATGGAAACGCCTACCGCAAGGTTCCGGCGCAGATAGTCTACCTGCGGCCCAAAAACATCTTCCTTCAAAAGCGTATCGGGGTTAAGCGCCAAAAGATAGCTGCCCTTGGCAAGACGTAAAGCCTGATTCATCGGCTTGGCAAAACCCGCATTCGTCTCATTGCGGATGACGGTAACCTCAGGGAAATCTTGCTCAAGCATGGCCAAGGTACCATCCTTTGAAGCATTATCCACCACAATCACCTCATAGCTTAAGCCCAGGGTAAAGGTTTTTATAGAGTTAAGGCAAGCTTTAAGGTATGAGGAAGCATCAAGGGTCGGGATGCAAATTGAAAGGTCCACCTTATCCTTTTCCGAACAGGCAATTTTCATGGATTATAACTTAGTCTGGCTTTGGAAAGGTTGCTAAAACCAGATGAGCGCGCCTTTGGGCAAAGCCGGAAGGTAGAGCACACTTTCTTTCACCTCGGCCTTTATTTCAGTGCCAAAAGCCCGGAAGGTCCCCAACCAAATTCCCGATTCAGGAACAGGGACAGGCTTTGGGCTGTTTGGCACATCAGAGCGATTTGCCGTTACCAGCACATGTTTGCCGTCCAATTCACGCTGGTAGATCAGCAAGTCATCTTCCCAACACAAAATCTGGAACGCTCCTTTAGCAAGACACACATTCTCTTTGCGTAGTTTAATAAGGCCTTGCAGAAAGCTGAAAAAATCCTTGTCCCAGTCTTTTTCGTCCCAAGGCATGCATACTCGACTGTCGAATCCTTTCTGGTTCTCCAAGCCAATCTCATCCCCATAGAAAACAGAAGGAATGCCGGGGAAGGTAAACAATATTGTATAAGCCAATCGCACAAGGGCATCATCACCTTTCAACACCGTCTTAATTCTGGGTGTATCATGCCCGCTCAAAAGATTGTACTGCTGCAGGGCTACCGCCCAGGGAATGGCTGCAAGGTGTTCCATCCAGGCCTTTACAAGCGATTCAGTTTTCCAACACGTTTTGCTTTGAAGCTCACCTTCCCAGCCGATTTCACCTGTGGCAAAGGGTTTAAGCCAGGCCACAAGCGGCCCAGAAAAGCCCATATAATTCATTACGCCATCCCATTGCTCACCCTGCAGCTGAGAAGCGGCCTCATAAAAATTCTCGCCAAAGAGGTAAGATTCTGCCTTTGTGGCCTTTACCCTTTGCCTTATGCCTTTAATCACACTTTCAGAAAATTGATCTTCATAATGACGGCCCAACATATTGCCCACATCCACACGCCAGCCATCTGCCTCAAAAGGTGGTTTTAGCCAATAGGAAAAGACTCCTTGCGGGCCATAAATTTTATCTCTCAGAGCCTGGCTGCGATAGTTTAACTTGGGCAGGCTTTTAAAGCCCATCCAAGAGCTATACGTTTTCCGGTCTGTGCTAAAGTAGTAGAAACCAGCTTCTTCTGAATGCGCATCCTCGCGAGCTTTTAAAAACCAGGGGTGTCCCAAGCCGGTATGATTGGGCACAATATCCAAAACGTAGCGCATCTTGTGCCGGCGAAAGCCTTTAGCCAATGAAACCAGAGCCTCATTTCCCCCAAGGTTAGAGTCAACCTCAAAATAGTCGCGTACATCATAGCGGTGATTGGTCCATGCACTAAAAATGGGGTTAAGAAAAACCGCATTGATTCCCAGCCTGTCAAGATAACCCAAATGATCTTCAACGCCTTTAAGATCCCCGCCGTAAAAGGGAATCAAATCGTGATGGTAGGGCTGATACTGCCCCCACGGAAACGTGCTGCGCATGCCGCCGGTAATGGGGTCTTTTTCATCGTGCGGGTCATTACTTGCATCCCCATTCGCAAAGCGGTCCGGGAAAATCTGGTAAAAAACGGCCTTTTCCAGCCACGGTATTACCGCCTGGTCCGTTAGCAGCTTAAACTGATGGGCAAGCAAAGGAATATTCTGATGTACCCCTAAAGCATCCAGCCACCAAATGTCTTCTTGCGTAACCAGCATAAAGTAATAGGCGTTTAAGCGCTCGTTTAGACTCAGGCTGCATTCCCAAAAGGCAAAACCGTCCCTCATAGGCGTCGGCTGCATGGCCGTGTAAAGCTGCGCACCGTTCGGGCGGGTGCAAAGAATGGCCTGCTTCAGCACAACCCCTTGCGGGGCGCGCAACCAAAAGGTCAGCCTTTCCCCTAAGCGGGGATAGGGGTTCGAAAGAAAGTCACTGGTGGGCTGATGCGTGAAGGCAGTTAAGTATGGCGGTACAAAAGTTTCTTTAATCTGTTTCATAGGCAATAATCATATCAATAAAGCCTCATCTGTCATATAAACAAACAGGGCAGATAAAAAAAGGAACCTTTTTATTTAGGCAGATTGTTAATATCTTCCGTCAACAGCAAATTAAGTATCTGTTTTGCACTGCCGGCTTCATCCTTGCTGCCAAGGCGCGGTTCCAGCGAAAGCCAAACGAGATAATACTTGCCCCACTTAAAATATTGCTCCTTCAGTTTAGCACCCCCAAGCACCAGTGTAAATGGTTTGGTAATCCCCTTTTCATCAAAGATCATAAAATCAGCTGCCGCTTGTCCTTCCCATACACAATTCACATCTGTGGGGCAGCGGCTATCAAGCAAATTCGTAAGTTGAATTAACTGTTTACCATCTGTGAAAAATGCTTGTGAAGGTCCTTTTATACGCAAACTGAAAGGGCTTTCCAGCACAATTTGAACAGTGTTTGCTTCATGCCCAACAGGGCAGATGTTTTTACCGCCATCCGAAGTACAAAGCGGTTTTTGCGCAGGGTCACTTAGCTCGGCAAAGAAAGAGGGAAAACCTAAATTAAAGAGCAAAACAAAAAGACTAATACAGCACAGCGAAATGAGCATTAGAACACCCAATACTCCAAAGAAAGACAATCTTAAACGCTTTTCATCTTCCATTTTTACGCCTCCTCCCAACTTTTGAAAGTAAACCTTAAGGTTTACCTTTACAACGTTGTTTTATTCACTTTGGTTCCCAAAATCAGGCAAGCACAAATAAAGGCTGGTTATCAGCCTTTGCATTTAATGGCCTTCCATTCAAACTTTACGCTTCTGGTTTAACACGCGTCTTTGGTTTGCTCACCGGGGAAGCTTCTTTTAAAGGCGTAAAACCTTCCCCCAATGCTTCGTTGGAAGACCCCACCACCATAAAGGCTTCGGGGTCAATATCCTGTACAATCGTTTTTAGCTGCATCAATTCAGATGAAGTCACTACACAAAAAAGAATAGGCCTTTCCTTTTTAGAGTAGCCGCCCTGGGCATTAATGATGGTAGTGCCGCGTTCCAATTCATCCATTAAGGCCTGGCTGATGGCTTCCAGCTTATCTGTAATAATCATGACCGAGCGCACCACATTCGAACCTTCCAAAGTACGGTCAGCCGCCACTCCGCTGACAAAAATCATCAACAGGCCATACAAAGCCTTTTCCCAATCAAAGAAAATACCTGCCGCAAAAATAACCACCGCTTCAGTCAGCAAATAAGCCATAGATATAGACATGCCCAATTGGCGGTTAAGGATTCTGCCCAAAATGTCTGTTCCGCCGCTCGTTCCCCGGCCGCGATACACAATGCCCAGGCCAACGCCCATCACAATGCCCCCGTAGAGCGTGTTCAAAAACGGGTCCGGCGTTACAGGGTTTTGGCCAGTCTGATAGAGAAGTAAATCTGTAAACGCAGAAAAGGCAACAATGGCAAGAATGGTGCGTGTTGCAAAGCGCGGGCCTCCCAAATAGCGCCAGCCCAGAATAAAAAGCGGAATATTGCCAATAAAAACCACCAGGCCAATTGGCCAACGATAAAGATAATGCAAGATTTGTCCCGCACCGCTAAGGCCACCGCTTACCAACTGTGAAGGCACCAGAAAAAGCCGTAAGCTTAATGCCTGGATGAAAGCTCCCACTAAAATCATGATGTAATCGCGAATGGTTTTCCAGCTAAAGTCTAATTGGCTGAAAAACTGTCTGATTGGGTTGTGTTGATTCTTTTTAACCATAGCCCCGATTATAAGCGAAAGGCAGACTGCTTAGTTAATGACCAAGGGCATAAAGATATGGTTGGTAAAGCGGCTGTCGTAGCGTAGCGTGAAGATAGTTTTCCACTGGCTCCACTTGCCAAGATTATCCTGAACCCGGATGCGCAGATAAGTAACACTTGCATCAGCAACCGGCCCTGGGTCAAAGTGATTGTCACTGGCGGGGTTCTGCCCGCTGGCATGCGAGCCGTTGGGGTCTGGCCCCCAATAATATTCATAAAGCTTAAGCCCGCTGCCATTATCGTAGGCATTATGCCAGGTAAAGTCAGGATCATTGCAAAAACCCTGAATAAGATTATTTACTGCCTGGCAGTGCGGGTCTGCATAGCTGGGGTTCGCAGGCGCTTCGGTATCAATAGAAACTTTGTTATAAACTACAGCGCTTAAATTGCCAGCCTTGTCTTTTGAACGCACACCAAGGTTCATATTTTGCCCATTAACGGAAAGTAAAGCCGTTTGACCTGTCGGCAGATCAACCCATGCCCCACCGTTGATATTATATTGTGAGCCAGCTACTCCAGAAAAATTATCTGCCGCTTTTATGTCTAAAGTAACCGGCGAGCCGTACCAACCTGTGTTTCCGATTATGTCTCCTTTTAATGCTACTGCCAGGGTTGGGGCTGCAGTATCAATACTGATTAACGCTGTCTTTGGGCTTTCCATGTTACCCTTATTATCCTCAGAGTAGTAAGTAATCTTATAATCCCGGTTTTCGTTAAGCGGGAAAGGAGCGGTATAGATTGTTTTAGCGCCATCATTGATTTGATAATACGTGGCTTTAAGCCCACTTTGCCGGTCTTCAGCAGAAAGGCTTATATTACCGCCGCTTTTATAGTAGCCATTTTCGCCCGGCGTTCCGCTGAAACTCAGCTGAGTCTGCGGCGGGATAGTATCCCCAATGGCAGGGTAAGCAACCGGGCCCAGCAAAACATTGCTGTCAATGTTGATGGTATAACCTCCCCAGGTTTCATTATGACCGCCGGTATATTGCCTTAAGCGCTGATTTTGATTCCAGAGAGAATCCGGAAAACATGAAGCAATTCCCCAAACACCCACTGTACTATTGTAGTAGTACGGGGTCTCAATATACTTGGCAACCCAAACCGCATCCAGCGGGTTATTTAAGCCCACAAGGTTACTAAGATTCTGCGGAGGTTTATTGGTTGACCAATAATGGCAGGAAGCGCCATAAACTCCTGAAACAGCGCCCATTTGATGCAGTCGCGCGTTCCATCCTTCAAAGAAGCTGCGTACCGCTGTTTGGCAGCTGCTATCGCCTACATAGTATTCCAAATCATAATAGACCACGCCGCCATTGCCGTTAGCATCGGTAAGGCCCAGTTCATACATTTTGGACATAGCCTGGTTGGCGTTATCAAGCCCCTGCTGATAAGCAACCGCAGGGTCTGGGCTCATTTTACTGCGAAAATTGCTGCAAGGCGCCTGTGGCCCCACCCAGGTTGGAATAAAAGTCCAGCCATTGTTATACAGATACGATACTTTATTGTAGGTAAGTGCATTATTGCTGCAAGCCCTTGCGCTTCCGCCAATGTAAAGATTAACAACCGTATAGGGGCTGGAATCGCGCCAGGCATCCAAACTGGCATTGCTGGGTATTTCGCATTGGTCAAAACCCTGACCAACAGCTACTTTTACAGTAGGGTTAACAGCTTTCATTTGGGCTGGATCTTTGCCGCCCACCCCAAGCGGGCTTTTGGCCTCAGCAGCTTTATTAAAGATGGATTTGCTGTCTTTGGTAATGGCAATAGGCAAGGGCAGCGGCTGCCAGGTTTTACCGCCATCTGTTGTGAAACCAAGCAACTGATCCTGGCTGCAATGCAGCTGATCTTGCCCGACCACTAACTGAGAATGGCAGAACCCGCTCACAAAGGTGCCCCAGGCATCATTGGTTCCGCTGGCTGAAAGGGCAACAATCTGCGCTTTTTTATTGTTTTGGTCTTGGGCGCTTAAGCTATTTGAGGCGCTGGGAATGCGGCTCCAACGTGAAAGATTGCCATCCGTTAAAAGTTGATAATAAGGTTCGCTGCCCGGAGCTTGCTGTACCTCTCCGGGGTCTTCCGCCCCGACAGACCATGTTTTGCCGTAATCATTCGTTTGCATAATGGTGGTCTTAAGCAAGGTATCGCCCTTATAGGCAAAAAGCGCAAACACCCCATATCCGTTTGCCTGGAAGTCTGGCAAGCCAACCCTGTACATTTCAGCCCCATCAGTTTTTGGCAGGTCACCCAGCTCATTCCAGGTTTGGCCTCCATCAGAGCTGCTATAAAGCGAAACATCATTTGGTCCCTTCAGCATAAAGCTGTGGCCTTCATCCGCAAAAATAAATTTTTCGCCCGCCGGGGCATTTAATAAGGACCATGAACTTCCGCCATCAATGGTTTTTAAGAGCAATCCGGTTGAAAAGTTAGCGCCCGTAGCCTGTTTAATCAGCACCCAGCCAATCTGAGGGGTAAGGCGCTGAATAAAAACTTTCCCGTCAGGCACTAACTGTTTTTCATTAAGAACTGCATTAAATGCTTTTGAGAATTGGTTCCATGTTTTGCCGCCATCATTGCTTGCAAAAAAAAGAAATGCCGGTGCAAAACCTTCCTTTGCCGTATAAAGTGCCCAAATATGATTTTCGTCAAGGAAAGAGATGCTGCCCAAAGTATATCCATCAGGAACACCGGCACTCATTTCATCCCAGGCCTTGCCATTATCAGGGGTGCGAAAAAGACGAGTATCAATCCCTAACCAGCCATTACCGGGGCTGAAGAGATCATATTGCAAATCGGGCAGTCTTTCAGGTTGTTCTGCAAGCTCAAGACCAGCTGCCTTCAATTCTGAGACAGTGCTGGGCTTAGGCGCTTCCGCAACCGGTTTTGCCAATTTGGTAGTACATGCAGAAAGCATTAGTACAAAAGCCAGTAACAAAATGGCGGCTAAGCTGAAGAATTTGTTTGGCTTTGTTGTCATAGACGTTTTTATAATGGCAGCATGGCCTTTGCCAGCTGCAAAAGTTTTTCTTTAAGCTTTAAGATGCAATATTTATACCTGTTGAGCATGTGTGCTTGCATCTTTTCTTTTCTTTCAACTGGCAGTTTTCGCTGCCTTGCATTACCTCAGTATGCTTAAAAACCGTATTCTTTAGGCTTTGCCCATCAACAAAATATCTTGACTCTGAACATATGTTCTGATATTATAAAAAGAGATTATTGGAAAAGGAGAAAAGAAACATGTCCCGACGAAGAAATGGATTAAGCCCAAGACATCAGAAAATTCTTCATTTCCTTGAAGATTTCATCTCAGAAAAAGGGTACCCGCCTTCCATCCGCGAAATTTGCGATCACACCCAAATCAGTTCCACATCACTTGTGAACTATTATCTGAAGCAACTGGAAGAGATGGGCTATATTCAGCGCGGCTCTAATGTTTCACGCGGGATTAACTTACTTAAAACCCTGGCAGGCAACATCAGCCAAGGCTTTAAGGCTGCCGGCAGCCTGGCTGATCTTATCAGCATCCCCTTGGCAGGCAACATTATAGCCGGTGAGCCAATGCCCGTGCCGGGCTCTGACTTTTCTTACTATGACCCTGAATCGGGCATTGAAATTGCTCGCACGCTCCTGCCTAAACTGGAACCAACCGATCAGCTTTACGCCCTGCGAGTTCATGGTGATTCCATGATCGATGCCATGGTTAACGATGGCGATATTGTGGTCATGAAAAAAGTTAACCAAGCCCGCAATGGCGAAATGGTGGCTATCTGGTTAAACGACAAGGAAGAAACCACTCTTAAATATTTTTACCTTGAACACGGCAAAGTACGTTTGCAGCCAGCCAACCCAACCATGCGGCCCATTATTATTGACAACCCCAAAACCGTTGAAGTTCAGGGTAAAGTAGTGTTGGTAATCCGGCAGCTTATCCAAAATTAATACAATAATAGGTAAAGTAAAAAAAGGACTTTCGGCAATGAAACTTGCAGATTTTTTAGTGTTGGCCAAAAAAGATACCTACGCGAACCCTAACGCTCAGAGTCAGACCTTCGAAGATGGAGGCAAAGCCTTATACTTCAGCGCCGGTCATTTCAGCTATGTTGACCGTTATTATGGAGAGCAAGCTTTTTTGGGTGAGGAAATAGTGAAGGAAGGCACTAAGCCTGTTTGGGGAATGAACTATTGCGGCCTTAGCCTGGCCGAAGAACCCTCATCAGCCCAAATCTTTCATTTTTTGAAATCTGCCATACAGCAGGTTCCTCCAGAGCTGCCACTGCGGGGTCCACTAAGCTACCAATCGGGTGATTATCTTTATCGAAATCAACTTAGTGGAACGCTCGATTTTTTCAGTGGAACTGAGGAAATCCTCTTTAAAAACGAGCTTGTTTACCGCCTGCACTATCATGGAGGATCCATTCGCAGTTGAAATTTAAAACAATCACTTGGTTCTTCTTAAAAGCGCTGACCTAAATTAAATCATCGTGTTTTAATTCCACAATTTATTAAAATGCTGGGCTTTTATTGGATGAGTTCTGCCGGCAGAACCAATTATTATTCCCAATTCTATAAATGTCTTTCACATAGAAAAACTGTGCCTTTGAGGCCAGCCTCTTCCACAAAAAAAAGCCCCACAATTGTGGGGCTTTTTAGAATTTTCTTGTGAAAATTATTCGAGGACAACTTCAGCGCCGGCTTCCACCAGTTTGGCTTTGGCGTCGTTGGCAGCATCCTTGGAAACGTTTTCGAGCACTTTGGCACCGGCGGTTTCGGCCATGGTTTTGGCTTCAACGAGACCGAGGGAAGTGAGTTGGCGGATGACTTTAATAACATCAATCTTTTTAGCGCCAGCGCTCTTCAGTACAACGGTGAACTCAGTTTTCTCTTCAACTTCTTCAACAGGTGCGGCAGCGGCGGGGCCGGCGGCAACAGCAACCGGAGCAGCAGCGGAAACGCCCCATTTTTCTTCAAGAGCCTTAACCAGTTCAGCAGCTTCCAAAACAGAAAGTTTGCTCAGTTCTTCAACAAGTTTTTCTAAATCAGCCATTTTATTTCTCCTAAAAATTCTTTCAGTTTCTTTCTTTTTTATTTCCGCCCTCACAATAGGTGAAAGCGCTCAGTTTTCTTATGCAGCAGCGGGCTGCTTTTCAGAATTTGCCTTGATAACGGCAGCCAAACCACGGGCGGGTTCAGCCAGTGTACGCACAAGTTTGCTTGCGGGTGTCTGCAGCAGACCAAGGAAGGTCGCGCGCATAACAGGCAAAGTGGGCAGGTCAGCAAGATCTTTCACCTGCTTAACGCTCAAATCGCTCTTATCCAGGTAGCCACCGCGCACTTCAAAAGCCTGGTTGCTCTTTACAATCTCAGCCAGCCCTTTGGCAACAGAGGGAGCATCCTCAAACGCAAAAACAACTACGTTGTTATTCTCCCAGAATCCAGGTTCAATCTTGAAACCTTTGTTTTCCAACGCCTTGGCAAAAATGCGGTTTTTGACAACGTGCAAAGTACCATCCGCTTCACGAAGACGTGCGCGGGCAGTATTTACAGCAGGCATGTGCATCTTGCTGTAAGAAAGCACAAACACACCTTTGCTTTTTTCCAGCCATTCTTCATAACGCTGGAGCATTGCTTCTTTTTCAGTTTTTGTAAAAGCCAATTTCTACATACCTCCTTCCTGTAGAAATAAAAAATCTCTTTCCGTTGTCCCGCGGAAAGAGATTCCAATACACTTCAACAACGCAATGAAGCTTATGAACCTCCACCTCGGCGGGATATTAAGCCGTAACGGCACCAGCTTTCTTAAGCGAAGTCTTAAGTATTCAATTGTAGCCCGCAAAGTATACTATAAATTCACTTTTTGGGGTAATTCAACCAAACTTGGAGCAGTTCAGCGCTGCCCCAAACACGCAATTATTTCTCTGCTGCATCCATGGCCAGGGCTGCGTTTACATCTAATTTGATGCCAGGGCCCATGGTAGAAGAAAGCACCAGTTTCTTGATATAAGTGCCTTTTGCGCCGCTTGGGCGGGCTTTGCGGATTGCAGACATGAGCATGGCAAAATTTTCTGTCAGTGCTTCTACAGAGAAGGAAATTTTGCCAATGGGAACATGAATGTTTGCTGTTTTATCCAGACGGAATTCAACGCGGCCAGCCTTGGCGATCTTGATGGCCTGAGCAATATCACCGGGCTGCACAACAGTGCCGGCTTTAGGGTTGGGCATAAGGTTGCGTGGGCCAAGCACACGGCCCAAACGGCCCACTTTTCCCATCATATCCATGGTGCCTACAGCCACATCAAAATCAGTATAACCACCGGCGATGCGGTTGATGTCCTCATCCGTCTCAGCAACAAAATCAGCACCGGCTTCGCGGGCAGCATTTGCAGCTTCACCTTGTGCAAAAACCAGCACACGCACTGTTTTACCCAAACCATTGGGCAAAACAACCACATCACGAACCTGCTGATCAGCCTGGCGAGGATCTAAACCGGTGCGCATGTGCACTTCAACCGTTTCGTCAAACTTTGCAAAGTGAACTTCTTTCAGAAGCTCAACAGCTTCCTGAGCCGTGTAAATTTTTGCGTTGTCAATTTTTTTGACTGCGTTAATGAAATTTTTCCCGTGTTGGGTCATGTTAACTCCTTGTGGTGCGATCGGGCCCCAAGGCCCTCCCACGGTCTGATTATTTATCTACAACGGTAATGCCCATATTGCGGGCGGTGCCTTCAATCTGGCGCATGGCAGATTCAATATCGAGGGCATTCATATCTTTCATCTTGGCTTCAGCAATTTCGCGCACCTGGGCACGGGTAACCGAACCAACTTTGACGGACTGCGGCGTTGCAGAACCTTTTTCAACACCGGCCGCTTTTTTGAGCATAACACCGGCAGGGGAAGATTTAAGCTCAAACTTGAAAGAACCATCCATAAAAATGGTAATTTCAGCGGGGATAATCTCTCCCATTTTGTTTTGGGTACGCGCATTGTATTCCTTGCAGAAGGCCATAATGTTAACACCATGAGGTGCAAGGGCAGGTCCGATGGGCGGGGCAGGGTTAGCTTTTCCAGCCTGGATCTGAAGACGAACTACTGCTTTTACTTTCTTTGCCATATATCTCCTTTGTGGTATTAGCGGACCTTTACCGGCCCTCCCACGAATATCCGGATTGCTCCGGTTTTATGCTTTTTCAACCTGCAGGAAGTCAAGCTCCACAGGGGTTTCACGCCCAAAAAAGTTCACCATCACGCGAATCTTTGAACGTTCCATATTAATTTCGGATACAGTACCGCGGAAGTCATTGAAGGGACCATCCACAATACGCACACGATCGCCGGAACGATAGCTCACCTTATAGGTGGGCGCCTCATCTTCCATACGGCGCAAAATAGACTGCACTTCTTCAGGGCGCAGCGGAGTGGGGTCATCGCCCATACCCACAAAACCAGTTACACCGGGGGTATTGCGAACCACAAACCAAGATTCTTCAGCAAGAATCATATTCACGAGCACATAACCAGGAAAAACGTGGCGTTCCACCGTGCGGCGCTTGCCATCGCGAACTTCAATTTCTTCCTGGGTAGGGATAACAACATCAAAGATCTTATCTTTCATGTTCATCGTTTCAATACGCTGCTCAAGATTCTTGCGAACCTTGCTCTCATACCCTGAATAACAATGGATAACATACCACTGACGGGTTTCGTCTCCGCCTGCGGCATTGCGCACACTCGCAGGGATTTCATCCTTGCCGCTTTCAGCCTTTGGGGCCGCTACACGGGGGCGTTTGGGAGCAGCGCTGAGTTCAGCGCTTTCAAGTTCCTCGCCGGAATCCCTTATTTCTTCTTGATTTACTTTCTTTTTGGCCACAAGGCACTCTCTTTAAAACTATAGACTGACCAAAAGGTGGATCAGTTTGGAGAAGACAAAATCCATGAGACCAAGAATAATAGCCATGATGACAGTAATCATCAGCACTACTCTGGTCAATGACAAAGCTTCGGGCAAGGTTGGCCAGCTTACTTTACGCAGTTCGCCAACTGTTTCACGCCACCAGCGGGCAATTCCCTGAAAAATATTTGTTTTCTTCTCGCTTTGTGCCATTCTTCTACTCCATTAGGCATTAATACAAAGAATGCGGTAAAAATCAACAGGTCAGGTAGGAATCGAACCCACAACCCCCGCTTTTGGAGAGCGGTGCTCTGCCTAGTTGAGCTACTGACCTAAAAATCTGTTCCTTGCGGAGCAGACTACTTAACCTCGCGATGCAATTGATGCTTGCGGCAACGAGGGCAGTATTTGTTCATTTCAAGACGGTTAGGATCGTTACGGCGATTCTTAACCGAAGTGTAATTCCGCTCCTTGCACTCAGTACAAGCGAGGTAAATCACAGGGCGGATATCTTTTTTCTTAGAAGCCATTTTTATTTAACATGGCTGCCCTTAGGAGGCAGCCATGTTTCCTCCATCCTAAAAACTAAATTAGTGGATGATCTTGGTGATAACACCGGCGCCAACGGTAAGGCCACCCTCGCGAATAGCGAACTGGGAACCTTCTTCGATAGCAACCTTGGAGATCAATTTCACTTTCATATCGTTCACATTATCACCGGGCAGAACCATCTGAACGCCCTCAGGAAGAGTAACGTCACCGGTTACATCGGTGGTGTGAATATAGAACTGCGGGCGATAACCCGTCAGGAATGCACTGTGGCGGCCGCCTTCTTCCTTCTTGAGGATGTAAGCGGAGCATTCAAACTCGTCATGCGGGGTCAAAGAACCGGGTTTGGCAACAACCATACCGCGTTCAACCTGATCGCGTTCAATACCGCGCAGCAGCAAACCTACGTTGTCGCCAGCCTGGCCCTGGTCCAAAAGCTTATGGAACATTTCCACACCGGTGCAAACAGAGGCCAGGGGTTTATCGCGCAGACCAACAATTTCAACAGGGTCATTAACTTTGATAACACCACGGTCAATACGGCCGGTAACAACGGTACCGCGGCCCTTGATAGAGAAGACGTCTTCAACGGACATCATGAAGGGCTTATCCAGCTCACGCTTGGGTTCGGGGATGTAGGCATCCACGGCGTCCATGAGGTCAATGATGGGTTTGTAGACCGGGTCATTAGGGTCCGTGGAAGCGCTGTCAAGAGCCATCTTGGCAGAACCGCGCACGATCGGAACATCATCGCCAGGGAATTTGTTCTTGGTGAGCAGTTCGCGAATTTCCATTTCAACGAGCTCAAGCAGTTCAGGGTCATCCATCTGATCAGTCTTATTGAGAAAGACAACAATAGCGGGAACATCCACCTGGTGGGCAAGCAGAACGTGCTCATGAGTCTGGGGCATGGCACCGTCAGGAGCAGAAACAACAAGAATAGCACCGTCAACCTGGGCTGCACCGGTAATCATGTTCTTAATGTAGTCGCGATGGCCAGGCATGTCCACATGCGCATAGTGGCGCTTGGCAGTCTGGTACTCAATATGGGAAATATTGATTGTAATACCGCGTGCTTTTTCTTCAGGGGCATTATCAATCTGATCGTAGGCTTTGAACTCACCAAAACCACGCAGCGCCTGCACCTTGGTGATGGCCGCGGTCAGGGTTGTCTTGCCATGGTCAATGTGACCCATGGTACCCACGTTCATATGGGGTTTGGACCGGTCGAATTTAGCTTTCGCCATTTCTTATCTCCTATCAAACATCTTTTCTTTAATTATTTCAATTTCGGCAAGAGCCCGCAATGGGATTCGAACCCATGACCTCGTTCTTACCAAGAACGCGCTCTACCAACTGAGCTATGCGGGCAGCCGTACACAGCCCGCATATGCGAACTGCTGTGGACGGTGAAGGATTCGAACCTCCGAAGGCTCCTGCCATCTGATTTACAGTCAGACCCCGTTGGCCACTTGGGTAACCGTCCATTTTTTCCATTGGGCGCCATGCTGATGTCCGTTGGTGACTGTTTTCAATCATGATTGAAAACAGTCACCAAAAGATATACTGAGCCGACGATGGGAATCGAACCCATAACCTACCGCTTACAAGGCGGTTGCTCTACCATTGAGCTACGCCGGCGCCCTTTAAATTGTTAAATATCGGCTTTTTGCAAGTCGGATAAGTATATCAAGACCCGCATGCTTCCGCAAGACCAATTAAGCAAATTTGGCCTTAAGCGAGACTGCTGAGTCTATCAGAGATGATAAGCAGAGTCAAGATTTGAACTGCCTTACGGCAATATTTTCTGTTGACTTGGCACAGATTTGCATGCTTTTTTGTGAAAGAATACAAAAACTCTACCTTTATTCCCCCATAGAGAATTCTTTCGTGTACCACCATGACAGCTTATTTATTTTCTTCACTTTGCCGATAGCAAGCTTCGCATAGCCCAAAAACTTCCAGGCTGTGGCTGTTCACATGGAAGTTCTTTTTTTTCAGGGCTTGAATAAAAGGCTCCATCGGACAATCTTCAATAGGTAAAAAAGTGTGGCATTGGCTGCAAACTGCATAATGGTTATGTTCCACCCGAACAAGGTCAAAATAAATCTGGTTTTTCTCAATGAGCACAGACTTTGAAACAAGTCCCGTTTTTACCATTGTTTCCAAATTTCTGTAAATGGTTGAAAGCCAGCAAGTTTCGCCTTTTTTATGCAAAGCTTCCAGAATCTCAGGCGCGCTGAGTGGACGAGGCGAATCCTGCAGGGCAGAAAGAATCATCTGCCGTTGCTTGGTTTTCTTCAGGTTTGAAGGCAGGTTTTCCCATACTGTACTTTTTTGCATATGCCCTCCTTCTTTAAGGGTTTGGTTTATAAACAAATTCCTTTTCTCTTTTGTTTGTCATAGGCAGCCTGACACAAGTCAAGATGCACGGCTTTGCTTAAGACTGCGCAAAAAGCCAATTCTTTTGGCAAGCATAACGATAAAAAGCACCAGAACAGAAACCAGGGCCGTAAAACCACCTGTGGCCACATTTAGATAATAGGAAAAAATCAAGCCTCCGATAATATCAATAAAACTGAAAAGAATTGCAAAAAGCAAAGTTTCTTTAAACCCTTTTCCAAGCTGCATGGCCGTTGCAACTGGAATTGCAATAAGTGAGCTGAGTACCAGAACGCCCACAATGCGGATTGAAATAGAAATGGTAGCAGCAACCAAAATAGAAAACGCATAATTAATCAGTTTTACCTTTACCTTGGCCAGGCGGGCAGCCTCTTCATCAAAGGCAATGTAGAGAAGTTGATGATACAGAAATAAGGCGGTCGAAACCGAAGCGATGCTGAGGATTAAGACGGTCAGCATGTCATATTTTGTGACGGTAAGTACGCTGCCGAACAGAAAGGCATCGGCATTAACCCGCAGCCTGCCCGAGCTGATGATGGTAATGGCAATGCCCACACTCAGCGAAAGGATAATGGTGAGAATCAGATCAGCATATTTCTTAAAATAAGAATGCAGGAATTCAATCAGAGCGCCGGCAATGGCCGTGAAGAAGAAAGCACCAAGAATAGGGTTCTGCTTGAGCAAAAGGCCAATGGAAATGCCTGCCAGAGAAGCATGCGCCAGCGTATCCCCTATCATGGAGTAGCGCCGCAGAACCAGAAAAATACCAATAAAGGGGCATAAAAAAGCAATCATCAATGAGATAATCAGCGCATTTTGCATGAATTCGTAGCCGAACATATTAATGATGAACTCCTGATACCCGCAGAAATTCATCCCGGTAGCGATTAGGGGAACAAAGATGCCCATGGCCCTGATCCAAATGGTAGATTAAAGTTGAATTGGCAATAGCCGCTTCAAGATTGTGTTCCACAGAAATAATGGTAATGCCTCTCGTCTGGTTCATTTCTCTAAGCAATGTATAGATATCCTTCTGGCTTTCCGGGTCCAGGCCCGTAGACGGTTCATCAAGAACCAACAATTCCGCTTCGCCCAGCACAGCTCGCGCTAAAAGCACTTTTTGTACCTGCCCGCCGGAAAGCTGGCTCAGCAGGCTTCTTTTTTCATGAAGCATGCCTACCTTGGAAAGCACTTCGTCAACCCTTTTCTTATCACTTAATTTCAGGAGGTGCGCGTAGGAATTAAGCACTTCACCCACCGTAATGGGAAATCCATTCTCCACCGCATCCTTCTTTTGAGGCAGATAGCTTATCCGGGTGGCATCTGTTGCCACAATGCCAGAAACCGGGTCCAGAAACCCTAAAATCAGCCTGATTAAGGTTGACTTACCGCAGCCATTTTCGCCCATGATGGAAACATATTCTCCCCTATCCAGCGAGAGATTGAGGTCACTCAAAATAAAAGGTGCGTGGCCTGTATATGAAAAGAAAAGATTTTCGATGCTGATCATGCGCCTGTATTATTCCATAAAACCATGCTTGTGTGTTGCATTGGCTTGACAAAAACTTGGGCCGCCACTATTATAAATGGGAATGCATTGCATTTGCAAATAAAAGAGCATTCCTAAAACTGGAGTTTTATATGAAAAAAAAGACGAACTTGGCCTTTGTTTTGGTTTTTATGCTGATAGCCATACTTGGCCTTTCTGCTTGCACTGCAAAAAATGCAACTGCAGAAATTAAAAAAACAGATTCAGCTGCAGATGCACAAAAATTGAATGTGGTTGCCACTTTTAATGCAATGGAAGAATTAGCAAAAGCCATCGGCAAGGAAAAAGTGGATGTAATCACCATGATTCCTGCCGGCATGGAACCACATGATTTTGAACCCAAACCGCAAGACCTTGCCAGCCTGTCCAAAGCAGATGTTTTTATCTACAATGGCTTGGGCATGGAATCATGGGTTAAAGATGCAATGAAAGCTGCCAATAATCAGACCCTGATCGTTGTGGATACATCTGAGGGAGCAGACAGAATTAAAAATTCGGACGAAGAAACCATTAAAGAACACGGTCAATATGATCCTCACCTTTGGCTTAGCCTGAACGGCGCAAAAGTGCAGGCCAGTAATATCAAAAATGCTTTCATAAAAGCAGACCCGGCTAAACAAGCCTATTACGAGAAAAACTATACAGATTTTGCGGCAGCAGCTGACAAACTCATTCAGGAATATCAGGAAAAATTCAGCAAACTAACCAAGAAAAGCTTTGTAACCGGGCATGCCGCCTTTGGCTACTTATGCCGCGATTTCGGCTTGCAACAAGAAAGTGTTGAGGATATTTACGCGGAAGGTGAGCCAAGCGCGCAGCAGTTAGCCAAACTTGTAGAATATAGCAGAGAAAATAAAGTAACCACGATTTTTGCTGAAGAAATGGCCAGCCCTGAAATTTCAAACACGCTTGCCAAGGAAGTGGGGGCCAAAGTAGAAACGATCTACACAATGGAAGGGCCAGAAGACGGTTTAAGCTACCTTGAGCGCATGGAAACCAATCTAAGCAGGATTTACCAAGCCCTCAGCCGCTAAGTTTTTCACACTCAAGATAAACTTGCTCAGCAGGTTCATCAATTCTCCTTTTTACAGGCCACGCAAAACGTGGCCTGTAAACTTTAAACATTCTGATATTTCTGCAGCATTCGCGGCTAGGTAAAGCGCAGCATATTTTTTTGGAAAGGATCAAGGCATCCAGGCTGGCAAAAGAAACTGATCAATGATTTTGCGGGCAAGATTGTCTTTTAAATTCCAGATCCAAATTTCCGGTTGACCCTGACCCTGTAAAGCAGAGGATTGAAAAAGCAGGTTTTGGCCATCAGGTGACCATTTAAACTGGCTGTGAAATCTGGAAATATCCTCCGAAACAAAGATTTTTGCATGTGTTTTCTGATTAAGCAGTAGCACCGCGTTGCCCGTAATGCCGTAATAATGGGATGCAGCCAAAGCGATCCAATCATTTTGGGGATGAGGGGTGAGATAGTCGTAGAGATAAGCATCAGCATCCGTTTGTGCCGGGATGGCCGGTGAACTCAAGCCTGTTTGTAGATCCAGTTTCATGATGGGCGCATTGAAGCCAAAACCTTCAGCACTTTGGCTTGGATAGTACAAAAACCGGCTGTCAGGCGACCAGCTTCCATTGTTTTCGCCACCCATTTCAACACGGAAAGACTGCCCAACCTCCGGGTTAAGAGCCACTAAAACCTTGTTTTCCCTTTCATAATACGAAATCCACTGGCCATCCGGAGACCACTTCCCCAATTCCCCTTTTAACGAAGGGTCTGAAAACAAGGGATTAGCTTTGCCCGCAGAAGGATACACCAGCCAAAGTTTTGTAGCGACTTCACCATTTTCTGCAGAACGATTTTGGCAGGTGAGCAGCAAGACCTCGTTATTGTTCACGGATGGAGAATAGCAAAATTGAGAATCAAAGTTGATTATCTCTTTTTGTTCCTGGCCGTCTCTGCCGCCTGACCATAAACTGGTTCCGTGGAGGTCGTTCAAAACGGTGTAATAGTAGGTGCTGACTTCTGCAGAGACAGTAAAATCGAACAGCCTGTTTTTTGTATGGGTCAGCTGCCTAAGATCCGCAGGGTTAATTGGATCCAGCGAAAAGAGTTCATTATGCGCAGGGTCAGCACCTTTCAGCAGAATTCTGGGCATGCGAATACCCAGATCCCAAACCTGGGGCAAGCTGCGTTCACCATTCTGGCCAATGCTTGTTTCTTTAAGAGTAAGGCGTATCTTAGTGCCGGCAGGGATGGGTTTAACCCAATGCAGGCGAAGACTACGTGCATTCAGCCAATCGAAGTTTAGCAGGTAATCAGGCTCCAGCAAAAAGGCTTCTTCTGTTTTACGGCTTTCGACAGGTTTTGAGAATTCAATAGTTAAGCCGCCCTGAGGGCTCACAGCGCTCGCGTTTAAGCCCTCTTGCAGCTTAGCGGATATGGGCTTATGCGATTCATAAAGGCTTAAAAATAAAATGGCCAGGGAAAGAAAACAAAGCGAGCCCAGGCCCAACATATCAAGTTTTTTCATGGATATAGATAAGGCTGCTGCGGCGCTGTGATGATTTCTACTGACTGGGCATGAATGAGCGGGATTTTGTAGCTGTCTACTTTTTGAATATCAATGCTGCCTTTAACCTTCACCCAGGCATCGTTCGAGATCTCAGCTGCATTGGGCCAGTCAACCACCATGCCTACAGTAAAAGCATCTGCCACACAGCAGGTAACCACAACCCTGCCCACCATAAACTGGTTTGGACCGATTTTTGTGTTTCGGTACACAAAACCAATCACGTTGGCTTCTTTTCCAAGATAGGCAGAAAGGTCGGATTCATAGCTGAAAACACGAGACCATTCGTATACATTCAGATCGTTGTGCTGCAAGGTTACGGGTAACTGCACAGGCGCATTGATTCCGGCAGATGCCTGTGCGTTTTGTTCTTTTGAGGCTGCGGCAGCCCCAGATAAGGGCTGGGCAGGCACAAGAAAACCTAAAAGCAAAGGGATGGAAAGAATAGCCAGAACGCCGGCTGGGGCGGCGTGTTTGGGACTGAGTGTGTGGACTAAGCTCTGCGCTTTCCGGGCCATTAACCCGGTAATGGCAATATACAAGATCCCCAGGCTGCCGGCGAAGCTTAAGGGCAGCTTAAAGAGATTGCAGATAACAGGCAGAAAATTAAGCCATGGCCAAAGCTTTAAGATAAGTGAAGCTCCTTTTTTAGCAGACTCTTCTGATAGAAGAGGGCTTAGCAGGCTTTTTACCTGGATCGTGTTCAGAATTAATAAAACTAGCACACTAAAAAAAGAAAGCCAAAAGAAACGTTGATGAATATAGTAAGCCAGTTGACCGTTTGCCAATTTTTGGGAAAGATAGAAGGCCATAGCAAAGGTAATCAAGGCCTGCGTGTAATCTGCGGCTTTGCGCTTCATCTCAGCCTGCCTGAAGGATATTGATAGAAATACTGATAAGGATAGTCAGAAGCAGGGGGATGAGAACCATATAAACAATCGCCCTAGGTTTGAAAACACCTGAAAACATCAGCACACTTTTGATGTCAACCATGGGTCCAAAGACTAAAAATGCCAAGATTGAGCCGGTACTGAAGATATTAATGAAACCCAAGGCAACAAAGGCATCCACGGTGGAGCAAATGGAAAGTATCACGGCCAAAGCAATCATCACCAAAACGGAAAGAACCGGCCCCTTGCTGATGCCCAGTAAGACGCTTTGAGGGATAAAAGTCTGCATAGTGGCAGCAATCATGGCACCAATCACCAGAAAACGCCCGATCTCAAAGAGTTCATGCTGGGTAATATCCAATATCTGTTCGATCTTACCCAGTATATTCTGATTTTCAAGACTTCCTGCAGAATGATGGCAAGAACAATCATGGCCGTGTTCGTGATGTG
>JAYFRD010000009.1:0-30957 GCA_034926255.1 Anaerolineaceae bacterium | reverse complement strand
CCCAGGGTCAGTGTGATCATAAAAAATCGTTTGCGGAACTTGTATAATTCACTTAACCCGGTCAAGCTTCGGGACAGCCTAATTGTGAAAACTGCCCAAATCTTAAAGATTGCTTAGTTACCTTTTCTTTTGAGGCATCGTATCACCCAAAGTTACTTTTTATTATGAGGCATTACGGAGAATGCCATTCTGGCAGTCAGGTAAACAAGCAGAAAAACAAGCGAACAAAAGATATGAGGGAAGAGGGGCAGGTTTAATAAATCTGTTAATTGGAGCAGAAAAGCTTTCAATCATCCTATACAAATGGCTGCCCTTGGGAGAGCAGCTATTTGTAAAAAAAGCAGGAAAGGATTAGCGTTAGCTAAATTGCAGTCCGTCTTTACCCATGACGACCCTAATGGTCTGGCCTTGGGCAAAACTGCCAGCCAGAATATCCTTCGCGAGAGGGTCCATCATTTCGTGCTGGATGGCGCGCTTAAGGGGCCGGGCACCAAATTCAGGTTCCCAGCCTATTTCAGCCAAGTAAGCTTTGGCATCGTCACTTACCTCCAGATTGTAGCCGCGTTCTTTCAAGAGTTTGGCCACGTGTTTGAGCTGGATAGTCACAATTTCTTTCAATTGTTCTTTGCTGAGCGGTTTGAAGACCACAATTTCATCCACACGGTTGAGGAATTCGGGTCTGAAGAAGCCCTTGAGAACCTGCACGATCTCATCACGATTGACCTCAGGCAGTTTGCCGTCTTTGCCCGGGCTCCAAAGCTGGGTGCCCAGGTTGCTGGTCATAATAATGATGGTATTGCGGAAATCGACGGTGCGGCCCTGGCCATCCGTCATGCGCCCATCATCCAGCACCTGCAGGAGGGCATTGAAAATTTCGGGATTGGCTTTTTCAATCTCATCAAAAAGAACGACACAATAAGGGCGGCGGCGCACTGCTTCAGTAAGCTGGCCGCCTTCTTCATAGCCTACGTAACCCGGAGGCGCCCCAAAAAGACGGCTGATGGTATGCCGTTCCTGATATTCGCTCATATCAATGCGCACCATGGCATTGGGGTCGTCAAAGAGGAATTCTGCCAGCGCGCGTGCCAGCTCCGTTTTGCCAACGCCGGTGGGGCCAAGGAATATAAAGGAACCGATGGGGCGGTTTGGGTCTTGCATTCCGCTGCGTGAGCGGCGCACCGCGTTTGAAACCGCTTGGATGGCTTCCTGCTGGCCTACCACCCGGTCATGCAGGCGCTCTTCCATATGCAGCAGTTTTTCCATTTCCCCTTCGATCAGCCTGCTGACAGGAATGCCCGTCCATTTGCCGACTACCTGAGCAATTTCTTCATCATCCACTTCTTCTTTGAGCATGGCGCCGTCTTTTTGAATTTCTTTTAATTTAGCTTCGGCGGCCTTAATTTTATTTTGCAGCTCTGACAAAGTGCCATAACGCAGGCGGGCAGCCTTTTCAAGGTTGGCGGATCGCTCAGCTTCTTCCATTTCGTGCTGGGCTTCCTCCAACTTCTCCTTGGTATCACGGATTTCGGAAATGGCTTTCTTTTCCATTTCCCAGCGGGCGGTCATGGCTTTGGATTTTTCCTTAAGATCTGCCAGCTCTTTTTCAAGCTTGGCGAGGCGGTCTATTGAAGATGCATCTTTTTCTTTTTGCAGAGCCTGTTTTTCAATTTCAAGCTGCATGAGGGCGCGGTCTACTTCATCCAAAGCAGTTGGTTTGGAATCAATCTCCGTGCGTAAGTGGGCAGCAGCTTCATCGATCAGGTCAATCGCTTTATCGGGCAGTTTGCGGTCTGGGATGTAGCGGTTAGAAAGGGTTACCGCGGCAATAACGGCCGGGTCGGTAATGCGCACACCATGGTGCACTTCGTATTTAGGTTTAAGCCCACGCAGAATACTGATGCTGTCTTCAACGCTGGGTTCTGAAACATAAACGGGTTGGAAGCGGCGCTCTAAAGCGGGGTCTTTTTCAACATATTTATGGTATTCGTTGAGGGTAGTAGCGCCGATGAGGTGCAGCTCTCCGCGGGCGAGGAGGGGTTTGAGAATGTTGCCGGCATCCATGCTGCCTTCTGAAGCACCGGCACCGATAACGGTGTGCATTTCATCAATGAAGAGAATGATGTTGCCTTCCGACTCGGTTACTTCTTTAAGGGCAGCCTTCAGGCGCTCTTCAAATTCGCCACGGTACTTGGCACCGGCCACCATGGCGGCCATATCCAATTGAATCAGGCGCTTATTTTTGAGGCTTTCAGGAACGTCTTTATTGACGATGCGCTGTGCCAGGCCTTCCACGATGGCAGTTTTACCTACACCCGGTTCACCGATGAGGGCAGGGTTGTTTTTTGTGCGGCGGGAGAGAATCTCAATAGTGCGCCGAATTTCTTCGTCACGACCAATAACCGGGTCTAATTTGCCCTGACGGGCAAGGGCAGTCATATCGCGGCCATACTTTTCAAGTGCCTGGAAAGTACTTTCCGGGTTTTGGCTGCTGACGGTCTGCGAACCGCGCAGGCTGCGCAGGGCTTTAAGAATGGCATCCTTGGTGAGGCCATATTCAGCCATGTGTTTGCCTTCAGGGCTGTCTGTAAGGCCGAGCAGGATATGCTCGGTTGAAATGTATTCATCCCCCATGCCCTTGGCGTAACGCTCGGCAGAGTCTAAAACGTCTGAAACGGGACGGCTGAGGCCCGGCTCGCCTGTGTTTGCACCATAGACTTTGGAGCGGCCTTTCAGCTCGCGGTCAAGGTCCAGCTTGATCATTTCTGTGCTGCCGGCCACTTGTGTAACCAGCGTAGGCACGAGGCTTTCTGTTTGGTTAAGAAGCGCCAAAAGCAAATGCGCAGGCTCAATAGCCTGTTGATTTAAATCCTTAGTGAGGGTCTGTGCATTGATAAGCGCTTCTTGTGCGTTTTGTGTAAATCTGTTTAAGTCCATCTTTCCTCCTTGGAGGCAAATTATTGCCAGCATTCATATTAAAAAATTGTAATGGGTCAAGTTCTAAATTTTGTTAACATTTCATACTTTGCTGAGAAAGGGAAGGTTTTTTTGAGAAAGGCGGTGCTGTTCATGTGAATGCATCGGTTTAAATATTTTGCTGCTTAGATGCATGAAGGATCAGGAAAAGGCATTGCTATCTTTGCGTGCCAAGATCAATCATCCAAATATACCTGAACCATAATCTTAAGCCAGGTATCTACATACTCTTTTTCGCGGATGATGCCATAAAGTATTTTGCCGGCATCCATGAGACGAGAGAGGATGGGGTTGGTTTTTTTGGGTACATAACCCAGTTTGTTGCCTTCATCATCGCGGATAAGAATCGCAAGGGGATCGTGCATGTTTTGTGGTTCACGATAGAACTTTAGTTTCTGACCTATTTTCAGATCAGGCTCAAGTTCGTCAATATCCAAAACGTAAGTGGTACCGGCAATATGAATGTCGATCAGGTAAATTGGATTGGCAAAGGGGTGTCCAAGACCTGCCGGGCCTTCCCCTTTGAGGATGGCGCCAATATTGCCTGCTCCAATTTTTACGATATCATCCATAAGGTTCCTGATTGTATTTCTTTAAGTTTGATTTTGTACTTTTCAACCAGCAGGGCATAGTTAGCAATTTTTTCCGTCAGCTCATTTTTGTAAGTTTGAATCGCCGCTGGATTTTCAAGGAGATTCAGCTGATTGTATGGAAAACTGTCGCGGACAGCCTGGAGGGAGGCTTCGAGGCGTGATATTGACATTTGAAGCAGCTTGATTTCTTCTTTAAGATCATCTGAAAGCGTTGTTGTATGTGTTTCAAGCGGATTTATTTCTTTGACAAGCAAGCGAAGCATTTGCATCACTTGCAAATCTGCGGCTTCAAATGCTTTGACGATCTGCTGAAAATAATGAGTGAGTTGCTGAGAGGCACCGGGGTGAAGATCTGGGTGGGTAAGTTTTACGAGCTCATGATAAAGAGCTTTGAGCTCGAGAGTTTCTTCAATGGAAAGAGATGTTTTTTGGGTGTAATCTATTGCGCTTTGTATTTCTTCAGATTGTTTTTTTAGCTTTTCGGTATATTCTGCAAATTCAATATCCAATTGCCGGTTGATAGATTTTTGGTTGACCGGTTCTTCCCTATTAATTTTTGCCTGCACCAATTCAATTTCTCTGACGATGCGGGAATATTGACAGAAAAGATCCCAAGCTTTGTATTCCAGTTCGCCGAAATGAAGCATATAGGAAGCCTGTAGACCTTTACAAACGTGGAATACCAAGTCATCATGCTGTTCTTGAAGCTTCAGCAATTGCCCTTTCAGCGTTTGAGAGTGGTGATGAAGGGTGTAATAGTCAGGGTGAAGGATGATGGCATTCATCTGAACATTGGGTTTCCACAGACCTGCGTTCATTATACAATGGATGCTTTCTTCTAAGGCAAGATATAAGAACCATGCTCAGGGCGATTGCATCTTTTTAAGCATTTTCCTCGTTTACTGGGGACTTTTCACACGAAAACCTTTCTGCGGGTGTCACTTTTCGCATGCGGAAAGGACCCTCTCACTTGCTTGCAGACTTTTTTTCACGCCTTACACTTTTCGTCATGCCAAGGCAAACTTGCCGAAGCATCCGGTCTTTGAGTCTTACCTAATAGAAACTGCCAGACCCTTCACTGCGTTCAGGGTGACGAGCAGGGAATGAGTAGTTGGAGCGATGAAAGGGCTTGAAGCACCCAACCCCCTCGTGATGCTGAGGTATTTTCTGAAGCATCTGGCCTTTTATGTTTTGAGGCTTTATCCAAGACGACTGCCAGACCCTTCACTGCGTTCAGGGTGACGAGCAGGGTTGAAATTAGTTTCCCGAAGCATCCGGCCTTTTATGTTTTGAGGCTTTATCCAAGACGACTGCCAGACCCTTCACTGCGTTTAGGGTGACGCGTTATTTGATGCGGGTTCACTGCCCACCATGGTGATGCAATTGCCTTGGAATCATGCCATACGATTGCGGAGTAAACAGAACTTGACAAGTAAAAGAACATCCCGCAGAAAAACTTTTTCTGCGGGATGTGGCTTATTTAGTTCGTTCTGATTTTAGGGCAATTTAAGCCCTTGTACCAAACCCGGCTGCGGAAGGGCAAGCAATTTGAGGTTACAGTCATCCATGTTCACCAAAACAGATTTGATCTCTTCCTGAGAAGGCAAGCGGCTTGAGAGGATAAGCTGACTGCCAGAGATCCACTTGATTCTAACGATTGAGGCGTTTTCTGCAAGAAGGCGGGCATTTTGACCGTCTGCGCCGATGAGCCTGACAGAGCTATTATCCTTGGCACGGTAAGCTATCCACTTGCCATCAGGAGAAATGCTGGCATTGATGAATTTGGGAGTTGCATCTGTAATGCTGAAAAGTTCCGTTGACTGATGGTTTGTCATGTTGTAGCGCATCAGCTTCCAGATGGAATAGTCAAGCGAAGGGATGAGATAGTAGAGTGATTGCGAATCTTGTGACCAGCCAGCCAGCTCTGCTCTCACTTGTTTAGCGGCCACATATAAGCCACCTGCGGTTTTGAAGGTGATATCTATTTCGCTGCTTCCATCTGTCCATGTAGCGATATAGGCAATTTTCTCTCCATCCGGCGAAAGCTCAAAACGATCATAGGCTGAGACTTCAAGCGTGCGGGTTGTGTTAGAGGATATTTCAAAAATCTTGATTTGATTGCCATCCGTATAGAAAACTTCTTTCCCATCCGCAGAAAATTCTGCCCAGGCGCTATTTTGGGTTATTTCAACGAGGTTTTGACTGGCAAGATCGGAAAGCAGAAGTTTCTGTTTGCCGGGCTGTGTATTTTCAGCGGTGAGCAGCCAACCCTGCCCAGCAAGCGCTTCGGGCGACAGTTTGTTTAGTTTGTTTGGCTCGAGGCAGGGGCCGTTTACCGCCTCATTTACGAGCAGGGGAGCGTGCGGCGTTTGAGGCAGCCAAGTTGTACTTAATGCAATCGTTTCTCCTTCGGTTATCAGGTGTGAAAAACGCAGGATGAAGGGGCTTTGCGGTCGAGACTCAAAAACAGTGCTGGTGTTGAGCACTTTTGTTTCAGGGTTTAAGCCGCCGCCTGCCCCTACTGCCTGAGCGCCCTCAATTTCTATTCCCACGAAGGTCTGCTTACCCCGCATTTGCACTGAGAAACTGTAACCATTATGCTGAGGAGTGACCGAAAGAAGCGTAAAAGTTTGGCTGCCCAGTTGAACCTCTTTGTTGAGCACAACTGCCCGACCCAGTTCAGGGTTCTGACCAAGATCCACAGCAAGGTTGGCAGTGAGTTCGCTGTCCTCATGCAAGGTCTGCTGCAGCGGGTAGTGTATCGTGATCGGGAAGGTAACCCCGGTGATGTCAAATTCCAGCTGCCAAAGTTCCAAGCCCTGCCCGGCATATGCGGATAGTTCACTTGGTGTGAGGAGGTTGGATTCGATGGGTAATCTGGCGGCAATTTGTTTATTTTGGGCGTCAGTAAGGGTGGGGGATTGGAGGGTCTGGTAGCGTTCATTACCGTGGAGGTTTGGAACGGTGCCAAGGACGATGTAGCCTTTGGGGGTTTCAATGACACGTATGATGTTCAGGGCAAAATTATTCTCTGAAGGTGCTGCGGTCTCAGTTGAAGCGGTTTGAGCAGACTGCGCGGTGGGGGCTTCTTCTACAACAGGCATACTTACAGGAACTTGCGCGCCAAGAACAAAGCTAAGGGGCAGCTGCCAGTTTTCAGGAGCCTTTCCGGGAAGAGTGTTGGCAATACAGGGAATGTTGAGAATGGCGGAGCTAAAGTTATTGGGAATTGCAGGGTAGCTGCTGTTCCGGCGGATGAGTTTTTGGCCGTCGGGCAGAAGCAGGAAGGGCGGTGCATCACAGCCCCTTGATGATTCCTGCTTCGGCAGGGCTTCAGCAGGAACACCAAAAACGGTGTAATCTACAAAAGTTTCCTTTTCTGTCAACAGGGCAGAGAGCACTTCAACGGTAACATCCTCGCGGGTGACTTTAACCGGCTGGGCAAGGACACGCAGAGGGGTATTAAGTTCAATATAACCCCTGCCGGGAACGTAACCCAACCAAGTTTGGATTTGCGCCAGCACGCGCCTGGGGCCAACTGCCAAAAAGACAGCGCAGAGTAAAAGAGTAAGCGCGGCAGCCAAGTTCCAGCACCAGCTTGCACGAGAAAGGAAAAATGGGCGGGGCCTGTGCTGCTTTTGAAACGCTAATGCCAGGGTTTGTTTGAAAGCAGGGCGCGGAGCAGGAATTGCGAAGCTGCGGACAATTTCTTCTTCAAAGTTCGTGAATTGAACAGACATTTTATGACTCCATCTGGTTCTGCAACTGAGCCAGCAAGCGGTAGAGTGCCTTTTTGACGGCTGATTCGGATTTGCCAAGTATCTTTGAAATCTCCCGAAAGTTGAGCTCGGCAAGATAACGCAAGCGGATGAGTTCCTGTTCTTGCTCGGTAAGCCCATGAATGAGCATTGCCATTTTTTGCAGACGTTCAGAGATTTCGGCTTGGGAATGAGGGTCTGGAGCACTGAACTGCAATAGACCTTCATCCAAATACAGGGAAGGTTTTTGTTTGCGCCAAAAATCATTCAGTTTATTGCGGGCTATTTTGAAGAGCCAAGGCGCAAAACGTTCCGGATTGCGCAAACTATGAAAGGATTGATAGGCCTGAACAAAGGTTTGAGAACAGAGATCTTCAGCATCCTGTGTGTTACCAAGCCGGCTGTAGAGGTAACGGTAAACCGGCTCGAAGTACTTCTGATAAAAAGGTGAAAACTCGTCTGTAGTCTGCAAGGCATCTTCCTTTTGTAAAGCATTCACTTTGCGGTTAGAGAGCGCAGGGGCCAACTTGTCTTTGATCATAAGCATACTCCTAAGTTTTCCCGCGGGTAATTGAGCTCACGATTAAAGACGACGGTTTCAGGAAAAGGGGACAAGCTGTGAATAGAAAACACCCTCTATTTAGAGGGCGTTTTCCAGGAGAAGAAGGAGAAAAGCTTTAACAATCGAGATAGCGTTCAATTTCTATCGGGATTGGCCTGGTGAGAATGTCATTAGATTCTTTACGCAGTGTCTTTACCCAGAACTTGATGAAATCATTTGAAAAGACACCTGAGCCAGTGAGGAAGGCGTGATCTTTTTCGAGCGCGGTGAGGGCTTCTGCCAAAGAGAAGGGAACTTTTTTGATTTTCTTTTGCTTGTATTCGGGCCAACCAAGCACGTCATCATCGAAGGGGCCGTAACCCTTGCTGCGTGGGTCAACCTTGCGGGCAATGCCATCAAGACCGGCCAGCAACATGGCTGGGATTGCCAAATAAGGGTTGCAGGTGGCATCCGGAGTGCGGTATTCAATGCGCGCTTCGCCGGGGTCTGTGGCGTATTTCGGGGCGCGAATGGCTGCATTGCGATCGCCTTTGCCAAAGAAACAACTGGTGGGCGCTTCGAAACCCGGGGCCAGGCGTTTATAGGAGTTAGTGGAGGGGTTGGTAATGGCACAGAGGGCAGCAGCGTGATCCAGTATGCCGCCGACGTAATAAAGGGCATTTTCGCTGAGATTGGCATAACCCGTGGCATCATAGAAGATGTTTTTCTTGCCCTTCATCAAAAGCTGGTGGAAGTGCAGGCCGGTGCCTGCTGCTCCAAAGAAAGGTTTGGGCATGAAGGTGATGGTTTTACCCTGTTGGAAAGCCATGTTTTTGGCAAGATATTTGACCATCAGTGAACCATCCGTGGATTTATAAATATCCTGCAAGGGTGGTTCAATTTCTCCGTGGCCGGGGCCGCCGGCTTCGTGGTGATGGTACTTTACCTTATAGCCGTAATCTTCCATCATCAAAGAGATTTCATTGCGCAGGTCCTGATTCTGATCAGAAGGGGCAATACGGTGATAGCCGTGGTGGTTTGGCACCAGGTAGCCGTTAGTGGTTGCATTTTCCACCCAGTCTGCTTCGTAGGAGGTGAGGGTATAGCCGCTGCTGTTCAAGCGGTTTTCGTAACTGGCCTCATCGAGGATAAAGAACTCGTATTCCGGGCCCCAAACAGACTGGTCTGCGATGCCGGTTTGCTTAAGGTAAGCTTCGGCTTTGGCCACAATTTGGCGTGGATCAAAGTCAAAGCGTTCTTTGGTATCGGCTTCATAGATATCAGCCAGAAAAGAAAGGGTGGGGCGTTTGAAAAAAGGGTCAAGAAAGGCAGTAGAAATATCGGGGATGAGCACCATATCGCCGGCGTTGACAGGCTTAAAGCCGACAGCAGAGCCATCAAAGCCGATGCCATCGCGCATCATTTGGGGGGTAAAGTATTCTGCGGAAACAGAAATATGGTGCCAACGGCCAAAAAGGTCGCACCATTTGAGGTCAATCATACGAATTTCATTTTCCTGCACGTATTTTTTTGCAGCGTCAAAGTCTTGAAACATGCAACAAACTCCTAAAAATTATTTTATTTTTGTGCCCAGATAGGCTTCCTGCACTTTGGGGTCATTGAGCAATTCTTTGCCATGGCCCGTCTTGATGATTTTGCCGGTTTCCAACACATAACCACGATGGGCGATGGAAAGGGCTTTATCGGCATTCTGTTCAACCAGAAGGATGGTAGTGCCTTCACTATTAATCTTTTTGATGACGTTGAAAATTTCTTCCACCAGCATAGGGGCCAGGCCCAGTGAGGGCTCATCCAAAAGCATAAGCTTGGGCTTTGCCAAAAGGCCGCGGCCAATGGCCAGCATTTGCTGTTCGCCGCCGCTGAGGCTGCCACCGTATTGGGATTGGCGTTCTTGGAGACGGGGAAAAACAGAAAAAATATACTCAACATCCTTTGCGATGCCATCTTTATCTTTACGGAGGTAGGCACCAATTTCCAGGTTGCCGCGCACAGTAAGGTTGGCAAATATCTGGCGCCCTTCAGGCACCTGTACAATGCCAGATTTAACAACCTGATAGGCCTGGGTAGGCAAAGGAGAGCCATCAAAGGAGATTTCGCCTTTTTCAACTTTAATGAGGCGAGAGAGGGCGTTAAGCATGGTGGACTTGCCTGCCCCATTAGCCCCGATGATTGAAATGATTTCGCCTTCATCTACTTCAAGGGAGATGCCTTTGAGGGCCTGAATGCCGCCATAGGAGACGTGCAAATCTTTTATCTCAAGCAGCTTTTTCATTTTTTGTCTCCGTATCCAAGGTAGGCCTTGATTACTTCAGGATTGTTCTGCACTTCTTTTGGGGTGCCGTTGGCAATTGTTTTGCCAAAGTCAACAACCGTAATATAGTCACTGAGGCCCATCACCAGTTCCATGTGATGTTCAATAAGCAATGTAGTCAGGGCGAACTTTTCGCGCATTTTACGGATGAACTCCATCAACTGAAGGGATTCTTCCGGGTTCATGCCGGCGGCAGGCTCGTCGAGCAGCAAAATCTTGGGGGTGAGCGCCAGCGCGCGGGCAATTTCAAGGCGGCGCTGGTAACCATAAGGCAGTTTGCTGGCAATTTCTTCCGCACGGCTATCAAGACCGACGGTCTCAAGGAGGGCCATGGAACGTTCTTTTATCAGTTTTTCCTGTTGGTATCTTCTTGGGGTGGGGATGAAGCCTTCCAGAATGCTGTAATTTGCCATGTCATGGCAGGCCGCACGCACGTTATCGAGCACTGTGGCATTGGCGAAAAGACGAATGTTTTGGAAGGTTCGTGCCAGGCCGAGATCCACAATCTGATTGGTTGGCAGGCCTACAATGCTTTTGCCATGCAGCAGGATTTCGCCTTTGGTTGGGGTGTAAATGCCGGTGATGAGATTGAAAATGGTTGTCTTGCCGGCGCCGTTGGGGCCAATGATTGAGGTAATGGAGCCTTCTTCAAGCTTCATGTTAAAGTCATCAACCGCTTTAACACCGCCAAAATATTTGGAGAGATTATTGATTTCAAGGATGTACATTAGTTGCCCTCCTTTGCTGCGGCCTTGCGATGGAAGAGGTTTTGCCAGGCGGTTTTGAGGTTTTTCCAGCTCAGTTCCCAAGTGCCAAGCAGCCCTTCCGGGCGGACAATCATGATGATGACGACCAAGAGGCCATAAGCTACCAAGCGCCAAATAGAGGCAGCGCGCAGCAATTCAGGCAGGCTGGTAAGCAGGATTGTTGAAATAAGAGCACCGGTAACGCTATGCATGCCCCCGAAAATGACCATGATGATCAACTCGGTAGACTTGGGCATGCCAAACATGGAAGGCTGAATAAAACCAACGTAGTGGGCCAGAAGCGCGCCAGAGAGACCAGCCAAAAAGCCATTGACAAAGAAGGAGATGGTTTTCATGCGCGGGGCATTAATGCCGATGCATTTAGCGGCCATTTCATCTTCGCGAATGGCAATGCATTTGCGGCCATGAGACGAAGAGACATAAAAGCGAATCAGTACATATACCAATACCGCGATGAGCATCACTGGAACGGGGCTTTTGAGAGTGGGGATACCGGGAATGCCGCGGGCACCGCCGGTGTATTTCTGGAGATTTTCAAGGATAAGACGGACTGCCTCTGCAAAACCGAGGGTAGCAATGGCGAAGTAGTCCCCTTTGAGTTTGAGCGTAGGCAGACCAATCGGTATGCTGATGAGGGCGCCGGCTAGAGCACCACAAATGACACCAAGCCAGATGGGCAAGCCCGCCATTTTGGTGAGCATGCCCGAGACATACGCGCCTACGGCCATGAAGCCGGCCTGACCAAAACAGAATGAGCCGGTAAAGCCAGTGAGCAAAGACAAACCCATGACGGAGATAAGGTTGATAGAGATGAGGTAGATAATGCCTTGGATATAAATGGACATAGCAGCTCCTCTCTATGCTTTCTCTGAAGTGTTTTTGCCAAGCAAGCCGCTGGGCAGGAAAATGATGATAATGATCATAATGGCGTAAGAGAACAAATCTCTGAAGGATGAAGAGATGTAGCCCGAGGCAAAAGTTTCGACCAGACCGAGGATGAAAGAACCCAATACGGCACCGGGAAGGCTGCCCAGGCCGCCTACCACCGCGGCAATGAAGGCTTTGATGGTGAGTGCGCCCATCCAGGGATAGGTAGTGTATTTCATACCAAAGAGCATGCCGCCAAGCCCGGCAGTGCCGCCAGCCAGGAAGAAAACGATGCCGATGACTACATCCGGGTTGATGCCCATGAGTGAAGCAACGCGATAGTTATAAGCGGTGGCGCGAATGGCGGTTCCTATTTTTGTTTTATAGATGAGCAGGCTGAGCAGAGAAAGACTAATGAGCGAAATAAAGAAAATCACAAGATCCAAGCGGCCGATGGCCAGAGAGCCCACTGTAATCGGCTGCAAGGGAAAGAGTTGTGGGTATGTTCTGAAATTAGGGGTAAAAACGATGATAGCCAAGTTTTGCAGGAAGACCGAAAAACCCATTGCTGCAATCATAAAGTAAAGGGTCGGCGCTTTGCGTAAACGCAGGGGGCGGTAACCAAAGCGTTCAATGAGCATGGCAATGATGCCAGCACCCACAATGGAAAACGCAAGGGCAATGTAAAAAGGCACTTTTAGCAAGCTAAGAACGAAGTACCCGATAAATGAACCCAGCATCAGGATTTCTCCGTGGGCAAAGTTAGAAAAATTCAAAACGCTGTAAACAAGGGAGTATCCTACCGCGATCATCGCGTAGACTGAACCGATGGATAACCCGTTAATTATTTGTTGAAGAACCATTATTTACTCCAGACATAAAGAATTGGCCTGGGGAGTTAACTCCCCAGGCCCTGGTATTGCAGTTACTCGGCTGGTTGGAACTTCTTGAAGAAGACAAATTTGCCGTTTTCAATTTTGATAATAACAGCAGCTTTGTTCTTCGGGTTGTGGGTTTCAGGATCCATGTTGATGGTGCCGGAAAGAACCTTTACACCCTGGATGTTTTCAAGAGCATCGCGGATGGCTTCGGGCTCTGCCTTGCCGGCCTTTTCAATAGCGGCTTTCATGAGCATGAGAGCATCGTGACCCATGATGGCGGTAATTTCAATGGCGCGGTTGTATTCTTTTTCATAAGCAGAGCGGAATTCAGCAAGGTCGGGGTCAGCCACATCGGCATGGTCCAGATAATAGGAACCTTCTACGGCAGGACCAGCAATTTCAAGAAGCTGGAGGGATGGCCAGCCATCGCCACCGACGAGGGTGGTTGTGATGCCCAGTTCACGTGCCTGATTGGCAGAGAGGGCAACTTCCTTGAACATCAAAGGCATGATGATGACATCCGGGTTGGCTGCCTTAATGCGGGTAAGCTGGGGGCGAAAGTCTACATCGCCGGCTTTAAGGGCTTCCATGGCAACAATCTTGCCGCCGAGGGCTTCAAAGGCTTTGACAAAGTAGTCTTTGACGCCGGTTGAATAGTCAGAGGAGATATCAAAGAGAACGGCAGCGTTTTTGGCTTTGAGGTCCTGAGTGACAAATTTGGCTGTGACTTCACCGGAATAAGGGTCAATGAAGCAAACGCGGAAGGTGTACTTCATCAGTTTGCCGGCTTCGGGAACGGTGACTTTGGGATTAGTGGCGAAGGTGCTGATGATCGGCACTTTGCCTTCTTCAGCAATGGGGGCCATGGCAATCTGGTTACCGGAAGTGTTCTGGCCGATTACACCGACAACCTTATCTTCATAGATAAGACGCTTGAGCACGTTGATGTATTCAAGCTGATCGCCTTTACCATCATAGTAAACCATTTCAACCGGGCGGCCAAGAATACCGCCGGCATCATTGATTTGCTTGACAGTGAGGGCAACACCATTTTTATCTGCGGTACCCCAGGTAGCTGAGTCACCAGAAAGGGCACCCAACCAGCCTAACTTGATGGGTGTTTTATCGCCAGCAGCAGGGGCTGTTGTGGCGGCGGGGGCTGCGCATCCGATTGCGGAAAGGATGATGATTGCAGCGATGAGAATCATTGTAAACTTCTTCATATTTTCCTCTCTACTGAATTGTATGATCTTTTCTTTATTACGGTAAAGCATTTAGTGATCGGTTTCAGCCTACCTCCTGTTTGCAGAAATAACTGCTATGCATATGAATTAGATTTCGTAATGTACATGGTGCCAGCAGATTTTGCTGACAAAGCGGACAAGGTTAATCTGGTGAGAGTGCTTGCCCGATATATGATATATCTCATCAAAGTTTATCATGTTCCCTTGATTTTAGACAACGGGAATCACGATATTGCATTTATTGCGTTTATCTTAAGACTTCCTGAATGATTGCCCTGAAGTAATTTCGCGCTTTTAAAAGATCCTCAAGGGGCAAACATTCATTGGCTATGTGTACCAGGCTTTCATCGCCGGGCCCAAAGCCGATAGTCGGGATGCCTTGCCAGCCGGCGCAGTAAGCCGCGTTGGTGCAGAATTGATAGGCACCCACTTTTGGCTCAAGGCCTTCCTTTTTAAGGCCAGCCAGTGCACCGGCAACCAGCGGATTTTCCAGGGGAAACTCCCAGGCGGGGAAAAACTTTTGCCCTTTGAGTTCGGCGCCTGTGTAGCAAAGGTCGCTTCCCTCATATATATAGGAAAGATGAGGGATGGAACGGATGGTTTCGTTGGCCTCAATGGGCGCCAATACAGATTCAAGCGTTTCGCCCGGAATGGTGCGGCGGTCAAAAGTGACACGGCATCGCCCCGGGATAACCGAAAAACCAGGGTAGGGGTCAGAAATGATGTCTGTAAGGGTAAGCTGGGTCGGTCCTACAAAAGAGCTGCTGTTCTGCGGAAGGCTGTCAACGGCGGCAATGATTTTCATCATTTCGTGAACTGCGCAGCGGCCAATATGGGGTGAGGCGGAATGGGCTGACTTACCGATCGTTTCAATAACGATTTCTGCACGGCCTCTGCCGCCGCGGTTGAGTTGGAAATTGGTTGCCTCGCCGATGATGACATAATCCGGGTTTAATTTATCCACGACGTTTTTGAGAGAAAGGCCTTCAAAGTGTTCTTCCAGGACGGTACCGCTGACGGCTACTGAACCAGAGAGCAGGCGGCGGTCTATTGTGGCGGCGGCATGGAGCATAGCGGAGAGGGAGCCTTTCATATCCACGGTGCCGCGGCCGTAAAGCATTCCGTCTGCTATTTCGCCTGCGAAAGGAGGATGGACCCAGTCTTTTGGCTCGGCAATGACGGTATCAGTATGCCCATCCAAAAGGAGCAATTTGCCCGGTTTTGCGCCATGGATGATGCCCACGGCATTGCCGCACTCATCAATCCAAGCCTCGTCAAAATGGAGCCTTTTCATTTCATTGAGCATGGTGTTGGCTACGTCTGATTCCTGACCGCTGTAGCCCTGGTTTTGGATCATGCGCTGCGCAAATTCAATCAGTTCTTTATCAGTCATAAAGGCCTCCGGATAGGGTAGTTATTGCGATAATTTTCGGCTCTTTGTGTTGTTTTGGCTTGACAAGAATTTGAATAACATATAGGATATATCATAATAGCAAAGAGCAGAAAACGTCAATACAAGTTTACCAAAACTGAGAAAATATAGGATGAAAAGGCAAGGTAAAGATGCACATAAAAGTAAATCCGCTTGTCGAAGAACTTGAAGAATCCGCAACTGAAATTGTTGATAATGAAATCAAGCGGATGAAACGTTCGGGCATTACGGATATTGTCTCGCTTGGGGTGGGTGAACCTTACTTTGATACCCCTGATTTCATCAAGCAAGCAGCCATCAAGGCATTGGAAACGGGCGTGACGAAGTATCAGGCCACATTCGGCGACCATGAATTACGCAAGGCCATTCAGGAAAAATTACTCAAGACCAATGGGGTCAAGACAGAGGTGGAAAATCTGATGGTGACTCCGGGGGCCAAATTTGCTATTTACCTGGCTTTACAGGCGCTCATCAAACCGGGCGATAAAGTGCTGGTGCTGGACCCTTCGTGGGTTTCTCATGCCTGCATTCCGCAACTGATGGGGGCGGAATTGATTCGCGTGCAGACGAATGAAGCGGAAGGGTTTCAGCCTGAACTTGCGCGGGTGAAAGAAGCGCTAAAGCAAAAGCCGAAGTGCATGATTATTAATTCTCCTTGCAATCCTACGGGAGCTGTTTACAGCCCTGAGGCTATCAGAAAAATGACGGAAATGGCCAAAGAGAGTGGAACATTGGTGATTTCTGACGAAATTTATGAAACAATTCTTTATGAAGGCGATGTTTATTCGCCTGCCTCAGAATTTGACAATGTTTTTACGGTTAATGGTTTTTCCAAAAGTTATGCCATGACTGGCTGGCGCCTGGGTTATGCCTGCGGTCCGCAGGAACTGATGGAACAGATTATGAAGGTTTATCAGCATTCTGCCAGTTGTGTGACCTCTTTTGCCCAAGCCGGGGCACTGGAAGCCCTGATTAACCCTGCCTCCGCGGAGTGTACACAAAAGATGGTAAGGCAGTTTGCCAGAAACCGGGAACTGATGATGGAAACCATCCAGGCTTCAAAATATCTGCATTGTCTTGCTCCCAAGGGAGCTTTTTACTGCTTTGTAAGCTATGATAAAGAAATGAAATCGCTTGAGCTTGCCAAGGACCTGCTGGCTGCCAGCCATTTGGCTACCGTTCCGGGCAGTGCTTTTGGGCTGGGCGGTGAATATCACCTAAGGCTTTCATATGCTGCCAGTGAAGAAAATGTGATTGAAGGCCTGCGAAGGCTTGAAGCTTATTTTGATCAGACAGGGAAATGATATGATAAAAAGAAGACCTCGAATTCTGACTGGAACGCATTTTATGTTGGGTAATTTTGCAGCTGTGGAGGGTGCACTCGCCGCAGGATGCAACTTTTTTGCCGGTTACCCCATCACCCCGGCTAATGAAGTTTCTGAACGCATGGCAGAAAGAATGCCTGAAGTAGGAGGCAAGTTTTTGCAGGGCGAAGACGAGCTTTGTTCCATTTACGCCTTGGCTGGGGCGGCATTGGCCGGCGCCAAAGTGATGACGGCCACGGCCAGCGCCGGTTTTGACTATATGGCCGAAGGCATTGAATACGCTATTTCCGATGAAATACCGATGGTGATCATGGATGTACAACGCACCCGCGGCGAAAACTTTGCTACCCAGGCTGACGTGATGCAAATGCGCTGGGGCTCGGCGGGGGACCATGAGTTGATTGTGCTGGCGCCTTCTTCCGTGCAGGAGCTTTTTAACTATACAGTGAGGGCCTTCAACCTGGCCGAAAAATACCGCAACCCTGTTATTGTGATGTCTGAAACCACCATTGCGCTGATGCGAGAAAAGCTGGTGATCCCTGCGGCGGACAAAATAGAGATTTATAACCGCAAAATGACCGCAGCCAAACCCGGGGCTTACGCTCCATTCAAGGCAGAGCTGGGCGGCGTTCCTGAGATGGCGCCTTTAGGCAAGGGTTATAACGTGCTTTATTCGATTAACCCGCATAATGAATATGGCAGCATTAAGTGGGAACCGGAAATTTTTGAGCGCCAATACGAGCGCATTACCGGCAAGATTTTGATGAACCTGGATGATATTGTCAGCAGTGATGAATACCAGACTGAGGATGCAGAGCTTATTCTCATTGCCTATGGCAGCGAAAGCCGACCCTGCCGGGATGCGGTGGATATTGCCAGGGCCAAAGGCCAAAAAGTGGGCTTACTGAAGCTCAATACCGTCTGGCCCGTCCCTGAAAAGCAAATTCTGGCGGCAGCCAAAAAGGCCAAGAAGATATTGGCTGTGGAAATGAACACCGGCAAGTACGCCGGAGAAATTGAACGCCTTGCCGGCTGCCATGCTGAAGTGAGACGGGTAACCAAGAATCTGGGAACCATCCATACCAGCGGCGAAATCCATTCTGCTATTGAAGAGGTGCTGAAGTGATTACAAACCCTTTGCGCGACTCCCTTAAGCCAAACTCTTTACCCCACTTTTTCTGCCCCGGCTGCGGGGCGGCCCAGGTGATGAATTACTTTGTAAGGGCAATGGACGAACTGCAGATTCCCATGAGCAGCATCATGGGCATTGGAGGTGTAGGTTGCACGGCACGCATTCCTGTTTATTTGAAATTGGATGCCATGCATGGAATCCATGGCAGAACCCTGGCCTGGGCCACCGGCATCAAGCTGATGCAGCCCGACCTGAAGGTGGTTATTTTTGCCGGGGATGGAGATGCCGCCGCGATTGGAGGCAACCACCTTATTCAGGCAGCCCGGCGCAACCTGGATGTGACCATGATTGTGGTTAATAACCTCAATTATGGGATGACGGGCGGGCAGGTAGCCCCTACCACATACAGCACCCTGCGCACCACCACCACACCATATGGCAATCCCGAGCCTGCCTTTGACTTAGTGAAGTTGGTTGAAGCAGCGGGAGCAACCTTTGTGAGCCGTTGGTCTACCAATAAACCGCATCAATCCATCCGGGCTATTAAGAAGGCCATCCAGCATAAGGGTTTTTCATTTGTGGAGATTGTTTCCCAGTGTACAACCGGTTTTGGACGTAAGGCAATCAGTTCTGGCAGCCCAACCAAATTACTGGACTGGATAAAGGAGCGCAGCATCAGCATTGCGGATGCTGAAAAGATGAATGAGCAGGAACTGGCAGGCAAATTTGTTTTGGGCGATTTTGTTGAAAAAAGCGCACCAATTTTTACCGGCAGCTCCACCTTTCCTGTGGAGGATGCAGCATGAGTAAAGAAAGAACAGCCATTCAGTTTTGCGGTTTCGGCGGCCAGGGCGTTATCCTTGCGGCTTTGATTTTTGGCTCTACCGCGGTGACCAAGGAAGATTATCATGCTGTGCAAACGCAGTCTTTTGGGTCTGAAGCAAGAGGCGGGGAGTGCCAGGCGGAACTTATTCTTTCCAAAGGGCAGATTTTTTCGCCCACAGCGGATAAGGCTGATATTTTGGTAGCCATGTCTGATCTCGCTTTTTCGCGCTATATTGGACGCCTTAAGGATGGAGGAACCCTGATTATGGACCCTGATATGGTTACCAGGCCAAAACGCAGCGACTTGAAAATCTATGAAGTGCGGGCAAACCACATTGCCAAAGAATTAGGCTTTGCCATGGCGGGGAATATGGTTTTTCTGGGCGCTTTGCAAGGACTTACGGGCATTCTTACGGAAGCAGAACTTTTTGAAGGCATTCAAGAAAACGTGGCGGCACGATATCTGGAAGCCAATATCAAGGCTGCCAAAAAAGGTATTGAAGTAATCTCGACTTTACTGAGTGAGGAGAAATAATGCGCCTTCTGGAGTATCAGGCTAAAGCAATCTTCAGGCAGTATGGCATTGCGGTTCCGAATTCAGTTCTGATTGAAAAAGCAGATGAGCTTAAAAAACTGAACTTTCCGGTTGTGCTTAAGGCTCAGGTATTGATGGGCGGGCGTGGCAAAGCCGGAGCTATCAAGGTTGTTGAAGATTACGAGGCTGCCAAGAGCACATATCAAAACCTGATGGGGATGAAGGTAAGAAATGAAACCGTTCATGCCATTCTGGCCGAAGAAAAGCAGACAATCCTACAGGAATACTATCTTTCGCTCTTGATCGATAAGGCCTCTGCGGCTCCGATGTTCATTGCCAGCGCTGAAGGAGGCATGGAAATTGAACAAGTATCCAAGGAAAGGCCGGAAAAGATTCTGAAGATGGGGATAGACCCCTTATTGGGGATGCAATCTTATGATATTCGCAAGCTGGCTACTTTTCTTGGCTTGCCGGTTAAAGAAGTTGGGCCCATTATGCAGGCCATGATGGATATCTTCAAGGCAAATGATGCCACGCTGATTGAAATTAACCCCTTGGCCAGAACGGAAAAGGGACTGATAGCGCTTGACGGCAAAATGGTGCTTGACGATAAAGCGGAGTTCCGGCATGAGGACTTGTTTGCCCCCTTAAAGGCCAGGCAAGATGCTGCGGACAAAGAGCAGCTAAGCCACAGCCAGCTTTTGGCAAAGGGCTGGGATATTACCTACGTTCCGCTGGAAGGCGATTTGGGTTTGATTTCGGATGGGGCCGGCACCGGTATGCTGACGCTGGACCTTATTAAAGATGAAGGCGGTTTTGCAGCAAACTTCTGTGAACTTGGCGGCCTTGCCAACGCCGACCGCATGAACAAGAGCCTGGAAATTCTGGCGCTGAACCCCCACATCAGGGCTGTGATGGTTTCGCTCATCGGCGGTCTGACCCGCATGGATGATATGGCAGAAGGTATTGTAAATTTTGTCAGAAATCACCCGGCAAGGTTCAGGCTGGCCGTAAGAATGTGCGGAACCAAGGCGGAAGAGGGCAAGGCTTTACTGAACTGCGTAGGAATTGAGAGCGGTGAAGACCTTGTGACGGAAGTGGTGAAAGCCGTTCGTCTGGCAAAGGAGGCGGCTCTATGAGCATCCTTATTGATCAAGATACGCGTGTGCTGGTGCAGGGTATTACCGGTTCTGTAGGTTCCTTCCAAGCCAGGATTATGCTGGATTACGGAACCAATATTGTGGCAGGGGTTACCCCCGGGAAGGGCGGCAGCCGTTTTGAAGGCATTCCGGTTTTTAATGATGTAGATAAGGCTGTTGCCGAAACAGAGCCAAATGCCGCTATTTGCTTTGTGCCTGCCAAATTTGCCAGAGACGCGGCTTTGGAGATTATCCAAAGCTCCATTCCGCTGCTGGTATTGACCACTGAAGGCGTGCCGGAAAAGGATATGATTGAAATATTGGCGTATGCTCGCTTAAAGGGCACCCGAGTGGTTGGCCCGGATACACCTGGAATCATTGCCCCGGGTATCTGCAAGCTGGGGGTTCACCCAGCCATGATGTATAAGCGCGGCAGTGTGGGCCTGGTTTCAAAGAGCGGCGCCCTTTCTTATGAAGTTGGCAGAGTGATGAGCGCGGCAGGAATCGGACAGACCACTGTTGTTGGCATTGGCGGAGGCCCAATCTGGGGCTCAAGACAGGCCGAAATAATCCAAATGTTCTTTGCTGACCCAGAAACCCAGGCAGTTGTGATGCTGGGAGAAGTGGGCGGCAGAATGGAACTGGAAGCGGCGGAATTCATTGGCAAACACCCTGAAAAACCGGTAGTTGCCATGATTGTGGGGCGCTCTGCCCCGGAAGGCGCCCAGATGGGGCATGCCGGCGCGATTATTGAAGGGCATGAAGGCACCGCGCAAGGCAAGATAGAAGCGCTGCGAGCGGCCGGCGTTAAGGTAGCCACTAAACCCAAGGAAATCCCTCAATTACTTAAAGAAACAGGAATAAAAGCATGATAGTTCACATTGATGACAGTATTTGCAAAGGCTGCGGAGTGTGTATTCACAATTGCCCCAAACAAGTGATTCGCTTTTCTGCTGTGCAGAACCGTAAAGGTTTTACAACCGCGGAAGTATATCAAATTGAGAAGTGCATTGGCTGTAAACTTTGTGAAATAGGCTGCCCTGATTTTGCCATTTACGTAGAAAAAGAAAGTTCTGAACGGAAAGCATAAATCAGCAAGACCGTTGCTTAAAAGTAAAATAAAACTGTTGAGCGTATGCAATGAAACTGCTCTTTCTTTATAACGAAATCCGATTTAAGAGCCCGGAACTTTTACCGGCCTTGTTCAAGTCCAACGGTTTTGAGCCGGATTTTTATTGGACAAGCAAGGGTGAGTTCCCAAATGAGTTGAAAGGGTATCAAGCGGTTTATCTTTCGGGAAGTGTGGCTAACCCCAACGACCCTTACCCCTGGATACCCAAATTGGAAGGTCTGCTGCGCGCCTGCGAAGAGCGCAGGCTGCCTATGCTGGGTTCCTGCTTTGGCAGCCAGGTGTTGGCAAGCGCTTTGTGCGGGCCGAGCGAGATTTTCAGGCGCGAGACTTGCGAGTTGGGCTATTCGGATATTGCGCTGAACCATAGCGAGCCGGATGACCCTCTGATTGCCGGGCTGGGCAAAAGTGTGCGCATCTTCGTGTGGCATAAGATTGAGGTGAAGGCAGCCCATGCAGACATGAGAATTTTAGGCTTTAACAAAGAGTGCCCCAACCATATTTGGCGCTATAAAGATGAACCCATTTGGGGCATTCAGGGGCACCCAGAACTTAGCCAAAAAGACGCCAGGACTATGTTTTATCGCTATCATCGCTTCTTTGAAAAGGAAGGGGTTTTAGCGAGCGAGCTAGCTAAAAAGGCGGAACCCAATAAAGAAGCGATTAAGCTTTTTGCCAACTTTATGAATTACTGCCATAAACAGTAAAAGGAGAAGGCCAGTATGCAGGTGATTTGTGAGCATTGCAAAACGGTAAGGGAGCTTGACCCACGGGTGTGGCGCTGTGAATGCGGCGAAGCCTGGGAACCATTGGATGATGTGCCCTTTTCAGAACAAAAAATAAAGCCGGAAAAATATGGATTATGGCGTTACGGGGAGATTTTTAACCTTGGATTCAATGAACCCAAGGTTAGTCTTGGTGCGGGCTGGACGCCTCTGGTGGCTGCCCATGCAAATGGCTTAAAGGTTCACTTTAAAGCTGAGTATATCTCGCCGACCGGTTCTTTTAAAGACAGAGGCACAGAGGTTGAAATCAATGTGCTGGCAAACCAGGATGTTGAAACTGTAGTAGACGATTCTTCAGGCAATGCAGGCAGCGCATTAGCCGCTTATGCCGCAAGCGCGGGCCTGAAAGCGGATATTTATGTACCGCATTATGCTTCAGAGAGTAAAAAGAAACAAATTGCCATTTATGGGGCAACGGTCAATTCCATTCCTGGCGTGAGGAATGACGCCAAAATGGCGGCCATGAATTCAGTGGGCGGACGGAAAGTTTATGCTTCGCACGCTTACCATCCGGCCTTTCTTTTGGGCCAAGAATCAGTGGCCTGGGAGGTTTGGGAGCAACTGGGGCACCGAGCGCCGGATTGGTATATTGTGCCAGTGGGGCAGGGGGTGCATCTGCTTGGGGCATGGATGGGCTTTGAACGTCTGCGCAAAGCAGGATTGATTGAAAAATGCCCGAAAATGGTGGGTGTGCAGCCAAAGTTGCTTAACCCCATTGTGAAGGCCATCCAAAGCGGCTCTGAAGGGGTTGAAGAAGCGGTGCCCACTGAACCCAGTTTGGCAGAAGGATTAGCCATTGCAAAGCCTGTGCGCTGGCGGCGCATTCTGGAGGCTATTCGCTCCAGCGGCGGAACGGCATTGGATGTGGACGAAGAAGAGATTGTTGAAGGGCAAAACCAGTTAGCGCGTTTAGGGCTGTATGCTGAACCCAGCAGTGCCGTGGTTTGGGCCGCATTAATGAAAATACGTTCAAAAGCCAGCCCAAAAGACTTGTTCTTGTTACCATTAACTGGAAGCGGATTGAAAGGCGCTCCAAAAATACATTAAACCAAGTATAAGGAAGGGTAATGGATACAATTATCGAACTCACCCGAGGTGTTCCACCCACAAAAAGTTTTGCTGTTGATAAACTGAGCATCTGTGCTCATGACGAGTTAGTGGATTACGCGTACAGCGTGCTGCAATATTCAAAGGCTTATGGTTTTCTTCCTCTGCGCGAGAAGCTGGCTGAAACATACCATTCGGATAAAGACCAGATTATTACCGGAACGGGATCTTTGCAGGTGCTTGACCACCTGCTGCGCAGTTTTCCAATGGGCTCTTTGCGCGTAGGAGTGGAAGAGCCAAGCTATGACCGCACCCTCACCTTACTGAAACGGGCCCACGCCGAACTTTTGCCCTGCCCCCTAAAGCCTGAAGGTATTGACCTGAACGTGTTAAAGAAGGCCCTGGCAGAGGGCAAAAAGGTTGATTTTTTCTATGTGATTTCTGATTTTCAGAACCCCACCGGGTCTGTGATGCCCCTTGAAAAACGCAAAGAGCTGGTGGCCTTGGCACGCGCGCATCACTTCTATATTATTGAAGACCTGCCTTACCGCAACCTGCGCTATAACGGTGAAAGTGTGCCCTCATGCCATGAAATGGCGCCTGATTGCACCTGCATGATGTCATCCTTCAGCAAACTGATTGCGCCTGGGCTGCGGGTAGGCTTTATGATTTTGCCGCCGGAGTTGGTGCATCAGACCGCAAAAATTGCAGAAGATACTTACATCAATCCCAGTTACCTTGACCAGGCTTTAGTATACGAGTTCTGCCAAAAGGGCTGGCTTGATGAGCATCTCATCTTTTTGAAGGATTTATACGGACACCGCCGGGATGTGATGGCGGCAGCTTTGGAAAGCCACCTGAAAGGCCTGGCTGATTGGACAAGCCCAGATGGCGGTTTCTTTATCGGTTCATTTGTAAAGCAGCCGATTAAGGCAGAAGTGCTGATGCAGCACGCTGAAAAAAAAGGGCTGAAGCTTACGGATGGGCGCGGTTTCTACACCCAAGGTGGAGACCAGTTTGTACGCCTGCCTTTCTGTGCGCTTGAAGACGAGCAAATTGAAGAGGGTATTGCCAGGCTTGCCGATACCCTGCGCAGTTACCCCGGCTAAAGGAGGTTTATGCCTGCCAGTATCGAAGAAAGAAAAGCACATATTGAAAGCTACATCCGCGAGCGGCGCGGTGAAATGCTGGAGGCTCTGCAGGCCTGTGTTCGAATAAATAGTCCAAGCGAATATAAAGAGGGCTGTAATGAGGCGATTGCCTTTTTTGAGTCTTTGGCCGCAGAACTGGGCGCAAAGGTAAGCCACCTGGATGGCGGGGATTACGGCGGCCACCTACTGCTTGAATCAGGCGGCGGAGAAACCCCCTGTATTTTTTTTGTTGGACATGTGGATACCGTTTTTCCGTTGGGAACTGAATGGCCTTTCAGCATTCGCGAGGGGAAAGCCTTTGGGCCGGGGGTCATTGATATGAAAAGCGGCGTCATCAGTCTGCTTTATGGGTTGAAGGCCTTGCATGCTAGTGGCGGGATTCCCTTTGCTTATAAAGTTCTTCTAAATACGGATGAGGAAATGGGCTCGCCGAATTCAAAGCAGTACCTGCCCATGCTGGCAAAAGGAGTGGACTATGCTTATATTTTTGAGCCTGCGCAACCCGATGGCCGGGTAATCAACACCCGTAAGGGGATCGGGAAGTTTGATGTTTATGTAAGCGGCCGGGCTGCCCATGCGGGCAAATCACCTGAGACGGGAATCAATGCTGTGCTTGAAATGGCGCATCAGATTATCAATGCCGAAAACCTGGCGCGCAAGGAGCTGCTGACCACTATGAATACCGGTTTTGTTCAGGGTGGACAGTCCGCTTTTATTGTTGCGCCTTCTGCCCATGCTGAAATTGAAAGCCGTATTGTGGTACCTGAAGAGCAAAAACGCGTTGAAGAAGGCATGGCTGCCCTGGCTGAACATATAAGCGTGCCGGGAGCAAGCGTGAAAGTGACCGGAGGGTTTCACCGCCCTCCGCTGGTAAAAAGACCGGGTTCGGAGAGGCTGGAAGCAGCGGTGCTTGAAGCAGCAAAGCTAATGGGCATTCAAATCGGGTTCTGCATGAGCGGAGCGGCCTCTGATGGCAATAACCTTTCTGGCTTTGGTATTCCGGTCATTGACGGGATGGGCCCGGTAGGCGGAAGAGAACACAGCCATGATGAATATTTAGAAATTGAAAGCCTTTACGAACGAACTGAATTGCTGGCGCTTTCCCTTTTGGCGCTGATTGAAACCTAAACAGCAGGAGTTTTATGAACACAGAGAAGAATGGAACTTGTGACGCTCAAAGAGCGGTAGGTGTTTTTGATGCCGGGCCGGGGGGGCTTGCCGTAGTGAAATACATGATGGAACTTTTGCCTGCGGAGAATATTCTTTACGTGGGGGATACCGCAAGGCAGCCTTATGGCCCACAGCCAACGGAAAAAGTGCGCAGCAACACCGTAGAATGCTGCAGCTGGATGGCAGAGCAAGGGGTAAAGGCTATTTTGATTGGCTGCAATACGGCTTCTGTGGCGGCCTTGGATGCGGTTAGGGAAAAAATGCATGATATTCCGGTGCTGGGCATGATTGAGCCCGGGGTGCGGGCTGCTCTGCGTGAGGAAGATACCAGAAAAATAGGTGTTTGGGGTACCGAACTTACGGTGGGTTCCCATGCATACAGAAATAAACTGCAGGAACTGAGGCCGCAGGCAAAGGTGATTGAATCGGCCCCGGTAACGCTTTTGCGTCTTGCCGAAAAAGGCAAGATTCAGGATAAAGAACAGATCAGAGCGCTGGTGAATGAATATCTTTCTGCTTTTGATGGTTTTGAAATGAACGCCCTGATTTTTGGCTGCACAGACCTCACCTGCGTGCGCCAGGAAACTGCCCAGGCACTTGGCGCGGGGGTAAGCATTGTAGACCCGGCTGAGGAAGTTGTTCTTGAAATAAGAGATTGGCTGAAAGAAAATGCCTGCCTAAATGCCCAGAATCCAGCTAATCGAAAGTATCGGATTTGCATCACAGGGGAAGACACCAAAAACTTTGGAGCCTTTACAGATGAATTTTTGGGGTTAAAATCAAGTAGAGTGGAACAGATCCAAGTTGTCTGAGGAGGGTATATGGAAGAAAACAGAGAAACAGCTTTTATAGAATCCAAACTGAAGATTGATTCCCTTCAGCAAAGGGTCTATCAGCGCCTCAAAAAGAACATCCTAACCAATAAGTATCCCCCTGGAATGGCTATGAATATTGACCAGCTTTCCAATGAGCTGGGAGTAAGCCAGACACCGGTGCGCGAGGCACTGGCGATGCTGAAGCATAACGGGCTGGTGGTTACGGACTACTACAAAACCCCCATCGTTTCCATGATTGAAGAAGATGACGTGCGCGAAGTGTATGAAGTGCGCAAACTTCTTGAAGCTTATGCCATTGAAAAAGTGGGGCCGCATTTAACTGAAGAAGACCTGCAGGCTTTGCGAGCAATCCTTAATATTTCTGAAGATATTATCGGTTCGGATGAACTGCAAGACGCTCTTGCCCATGCGGATGTGCAATTTCATGGTTATTTGGCCGCAAAAGTGAACAACAGCACCTACTTTAAGATTTTTCAGTCGGTGGATGAAATGTCTTTGCGTATTCGCACCCTGGTGCTGGCCCAAACCGCCCGCAATGTGCGCATTTTGATGGATGAACATATTATGGTGCTGGATGCTTTGCAGAAAAAGGATATTCCAAAAGCGGTAAAGGCGTTGCATCAGCATTTAGATAATGCCTGCGCACGCACCTTAAAGGCAATCAGCGTCGGAACGGTTTAAAGAATCCTGATTTAGAATTTAAAACAGAAGTGCGCCAAAAGGCGCGCTTCTGTTTTAAGTAAGAAGTGCCTTTTAGGGTTTTAAGCTTTCTGACGGCGACCAGGTGCCCCGGGCAATGAAACTCTCAACAAGGTAGATTGGTTCCTGCCTTAGACCTACACGGATCTTGCCTGTGGGCAGAGGTGAGATCATAAAACAGTTTCGGAAAGTAAAGGGCGGCTCAAAAGGAGCACTCGTGCCAGCACCAAAGTTGGTTTGGTAATCGATTAGGCTGATATCAACGTTGAAGATATCGGAACCTCCGTCAAAATTGACACAGTAGCCACCCCATTCGTGGACTTCTGCAGAAAGCACCTGAACCTTGTGGCCGTTCAAGTCTAAAGTTTTATGGATAGGCCAGGTATCACCAAGTTTGGGGTTTGGGCCGGCATCAAACTCGAAGAGAGGCTGATCACGAGGGACGTCCACCCAACTGAAGTTTTTTACTTTTACTTCAAAAGTGAGAGGGAAGGCATAGTCCCCTTTTGGAAGTGAGAAACCTTTATACATACTGTAATACGGATTGGGATAGCCATCCTCTTCATTAAGCAGTTTGGTTACTTCCTGCAATTCATCATGGAAAGCCTGCGCATCGGGGAAGGTGTGATTGATAGGGATGGACTTTCCGTTTGCGTCTTTTACAAGGATCTCGTTGTTATCCAAAACCAGGTCAAGGTGAAGGGCTTTAAATCCGTAACCGATTTCCCAGGCATCTGGTTTTTCGATGACCAGGAGGATGTCAAAGATGTTCTTTATGGGAATATCGTTTTGCAGAGTTGAGGGTACTGCCTTCTCGGCAGTGGGTGTTATTTTCGAGACAGCAGGCTGGGATTTTTCAACATTTAATTTGGGATGGACAAGCACAGGGTAGACATGCAAATCTTCAGGAGCGGCGATGAAATGCATGGGAATCCGCCAGTCTTCAGGCAAGGCACCGCGAATGTACATATCGATGCAGGGCAATACATAAACAGCGCTGTCGATATTTGCGGGGATGGCAGGAAATGCTCCGTTGTATTCCAGTTTAGTGCCATCCGGCAGAAGCAGATAGGGGTTCGTATGACAGATCTCCTTCCCAAAGTTCTGACTGAAATGTGCGGAAAACGGCGCATCGCTCACTTTTACTTCCAGGCTGGTACGTTCTGAGCTTAAAACGCCAGAGAGGACGCCAAGAGTCACCCCATCCCTGGTCTGGCTGACAGGTTCTGCCAGAATGCGCAGGGAGGTGGTTTCTGTAACCAATCCAGCCCCGGGCACAAAGCCCATCCATTTCTGTATTTGCGCATAGACGCGCTGAGGGCCGACGGCAAAGACGAAGACCAAAAGCAAGAGAAGAGGGGCGAAGGCGTAGGACCACTTGAGGCTGAAAGTAAAGGGTTTGGGTTTTGATTTCTGTGTTTCAGGCCTATAGGCCTGAAGTTTGGATTCAAGCCTGGCCACGAAGGATGGGTTGATTGCCTTGAGCGCAAAGGATTGATAGATTTTATCTTCAAAGGGAGTGCGGTTATTCATTTTAATGCTCCACCTGGGCTTGAAGGCGCTCCAGGAGCCTGTAATACCGTTTTTTGACACGGGTTTCAGGTTCAGCCAGAATATTGGCAATTTCAGCAAAGGGCAGATCTGCCAACAAACGCAGGCGCAGGTATTCCTGCTCAACAGGCTTCAGCTCGGCGATCAGGCGTTCAAGCTGCAGCAAGTTGTCACAATCCGCCTGGCTAAGCGTAGTCTGCTGCTGCAGGTCCTCCTTTAAAGGGAAGAGGGGCCGGCGTTTGGCTTTTCTAAAAAAATCCATTGCCTTGTTGCGGGCAATGCTGAAAACCCAGGGCCTGAATTTGGCTGGATTACGCAACTGATGAAGGGTTTCCAGCGCAGTGACAAAGGTTTGTGAGGTCAGGTCTTCGGCATCGGCCATGTTTTGCACGCGGCTATAGAGATAGTAATAAACCGGGCTTACATTACGGCGATAGAGTTCCGTGAATTGGATACTCACGCTTCCGAAGGCTGATATGGATTCACTCTGCTCAGAGAGGAGAGTTGATTTTGATTTGGTCATGGCAAACTCATTCATTGAATGTCCTTGGCGGGATCCCTGGTGAATTGCAGCTACATCAATAGGTCGTTATATACAGGGCGAACGTGACAAATTGCCATGGGGCTGTTTGTGAATGGGGGCTTAAAAGCCCGGTGGAACGGAAATATATTGCAGGTTTTAGTTCCAGCCGCAGGCGTAAAAATCGAGATAGGAGGGCAGATTTTCTGACCAGTAGCCCGGTTCGTGATAGCCGGGCTGGTAAACCCATTGGTGAGCAATACCGTCATGGTTAAGCACTTCATCAAGCTTGGTGGCTGACCAGCGATATTCATCCATCTGACCTGTATCAATCAGGATCTGAGGTTTTTGGTTGTAAGGCAGTGCAAGGATTGCGTGCGAGAAAGCGACCATATCGGGGGCGTCTACAGCGGTGCTGTGCATACCCAATTTGGCAAAACGCTCGGGGAAGCGCGTGGCTGTGCGCAGAGTCCAAATAGCCCCATAGGAAAGTCCGCCCAGAGCAAGGTTGTCACGCCCGGGCCGCAGCGCGTAATGCCTGGCGAGATAGCCGGGAATTTCCTGACCGACAAAATCCGTAATTTTGTAGAGATCACCCCGGATGTTTTCGATGGTTGGGCAGGCTACCAGAAAAGGCGGCATACCCTGAGCTATTTTTTGGTCCATAGCCTTTGCTAGGCCTAGGGATGGCCATTGGTTTTTATCGCTGCCCGAACCATGCAGCAGGATGAGCAGAGGGTATGTTTTTGAGGTTTGCTTGCCGTAGCAGGGCGGCAGGTAGAGCTCGAATTCAATGGTGGAGTAGCCATCCTTACCAGGGAAGCTCAGCGATTGGATCTGCCCTTTTGTTTCAGCGCAGGGCTTGGTCATGGTTGGGCTGGGTTGGGCTGGGGTTGGAACGGCTGGTAGAGTTGGGGTGGCCTGCAGAGTGGGGGCGGGGCTGGGGCTTGACGGCTGGGCAACAGGGATGCTTGGGGTCTGGGCTGCGCAGGCAAAGGCAGAAAAAGCCAGCCCGGCTAAAAGCACATTGAAGACGAGGCGTTTCAGGGTTCTTTTCATCTGCCCTTGATTATAAGGCTGCTTGCGAATGATGTGCTGCAAAGCTGCCACGTGAAGAGTGGCAAAGGCACCAAGGGTTTTATGGACGGGTATTAAGAGCATTTAAGCCATTGCGGGCAGTTTTGTGGGTGTTGGCAAGAAAACTGCCAGACCCTTCACTGTGTTAAGGGTGAGGCGTGGGAATGAGGAAGATAATGCGGCCGAGGAGGGGGTATTTCCCAAGGGGGGCTGAACAAAAAGTGATAAAACGCATACGCCCATATAATGTAATTAGGTGGAAAGGAGGTAGAAGTGAAAAAGAAATTTTTTTGTCATTTATTTTTGTTGTTGGAATAACAGTAATGGGGGTGTTCCTTTCTCTAAGAAATTCAAGTGCAAATGCAAGCAAGGCAGCGCAGGTTCAAATGGGAGGCTCTGTTGTTTTTGAGCGCAGTGAAATTGACTCTATGAGCCAGTTTGCCCAAGCGGGAAGCGGAAAGGCAATAGAACTTGACCCATTGCTTAAAAAGCTGGAACAACTTCAGATGACAGCTTTATCGCGGCTTGGCCCTAGTTGGCTGCACTTAGATGAAGAAACCTGGTTTCAAGCGCGTGAATCGGAGAGTTCACACATTGCTCAAGATGGGACTGATGAAACCGCGCTTAGCCCTGCCTATTCGAACTCCA
>JAYFRD010000040.1:0-18606 GCA_034926255.1 Anaerolineaceae bacterium | reverse complement strand
ACAACCGAACCCAGCTTCTCATTAACAGGCCGCAGCGACTTGCCATCTCGTTCCAGGCTGTATTCCATCGCGTTTTCGGTGGAAATGGGCATTTCCATTTCTTCCTGAAGGCGCGTCTGCTGGTCAAGCACCCAAAGGTAGAGGTCGGTAAGGCTTAGCCCCTTCATCACGTGGTCCAACCCGGATTCGGTAATCGCCTCCACAACCGGCGCGTAAACATGGTCATACCAATGCAGTGAGGCTTCTTTTTCATCAATGCTGCGGCCCTGCTCAATGCCCATATAGTAGCGATGCACGGAAATATGCTCTTTAAGAAGCTGATAATCGGCAATATTGCTCAGCATAAAATCCACCCCTGGAATAATTTCATCCAGTCTGGTGGCTTCCAGAAAATCAGAATAGGCAGACTTGCGGATGAGCTCCTCCGCCGAAAGAGTACTGTCAATGGGCACTTTGCTGCGTATTTCGGTAACATAGGCTTCAATGTCCTTAAAACCAGCCTCTTTGGCAACCGAAACACGATGGTTTCCGTCAAAAACAAAATAAGCGTCTCCAATCTTATAAAGCTCCACAGGGGGCATCCCCGCAGAAATGGGGCTGGTCATAAAGGTCTTAACGTTTGCCCAGCGATGCTCGCTTGCGTCATTAAGGGGCAAAAAATTCCGGTCAAAATCACTGGTGCGGCCTACGCTGCCAACTATCTTTTCCAGCGGGACAACACTCAGCCCTCTGCTGGTTTTATTGACGGCATGTAATTTGGAAGAAATTTCGTCAAAAAGCAGTAAATCCAGCGACTCGCCGCGTACGCCCGCCCAAAACCGCTGCATAGCCGCCTTGCCGCGCGCCTTCTTAAAATCTTCCAATGCCTTGCGATAGGTAACAATATCTCTTTCCATGATTTCTCAAGGCTAATTATCTTACGAACTGCCCAAAAAGTGAAATTTGATGCGAAAGCACAACTTCTGCATTGTCCGCAGGATAATCTGTACAACTAAGCCTCTTGTCTAAGATTGTACAAATATGCTTGGAAGGATTTCAATGGAGCCCACCCATGTTGCGCCTGCTTCTGCGGGGGCTTTCTGAATGCAAATCAACATCTGTTTCTCACCTCCGCATGGCAGTCCCACTCCTCTGCTTGACAAAGGCGGCAAGCTTTCTTAATTTTGCCGGCTTTCTACGCTGTCGGGCATCTTTTTTATCCATTTTCCTCGTTGACTAATGACCCTTCCGCACGCACCCCCCTTCCGTATACCCCTTTCCGCATGCAGAAAGTTACCTTTCCCTTGCTTGCAGCCTGTCCCACATGCCTCCCGCACCTCGTCATGCTGAGGTGTTTTCTGAAGCATCTGGCCTTTTCTGTTTTGACCTTTAGCCAGGATGACTGGCAGAACATTCACTCCATTAAGGGTAAGGGTGACGCGTTATTGGATGCAGGTTAACTGCACTCTATTTAGATGCAATTGCCCTGCGCCGGAACAGCTTCTGTAGAAAAATTGCCAAAAAGATTTCTAAGAATAGCCTGTTATCGTAATTGCTATTTTCTAATTCTCATTATATTATACAGAACTTATATTCCTTTTATTTGCGAGGTAATTCATTTTAGAAATCAAACGATTCGGCAGCTGCTACCTCCTTAACCTCGCGGCCTTATCCAACTGACTAACGAGATGTTCTCGAAATCTAGGCGGTTTTCAATGAACCCGAATGCCACAAGCTTGAGCTCCGCTCACCAAACTACAAGCCACCTTGTGCCGCCCATGTGAAACATAACTGCTTCTCTTTACTGTATGACCTCGATATGAACCGCTGTGTTGGCTTGCGCATCAGCCCTCCCAAAAAGGATCTCAACCACCTTAACTTAGCAGACCAATTACTCAGCAAGCGGGTTTAGTCGTTTGCAAAACAAGGGTTACCGGGCTGACTTGCATTGAATAATAATCAGTCGTACAACCCGGCCCATTGCTCAAACCTACTTGTCCCGTTAAATATGGGTTGTCTTCATCAAGGATATCGACTAGCTTCTTATTATTTATTTTCAATACGAGATTCGAACCTTTTACTTGGGTCTCCAATGTATATTTTTTTCCCAATTTCCAATCATAATCTACGATTGAAATTATTTTATAGATTCCTTCAACCTTTTTTAGGACTCCAGCAGCACCATCCTTTATAAAACCGAAGGCATAGGAACGCAAGCCGCCTTGAACCCTTGTATTTATACAATGCATTCCACCAACTACCGGGACAAGTTTTGCCAGAGCCTTATAATTCGACATTTCCGGAAAACCCGTATATGTTTCATTATGCTCAACACCACTACCGTGATAATGGCCGTTTTCAAGGCACCAATGACCAGAATAAATCGTCCAACCAAGAATTGTCTTACCGTTTTTTAACATGTATTCAAAATCAGTTCTTGAGTCCATGCAACCATCCCACTCGAACGAGTTGAGATAAAAACTTCCACTCAAGGGAGCTTCTTCGAGTGAAACAAAAGTCACGCCCACTTCAGAGATACAGATGTTGTCTAATCGCGGAACGGACATCACTAATTCGTTTACCCCAAAATTTAAAGGGAGCCCAGGATCTTGATGGGTGATGTTTCTAATTCGATCCTTAACATACAAGGATGCCTGGACCTTAATTGGGGTCTTTATGGGATTCAGAATCTTTACTTTAATCTTTTGTCCCGGATAAATGCTGGGCGAAAAAGCAGCCTCATAATTGTTTGCGGCTAACTCCATAATTGAATAATGAGTACGCACAAAAATTTCCGCCTTGCCCTTTCTGTCGAGCTTGTTAATTGTGATTTTCAAGCCGGGTGCCCCAGACTCTCTCGTCTGTGAGAGATTTATCATCTTACAGCGCTCACAACTTGTTCTAAATCCTTGTGTCGATCCAGAATATATGAAGCTAAACCTTGGGGTTTTGATCTCAGTTTTTTTCCCTGCCAAACGTAATCCGCAACCTGCTAAGAATGTCGCAGTGCTGGCAATATCAATTATATTTTCCGAGCCGATAACGCTTGAGGAAACAACATGATCACGGAGAGGCATACGCCAATAATCAGGAATTCCTTCAAGACCAACACTAACTCCCAGAATGGCACCTACATTTCCAACATTACAGTCAGTATCCCAACCGCACATATTGGCAATTCTAATGGATTTACTGAAATCATCCTTTCCATACAATAGCGAGAGGATAACAACCGCGGCATTGGGAATAATAGGAACATCTCCACCGTAACGGTCATATCCCCAATTTATTTCAATGTAATCCCTCATTGAACGCCATTTTTCACCGTCACGTCTAAAAAACATAAGAAGATCAGATATCATCCGATAGTACTCGGACCTCTTGCTTAATACAGACATGCTATTGATAATGTTAGTCAATGTGTCTACACCACCAAACGCATTGCTAACCAAGGCTGCAATATAGCGTCCTCCTTGTATACCTTCTCCATCATGAGAAACGCTGGCGGCTCTTTCGCTCAGCTCTGCAGCAGCGTACGGTTTGTTCGGCAGGACCAGCCCCCATATTTCGCTGAAAATCTGTCCCCCAATCTGTTCGGAAAGTGTTCTCCCATTAAGTGATCCGCAACCTGACCTTGGAGCAGGAATGCCATTCAATAAGTTAATCAAAGCAGTATGCTCTGAAGATATGCCATATCCTCCCCGCCAGATTCCTCCTCTTTCTCTACTTAGTAAATTTGTCCAAGTTTTTCCAATATCCTCCGCAGATATATCCTGTTCTCTCCTCTTATTCTTCAGGACCGACATCATTATTAATGGCATGACAATGTCATCGTCAGGTTTAAAAATCTTATCTTGGTTTTGCAAATAATGAGTCACCTCACCAAGGTTTTGCTTTATTTTTTGGTAGGTCCATCCTTCGAGCGGTTCGCCAAAATGTACACCTACACATTTTCCCAGCCATCCGCTGTATACTCTTTCGCTATAATCTTTTGGAATTGAGTTCTTGAGCATTTTAGTCTCCAATACTTCCGTTACCCCTTGATACCTACAGAGGCAATACCACCAATCAATGACTTTTGAACAAAGAAGTACAGTATCAATATCGGCAGTATGGTTACCAAGGTAGCAGCCATGAATAGATTCCATTCAACGCCTGAGTATCCTTGGAACATTTGTAAACCTAGTTGGACAGTATACTTAGATGAGTCTTTTAAATAAATCAAAGGCTCCAGGAATCCGTTCCATATCCACAAAAATGTGTATATGACAATCACTGTGAGCGCAGGCTTGCATAAGGGCAAAATGATACGGTACAGGATAGTTAAAGTTCCAGCTCCATCAATTTTAGCCGCATCATCCAAATCTCTTGGGATTGTTTTCATGTATTGGACCATGAGGAATATAAAGAACGGGCTCCCAAATAAAGACGGTATAACAAGCGGCAAATAGGTATTCGTCCAAGCAAGTTTTGAATACAACACGTATAAAGGAATAATCTTGATTTGCAGAGGAAGTATCATCGTAGCAATCATTAAAATAAATAAAACATTCTTGAATTTGAATCTTAACCTTGCAAACCCATATGCAATGAGAGGAACGGATATTAATTCTCCTAGAATGTTTAGGATAACCAAAATCACTGAATTCATTGTGTATCGCAAAAATGGGTACTTGGTTAATGCGATCTTGTAATTCTCCCAGTGTGCGACAGAAGGAATAAACTGCGGCGGCCAAGTAAAAACTTCAAACTGTGTTTTCAAGGAGGTGGATATCATCCAAAGAAGTGGAATCATGAAAATGATAGAAATTACAATCATCACATTATACAAAACCACCTTACGCAAAACTCCTCTATTACTTGGCTGCCGCATCATCTGCCTCCGCATAGACCCATCTTTTTGAAGTTGTGTTAAGAATTATTGTGAGGATGAGAACTGTAAATGTCAGGAATATCGTTAGTGCAGAGGCGTAACCCATATTAAAGTTCTTAAACGACTCCTCATAAATATAGAGCATCAAGAAATAGGTTGATTTTAATGGGCCACCTTGGGTGATCACATATGCCTGAGTGAAGATTTTGAAAGACTCAATAAGTTCCATCAATAATTGGAAAAATAAAGTAGGAGTTAAGAGCGGGATTGTAATTAGCCAAAATGATTTCCAGCGACTAGCGCCGTCAATCGAGGCAGCCTCATAAAGCTGTTCGGGGATGTTTTGAAGGCCAGCCAGATAGATAACTGCAGAACCTCCTACTGTCCAAATACTCATGAGTGCTATAGAAAATACGGACCAATTAGGATCCCAAAACCATTTTGGACCGTCAATGCCAATGTAGGACAATAGGGTATTAACCAAGCCGTAATCGGGTTGAAGCAACCAAATCCACATAAGTGAAACTGCAACTCCTGATATTACAGCAGGAATATAAAAAACTGTCCTGAAAAAATTCATCCCCTTGAGTTTTTGGTTTAAAAGTAGCGACAGCGCGAGCCCAAAAACCAATTTAAGTGGAAGTGAGAAGGCAACGTATTTTAGTGTTGCAACAATTGCTTTTCGAAACAACGGGTCCGAAAACATCATCCTTTCATAGTTATGAATTCCTACCCAAACAGGCTTTTCTACAATAGTCCATTGAGTAAAACTAAAATAGAGTGTCGCGACGATGGGAAATACATTTAATACAAGGAAACCAATAAACCAGGGTGAAATTGCCAAATACCCATGGATCATTTCGATTCTTTCGAGTTTGGAAGTTTTTCTCATAGCGCTCACAGGGGGAAGGCGGATATCCGCCTTCCCCCTAACTCATTATTAATTCCCTAGCCTCGGCACGCATTCATCCAAGGCGGCTTGAGCAGATGGAACAAGAGAGTCAATTAACGGCTTTATCTCTTCTCGAGAGATGTCGTTAATTAATATTCGATCCCATGCATCTGAGATGGCATTAATGACAGCTCCTCTGAAACAAAGATGATCATTTGCCCATGTATATGAACTGGGCAGTTCCAGAATCTTATAGAAGGTCTGAAGAAATTCTTCCTTAAACAGAGGATGGTCTTGGTACAGTGATTTTACGGATGGAAGGAAATTACCATTTTCCATCAAGTATTTTTGTCCCTCTGGTCCAGCATAGAATTTCAAAAACTCCCAGGCTTCCTCAGGATGTTTTGTGCCTTTCCAGATGCTTGCTGTGAGCGAAAAGGCATGAGCATACCTATGGTTGCCCTCGACGCCAGGTTCCGGAACAATCCCAAACTTGATGCCTTGTTCATGGGCTTTGAGCATATATGCCGGGCTTGTGGTCACCATAGCGAGTTTTCCTGCATAGAACAGGTCAACCGGGCCAGTTCCTTGTTGGCTAAGCGTTTTGAGATCTGTAGGTGTAGGTGCTGCCTTCGTATTCACAACATCCCATAACCACTCATACGCCTTTACGGAAGCATCACTATTCAAGTAACCTTCCACTTTTTTACTATCATCACTGTATGGAAATGCTCCAAAGTTTTGATAAATGGCCCTATACGGTCCTCGTGGAGTGTCTCCTCCAAAGGTCTTTGATTCTGGATCAGCAAGTTTTGATATCAGATCCACATATTGCGATGCAGTAATATCCCACGTCGGGTACTCCACTTTTTTTGCATCAAAAACATCCTTGTTGTACATCAAGAAGTTCGAGCTATAGCCGAGCGGCAAGCCAAGGATTTTCCCGTTATACTCTGCGAAATTATTCCATGCTCCCTCAAAATAAATGGATGAATCGATTTCATCACGCTTGATGAACTCATCTAATGGGAGCGTTTGCGTCAACCAATTATTGTCCCAGAATATCGCCACATCCGGGGCACCGCTACCCGCTCCCAATGCGGTGGACATCTTGTCATTGTAGCCGCTTTCAGGATTTGGCAGAACATTGATTTTAATATTTGCGTGAGTCTTTTCAAACTCTGCTGCCAAACCTCGCAAAGTAGCTTCTGAGTGGTTACCGTCGGGTACAACCCACCACTCCAATGTGACTGGTTCTTTATTTGCAGCGGGTTGAGTGCTCACTGCTTCCGGCTGTGGGCTAATGGTTGCTACAGGTGTTTGCTCCGGAGGCTGGGAACAACCAGCAATAATGATGGCAAACACTACCAAAAACGCGAAAAGTATTTTATTCATTTTCATCTTATTCTCCTTTGGGTTGGTCACCTTACTTGCAATTAGCTGATCAAAAATTGGTTGTCTAATCTCACCTTCCTCCTTTCACATATCCATTTCGTATTCCAATTTGGATGACTTCTTTCGCCAAATCAACGACGTTCTCGTCCTTGGAAAATCGCAGGCAAATTCCACTTGGTGTCTTCGTTTTCTCAACCCATGTATTGGGAATTGACCCAATTCCACTTAGTGCACCACTCAAAGCCCCTACTATTGCACAAATAGTGTCTGCGTCTCTACCAAAGTTGCCACCCCAAAAGATGCATTGCTTAAAGTTGCCTTGCGTTAATTTGAATACACAGTAAGCTTGGGGGATTGCCTCGGGGCTTAAAGAGCGCTCTGGGTTCCAGAATTCTGTATGCAATAGCGACCAGGCGGACTCGATCGAATGGTGTTGCTTACAAATGCGATTTGCTTTCTCCATCGAAAAACCTAACCACGTATCAGAAGGGATGTAGTCGCCTGCAACTCTGAAAACCTCTTCAACTGGTGCATTTACCATAGCCAGCGACACTGAAGCCGCAACTGCTTGTGCTGCATAAACACCATCTTCAAAGTGGCTTACTTCGGCATCCTTCCTTGCAAAAGAAGCGGCGAGTTGAGGGTTACCGGCACATAATATTCCAATGGGAGCAATCCTCATGGCAGCTCCATCATCGTTATTCAAAGCATTGTATTTTCCCGAGAAAGGTGGCCGGAGCCCTTTTTGAAGGTTGTTCACAGCTCCGCGCAACGGGCGTCCACCTCGATCAAAAACCCCTCCTTGGGAGATGATATAACGCTCCCATGCTGCTAAAATCGTCTCTGTATCCAACTTGCCGTCTGAATCAACAATGGTTTTTGCTGTTAAAACGGCGAATTCAGTATCATCTGTGCTCTTTGCGCCTTCATAGAGGTCGTCAATAATGCCATACTGGATGCGATATTCATCCTTTCGAGCAATATCACCAAAGGCATCACCAATTGCTAGCCCAGCTAAACAACCGATGGCTCTTGATTCAAGAGAGATGTCATTTTTTTTAATCATTTTTTTCCTTTTTTGGGAAGCTCCTGGCCGGAATCCCCTTGTACTCAATACATATTGGATCAATATGACGCATCGGCTTTTGAGTCTCTTTCTCTTCACATGCCTGGGCGAAGATACCGACCATCCTCGAGACCATGAAAACAACATTTCCTAATCTCTGTGGAAACTTCATTTCGCACAACAAGGCTGCGGTAATACCATCAATGTTTACCGGGAGCGGTTTCTTTTTCAGATCAGACAATCGCCTGCTTATTTTTTGTATCGTCGAAACGAACACTCCGTTAAAACCTGTTTGTGTTGCGATATCAACCAATCTGGTCACCCTAGGATCTACAGGGTGAATTCGATGTCCAACGCCTGGTACCTGCTTGCCGATTTCAATATATGATTTCATACTATCATTGACGAAATCGTCCAGTAAATTGGAATCTAAAGACTTGTCAACAATCTCATGAAGTAAGCTCATACAGTTTTCAACGGCTGCACCATGATGCTCTCCCATGGTAAGAAGGCCAGAAGCAACTCCTCCATTGATTGTTGCACCGCCCGAAATAGCAGTCCTTGCTGCTAAAGATGATGGAGTTCCTGCTCCGTGATCAATTGATGCACACAGGACTGCTTCAAACATCTTCGATTGGCTTGGCAATGGCAATTCTCCCGTTAATACGAGAAAAATCTGTTCAGCAAATGTGACATTCCCTATAAGGTCATTCAAACTATAGCCACGAATCTCAATGCTGTCAGGATGGATATTTGAAATTGATGTGTTCCAATATTGATCACTCTTCATAATCACACCTAAATACTTTTCTTCGTAAGAATAGCAATGTCGCTTAGTGATCTGGCAATAAGAACCCCCGCGTCACAAAGTGCATCATACTTGCTTTGCCAGGTACCAGTATTTCCTTCAATAATTGCTCCAGCATGTCCATAACGAAATTCTGGAAGTGCATGTCGCCCTGCGATGAACGCAACAACTGGCTTCTTCATTCCTTCCCTCTTCAGGTAGGCTGCAAAATCCTCTTCATAGCTGGTCCCAACTTCGGCAAAAAGCACAACAACCTTTGTTTCCGGATCATTCAGAAACATTGGGTACAGCTTCTTAATTGGCGAACCAATGATCGGATCACCGCCACAGCCAAGGGCAGTGCTCTGCCCAATTCCGGCGTCAGTCAGCAACCAACTAACCATTGTAGTCATACCCCCGGACCGACTAACAACCCCTGCCACTCCAGGCATAAAAACGCGGTTCAAGTAATTGATTGTTCCGCCAATGGCGCCAATTCTTCCTTTACCAGGGGAAATAATTCCTGGTGAGTTAGGCCCAATTATTTGTACACAATGCTTTTCTGCATACCTCATAACCTCCAAAGAATCTTGAATGGGAACGCGCTCTGCATAGATGAAAATCTTTTTTAGGCCTGCATCCATCGCTTCCAGGGTAGCTTCTTTTACACTTGCTGGAGGAACATTAATCGAACTAAAATTTATTTCTGGATATACCTCGAGAGCTTCTTTTACCGAGTTGAAGACAGGGATTCCATCAACACTTTGACTTGCTTTTCCAGGTGTGACCCCAGCCAGTGGCTTGGAAAAATATGAGGACATGTTCTGGGCAAATCTCTTTCCAGATTGCCCGGTTATTCCCTGGATTAGCACTTTTGTCGATTGATCCACCAGAATACTCATCTCAAACCTTCTTTTTCCTTTGTAAGTGGTTTTTCACTTTTCCTATCGTAGCCTCCACGCTGACGTCTCGTAAAAAAGCGTTCTTAATGCCATGTTCCTTAAGGTAACTAACGGCTTCCTCCTCTCGATTTCCTGCCATTCGAACAAAAACAGGGTAATCCGGTTTCACTTTTTGGAATGCCATTACAAGACCTTCCGCAGATATATCTAACGGTTGGCTAACCATTCCACTGATGAAGAGGAATGCTTTGATACCTGGGATACGCATAATGAGCTTTGCAGCTGCGGCCACTTTTTCTTTGGAAGGATTTCCACTGCAGTCACAGAAATTTGCCGTATCTATTCCCTGATTCTTTAATATATCGAGAACGGTGATGGAAAATCCTGACCCAACTGACAGCAACCCGATTTGACCATTTTCATTGAGGTCTATGTAATGGACCACCCCTCTATAATCATCCTTGTCAATTTGAAGCGCTTGCTGTTCTCGTTCTGTTAACTCTCTGGGTTTTTCCTCAGATACAGGTCCAACTAGTTCACTTAATGACTGTCTAAAACCAGCATCATCATCAATTTGCATTACAACATCTAAAGCATAAATCTGATTATCGTAGAAGACAAATGGGTTAATTTCGATCATTTTCGCATCATAACGTTTGAAAGCATCAAGTATTTGACCGATAAATCTTCCCATTTCATTCAGCAGGGTTCCTTCAAAACCAAACTCTTTGGCAAATTCAATTGTGTCTTTACTGGTGATGCTACGCAGAGGATCAATATTTAATACTTTCATCAAGGAAGGGTTGGACTTCATCCTATGCTCGATTCCATTTCCTCCGCTTTCAGAGAAGATTAACGAAATGCTTAAAGCAAGAGGATTTATTCTTACAGCTAAATAGAATTCTTTAGCGTGGGGTACTAGATCTTCCACCAAAATGCTCCGTACAATCTCTCCCCTAAATGTCCGGAACAAATGCTTTGAAATAAAAACCTCTAACTCCTCGCCTGTTAAGCAATTTTGCACCCCTCCATACTCACCCCTTCCAGGTTTCAGGGCTTGAACCTTGGCGATAACAGGATATCGCAATATCAAGTTTCCTGAAATTGGATTTTCTCGTGATAAGAGTTGGCTTTTTGGAATTAAAACCCCGCAATTTTCAAGGAGGGCCTTACCCTGGTGCTCAAAGAGCCTCATCTACCGCTCCCTTCCGGCGATACCCAAATTCGCAAGATAACTCATTTGCCGAGTTAAGAATTTGTTTTGCAAATTTCGTTATGGTATTGTCATCCATGCGCTGAACAGGGCCAGAAATATTAATGACCGCGATGATCCTATTCTGAAAGTCATATATTGGAGCGGCTATACTGGCAGCCTCCGCTACTCTTTCACCAAAACTTGTAGAATATCCGGCTTTTTTAATACTTTCATATGCATGAACCAATTTGGAAATGGCGGTTGGATCGAGTGACTTTGCTTTGTAGTAATCATTGCGTTGCTCATCCGTCATTTGGAGCAGGAATATTTTCCCGGCCGCACCAAGGTGCAATGGCATTCGTTCCCCAATTTCGGCAACCATTCGTATTGGATGTTTGCTCTCAATTCTGGCAACACAAATCCTTTCAAATTGCTCCAAAACATAAAGACTGATCGTTTCATTTGTACAGGTTTGAAGTTCCTGAAGGTAGGATTTCGATAGTTCGAGTAGATCAAGTTTGCTTAAGTAAGCAGTTGCCCAGGAAAGCATTTTTGGCCCAAGGCGGTATTCCTTAGTTTTCGAATCTTGGTTAATTAATCCCACTGACTTCAGATTCTGAAGCAGTCTTCCTGCAGTACTATAGGGAAGAGCCGTTGCATCAGATATCTCGACAATACTTCGCGACGGCTGAGAGTCACCAAAGCAATCGAGGACGCTAATAATCCTGTTCAACAGTTTGTTTTCAGGTGAACCCATTGAAGCCTCCATTCATGTCTCATCTGACGAGATTATGTCTCACCAAATGATATTAAAGACATTTTACCAAAATTAACTCAACATTTCAAGTGTCTGAATTGGTTCCCGTAAGAGGGTCAGCACATGGTATCCACGTTTTGAGCTGGAATTACACCGGATACAGAGATCCATCTCTCCAGTCATGGCGAATGGGACATATTTTGCTTTTCTAAGCGTCTCTTGCCAAGCGCCTTCCCTGTGTTAAAATTTTTGCCATGATTAAACTGCCAAAATGGATTGATACGCTCAATGAGCTGCTTTGGAAGAGGCTCCTTTTCTTCTTCGCCCTCACGCTGCTTACGGTATTCATCAACGGATATCATTTCGGAACCTTCGATCAGGTCTTTCACATCCCTTTTCTCAAATCCTGGATGAACCCTTCGCTTTATAATGCAGACCCCTTTGTAGAGCTGCGGGCCTATCATTTTTCGTATTTCTGGTATCTGCTGGTCCCTTTTTATAAAATCGGCCTGCTGGAGCCGGCCATGTTTCTTATGCATCTTTTGGTTACATGGCTTACCTTTTGGGCTTTTTGGGAGCTTTCTGAACATCTTTTTCATAACCGCCTTGCCAATATTCTGATGAGTTTTGCACTTGTTATCCCGCATATTGGCTTCCCCGGTTTTCAGATTATTGAATTCAGTTTGCTCAACCGCACCTTCACCATTCCCTTTCTGCTTTTTGCCATCCTTCTTTATCTCAAAAAGAAGTATCTGCCTGCCTTCATTCTTGTAGGGCTGATGTTTGATATTCATCTGGTCTATGCCGGCTTTGTTTTAGCCATGTTTGGCTTTGACATTCTGCTGACCGCCCGGCATATCCCCTGGAAAAAATTGATGCCTGCTCTCTTGGCTTTCACAATCGCCGTTTTGCCCCTTTTCATCCGCAAAAGCGAAGTCACCCACGGATACGACTTTACCCTCCGCCCCACCATGGCCTATCTTGAATCCATGTCGATGGGTTATAACGTTTACTATCCGGTAGGCCCTCAACCTTACGTTTTGCTCGGCAGCCTGCAAGGCCTGGCCTGCTTCCTGATTATTCTCCTGGCGATGAAGCACCGCTCCGATAACCCGGATGACCGTATCATGCGCCGTTTTTTGTGGGCTATCGCGTTGGTAATCACGCTTGGTTCCGTAGCCTCCTACCTCTTGCCAATCACCTTCCTCATTCAACTTCAGCTTATTCGCATCGGTGTCTTTCTGCTATATTTTGCCTATCTTTACCTGTCAGGCAGCATTGCAGACCTTATTCTTAAAAAGAGCCTCAATCAAAGCGCAGCCTGGCTGCTTGCGCTTTCCCTCGTTTTCATCGCCGTCCCTGTCATTCCCCTCTTGGTGCTGCTGGCCATGCATGGCCCAAAGAAGAAGTGGCTTGGCCTGGCCCTGATACCCATATTAAGCCTCGTATTTATTGCCCAGATTTATCTGGCCAGGCACAATCACTATTTTCAGCCGGGCTTTCACATCTACGGCCCAAAATCAGCCTGGACAGATGTGCAGCTTTGGGCACGCTCCAACACGCCTGTAGAAGCCCACTTTATTACCCCGCCCTATGAGTATTGGCAATATGAAGCCGATTGGCGCGTTTTTTCTGAACGCGCAGCGCTGGCAACCATCCCTGAAATTGAAGTGCTCCATCTTAAACCTGCTTACACAGATGGCTTTGTCAAACGCTTTTCTGCCCTTGCCCCGGGGGTACTCCAGCATTTGGATGGCGATTACAATCACACCTTGGCAAATACCAAAAAAGCCTTTTTTACGCTTTCAGATGCTGACTTTCTGCGTCTTGCAAAAGAATATCATTGCACTTATTTGGTGCTTCCCAACGAGAAAAGCGCTTCTTTTGAACTGCTGTACCGCAACGCAAAATACAGCCTCTACCGCCTGCCCTAAAGGGCGGATGCGCCGCACTCCATGCTATAATTCCCACTCCGGAGACTCTTGATTCAGAATGAATTTAAGCAAAGAGAACAATCAAACTGAATACCTGATTGTTGGGCATTTAACCAAAGATCTTCTTGGCGAAGGCCGTTCAAAAATGGGCGGCACCGTCAGCTATGCCGGTCTTACTGCCCTGGCGCTTGGCAACCGTGTAAAGATGCTTAGCAGTTGCTCCGCCCAAACAGATCTCTCCCCACTGGCTGGAATGGAGATGGAGCTTATTCTCTCCCAAAACACAACCACCTATGAAAACATTGCCACCCCGCAAGGGCGTGTGCAATACATGTATGAAAAAGCGCAGCAGCTAACCCAAAAAGCCATACCTTCTGCCTGGCTGGGCGCGCCCCTCGTGCACCTTGGCCCCGTCGCTGATGAAATTGACCCGGAAATACATCAGGCCTTTCCCAAATCTTTTATCGGCATCACGCCTCAGGGTTGGTTAAGAGGCTTTGGGCCGGATGGAAAAGTAAAACCTATCCACTGGCGCTACAGTGAAGCCCTTCTTAAAAGGGCCGATGCAACGGTTCTTAGCCTTGAAGACTTAGGGGCAGATCCTGAAAAAATTAACGATTGGCGCTCAGTCAGCAAGGTGCTGGTTATTACCCGCAGCAAAGACGGGGCAACCGTTTATCAAGGCACGGAAAGCCGCCATTTTGCCGCTCCTCCTCAAAATTTGCTTGAAGATACCGGCGCCGGGGATATTTTTGCCGCTTGCTTCTTTCATGCTTTTTCCCAGAATGCAGACCCCTTCAAGGCAGCCCCCTTTGCGGTGGAATTGGCCGCCTCTTCCGTAACGCGCAAAGGCTTTCAGTCTATCCCTTTGCCGCAGGAAGTGCAAGCGGCAGCAAAAAAATATGGCATTAAGGCAGGTATTCATGGCTAAGATTTACACCATCGTCAATCAGAAGGGCGGTGTTGGCAAAACAACTTCCAGCATAAACCTTGGGGCTTATCTCGGCTTTTTTGGCCAGAAAGTTCTGCTGATTGACCTTGACCCTCAGGCCAACGCCACTTCTTGCCTGGGCCTCGATAAAAACAATATCAGCCAGGGCAGCTATGAAGTCCTCATCAATGGAGCAAAACCGCGCGAAGCCATCCTTCACAATGCGCGTTTTGCGCTTTCCATTCTGCCTTCCTCGCCAAACCTGGCCGGCGCAGAAATTGAACTGATTGAAATGGAAAACAGGGAACGCAAGCTGAAAGCGGTCGTGGATGAACTGCATGAAAAATACGATTACATCCTCATAGATTGCCCCCCCTCCTTGGGTCTGCTCACGCTCAATGGCTTGATTGCCGCCCACAACGGGGTAATCATCCCTGTGCAATGCGAATACCTTGCCCTGGAAGGCCTTGGCCAACTGATGCAGACCCTCACCCGCATCCGCGAAAATATGGCACCAGCGCTGGATATCCGCGGCGTACTGCTTACCATGTATGACGGCCGCACCAACCTTGCCAATGATGTAATGCAGGAAGTCCAAAAGTTTTTCCCGAATAAAGTTTTCAGCACCATCATTCCCCGGGGCATCCGCCTGGCTGAAGCGCCTTCTTTTGGCATGCCTGTTTCAGTTTACGCGCCGGAATCAAGCGGCGGTAAAGCTTACCGGGCTTTGGCGCAAGAAATTTTGAGTGCAGATGGGGTCCAGTTTGACCCAAACAAGGAGTAATATGGCACAAAAAACAGGTTTGGGCAAAGGGCTTGATGCTCTCATTCCGGGTTCCTGGCAAAAGCCAGGCACTGAAACACAGGATTCGGGTGATCTGGTACGTAAAATTCCGGTTGAAAACATCAGCCCCAACCCCCATCAGCCGCGCACCAAATTTGATGAAGGCGCCCTTGCCGAACTTGCAGATTCCATCCGCGAGCATGGCGTCATCTCACCCCTTATTGTAGTAACTACCTCAACGCCTGAGCGCTACATCCTTATTGCGGGTGAGCGTCGTTTGCGTGCCTCTAAATTGGCTGGCCTTAAAGAAGTCCCAGCCATTATCCGCTCCTCTACCCGGCAAGAGCAGCTGGAACTTGCCATCATCGAAAATGTGCAAAGGGAAGACCTTGACCCAATGGAGAGGGCCAATGCCTATCGCGCCTTGCTGGATGAATTCTCCCTCACGCACGAAGAAATTGCCCAGCGGGTAGGCAAAAACCGCGCTACAGTCAGCAACAGCCTGCGCCTTCTTAATCTTCCGGCTTCCATTCAAAAAGCCATCAGCGAAAATTTGCTCAGCGAAGGCCATGCGCGGGCGCTTTTAGGGCTTGCAAACGCCAGGTCAATGGAGCACGCGAATGAAATCATTCAAAACCTGGCCTTAAACGTTCGCCAGACTGAACAACTGGTCAATAAACTAAATGGCAAAGCAGGCCCTTCCAAACCCAAAACTGGGCCGGATGCAGCCGCTAAAGACCTTGAAAATAAGCTGCGCCTGCACTTCAACACCAAGGTAAGCCTGCAAAAAGGGCCCAAGGGCGGCAATCTCACCATCTTCTTCTATTCGGATGAAGAACTCAATAACATTCTGGACCAAATGAACTTCAATGACTAAGCCCATCATTTTTACCAATGGCAGAATCTATCAAGGCAAGGGATCTTGCCTTTCGGGGCAGTCCCTGCTTGTGCAGGGTTCTCTTATCTGCAGCCTCGGGCCGCTTTCTGAACTGCGCAGCCTGGCAGGTGAAGCGCGCGAACTTGATATGCAGGGCGGCTTGCTTTTACCCGGGCTCGTGGATAGTCATCTTCATCTTGCACAGCTGGCGTATGCGCTCCAATCAGTGGATTGTGAAATCCCTTCAAAAAAACAGCTGCTTGAACGCGTTCGCATGAAAGCGCTCTGCTCGGCAGCGGATTGGGTAATCGGTTATGGCTGGAACCAGAACTCTTGGAATCCGCCCGAATTTGGCAGCGCAGAAGAATTGGATGCTGCTTCAGAAGGCAAGGCCGTTGTGCTTTTTGCCAAATCTTTGCATGCGCTGTGGGCCAACACCCGCGCCATGCAGCTTGCCGGGGTTAACGCAGGCACCCCCAACCCTCTGGGCGGGGCCGTTTTGCGCAATGAAAATGGCGAACCCACAGGGATATTTCTTGAAAATGCCATGCAATTGATGCAAAAAGCCATTCCGGAGGCTTCTGCAGAGCTGCTGGAAAAATGCATGGATGAAACCCAAGCCTATCTTTTTAGCATGGGCATCACTGCCGTTCATGACTTTGACCGTTTTGAATCATATGAAGCCCTCGTAAAGCTGGAAAAGAGCGAACGCCTGCATTTGAGGGTGGCAAAAAGCCTGCCCGCTGCGGCTGTTGAACAAATCCAAAGCTGGGATTATCGCAGCCTTCTAAGCACAAAGCATCTGCGCCCGGGCTGGGTAAAAGCCTTTGCGGATGGCGCGCTTGGCCCCCAAAGCGCCGCCATGCTGGCCCCCTATGAAGGCAGCCAGGCAAAAGGCATGCTGCTGATTAGCAAAGAAGAAATTCTGGAACTCGGCATCAAGGCTCATCAGGCTGGCTGGCCCTTGGCGGTTCACGCCATCGGCGATGCCGCCAACCACGAGGTGATTGAAGGCTACAAACTGCTTAGAGCATATGAGGCCGGGAAAGAGCTGGAACCACTCCTCTACCGTATTGAGCATGTGCAGTGCATGACCCCGCAAGACCAAGAGCTGATGAAGTCCTTGGGCATCATCGCCAGCGTCCAGCCCATCCATGCTGCCTCGGATATGTTTACGGCTGAAAAGCATTGGGGCGCTCGTTGCGAATATGCTTATGCTTACCGCAGCTTGCTCAATAAGGGCATCCCCAGTATCTACGGGTCTGATGCGCCGGTGGAACCTTCCAACCCCTTCCTGGGCTTGCATGCTGCGGTTAGCCGCCGCAAAGCAAGCGGCGAACCGGGTGAAGAAGGCTGGTACCCTAAACAGCGCCTAAGCTTGGCAGAGGCTTTGGATGGTTTTAGTTTTAATGCAAACGCGGTGGCAGGCTTTGCCGACGCTACGGCCATCGCCCCAGGCCAAACAGCCAACCTCCTCCTTTTAAAGGAAGACCTCTTTACGCTTGACCCGCAGCAAATTGCCGCCATTAAACCATTGATGACGCTTGTGGAAGGCGAAGTCCGCTTCGAAGCCTAAGATGTCCGTTCTTTCCGCCCAGGCACTCAACCCGCAAGACTGCCTGATTTTTTTTGCTTCAGACACCCTTTCTTTTGAGCATCTTGACTGGTTGGAAACGCGGGAACGCCTTTTTCAGAAGGGCAGCTTTGCCCTGACCGAAGAAGGTTCTATAAAGGCCATGCTTGGTCTTTCCCTTGACCTCCCGGAACTTGCCTGGCTTTCTTTCTTTCGCAGCCTCTGGAATGGCAGCCATGCGCAATACTTTTCGGAAATCTACGCGCATACTCAATCCTGTCTTAAGGCCAGCAACATTAAATCTGTGTATTGCCTCGGCCTCAAAGGATGGATGAACTCCATCCTTCAAAATGAAGGTTTCGATGTCTGCGATTGGATTATCAGCCTCGTGCGCACAGGCGGCATAACCCCTCAGCCCTGCCTGCCCCGGGGTTTAAGCATTCGTCAGGCAAAAAAGGCTGACCTTGCTGAGGTGCTGGCAGTAGACTGGGCAAGCTTTTCGTCCCAATGGCGCATGAGTGCAGAAGGTTTGTCCCATGCGTTTCAAAAAGCGGGTGCCTTCTCGCTTGCCCTGAAACAAGAGAAGCTGGTTGGATATGCCTTTTCCGGCACGCATGAGCAGACAGCCCATCTTGACCGCCTGGCCATTCTGCCCGATTTT
>JAYFRD010000039.1:0-4770 GCA_034926255.1 Anaerolineaceae bacterium | reverse complement strand
AACGAGGAAAATGGGTAAAAAGCATACGTTTAGCCGTGCAGAAAGATGAGAAAAGGGAGGGGTTTTGTGTAGTTAAGATGGCGACTTTTCGCAGTGCGCCATGCGACGAAGAAAATGGGTAAAAAGATGCAATCGCCCTGGCCCCTCTCACAAAAGAGGGGCCTAAAAATGATGCTTAAATTACTTGATTTTCTCAAACTGATCTTTACCGGCGCCGCAATCAGGGCAAACCCAATCGGCAGGAAGGTCTTCAAAGGAAGTTCCGGGTTTTACACCATTGGAAGGATCTCCCTTTGCAGGATCATAAATATAACCACAGGCGATACATTCGTATTTTGACATAGATTTTTCCTCTTTCTTTACTGGTGCTGCCTTAACAGCGGGATTCTTGGTTGCCGGATTTTTCGCTGAACTCGGTTTGTTTGCGCGAGGTGCAGGGTTTTTTCCGGTGGTTTTTTTCTCAGAGCTTGCCATAAAAATGTCTCTCCTTCTTGATGGTATGAATTATACAATAAGCCATCTAATTAATATCAGAAAAATTGCTTAATCCTCTTGCTGTAAACCCTTTACGGCGTTAGAATAGACTAACAAATGGAAAGAATTATCCCTTTGTTGACTTTGGAAATTGGCGCATCTGCCAACGTGTCTGCCATTCTATCCTCAAAAAAAGCGATGGATAAATTACGCCAATTAGGTGTTTTTGAGGGAGTCAAGCTCATTTTATTGCGTAAAGCGCCATTAAAGGGGCCGCTTCTGGTGGAAGTTTCTGGAAGAGAGCTTGCTTTAGGCTATGCACTTTCTGAAAAAATCATGGTTGAGGCCCAACATTGAAATTTCTTCTTCTTGGCCAGCCTAACTGCGGTAAAAGCACCCTCTTTAATCAGGTTTGCGGTTATAAGGCTGAAACAGGTAATTTTACCGGTACTACCGTAACCTATACGGAAAGTTCTGTACGTCTTAAGGGGCAGGTGGTTGGCCTGGTTGATATGCCCGGTACCTATTCGCTGGCTGGCAGCAACCCTGCTGAGCAAGTTGTCTTGGAGTATCTCCTGAACCATCAGGACTATGACTGCATTATCAACGTGGCGGATGCCTCCCACCTGGGTTTGAACCTCACCTTAACCCTTGAACTGCTGGAGTTGGCAAGGCCCATGATTTTGGTGCTTAATATGATCGATGAGGCTGATCATCTTGGGATTCATGTTAATCTTAAATCTCTTTCTGAAAAACTTGGCATCCCTGTAGTGCCGATGATCGCAAGCAAAGGCAGAGGGATTCGAGAGGTTTTTACGACCGCTCATGCAGCTGCAATGGCCAAAGCGCCAGTGAGACGTCAGCCATATCATGCGCTAATTGAAGAAAGTATCTCTCTTTTACGAAACCATATTGGCACAGAGGCACTTCCTCTTAAGCCAGAGGCCATTGCCATTAAACTTATTGAAAAAGATCCCCTTGTACTTTCAGCGCTGTCTAAAGAAGCGCCAGACCTTCTTGCAAAAGCTGAGTTTGTTTCGAAAAAACTGACTCAAAATTTGCATAAAAGTTCGGGTGACTTCATCAGTATTGAGCGCAGCAGGTTATCGGGTGCCATAGCAGATTCGGTGACTGTTCACAGTGTTCGCAAGCTAACCCTGCGCGATAAACTGGATAATTATCTGCTGCATCCTTTTTGGGGCTACGTATTTCTTATTCTTTTCCTCTACGTTTTTTTTCAAGCGGTTTTCCGAATTGGCGGGCTGATTGAAGCCCCTTTACTAAACCTTGTTTCTTCGCTTGAAGTAAAGGCTATTGCATTATTGCATCCCAGTAAGTTACTTGGGAATGTTCTGGTTGGCCTCATTCAGGGCATTTCTGGGGGACTTGCCATTGTATTACCCTATCTTGTTCCTTTTCTAATTGGTTTGGGAATAATGGAAGATTCTGGCTATCTGCCTCGGGTTGCCTTCTTGATGGATGCGCTTATGCATCGTATCGGATTGCACGGGGCGGCCATTGTACCTTTTATTTTAGGCTTTGGGTGTAATGTGCCTTCCATTATGGCCACGCGTACCCTGGATAATAAAAAGGAGCAGTTCATTGCCGCGGCTTTGGCAACGCTGGTCCCCTGCTCTGCCAGGCTTGCCGTTGTATTTGGCCTGGTAGCTTTTTACCTGGGCCCACTTGTAGCGCTCATCATTTATTTGCTCATTTTCTTCGTTATCGCGCTTACGGGTAAATTGCTTTCTAAATTCTTACCCAAGGATACCCCAGGCCTTATTTTGGAAATTCCGCCTTACCGTCAGCCAAGCCTTAAATCTATTTTTAGTAAAGCATGGTTTCGCATTAAAGAATTTCTGATTGAAGCCTGGCCGGTTTTGATTTTTGGCTCAATTATTCTTTCCTTACTTAATTCTTATGACTTGACTAAATATATCAATGTACTTACAAAACCCTTTACCTGGGCTTTGGGCCTGCCGCAAAAATCCGGTGTGCCGCTGATTTTTGGAGTGCTGCGTAAAGAGCTTTCATTGATTATGCTGGGGCAGGCCATGGGTGATATGGATTTCAAAAATGTGCTTACTCCAGTTCAGATGGTTACTTTCACGGTTTTTGTTATTTTTTATATGCCATGCCTTGCTACACTTGTAACTTTACACAAGGAACTTGGCAGAAAGTCCATGTGGAATATAATGGGTATCACTCTCATCATTGCCACGGCAACTGCTCTGATAGCAAGGGGAGTAGCAAGTATTTTCTATTAGATTAGGAGAAAAAATGTCACAAGAGATCGATAATTTCCTCAATACGATTGTCAACCCATTCCAGCTTGATGGTGACAATCCCGATTCAACCGTCCTTTTCAATCTCACCGGAGAAAATGGCGGAATATACCATGCTGAAGTAAAAAACAACGTGGCTACCATTAAGCAGGGTTCTATAGAGAATCCCACATTGACGCTCACGGCTGATTATGCTGATGTCAAGAAAATGATTTCAGGCGAAGAAAACCCCGTATCCGCATTCATGACCGGCAAAATTAAACTTCAGGGCGATTACATGCTTGCGCTCAAACTGGTCAAAGCCATTAAATTGCCTTAAAAATCATTTAGGGTAAAAGACCCCAATCAGAGCCCTGGGAATCTGCATCCATCATGGTTGGATCCCAGGGTTCTGTGCTGTATTCAACTTCTGTTGGCACGCCTAAAACCTTTTCAGCCTTTAACCTGGCATCTTCCAAAAGGGATGGGCCATAAGGGCAGAATGGCGTAGTTAATACCATTTTCACGTATCCCTTGCCTTCTGAAATCCAAATATTCCTCACCAAACCAAGTTCAATAATAGTTAAGCCCAGTTCGGGATCCATTACCCCAGCAAGCATGTCCTCAAGATCGGTATGAAGATGCGGGTGTGTTTTGTCAATATCCCAAACGTATCGAGGCTCTGGGTTTTCAGGATTATTTTCCATTTTCATCCATTTTGATAATAAATCTGCATTGCTTGTCGCCTGTGAGCATACATTCTTTTTGCGTAATTTCGTGACCCAATAAAATTTTATACATTATCTGATCCACTTTGCAAATCTCTGGATGGTCAATGGCAATATGGTGGTAGGGGCAGTTTTTATTGATAAATTGTACAGAATTTCCCTTCCGTTCGAGATTAATTCGAAAACCAATGCTTGACAGGTTTTTACTAATCTCGTCTAACTTTGCTTCAAGGGGCAAATCCGGATTGCTGACACGATAGGTTTCAGCAAATTTGGTGCCTATTTCTTCCAGAATTAAATTAAATTCCTTCTTGGAAAGGCGGGATTCTAAAACATCAAAAACTAATTTCATCAAGCCCAGGTAATTGGAAGGGAACTTTTCATAACCCTTTTCAGTAAGCCTGTATACAAAGTGTGGCCTTCCTACGCCATGGCGTTCTTCTTCAGCGGAAATCAGCCCTTCTGCTTGAAGGTTTATGAGGTGATGCCTTACAGAAATGCCATTGATACCCACAATTTCTGCCAATTCACCAATGGTTATTTCATGTTTGTTTAGCAAGGTCTGTAAAATGCGTTCTTTGGTGCTTCGCATAAAATCATTCCTTTTCATTTGCCTGCTGTGACTAATGTATAGTATACAATAATTATGATTAAACATCAAATATTTAATAAATTACATTTATATACTAAGTGTTATAATCTTTGCAAAAAAAAGGAGCAGGATATGACGAAAGTAGTTGATATTGAAGGTGTTGGCCCTGTATTTGCCAAGAAGTTGCAGGAAGTTGGAATTGCCAGCGTTGAAGCATTACTTAAGGCTGGTGCAACCCCAGAAGGCCGTAAAGAAATTTCCGCAAAAATAGGAATCGATCATCATAAAATCCTTTCATGGGTCAATTTTGCAGATCTTTATCGCATCAAGGGCGTAGGTTCTGAATACTCTGAGCTTCTTGAGCAGGCGGGAGTGGATACCATTGTTGAACTGAGCAAGCGTGTACCGGCAAACCTTCATGCAAAAATTGCAGAAGTGAATGCAGAGAAAAAACTTGTTCGTCGCGAACCCACCCTCAAAGAGGTGCATTCTTGGGTGGAACAAGCAAAACAGCTCGACCGGGTTATTAAATACTAAAGAACACGTCATTAAAAAGAGACCGCAGATTTTCTGCGGTCTCTTTTTAATCAGACTAAAAATTATCGAGCGTTGCCAAGCATGCTTAGAATGGTGTTGATAACAAGGGCACCCGATTCGGTGCGGGCGCGGTCGCTGCCCAAGGGGCTGGACTGTGTAAGGGCAGCCATAATGG
>JAYFRD010000046.1:0-1907 GCA_034926255.1 Anaerolineaceae bacterium | reverse complement strand
CCAATCGCTCCAATTGCCCAAAAAGAGCTGCGGCTTGCCTTCGTGGCCAAGTGCCAGAATATGGGTGGAAATACGGTCAAGAAACCAGCGGTCATGGCTGACCACAAACGCACAACCCGCAAAATTCTCAAGGGCCTCTTCAAGCGCTCTTAAGGTATTAACATCCAGGTCGTTGGTGGGCTCATCCAAAAGCAAAACATTGGCACCGCTTGTAAGCGTTTTTGCCAAATAGACGCGGTTTTTTTCACCACCCGAAAGTGTTTTAACAGCCTTTTGCTGGTCTGTTCCCGTAAAGTTGAAAGATGAACAATAAGCCCGCCCGTTTACGGTGGTATCCCCCAATTGAAGGTTATCCGCACCGCCGGTGATAGCCTGAAAAACGCTTTCTTCCGGGTCAAGTGAACGGGATTGATCCGCATAGCCCAGTTTAACCGTTTCGCCAAGCCTGATGCTGCCCTTGTCCGGCGTTTCAAGCCCTGCGATCATTTTGATGAGGGTGGACTTGCCCGCCCCATTTGGACCAATAACCCCAATAATGGAGCCCGGGGGAATGCTAAAATCGAGATTATCGATAAGAATGCGACTGTCAAAGCCTTTTTGAATGCCTTCGGCCTCCACCACTACATTGCCGAGGCGCGGGCCGGAGGGAATGTATATTTCAAGGTCTTTGCGCTCTTTTTCAAATTCCTGTGAGAGCAATTTTTCATAAGCGGTGACCCTGGCCTGACCTTTGGACTGACGTGCTTTCGGGGACATGCGAATCCAATCCAGTTCATGCTGAAGGGTACGCTGCCTTTTGCTTTCCGCCTTTTCTTCTACGCGCAACCTCTCCTGCTTTTGTTCCAGCCAGGAAGAATAATTACCCTTCCAGGGTATGCCGTGGCCGCGGTCCAGCTCAAGAATCCAACCGGCAACATTGTCAAGAAAATAGCGATCATGCGTAACGGCAATAACCGTTCCTTTGTAATTCTGGAGGTGGTGCTCCAGCCAGGCAATCGATTCCGCATCAAGATGGTTGGTTGGCTCATCAAGCAGCAAAATATCAGGCTCCGAAAGCAGGAGGCGCGTCAGCGCCACACGCCGGCGCTCACCCCCGGAAAGAACTTTAATAAAAGTATCGCCTGCAGGACAATTAAGAGCGCCCATGGCCAGCTTGAGGTTACTTTCCAGGTTCCAGGCATCCACCTTTTCCAGCTCTTCAGCTAATTTTGCCTGTTTTTCAATGAGCTTGTCATAATCGGCATCCGGGTCTGCAAAGGCTTCATTGACTTTATTGTAAGCCTCCAAAAGTTCGGTAATGGGCTTAACACCCTCTTTGATGACCTCTATGACCGTTTTTTCTGGGTCTAAATAGGGGTCTTGTTCCAGCATGCCGACACTATAGCCTTTTGAGGCGGCAATTTCGCCTACGTATTCTTCATCTTTGCCGGCCATAATTCTGAGCAGGGTGGATTTACCAGAGCCATTAAGGCCCAGCACGCCGATTTTGGCACCGTAATAAAAGCCAAGGGAAATATCGCGCAGCACCTGTTTATTGGGAGGGTAGATTTTACCTACCCGCATCATGGAATAAATAACTTGAGTATCTGATGGCATGTTTACCTCTTGCCGGCTATTGTAACAAAAAAGACAGGCTTTTGACCTGTCTTTTGTCGGGGCAGGCGGATTCGAACCGCCGACCTCACAGTCCCGAACCGTGCGCTCTAGCCGGGCTGAGCCATGCCCCGTCGGTTTGCTATTATAACATCAGATTTTGCGTTTTGTCGGCCCAGCTTTCCATCTCAGAAGGAAAAACGAAAAACTGCCCGCTTGCACCCCATCAGTTCAAATCAACGTTGGTCATATCAACCAGTACATCGTTTTCAAATGAAAATCGCACCAGCCAGGGCATTTTTTCGATAATTTCC
>JAYFRD010000003.1:0-20165 GCA_034926255.1 Anaerolineaceae bacterium | reverse complement strand
ACTTGTATAATTCACTTAACCCGGTCAAGCTTCGGGACAGCCTAATTGTGAAAACTGCCCAAATCTTAAAGATTGCTTAGTTACCTTTTCTTTTGAGGCATCGTTTCGCCCAAAGTTACTTTTTATTATGAGGCATTACGTACACAATTTTTTGATACCAGAGCAAAATGATTATGTCCTAAAGTAGCAAAATAGAAATGTCCTCATTAGGATTAGTAGCTATGACATGGACAATTGCAATGAACGCTAAAGAATTAAACCGCAAGATAGAGATCGAACGGGCATTGGATCGCTGCATCACGCAAAAATAAGCGACAACCAGGCTGGGAACCAGCAAGTGACAAATGAACAGGGTAATCCATCGATATCGTGCTGAAGGGGAATAGGATTATCCTTTCTTCCCCTTATTTACAATCACCCTCGAAGAACTTATGGAAGAAACTAGACGGCAAATCCATCCTCTTTACTTTATTAATTCAATACGACATTTGCTACCTTGCCTTGCAAAGGCTTTGCGAATGCGATTTCGAAAATTGCTATCATATTTACGTTTTAGATCCAATCTTATTTAATACTAACCAATTTTTTTGAATTTCATTTTTCGAAAACAATGCTCTTCCAACCACAACAGATGTAACTCCCATTTGCACCACAGTGCTCAGATTTTGAGGATTAATTCCGCCATCAATTTGCCACTCTAAGTTTTTGTTGAAATTTAGATTTTTTCCCCTAATTATTTTTTCAATAGCTTGCGGTACAAATGGACTATTTTTTTCTTCAGGATCGCTGCTAAGCACTAAAACAAAATGAAGATAAGGCTCTAAAAAGTCTAAATTTAAAATAGGAGTTGCCAAATTAAAAGCTAACCCCGGAATAAAACCTAGTTGATAGATTTTGCGCAAAACCCTTCTTGGATAAAGACAAGCCTCATAGTGTACAGAAACCTTTCTGACCCTTCGTGTTGGAAGATGAGAAAGAATCCATTCAGGGTCTTTTATCATTAGATGTACGTCTATTGTTTGGTCTGCCACTGTATCTAATTGCTGAAGTAAATTTAATCCTAAACTCATTACCGGTGTAAAACAACCATCTTCCAAATCATAATGCAAGGAATCTACGGGAATAGAGTTTAGTTGATTAAGGCAGAGTCTCATATCAAGCAAGTTAGCTGCTGCAAGTGACGCTGAAATTTTAAGCATACATTTTCCTCGTTTTAATGATACTATCTTGATCTCAGGCTTATGCAAAAAAGGCCGTATAATTAGATTAAGAGATCTTATTAAAAAGGATTTTTATGCCCTCTTTAGAAAGCAAAAAAAATTACTCATCTGTAGAAGCACATTTATTATTTGACAAACTTCTGACTTTTATAAACAAGAGCAGCTATTCGATTCTAAAAAAGCGTGACCTCGCCAATTTGATAATTGCCACTAAAAACTTAGCTAAAAATAGTTTTGAGTTGACCTTATCGATTCCATTCAACTCTCCTCAGACTGTTAATTTTTTACTCAAAAGTAACAATAGCGATAGTCAATCTCTCAAAAATGAGCTTATCAAAGTAATAAGAGAATTTAATGACTTCATTATCAATTAGATCTATTTCATAGGAACTTGTTTAGATAATTCCCTAACCTTAGCAATGATGTTTTCCATCAACTCTTTTTCGCCAATTCCGGTGAGAAGTGGTATAGCACTAAAGACTATTTTGTCCGTTTTAACTGTTATTGCGGTATTGCTAACAATAATGTCATAGGATGCCATTCGCCCTATTAATTCATTAATTCCTGCGCTATCAATAATAACTGAGAGTTTTTCAGGTTGAAAATATTCTTTCATTTTATAGGCAACATGCATAGATGTTGCTACGCCTGAGCCACAAACAACCAAAATTTTTACAGATTTCATTGATATCCTTTCATTTTTTAGACCAAGTCATCTTTGTATTCTTCAATATGTTTCAATACTTCTTGCCTAATGCATTTTGCTTCAGAAGCCATCTGTATATTTGATAGTGCTCTTTCATTTTTCAATATAGATATAACTCTTTGAAGAACCTTCACAACAGATTCTTTATCCTTAATAGCAAGCATCATTACGAGACTTACAGGAAATTCTTCTATTCCATTTTCCATAGATTTAAAAATGACAGGAGTTGACAGCGTTGCAATTGCAATCCCGGTCTTTTTTACATTAACTGAATCTGCATGAGGAATTGCTACATATCCGTTGATCGTTTTTAAGCCCGTTGGATATATGATCTCGCGTTCAATAACAGCTTGAATGTATTCTTTTTTAATATAGGATGTCTCAAACAAAAGTTGTCCAAGTTTTTGAATAACGGCTCTCGAATCCAAAACTTTTAATCCAATAATAATATTGGATTCGTCAATTGAGATTGGAAGTTTTTTTTCAATCATTTTCAACATTCTCTTATTTTCTCATCCTGATGACAATATCCATAAATTCTTTAACTCTATCTTCATCAACTTGGTTTTCAAAAATACCATCTTTTTTAAATGTTGTGCCAACTACTGCTCCGTCAGCAACAGACAACAGTTGCATAATATTTTCCTTGTTAGTGCCTGTGTTGGCAAAAACATAGGTTTCTGGAACGCTATCCTTCACTTTTTGCAAGATGGAAGAGTCTAAAGGCACTCCTGCAGTAAGGCCAGATACACATAATGCATCAGGCAAATGATTAAAAACGGTTGATTTTGCAATAGAAGAAATATCCCTTCCTCCAATATACACTGCAGCCTCTGGTACGATGTTAAATAAGAGTTTGATATCTTCTCCGCCTATGTGATGCTTATGGCGAACTGTTTTTCCAAAATTGGTATTCCAAACACCGAAATCGCTTGCATAAACACCACTAAAAATTTCGCGGACAAATGATGCTCCTACGGCAACAGCAAGGTCAATACTCTTAATTGGATCCCAAAGAACATTGACTCCAAATGGTACTTTAAGTTCTGGCTTAAGTTCCGCAATAATCCTTGCCATGGTTGCCACTGTAACATTTTCAACATCCAGTAAGTAAGGAAGACTGAATTCATTGGAAAACATGATTGAGTCTACCCCTCCAGATTGGAGGGCAAGTAAATCCTTTCTTGCCCGATCTACCACTCTTCTTATTCCACCTTTCTTGTCATAACCAGGATCCCCTGGCAAGCCGAGAAAATGGCACATAGCAATGATAGGTTTATTCGTTCCAAACAAGGGTCTAATCCATTCAGTTTCCATAATTTTCTCCATATTCTTTTTGTAGTTTATCCACGGCTTAGGTCTAAATCCGAATCAAAATCCAAGACGATTTTATGTAATAGGTTCATAGCATTTTGGATATCCCTTTTATCTGCTGTCTCAACAGGAGAATGGGTATATCTCAAGGGAATTGAAAGGTGGGCCATAGCACAACCATGCTTACCTAAAACAAATGTAAACGCATCATCAGTGATTTCACCAATGATCACTTCTCTTTGAAAGTGGATCCCTAATTCTTCTGCCTTATGTTCTATGAATTGTCTTAACTTGGGATTTGGTATTAATCCAGCTAAAGTTCCTCGCCCGTGAAAATTCATATGGAGAATCGCAGGCCCAGATCCAAGCTCAATGTTATATTTCATTTTCAGATCAGGAACATCACATGATGCGGTTATATCAAGACAAATGGAGGCGTCAGGTTCCAAACGAGTAAATACAGGCATATTACCCCTTATATTAAACTCTTCCTGTACTGAGGCTACGAGATGTATTGTTTCCCTCGGTGTATTATGTGAGAGATATTCTGCAAGATCTAACAGCAATAAGCAACCTATTCTGTTATCCAAGGCTTTACTTGTAATATGATTCTTACCCATGAAACGAAAATTCGGCCGATACGTGACAGCAGAACCCGTATCAATCCCAACTTCACGTACTTCAGATGCATTCTCGCAACCTATGTCGATATACATCTGATCTGTTGTAGGAACAACATATTTTGCATCTGCGGGGGTTAGATGATGAGCATAAGTACCAACAAATCCTTCCCTGAACGATTTTTCATCCAATGAGTGAACATCAACTAACTGACCTCGCAAAGTCTTTTCAGGCACTCCACCAACTCTATCAAATCTTAGAAAACCATTTGGCTCAACTTTCGTAACCATTAAACCTATTTCGTCCATATGTGCAAAAATAAGAAGGCTCTTATTACTTTTAACTCCATTGAAAGTAGCTGTAACATTGCCGAGATTATCTATCTCAACTTGCTTAGTGTATTTTCTAAATCGTCCAGCCATTTCAGATATCATTCTGTCTTCAAAGCCTGAAAGGCCAGAAACTGAGGTAAGTTCTTCAAGAATTTGATATTTTTTTTCCATTACAGCTCCTTTATCAACCAATGCGCATTCTTCCACCATCTGCCACTATCACTTCGCCACATATATAATCTGAAAGATCGGAGCATAAGAAAAGCACAATTTTTGCAATGTCCTCAGGGTATCCTATTCTCTTGATGGGCATAAGTGGAATATAGTGTTCTTGCATTTCTCTCTCACTCGCATAGCGAGTCATAATCATGTCACTCATTATCACAGCAGGCATAATGCCATTTACTAATATCCCAAATGGAGCGTAGGTACGTGCAAGATAATGCGTTAATGCAAAAGTACCTCCTTTAGTAGCCACATATTGTGGAATTCCTGTACTCCCAGTAAAAACACAGGTTGAGGACAAATTAACAATTTTTCCTTTACCCAGAATATTCATAATCGGTCTAACTGCTTCGCTGCAATAGTAGATCCCTTTTACATGAACTGCATAACTTATATCCCAATCAGAAACGACTCCCGCATTATTAATGAGAAAATCTATCCTATTATATTTTTTTGCGATCTTATCTACTAAGTCTTTTACTTGGTTTTCATTACTGATATCCTCAGAAAAATAATCGGGCTTTAAACCAATACGCTCTATACAAAGTAATTCCTGTTCAATCTTTTCTCGGGAAATGAGATCGTCAATGACAACTTGGGCACCTGCTTTTGCAAGTATTTTTGCTGTAGCTAAACCAATTCCTTTTGCTCCGCCGGTTATTAATGCAACCTTCCCTGACAAATTAATAGAATATGCCATTATTCCTCTTTTATAGCTCCACTAAACATTTGAGACTTTTCTCTCTACTAATTGTTTGCAGAATTGCTGCGGAGACCTCCTCAATCGGATAAATGTGTGTAATCAGGTCTTTACTCTTGATTGCACCACTTTTTAGTACATCCAAAGACTCTTGTATATCAAAATGATTAGCTGAGTAACTTGCAGTAAGTGCAATTTCATTAAAAAAGAAATGAATTGGATAAAGCTTTATCCAATCTTGTGGTTCCGGAGTAGCAAAAAACAGAACAGTTCCTCCAGCGCCTACAACATTAATTCCAAATTCCATTGCTCTGAGATCTTTTGTAGCAATAATTACCTTTGAAGCTTCTATTCCACCAAAAAGATTTTTAATTCTTTGGCTTTCTTCGCCTATGTCATTTGAGGGCGAAAAAACGTTTTGTGCTCCAAACTTCCTAGCCATCATCCTGCGCCATTCCAGTATTTCGTAGACTGCAAGATCAGCAACCCCCCAAATTTGAAGCATCTTAATGAACATCATTCCCATGAGTCCCGTTCCAATAAGTACTACTTTATCTTTTGGTTGAATTTTTGCCTTATGGAGAGCATGGATAACACAGGCTAAGGGTTCAACCAAAGTTCCTGTTCTAAAATCAATTTGATCTGGAAGAATATGAGTATCCGTTCTCAAAATATCATTTGGAACAACAAAATACTCTGCAAATCCGCCTGGAAAAATATTTGATTTTTTAAAGCTATCGCAAAGGGTGAAATTACCCTTAAGGCATTTATCACAAACTAAACATGCAGCATGATGGTGGACTACTACACGATCTCCTACCTTGAAATTTTTTATATCATCTGATACTGCCTCAACAACACCTGTGACTTCATGGCCGCGAGGAAGTGGACTTCTAGGTATCAGATACCACTCCATCGTGTCGGAAACGCAAACTCCACAATCCTTTGTTTTAACAAGCATTTCCCCTTTATTTAAAGTAGGAATGGGTTGATCAACAATCTTAACATCATGATTGTTGTAGTACATTGCCACCTTCATAAAGGACTCTCTTTTTTAAAAGGTGCGGTCTTTTTTACCGCACCTTTTTTATTCGTCTTATTTTGCACTATCGCTTAGAAAAGCTTCTTCATCAAGTTGTTCAAGTTGTTCAATTTGCTCTACTTCATCAGAACTAATATCATTTTTATGTTTATTTGTATATAGTGCAACACCAGCAAGGGAAAGTATCAGTACAGCTGCCAAAACAATGACAGACAGGGTTCCACCGTTCATCAATTTACCAATCTGATAACTCAATGCAACAACCCAGTTTCCAGCAGAAAGTGCAGTAATATCTACTGCGTTCGCCGGCATTGCGTATCCAATTGATTTGGCCATTTCAGTTAATCCAGACCCAAAACTAGTACAAACCCACATAACTACTGACATAATGACAGCACCTGAAATAATGGACCTAAATAAGTTTCCATTTGTAAGAAAAGGTACCATTGCTACAAAGTAGAATAAGGCAGCTAGATCACCAAAAGGTAGCACACGATTTCCAGGGAGAATAAGCGCAAGCCCTAAGGTTATAGGAATGAGGATAATGGCAGCAGCAACTGTAACTGGATGCCCTATCAATACAGCAGAATCCAAACCAATATAAAATTCTCTGTTGCCAAATCTTTTTTTCATATATTGCTGAGCAGATTCCGCAATTGGACTAAGCGCCTCCATGAAAAAACCTATTATTTTTGGAATCAGAATCATAGCTGTCCCAATAGTTACACCAAGGGTTATAAGTTTGACTGGTTCTTTCCAGAGGCCGCCAAACAGGCCAACCAAAATTCCCAATATTGTCCCTAAAAATAAAGGTTCACCAAAAATCCCCAATTTTTCACGAATTGCGCTTTCATCCCAATGAATTTTGTTTACTCCGGGAATGCGATCAAGTAACCAGTTTACTCCAGCAATAATAGGAACACTGGTGACTGCAAAACCGTGAGGGATACTAATTCCAGGTAGTCCATGAAATTTTTGTACTTTTCTTGCAGTAATATCAGCAATAAAGAGTGAGTAAACCATAAGAATTGCTGCTGCCAGAAGTCCTGCAACTATGCTTTTAGTGATAAGAAATACAACAGATGCAGCAAAAGCTTCGTTCCAAAAATTCCAAATATCTACATTGAGGGTCTTGGTGAGTCTTAGTGCTAGCATGAGGACGTTGACTGCAAGGCAGACTATGATTACAACCGCGCCAGCCTGTGTGCCCCAGGCTATAGCTGCTGCCACACCCCACCCGACATCCAGTATGTTCAAATTGGTGCCTGTACTTTTTACCATACTGTCAACCACAGGAGCCATGTTGTTGATTAATAATCCAATCACCAAGTTAAGAGCAATAAAGCCTGCACCCAAGGTTAGGCCGGCCCTTAAAGCTTTGGTAAACTTTTGCCCAAAAAATAAGCCAAGAATGGTGATAATGATGGGCAACAAAAGAGGAACTCCAAGGCCCATCAAAAAATCGGAAACTACCTTGATAATATCTGCTAAGTTCATCTTAACTAATCTCCTTTCATTTACAAAACAAAATTTTGGAAGTGTTCATATTAGTCAAAAATAGTATGAGCAAAACCTCCTTTCTTATGTTGTAATAAAATGATCAAGTAAGCTGAAAAATAATGTTTGCTTCTTTCAATAATGAAATATGAGTTTTATCCAAAGCTGAATCTGTAATAACTGAATCAACTTCACTGAGATTACATACTTTCATAAATCCTGAGCGGTTAAATTTTGAAGAGTCTGCAAGAAGGAATGTTTTTTTCGCAGATTTAAGCATTGCTTTTTTTATCGCCACTTCTTCAACCGTAACATTACTAATAGTAAGATCTGTTTCAATTGCATCCGCGCCAAGAAAAGTTAGGTCAACCTTTAAACCTCTAATAAAATCCACTACCCCATTTCCCTGAAGGGAAAAGACATTTGATCTAACTAATCCTCCAGTACATATAGTCTGTATATTTGAAAAGTTGGCTAACTTTACAGCTATTTGGAGATCATTTGTTACAACAGTTAACCGAGATTTTGTTCGAAGGAATAGACTTAATGCATAGGTTGTTGATCCTGAATCCAAAATGATAGTGGATCCATCAACAATGTATTCCGAAGCAGCTTTCCCAATTCTCTTTTTTTCTTCCACCCTTTGGTTACGTTTAATGTCGTAAGGTAATTCTGTAGAAACACTTGCAAAAGTTTTTACTGCTCCTCCGCGTTTTCTTAGACATAAACCCTCGCTTTCAAGGGAAGCTAGATCTCTGCGAAGGGTCACTTGTGAAATACCCATTCTTTTGGATGTTACATCAATATGCAATACTCCGTATTCATTCAATTCCTGAAGGATTGAAGATCTCCTTTCTTCAGGAATTAAAGGTGAAACATCATTGTTCTTTTTGATCATATTAACTCATTATAGTGAATGCAATTGAACGAAAGTGAGCGTATTGTTATTGTAAAATTATCTATTGAGATGTCAAGACTTATTTTTAAGATTTAACAAAAAGAATTAATTCATAAAAAAAATGCAAAAACTTTTTTCCTGGCTCTTAGAAGAAGAAAATCCAAGCCTGCGCTATCTGGCAATGCGGAATCTCAAAGCGCTTGGCACCAGCCCCGCACAACTGGCAATCGCCAAAAAGAGAGCCCATCGGGAAGGGAAGATTCCTCAGATTCTGGATAAGATGGAATCTGAAGGTTATTGGGTAAAACCCGGTGCAGGCTATACGCCAAAGTATCTTTCGGGGGTGTGGTCGCTTTTGCTGCTGGCCCAGCTTGGCGCAAGTGTGGAAGAAGATCCGCGCATTAAAACCGCCATGGAATACTATACAGAGCAGGCATTTACCCAATTTGGCAAAATCTCCTGGAATGGAAGCCCATATGGCAGCTTTGACTGCCTGCAAGGCAACATGGTTTATGCGCTGCTTTCATTAGGTATGCCATCCGCTCGCCTTGCGGAACAGATAGATTGGCTGGCCCGCAGTCAAACCGGTGAAGGCATTGCTTCATCCGCCGATAAAAAAGCCTCCGTACGTTATGGCAGCGGCAAGTGCGGCCCCGCTTTCGCCTGCACCTATAACTACGGCAACCCTTGCGCATGGGGAGCCATACGCGCAGTGATGGGTCTTACCCGTCTGCCTGAATCTGAAAGAACTGCCATGGCCAAAGAAGCTATTGCTATGGCTGTGAATTTTCTGCTTCAGGCCAGTCCGGAACATCCCGTCTGGCCGGGCGATAAAACAATGAGTTCGCACTGGCATAAGTTCACCTTCCCCCTTTTCTACATGTCAGACCTTTTGCACATCGCCGAAGCCCTGGCAGCGGCAGGCGCCCTAAGCCATGAAAAAGCAAGCCCCCTGCTTACCTATATCCTTTCCAAGCGGAACCCGGATGGCAGCTGGAACCTTGAATACAGCAGCCAAAGCGTGGGGGGCAGTTTTGGCAGAAGCGGTAAACCCAATAAATGGGTTACCTTGAGGGTTTTGCGCGTTTTGGAGGCAGCGAATCTAAGCGACGAACAATAAGCACCGGTCGCAGTGCTGGCGGTAACCACAGGCCCGGCAGCGGGAAGGGGAACCATGTGAACGTTCAGGTGCTGAATCCATGCCCTCATACTGCCTGATTTCCTGAATTACTTTCAACAACTCATCCTCATGTTCATGCGAGTAAGGAATCTGAAACTCCCGATCTCGATAGCGCAAAATGCCGTAAGGTGGGCGCAGATTGTAATTCACCTCAACAAGCCTGCAATAGGCAAGCAGTTGAAGAACGTGCGTTTCATAAGGCGATTCTGGTGCAAGGCCGCTTTTATATTCCAATGGGATAAGAAAGCTATCTTTCTGGCGCAGAATATAGTCCGGTTTGCCCAAAAGCCCGGTTTGCGGGTCGCTTAGCGGTTGGGTGAGAGTTTGCAGGGCTTCGTTATCCGCATAGATAATCTCCCCTTGCGGCACGCCGGATTTAGCCCTCATCCGCCTGCTGATAAAAATGACAACCAGGGCCAAAATGGAAAGAACAAGAACAATATGAGAAACTTTCATTTCAGCAGATTTAAAAGCCACATCATCAGCGCCGCCAGCAATGTAAGCAGGCCTAACACCAGCAAAATGAGGGAACCCGCAACCTGGCGGGCTTGTTTACCATGCAGGCATGTACCCTCATCCATTGCAGCCTGATTGCGGTTTGGCTCTCCATTTTTCTGGTAGTACCAGGCGCGTTTACAAAAAGAGAAAGTGCCCAGCTCCGAAGCTTTAATGGGGCGCATCAGGCCTTGTGCTGGTCCAACTGGTCTGAAAGACGCTTAAGTGCCCCCTCCAGCTCGTTCTGGCGGAAAGAAACGGTAATGTCAGCCCGGGTACGTTCGATAATGCCCCGCGCAAGGTCAGTACGGCGCCTCAAACCATCCGTAATGGCATCCGGGAAGTCCATGGTTACCAGCTCTGTAAAAACATCATCCATGCAGGCCAGCAAACGTTCCACTTCCTCGTTATAGCCGGGGCGCAGCAGGTCAAGGCAGCGGCGGCGCAGTTCGCCCAGGGTTTCAGTAAGCCCATTCACATAAGCCGGAGAAGCAACCCCCAGTTCATCGGGGGTAGGTAGCTTATTGCCGCGGATAAGGGCAACCGTCAGCTGTGCTTCTACCGCTTCTTTGATGGCATCTTGGGTATAGCCCGTGTAATATAGGTCAGGGTCCTGGCTTAAGTCTTGGTTTAGGGCATCCGCACCTGAACGCACCAATGCAAGCTCAGCATCAGCCTCGCTGTTATCCTCACGGTGAATAGCGCGGATGGCCAGGCTGGAATGGCGGGTAAGTTCGCGGGCTCGGGCCAAAGCCTCATCCCTTTTGCGGGTTTTTCGTTCAAAATCCGCTCGAATCTGGTCACAAATTTTTGAAAGTTCTTCCATTACTTTTTCTCTTCAGGGTTTTGTCCGTTTCGTCCAAAAAGGTCGTCAGCCAGGGAATGCTGCGCAGTGATTTTTATTTCACCAAAATTAGCTTCATAACGGCGCAGATTTTCCAGAATGGCCTGCTCCATCATCTTCAGCCCCAAAGGCGAAAGAATAATGCGGGAACTGACCTTGGGTGCAACAGTTCCCGGCAATATGGCTGTGAAATCAAGAATAAATTCGCCAGGTGTATGAGAAACACGCACCATATTGGCGAATACCGGAGCCAGTGATTCCGGTAATTGCACTTCGATGGGTCGGATTTCAGCCATTGCGATGCTTAAAACGGGATACTTTCAGGGTCATCTTCATCGCCAAACTCACCCCCCGAGCCAGAATCTTCACCCTTTGCGCTCAGAAAGCGAAAATTTTCCACAGTGAGTTCATAACTGGCACCCCAAGTGCCGTCCTTGCGCTGAAATACACGCGGAGAGCCCGTTGCCTGGTCAGGATTGAGGCGGCCTTCAATGAGCACCTTGGAACCCTGGTGCAGATACTGGCTGCAGGTTTCAGCCTGAACTCCCCAAACAGTACAGCGGAACCATGTGGTGTCATTTTTTTCTTTATAGCGACGACTGGTGGCCACACTGAAAGTAGTCACAGCCTTGCCATCTGGGGTATAACGCATCTCCGGGTCTCTGCCCAGATTACCAACAATAATAACTTTCTGATACATGGAAATCCTTTCGAGGTTATGGGTTAAGGTTTAGATTATTGTGCACAATTCCTCGTTAAATAATTGTACTGAAAAGGGTTTGGATTGTCGAATCACAAAAAGCATCGCTCTCAATAAAGCCCAAAAAGCGCACCGCCGCAAGGTCGGCGTTTCTTTATTTCAATGCCTCTCAGAGGCAGAACATTCGGCTCCGCAATCTCCAGCCAATCTAACACTTTCTCATAGTTTTGTTCGCCCATCGCGGCAGAGGCATATTGCTTCAGATCATCATAAAAATCTTGCGCCTCAACCCCCAAAAAGTTTTTAGGAAAGAGGCTTTGCTTCTCAAAATAAAGTCGGGCAAGCAGCAGCCGCAGAATGGTCATATACTCGTAGCCCGGGTCAGGTTTTTGCTGAATTTCATTGTGACCGAGAATATCCCAAATCTTAAGGGAATATCGGTGGGAAGCAGCAATAATGAGGCTAAGCAGGTTGGCTATTTCTCTTTCAGGCGGCATGTTAAGCGGAAAATGCTTTGAAAAATCATTGCCGGACTGTTCTATACCTATGGAAACAGCATCCATATCTTTCTTTTTATCCAGGTTGAACTGAGAGAGCTTGTTCAGAATACCAAGCTTTTCCATTAGCTCTGCGGTTTGCTGGCTGTTAGGGTCTACTCCGTTTTCAAGGCTGACCGAAATGGCGGTATGCCTTGCCCTGTAAGGCAAGGCAGCAGGTTGGGTAGCCATAAGCACTCCCATCCCCATACCGGGTTTGTTTTGGCTGCTGATCGGGTAAGAATCCACACAATAATGAATGCTGGCCATACGGCCGTCATTCAAATTGGCAACTGTGTTCTGAACTGTGCCCGGCTTACCATCAGAACGCAAATTGGGGAAAGTGTCGTAATGAATAATTAAAAAATCCACCCGCTTCACGGGGCTGTAAGGGTAAATAAGATGCCGGTGGCTTTCTATGAGGCCTGCGGAGGTGTAGGTTTTGGTGTTCACGTCAAGGTACTCCAAAACACCAGCCTCTGTGATGCGCATGGGTGTAATCATCGCCAGGATAGTGTTTGCTTTGCCCCCCTGCAAAAATGAGCCAACAGGTCGGGCATCAACCTTTGTAACTGGGGCAGCAAGGCCACAAAACAAAGAGAGTCCCACAACCCCCAAAGCTAAGAGTTGAATAAACTTGCGATTCATGCTTCAAATTTTACAACATCTGCCAAAACCGTATAAAAACAAGGCTTTGCCCTCTTGGATAAACACAACACAAAGTTAACCAAAAAGACGAACGAGGTAAAATTAAAAGTAGGAATTACCTAATCTAAGGAGGTAATGATGAAAAGAATCATTTTACTTATCGCATTTGGCTGCCTGTTTCTTTTCGCAGCTTGCACATTCATTTCAACCAATTCTGATAAAACAAAAAAGGCTGAGCAGCCTGCTGCCACCCTCATAAAAAATACTCAAGCCCCTACTGACACGCCCAAGCCCAGCGAAACTCCCGTGCAAAATCCCGTTTTGCCAAGTGCTACGCCTGCTCAAACGCTTGAACATGTTGTAGTTGGGTATGGCAGCGAACCCTTTGTGCTCTATTTCAACCCGCAGAAATGGTCCACTGAACCGGATGGCTTCCAGAATGGTTGCTATATTCTCCATTCCAAGGAGTTTGCTGGCTGTAATATTCGGCAACTGCTCGGCCATGGGGTAAACCCCGATCAAACACCGCTCACAAGTGAAATCTTAAACCTCAACGGAATAGAAATAACGTATAACGTCTGGCGGGATAAAGATACCCATTTTCCGGCGATTGTAGGCTACTACTGGAATAATATGAATTCCTCTGCAGAGGTATTTGTAAAAGACAATCCTGAAGAATGCCTTGCCGCTGCTCAGGAAGTGATTAAGCTTTCTGCTGAGCATCATTTTGCACAATAAGGCTTTGCAAGGGGCACACCTGCCTAAGCGCTAAAGTTCTTGAGTATTTGAGAACTTACAGTTATACTAATCATCCGCCGGGGTGTAGCGCAGTCGGCTAGCGCGCTGCGTTTGGGACGCAGAGGTCGACGGTTCGAGTCCGCCCACCCCGACCTTATTTAAAAGAAGGATGCGAGCAGCATGAGCAACCCCAAGCTCTCTATCATTATCCCAGCCCACAACGAAGCCGCTCGCTTGCCAAAAACCCTAATCCGTGTTCATGAGTATGTTAATTCCTTGCCCTTTGAAGCAGAAGTCTTGGTGGTTGAAAATGCCAGCTCCGACCACACTGCGGAAATAGTAAGTGAAGCGATACCTCTGATGCCCGAGCTTAGGCTGCTCAAACTGGAAAAAGCAGGCAAAGGCAACGCCATTCATCAGGGTATGCTCGAAGCCCGCGGCGAATTCCGCTTCATGGCCGATGCAGACCTTTCCATGCCCATTGAGCAGGTAAGCCGTTTTATCCCTCCGCAATGTGAAGCAGAAGTAGCCATTGCCTCACGTGAGGCCAAAGGTGCCCGCCGCATTGATGAACCCGAGTTCCGACATTTTGTCGGTAGAGTGTTCAATGGGCTTGTGCAGTTTTTAGTTCTTCCCGGGGTGCAAGATTCTCAATGCGGCTTTAAATGTTTTTCGGCAGAGGCTGTTCACAAGATTTTTCCCTTGCAAACAGAGATGGGTTGGAGTTTTGATGTGGAAATACTGGCTATTGCCAGAGAAAAAGGTTATAAAATAGTAGAAGTTCCAATCGACTGGACTTATTCCGCTGGGAGCCGCATGAACGTTTTTAAGGAAGCATTCAAAATGGCTGCAGATTTATTGCGCATCCGCCGCAAACGCAAGGCTGGTGCTTACCGTGCGTAAGCGCTACGACCTGAGCCAAATTCCTGAAAAACCAAACCTTGAGTTTGAAAAAAAACTGTGGGGGAAAAACACCCGATTTGTAGCGGGCTTGGATGAAGCCGGGCGTGGTGCCTTGGCCGGGCCGCTTATCTCAGCAGCCGTAATCCTGCCCTGGGATGACCCTGACCTTCTTGAGAAGCTGGAAGGCGTGCGTGACTCAAAACAGCTTACTGCCCGCAAACGCGCAAACCTGGTAGAAACCATTCAGTCAGTGGCGCTTTACTGGGCTTACGGGAGGGTTGAAGCGGAAGAAATTGACCAAAGAGGCATCAGCCTGGCTGGTCAATTTGTTTTTATGCGTGCCATCGAAAGTTTAGCACAGCAGCCTGAACATCTGCTTTTGGACTTTTTTGCCATCCCCCAGTTACCCATGTTTCAAACAGCTATCGTCAAAGGAGATCAGCGCAGCCTAAGTATTGCCTGCGCCTCTGTGCTTGCTAAAGAAGCCAGGGATGCTGAAATGCGCACCTTGGATGAAATCTATCCAGGTTATAGATTTAGCCAAAATAAGGGCTACGGCACCCTTGCCCATCGGGAGGCTATTGAACGTTTTAACGCTTGCCCCCAGCATCGCCGAACTTTTACGCTCCTGCCTTTGCAGCTGCCCATCCCCGGCTTAATGGATAGATAGGCTTCCGCCTAAAAAATAAATCTTTTTTAAAAACTCATCCCATTGAACCGTTAGGGTTTCTTTTGTCGTAATAGCAAATTTTGTTCATGTCATAAAGGCCCAAAAGGGCCATCGCTGTTTGCGCAATAAGGTGAGATGCGTCCGGGCGGCCCAGGCTTCTTGAAGCCTCCGCAAAGGCTTTCATCTGCCCCGGGTTCTCTATCCAGTCCTTTAGAATACCAGCCACCTTTTTGGGGTCATTCTCCCACACGCCTGCCTTGTGATTCAGAACGTAATCGACGTTCCCATTTTCCTGACCGGGTATTTTGCTGTAAAGGATTATCGGTAAGCCCGCAATGCAAGCCTCTGATATAGTGCCGGGGCCTGCTTTGGTAATAATAATGTCACAGGCTTGCATATAGGTCGGCATGTCTGTTGTAAAACCCTTGATGAAAGCTGGATGTGGGTATTCCAAGCTCTCTAAGCGCTGTTTGAGGGCCTGGTTGCGCCCTGCAATGATTACCAGACCGGTAGGAACCTTGGCGTCATTAATGGCAGCCACTGTTTCTTCCAGGGGGCCCATCCCGTCACCGCCGCTCACCATTAAAACCAGCGGCAAATCAGTGGGCAATTCAAGTTTTTTTCTGGCTTCCTGTTTTTGGATGGGGTTACGGTAACCTTCTTTAATAGGTAAACCAACGATGTGCATTTTGTCTGCATCTACCCCCAACTTAATCCCTCTTTCAAAGGCCTCTTCTGTGGGCACAATGATAATATCTGAACCGCGGTTGTACCAATACTGGTGTGTTGTTATCAGATCAGTTACCACGGTCAGGTAAGGAGGACGATTTTCTCCAAAGGCACGTAATATGGGAGGGTTAATAATGGGATGTACTGAAATAATCAGATCACAAGGATGTTCTTCAATAAGGCGGTCCACCCCGCTTTTTACCAGAGGCCAGGCAAGGTATTGGGCCAATTTTGCGGTGGTTCTTGTATTGCTTGCCTCAAAAAACATTTCCCATACATCCGGCAGTTGCGCCATATTGCTGTAATCCGGGCCAGCTTTATTAAGAGGTGGCGGCGCATAATCCTTAAAAAAATCCACCATTTCCCAATCCACCTGCCCAGGAAATTCCACCGTCAACGCTTCCTGAATAGCCGTTGCGGCTGCACGGTGGCCTCCACCGGTATCTGAAAAAAGGAAAAGAATATGGGGCTTTTTAGGGATATTGCTCATTTTTCTCTCACAGCATTCTTTATTGCCAAGGGCTTTATCCGTCGGGCAAGCTCCCTGCGGCTAAGTAAAACCCTGTGCCCGCACGTCAAACAGACCAGGCCAATATCTGCCCCAAGCCGCACAACCTCCCACCGGCTTCCGCCGCAGGGGTGCGGTTTGCGCATCTCTATTTGATGACCTATTTCAATTTCAGGCAGCATGCCCAAATTATACTCGGGTGCTATAATTTTACTCAGGCTTAAGCCGGAGCATAAAATGTTTGGATTTCTTAACCTTGAACCTGCCATACTCATTTCACGAGTCATCACGCTGATGATTGCGTTTACCATCCATGAGCTTTCCCATGCCCTCACTGCCTATTGGTTGGGCGACACTACCGCCAAGGATGCAGGGCGCATTACGCTCAACCCTATCGCTCATATTGACCCAATGGGTGCCCTCATGCTGATGACGGTGGGCTTTGGCTGGGCAAAAGCTACCCCCATTAACCCCTATCTCCTTAAACGCAGAACTCCGGCAGGGGTTTTCCTGGTTTCTCTGGCAGGCCCGCTAAGCAACATTTTACTGGCAGGCATCGCTGCTATTTTTCTCAACCTCAACCCTCAGTTGATCGACCAGCCAAGCAGCGGTTTTCTGCCAAGTCTCGGCAGTTTTCTTACTTACTTTTTTTTGATCAACCTTACCTTGGCAGTTTTTAATCTTTTCCCTATTGCTCCGCTGGATGGCGATAAAATTCTCGACTTTTTAATCCCCCCAACTTGGCGGGAAAGCTTTGAGCGCCTGCGTCCTTATGGCAGTTATCTTCTTCTTATCTTTGCTTTTGTTCTGCCCATGATGGGTATTTCTGCTTTTTCAAGCCTGTTGAACCAGCCCATCAACACACTGGTACGCTTGCTTTTGCATTTTTAGGCTGGGAATGCCTTACTTTTGTTACATGCTTGAATGTGAAGATGGCAGCCTTTATACGGGCTGGTCAACAGACCCTTTTAAACGTGAAGAAGCGCATTCCAAAGGGCGAGGGTCTGCTTACACCAGGTTACGCAAGCCCCGGCGTTTGGTCTATATTGAAGAATTGGCAGACCGCAGCAGCGCCCTAAGGCGAGAGGCTTTTATTAAGAAAATGCAGCATCATCAAAAAATAGAACTTGCAGCTTCTGTTACTAATTCTTTGGAGGAAATGAAAGAAAAAATGATGAAAAAATTGGAAGCAAACCAAACAAGCCTTATCGTACTCTCTCCGGGCCGTGTTAATATGCTGGGTGAGCACGTAGATTATAGCGATGGCATTGTCTTGCCCGCTGCCATTGATCGCGCTGTGCGCATCACCGTTAGGGCAATTGACGAGCCATTAATCCGCCTGCAGGCCTTAGACATTAAAAAACAAGCCGTCTTCTCCCTTGAAAACCTTGAGAAAAAGCTTCTGACGAATGGTGAAGCAATGCCCAACTTCGTTAAATACCCAGCTGGCGTAGCCTGGGCATTGCAGCAGGCTGGCTGCAGCCTTCGCGGTTTTGAGGCCAGCTATACTTCCACTATTCCGATGGGTGCCGGCTTAAGCTCGTCGGCTGCTGTTGAAGTAGGCTTTGCTCTTGTTTGGAAAATTCTGGGCAAGTTTGAATTGGATGATATGGATCTGGTTAAACTCTGCCAGAAAGCAGAAAATCAGTATGTTGGGGTTAACTCCGGCATCATGGATCAGTTCGCCTGCTATTTCGGTGTAAAAGACCATGCTTTGATGTTTGATACGCGCAGCTTCAGCTGGCAGCCCGTGCAGTTACCTGCCGGAACCTCTATTGTCATTGCCGATTCAAGCGTGCGCCGAAGTCTGACCACCTCCGGCTACAACGACCGCCGTGCTGATATCGAAGAAGCGGTTCGTTGCCTGCAAGCCTGGCTTCCAAATCTAAAAAATTTGCGGGATATTTCCCCTGAGCAGTTCTATCACTATAAATCTGAATTGCCTGCCCGCCCGGCCAAAAGAGCTGAACACGTAGTCACAGAAATTGCCAGAGTCCAAGAAGCTGTGCCCGCTCTTGAAAAAGGGGATGGCCAGGAATTCGGCCGCTTGATGGCTGCAAGCCATACCAGCCTGCGCGATTTATTTGAAGTAAGCACCCCCGAGTTGGATAAGCTGGTTGAAATTGCCTCTGGGCTTAAAGGATGTTTGGGTGCGCGCCTCACCGGCGCGGGCTTTGGGGGTTGCACTGTCAATTTGGTGCAAACCGAACACACCGCTGACTTTATCGCCCAACTGGGTAAAGGCTACACAAAAGCTACAAATAAAACTGCCCAAATTTATTGTTGCCGGGCCTCACAAGGGGCTCATCTTGTCTAAATCTGAAATACAGGCAAGCCCTCTTTTCCGTTTTGAAGAAGGCAAAGAAATTCCGCTTGAGGCCCTGATGGGCCTTTACGAAAGTGTGGAGTGGAAGGCCTATACGCGTGACCCTGCTTTAATGGCCCTCATCCTGCCCAACAGCCTTTATTATCGCAGTGCCTGGGCTGGTGAAAACCTCGCCGGTCTCATCCGTGTAGTTGGGGATGGTCTGAGCATTATCTACATACAGGACCTCTTGATCAACCCGCGTTACCAAAGCCAAAAGCTCGGTAAAAACTTGCTTGTCCATGTCATCGAAAAATATTCGCATGTACGCCAAATTGTGCTGATCACAGATAATTTGGAAAAAAACCGTAAGTTTTATGAGGCTTGCGGACTAAGGCAAGCCGAAGTTTACGGCGTTTCTGCTTATGTTCGCTTTATACTTTGACCTGCAAAATTTACAAAAAATGTAGCTTTTCTATTGAAACGGGGCATTTACCAGATAGAATCTGACAAGTCCATTCTAAACAACAGGAGATACCTTATGTGGGAAGCCATCAACAAGATTAAAACAGCTGCCTCTGGGCAGCGTGCCTTCAATTTCGTCCGCGAAATCAGCAATTTCCATCGCATTCAGGCTTCCACGGGTTACCGGGCAGCTGCCAAATGGGTGGCGGGCAAGATGGAGGCAGCAGGCTTTGAAGTTAAGGTCCACTCCTACCCCGCTAACCCGCGTCAGTGGTATTTTCAGTCTAAAATGTTCCAGGAATGGGACTGCCGCGCAGGACAATTGTCTTTGATAACCCCTGAGGAACGCCTTCTGGCCGACTATAGCGTAAACCCCCTCAGCATTTGCCCAAAAAGCTATGGAATGGAATTTAGAGATAAGGCCGTAGATATTGTGCTCATGGATAAGGGCCCAGACCCCAAAGCCTATGAAGGCCTGAAAGCGGAAGGAGCCCTGCTTTTTATCCGCGGGCATGTAAGCCAATATGCCGATTGGGCCATCCAGCAAACCGGTGCCATTGGTTTTATTACGGATTACATGCGCGAGATTAAACCCGTGAGGGAGCGCTATGACCTTGTGGACACCCTGAACTACATCAGCTTCTGGTGGAAGCATGTCGAAGGTGAAGCGCAGGTAGGCGGTTTTACGCTTTCCCCTCGGGAAGGCGATCGTTTAGCAGCGCTTTGCCGCAAAATGGCTGAAGAACACGCCCAAGATCCTTCCAAACCAGCCTTTCCTCAGGCGAAGGGGTTCATTGATGCCAGCCTTTATGATGGGGCTATCGAAGTGGTTGAAACGTATCTTCCCGGGCGCACGGATGAGGATATTCTTATCACAGCCCATCTTTGC
>JAYFRD010000025.1:0-79207 GCA_034926255.1 Anaerolineaceae bacterium | reverse complement strand
ATCAATATTTTAAGACTCCCCGGCTCAGCGGCTTCTTCAAAAGCAGCCAATGCATCTTCAAGGTTGTAGATACCCTGCACTAAAGGCTGAGTCTGTACCAATCCGCTTTCCATCAGCTTTAGTGCCGGAGCAAAGGGGCCGAGGCCAGTTTTTTCTTAAGCGCATTTAAAGCTTCAATGGGTGTTGGGTCAACCCCATAATTCAACGCCAGATAATAAGCCACATAGTCCCCAAATTGCAAAAGGCTCCACATCTGCGCCAATCTGCCCTTGCCGCTCGCATGCACAGCATCCACCGCCATCCCCGCAACCATAAACTGCTGCATGGAATGTTCAATACGAATTTTATTTCTGGCATGGTCCATTTCTGCCCGCAAAAAGATTGCGGAACTTTTCTCAAATAAGTTCTCAGGAAATTGCAAACCAGCCAGCGTGTTATGGTTCATTTCTGGAAGTCCCTCAAAAGAAGCCCAGCCTTTGGCAAGCTCTGCTATCTGCCCCTTCCAGCGCCTTGCAATCACTTCATTTTCTCCCGCGGCCAGCACCACCACATTACGGTTCATCAGTTGGCCCGCCATCCGCATAGCCGGGTTTTGATGCAAAGCAGATTGTGTACCAATGCGCTTACGTTGATCACGCATCACTTCTGCAGCCTCTGCAATTTCGCTCTCATCAAAATCCGCCAGCCCCAACCGCTTAAGCAACGCCAGCAAAATTCCAAACGCAAAAGGAATGGCCGTGCGCGGCTGGCCGTGATGTTCAAAAACCCAGCAGGCTTTTCCGGCAGCGCGGGCGCGTTTTTCCAACTCTCCGCCGGTACAAAAAGCCATCACCGAGCAGCCTTGCTTTAAAGCCTGCGCAAATGCGCTCAAGGTTTCCTCCGTATTCCCGGAGTGTGACGAACAGACTACCAGGCAGTCTTCCCCCTCGGCCCATTTCGGCAGATCATAGTTCCGCCATGAAACAAGAGGCACCTTGCCTCCCTTTGCCAGAAAAGCCGCCAAAAAATCACCGCCGATCGCAGAGCCTCCCATGCCCGCAATACAAACTTTGCGGATGGGAGCAAACTGGGGCAGTTCGTAAGCATTTCCAAGAAGCCAGGCTTTCTCAAGGTCATCCGGCAGTGCATCAAGATAGTCAATCATATTTTCAGGGTCGTTTGGGTTCATTGTTCCTCTTATGGGTTAGCAGTAGCCGAAGGAGCTGCCTCAGCTACTAAAATTTTCACAAAAAAGGGCGCATCGGCATTTAATCCCATGCCAAAAAAATCTCCGTTTTCATCTTGCAGCATCCAGGCGCTTTCATATTCGCCGGGCTTAATCGGTGCGTAGAAGGAAACGCTGATATCTACTGCCTGCCCCGATTGAATCTCTGTCTTCAACCTGTTGGCCTGATGGGCGCCCATAGGGTTGCCGGAGTAAAAACTATACTGATAAAGCGCCGTCCATGGGCAGCTGCCCCCGTTGATAATGCGCCAGGTTTTAACAAATTCCTGGCCCGGGTTAAGTACGGTTCCATCCGGAATGCTCACGTCAATGGGAGAACCCGGCAGAATGAGATTGCAGGGCAAAGCGGCAGTGGGTACAGCCAGGCTCGGAAAAGGCTGGAGTGTAGGTGCAGCCGTTGGGTTGCTTAATGTCGGAATGGGCGAAGGGCTGGGCTTTGCAGATATTTCGGTGGCAAACGCCATTACCGTCACCCGCGCCACAGCCGTTTGGGCCAGGGCTTCTACGCCAAGGTCTAAGCCTGGCGTTACCTGTGTTTCTTGCAATTTAGGTTTGCATCCAAATGCAGTCAAAACCGCAAACATGCAGATGAAACGCCAGGCTTGCTTTTTTTGCATGCCGTTATTTTATCGCATCCTTCCATGAGAGTACTTGAGCAGAGCAGAAAAGCATTCAGTGCAATCTGCGGCACACAGTACTTCAAAGCTATATAAATGTACCCGACTAAATTCAGAAGAGTCTCTTTCTTATATGTATCCTCCTCGTTGCATGGCACCTTTCCGCATGCGAAAAGCCATACACGCAGAAAGGTTTTCGTGCGGAAAGGTGGCAGCAGCCTTGCCGGCCACTGAAGGAAATTTGCCACACTCTGGTTTAAAGCGAACAGAAAAACTGTTAAGACCTCCTGCAATCTTAAACCCCATGGAAACAAAACAAGCTTGAAACTTCCTGCAAGATTTTCTGCCCCATACCGCAATCGCTTAGCCCTGCACATATCTGACGCAAGTCAGCATGAGGCCTTCATCCCAAAAGAAATCCTGCCGAAAAAAGACCCTACCGATTACAGAGAACGCCAGGCAAAACACCCTCTCACTTTTCCACAAATTTTTACTGAAAAATACTTTGCAGTTTTTCCGCACTTTCTCACGCCTCGCTTGTCAGTTTTGAAGGACTCAAGTATAGTTTTAAGATATTCTACTCATCAATTGGGAGTAAACCTATGGCAGACTTAGAAAACTCTGAAATAATGCAGACACCGCACACTAAAATTGAACGCTGGCTTGACCGGCCGGTTGCAAAATGGCTTCCTTGGTTAAGCATTGAAAGGCTTTTCGTGGGGCTGATTATTATACTCACCATCCTTTCGCGCTTTGTTGGCGTTGGCGACCGTACCATGTCGCATGATGAGCTTAACCATGTTGTTCCGGCTTATAACTTCAGCGGTTACGTTTACAACCCCGTCACCCATGGGCCCTTCCAGTTCCACATGTTGGCCCTTTCCTACGCGCTCTTTGGGGATTCTGATTTCTCTGCCCGAGTTCCCGCGGCAAGTTTTGGTGTGGCCATTGTTCTTTTTACCCTTTTTGCCTGGAAGCGATATCTCGGCCGCCTTGGGGCCATTGTGGCCGGCTTCATGATGATGATTTCGCCTTACATTCTCTTTTACAGCCGCTATACCCGCAACGAAGTCTTTATCGTTTTCTGGGGTGTGGTTATGCTCTGGCTTTTCTTGCGTTACCTCGAAGACGGCCAGCCAAAATGGCTTCTATGGCTGGCTCTGGTCACCGGTTTTCACTATGCCGATAAGGCCACAGCTTATATTTTTACGGCTGAAGCTTGCATCTTCCTGGCCATTCTCTTTTTTATCGAATCCTTCAAGGAAAAATGGAAGTCCGAAAAATACCAGCGCCAGTTTGTCTTGGGCTTTGAGCTGGTTATTTTGACCGGTTTACTTTTCCTCAGCATTTATGTGCTCCATAAATCCGCTGCACCTGCCGCCGCGCTGGCAGAGGTGCCCAAGGCTGATATGGCAGGGGCGGGTTCCATTGCGCAGCAGGGTTCTTTTTTCGCATCACGCCTTCCTCTGCTTGCTTCTGCTTTGCTGCTGCTTGGTAGCGTGGTTTATGCCCTCATGGGGCTTATCAAGGGCCTCGGCCATAAACTGCGTTCCATGCGCAGTTTCAACCTCATTGCGTTGCAATTGCTGCTGGTGCTGCCCCTCATGGGAGCCCTTGTGCTCAAGACCTTGGGCTTCAACCCAGAAGATTACTCTTCACAGGGCATTTTGCGTTCGGTCATCCTTCTTTCTATTCTTGGCTCGCTTGCGATGGTTTTAGGCCTCAAGTGGTGGCGTTCTGTCTGGCTTAAAGCCGCCACCATTTTTTGGACGGTTTTTCTGATTTTCTACACCACCGTTTTTACGCACGGAGAGGGCTTTTTCATCGGACTTCAAGGTGCCTTAGGCTATTGGATGTCACAGCAGGCCGTGCAGAGGGCTAACCAGCCTCTTTATTATTACGTTTTCCTGCAGGTGCCCATCTACGAATTTTTGCCTGCCATTGCCTCCCTTACTGCCTTCATCATCGCGCTGAAGCATAAGCTTCTCTTCAGTCTTACGGGCCAGCCTTTTACGTCCCCTTCCATACTTGTCTCGGATGAAGATAGCGCGGAACCGCAAGAACCCGCCCTGGCATCCCATGCTAAACCCCTTGCTGAAGAAGAAGGTCAAAGCTTTTTTAGCCGCCTCTTCCCTGAGCCCATTTTGGAAACAAACCCGGCAAAGGCAGTTCCTACCGTTTTCCTGTTACTTTACTGGTCCCTGATGAGCCTTTTGGCATTCACGGCCGCAGGCGAAAGAATGCCCTGGCTGACCACGCACATTACCATGCCTATGATTCTTACGGGCGGCTGGGCTATTGCCTGGTTGGCAAATCATTTTGATTGGGAAAAAGCCAGAGAAAAGAACGGTTGCTTGATTTTTGGCCTCATTCTTGCTTTCGCGCTGGCATTTGCAAGCCTTTTGGGCTCCCTGCTGGGTAAAAACCCACCCCTTCAAGGCAAGGACTTGGCAAGCCTGCAAAACACCAGCACCTTTCTCTTGGCCTTGCTCGCTTCATTGGCATTTGGCTTGGGCTTATGGAAAGCGCTTAAAGGCTGGCAGGCCAGTCAGTTCGGCCGTATGCTGCTTTTGGCCTTTTTCTCCATTCTGGCGGTGCTCACGTTCCGCACGGCCTGGCGGGCGGCATATATTGATTACGATAATGCCAAAGAATTTCTGGTTTACGCCCACTCCAGCGAAGACATGAAGAATGTTTACAACGAACTTACCATGATTTCCAAACGTGTTTCGGGTGATCTTTCTCTTAAGATTGCCTACGATGACGATGTGCGCTATCCCTTGCAGTGGTATACCCGCCACTTCCCAAACCGTCTGGATTATGATAAGCAAATCACCAAAACCCTGCGGGATTACCCCGTTATCATGGTCGGTGACAATAAATTTGACAAAATTGGGCCTGTGGTAGGCGATAGCTACTACGCCTATACCTATAAACGCATGTGGTGGCCCATGGAAGACTATCGCCAATGGAATCTGGCCAACATTCTCAACGCTATTACCAACCCCGCCATGCGCTCTGCCCTTTGGCAAATTTGGCTAAACCGCGACTACACACAGTACGCAGCCCTGACAGGCCGCAAAGACCTCACCCTGGCAACATGGTCACCCGCTGCGAATATGCGCCTGTATATTCGCAAAGACCTGGCCGCTCAAATATGGGAACTTGGCGCTGCACCGCAGCCCGCGGCTGAAAGCAAAACAGACCCCTATAAAGCGGGTACCATCAGCTTAGACCCCGTTAAGGTGGTAGTAAACCTCAATAACAAACCCTTTAACGCGCCCAGAGGCTTAGCCCAAGCCAAGGATGGCAGTTTCTTTGTGGCCGACTCGCGCAATAACCAGATTGTCCATTTTGACTCATCCGGCAAATTCATCAAGAGCTGGGGCCTGCCCTCCGGCAAAATGGATATCAATGCTCCGGATGGCACCTTTAATGAACCATGGGGCGTGGCTGTTGGGACAGATGGCAACGTTTTTGTGAGCGATACCTGGAACCATCGCATCCAGGTTTTCACCCAGGATGGTGCCTTTGTGCGCAAATGGGGCAATTTTAGCATCAACGGCCAAAGTGACGGCTTTTGGGGCCCCAGAGGCATTGCAATTGATAAAAATAATCACGTCTACGTTAGCGACACGGGCAAGCAGCGTGTGGTTGTTTTTGATGCAAGTGGCAATTACATTACCCAGTTTGGTAGTCGCGGCTTGGACCTTGGCCAGTTGGATGAGCCGGTGGGCCTGGCAGTGGGCGCAGACGGGCGAGTGTATATCGCAGATACCTGGAACAACCGTGTCTCTGTTTTTAAACCTAATCCTGATGGCAGTTTTAGCCCTGAAAAGAACTGGGAAGTAAACGCCTGGACTTCACAATCCATTGAAGATAAACCCTTCCTGGCCCTTGGACCGCAAGACGATGTGTTTGTGACAGACCCAGCCGGAGGCCGTGTGCTGCACTTTGATAAAGATGGCAATTTCATCCAGCTCTGGGGCGGCTTTGATAACAGCTACCTTATCGGGATAGTCAACGGCCTGACAGTAAGCCCGGATGGCCACGTTTGGGTGAATGATGCCACGAATAACGCCGTGTTGGAGTTTGCTCCGCCGCCAGCAAAATAAGCGGGAGACATTTATGAGTGAACTGAAATAAACAACATATTCACATATAGAGTTACAGTGATTGATGCGTAAATCTTTTATATTACATTTGCAATCTAAGATTTGAATGGAATTCTAATTTTCATTGTAATTGCAATTTTAAAACAATTCACTTTGAGCGAAAATTACAATTTATCAAGGCATTAAGAGAGTCATTGATTACAAACAATTTTCTTTATCAAACCTATTATAATAAATAGATTATAATGCTAAAGAATTAGGGTATTTCTTTTACATGAATCAATATAATATTTTTTATTCAAAAACTATATATTATTGAGAAAAAGAGATATTTAATAACAAGAAATGCTTTTATGAATATATAGTTAAACGTATTTCAGTCAATATTTTTCTTTTTTAGCTTAGGAGGTGATAGTTGAAAAAGAAGGGGTGGTGGATTGGCTTATTTGGTGTAATATTGGCTCTAATTACGGTTCTAATGGGGATTCCAACAACAAGAGAAAGTATTATCAATTGGAAAGGAGATATAAGTCCACTCTTACTTACTTCAAATGAATTTAAGGACAGTACTCTCAACATTATATTAACTGATGATGATGTAAGAAAAGAGCAAATTGAAGATGTATACAACAATCATCAAACATACATTAATCCTATTCAAAACATTGGGTTAAAAGTTCGAAATCAAAGTGCACGAAGTAATCAACAGATTTTATTTTCTGTTCCAGTCAAAGTTGTAGAATACACCCCCTACAAAAATAGTAATCCTAATATTCTCTATGTTCCAAAATGGTTAAGACCACCTGTTGGAGGTTATTTCGAAATACCTTATTTATTTTATATACACGTGAAGCCCCAAGAAAACATACAACAAAACTCATTTTTCATCGAGGATCAAAATAAATTTTGGAAAGAAATAGGATATTTTACAATTGACAAATCTCAAAACAAAGATTTGTCATATTCATTGGGTCCTGGAGAATTTGTTGATTTAACAATTTTTCTTCATTTTAGTCAAGCAGGTAATTACAAGGTTCAAGTCGGATTAAACATAATAACCGAAAGGGGAGAAGCCCAAACTATCTGGTTAGACCAAAAATATTGGGTTTCTGTTCCTGAAGAAATTAATATCTGGCATATAAGTGAAGAAACACATAATAGCCCTTATAAAATCTTGTTTAGTAAGAGTTGTATTTACTCAGGCATCATTAAAAGTGAATTGTATGATGAAAAAGGATATTCCTGTAATTTTTCACTGTTTGGTACAAAGTAATTTTTTATATTGGATAACCAGATATCATCTATATGATTTTTCAAGAATTCAATCATTAGAGAAACTTTATTAAATCACAGAAAATTTATTATTTAATGGAGTTTTGTAAACAGCCAAATTCTAAATAAATAGTTCTTAAATAAGAATCAGTTATAAATAAAATTCACCATGTTTTTTAGTTATTAATTCCCGTTCCATTTTTTCAACCTTGCGGTCATATGTCAGGTAGCCGTTTACTTCTGCTTCCACATCACTGGTCTGGGTATAAATGGCAACTGCCAGGCCCTTGGCAATCAGCGGTTTTACTTCGTTCTCCAGTAAAAGCAGATATGCCTGGGTAAGGGCTTCTTTTGAATTAAGAAAACGATAGCCAAACTTGGAAGATTCATCCCAGACATGCCCCGGTATTTGCAGGCTGTAGCCGCCAAATTCGGTAACGGCCAGAATGCGCGCATCAGGTTGGGAGGCGCTAAGCTTTTTGAAGTAAACATGCCGGCTCTGAAAGTCTCCGCCGCCCTGGTCAAACCAGCCGGAGGCATGGTCTACAAGCCTGCTTGGGTCAAGTGCATGCACCATCTCCGCCGTTTTCAGGGCTTCAAACTGGCCCCAGCTTTCATTAAAGGGCACCCACACCGCAACGGAAGGAATGTTATGGAGGTGCTCTATCATTTGGCGCAGTTCTGTGATGAACTGCTTCCGGTTTGTTTCGCTCTGGCGCCCAAAGCGCCGCAAAAGAGTACGGTCGTTACGGTGAAAGCCGGTGAAGATTGTAAACACGGATAACCAGTCTTCACATTTATGCCCGCCGTTGGGCATATCCTGCCAGACAATAAGCCCCAGTTCATCGCAGGCCCGATACCATGTAAGCGGCTCTACCTTGATGTGCTTGCGCACCATATTGCAGCCGATCGCCTTGGTATATTCCAGGTCATAAAGCATGGCAGCCTGGCTGGGCGCAGTGTAAAGCCCATCCGGGAAGTAACCCTGATCCAAAGGGCCGTAAAGAAAAAGCGGCTTGTCATTCAGCGCAAAACGCCAATAGCCCTTAAGGTCTTTCACCTTGCTGAATTTGCGCATGGCAAAGTAAGAACTTACCCGGTCAAGTTCTTTTCCATTTTCCAACAGCGAAACTTCCAAATCATACAAAAAAGGAGTCTCAGGTGTCCATAGCCGGGGGGCTGGCAAGGGCAGTTTTGCCTGCCGTCCCGCCGCAACTTCTAAAGCGGCTACGCTGCTTCCTTCGGCAAAGGCTTCCATTTTTATCATCCAATCCGCTTTGCCTGGGCCATTAAGCTCAATCTCAACGATTAAGCAGCACTGGTCCAAATCAGGTGTCAGTTTCAGTTTTGCAATATAGTTTAGCGGCACACTTTCCAGCCAGACGGTTTGCCAAATTCCGGAAACAGAGGTGTACCAAATATTCTTTGGCTGCAGCGTCTGCTTGCCGTACTGATCCATACTGCTGTTGCTTGGGTCCTGAACAGAAACTTCTAAAACCTGAAGGCATTGCTGCGCAGCCGTTAAATGCTCAGTGATATCAAAACTGAAAGGCAGATACCCGCCGCGGTGCTCTCCCAGCAACTGCCCATTTAAACAAACCTGGCAGTTTTGGTCTACCGCCCCAAAGTGCAGCAGCGTTCGCGTGTTTTCAGCTTGCTGATAGCTGAAACGTAGTATGTAATGCAAAGTCTCATCCGGCTGGAGGATATGCCCAACACCGGAAAGAGCTGCTTCAGGCGGGAAGGGTACCAAAATCCGGCCCTGCTTAAGCAGATCTGACTGATTGGTTTTGGTAATTTGATAATCCCAAAGGCCATTAAGATTGGTCCATTTTTCTCGTTTTAACTGCGGCCGCGGATATTCCGGATGCGGAATGGGCAGGTTCGGCTGCCAGGGAGTGAGCAGCGGCGTAGGGCTCATTCTGCACCTTCCAAAGCATTTTCCTGAGGGTTTTTCAAAAAGGCCCAGGGCAGCAAAGCAAAAAAGCTGATGACAGCACCTACTGCAAAGATAATCGGCACGGGAATATAGCCGGATTCCCCTGCCAGAGTAGCTGGAACGCCAAAGCGCCTGATCAATACCGAGCCAATGGCCGGGCCAATAAGCATCGGCAAAGCAATCCAAAAAATCATACGCATGCCTAAAAAGCGCCCGCGTGATTCTTCCGGCAGCAAGTCTTTCAGCCATGAAACACTGGCAATCGAAATAGCCACTGAAAAAGCCTGCCACAATACACCCGCCAGCGCCAAAAGAGGGATGCTTCTGGATTGACCAAATAGAAAGCACCCCAAGCTGCTGACAATGATAGCCAGAGCCAGCATCATCTTTTTATTCCAGCGATCGGCCAGCAAGCCAAATGGAATGGAGAACGCGCCGCTGATGATAAGAATGGCCCCGCCAATAATGCTGTACTGCGTTTTGCTTACCCCAAGATAATGATTGAGATAAATAATCAGGTAAGGGAAAGCAACCTGCATACCAATGCCTGTAACCATAATGAGGCTAAGCAGCACAAAAAGCTGCCTGTTTTGCTTGATTGTATCAAGGCTGAACAATTCCCGTATCTCTTCCCAGTAAGGTTTTCTTGGCTTGTTTTCTTGGTCTGTAGGCTCTTCTCTAAGGGCCAGCCCAGCCACCAAACCTGCTATCATCACCAGCCCGCCAAGAACGTAAAAGAAAATGAAGTACCCAAAGCGGTCGATAAAAATACCAGCCGCCACATTGGAGATAATTTGGGCAATAAAGAGGCAAAGGTTCAGAATACCTTCAACTTTTCCGCGTTTTTCGGATGGGCTTACATCCGTTGTCCAGGCGTTGAAAGCCGCATCGTTAGCGGTTGAACCAAAAAAGGTCATCAGCGAATCAGTCAGAATCACTCCCAGCACCGCCAAAGAACTTGTTTTCAAAAAAGCGTTCATGGGAAAAAGAACCGTCATCAAGCCCCAAAAAATATAGCCAAAAAGGATGTAGGGTTTGCGTTTGCCCCACTTGGAGCGGGTGCGATCAGAAAGCGTTCCCATAAAAAGGGTGGTAAGGGTGGCTGTAACGGCGCTTGCGGCCACCATCCAGGCAATAGGCCGCGGGTCCTTGGTAATCTTATCGAAAACGAAGGTGTTAAACCAGGTATTCTCCACAGCCCAGGCAATCTGGCCGGTAACAGCCAAAATAACCAGGCTGAACCAGTTAATACTGGCCGCGGGTTTGCGCTTTTCTGTTCCTTGAATGTTCATATGCCCTCTCTCACAGGCTCATTGTTTATTCAATTTTAACGCCTATTGATAATTTAAACGTAATCAAGCGCTTTGAGGATAAGAACGCATGCCAATAATAATTTACCCCATATGGAAATGTATAAAAAAAAGACCCCTTGCGGGGTCTTTTAAAGTTTTGATCGGCTTTTTTACTTGGCTTGAACAGCTTCTACTACCTTGGCGAAGGCATTGGCATCGCGAACGGCCAGATCAGCAAGCATTTTGCGGTTGAGCACCACATCTGCTTTGCGCATCGCGGCAATCAATTTGCTGTAGGTTGTGCCATTCAGGCGCGATGCAGCATTGATGCGGGCAATCCACAAACGGCGCAGGTCGCGCTTGCGGTTTCTGCGGTCTCCATAGGCATACCATTGAGCCTTTAAGAAGGTCTCATTGGCGCGTTTGAAAAGACGTGATCGGGTCCCTTCGTAACCACGGTTACGGGCGATGAGCGCCTGATGGCGGCGGCGTCTGTAAGGTCCACTTTTTACTCTTGCCATAATTACATCTCCTTTGCGGTCCCCTGGGCGTCAGATTGAAAATCTTGTTGCATACACCCAGCAGCCACACTAAAACGGGTTGGTGCGGACTAAATTAGTCCTTTTTGCTCATATAAGGCGCTAAACGCTTGATGTGACGGGTCAAACCATTCGCTTTTACAACAATGGTTTCGCTAAGCAGATACTTAACGCGCTTGGGCGTATTGCGGCGAAGATGGCCTTTGCCAATCTTGGTGCGTACAATTAAGCCCGAACCGGTCTCACGGAAGCGTTTGGAGGTAGCCTTATGAGTCTTCATCTTGTACTTTGATTCTGACTTCTTGCGTGGCACGATCAAACTCCTCTTAGAAAATCCAACGGCTGTGCATGGCGCAGCCGTTGGTCATTAAACCAAACTGGGATTATACCAGAATTTCGGGAGAGTCAAGCCCGAAATCGACCCGAAATCGAGCTAAACAACACGGCAATCGTCTAAATAATGGGCGTAGAGCCTGCATCACCTCACGCGTCACCCTGAACGAAGGGGAGAGTCTGGCAGTCATCTTGGATAAAGCCTCAAAACACAAAAAGCCAGATGCTGCGGTCAGCTCGCCCTCAGCATGACGCAGCGGGAAGTTTTGTTACCACCCCAAGCGCTGCCTTATCACCAGAATGAAAGACAAGGCACATGAAATCCTTTCCGTCAAACGAGAATCGCTGTCAGGTCAGGAAGGACCGTGCTGCCGGGAACTTCCCCGTTATACGTAGAATGGCACACAATTTGTTGAGGCAGGACAAATTAGTCAAGATGGGTGCGCAAGGCAAACGCATGCGCATCAATGATTATTTACGCCATGGCCTCGCGCCATCAGATGCAATCGCAGTCAGCTAAAAAAGCGCCATCCATTTTCTGGAAAGCTTCCTTTTTTTAAACAGTCATTAATTCAGCGCAATGCGCTATCCTGACTACTGGGCAGGAACCGCTTCAGGCTTTTCTGAACTGCTTTTATCAGCTCGAACGGCAGCTTTGGGCTCTGCAGACGCCCCAAGTTTAGCACCCACGGAAGAGGCGGCACGTTTGGGGCTTAACATCATATACATGGTTTTGCCTTCCATGTTGGGGGCCTGCTCAATATCCGAAACGTCCTGAAGAGATTCAGCAATTTCCCGCAAGTCTTCCAGCGCAAGTTCAGGATATGTGATTTCACGGCCGCGGAAGCGAACCGTAACGCGCACCTTAATGCCGCCAAGCAGCCACCTTCGCGCATCCTTCACTTTGAAATCGCGGTGATTATCACCCGTCTTTGGGCGAAGTCGAATTTCTTTAATCTCAATTTTTGTCTGAGATTTTCGGGCTTCGCGTTCCTTCTTTTCTTTTTCGTAAAGGAATTTACTGTAATTAATAATCTTGCAAACGGGGGGTTCCGAATTGGGGGCTATTTCCACCAAGTCTAAACCGGCATCATCCGCGCGCCTCAGCGCGTCTTGAATAGAAACTACCCCAATATTTTCTCCATTTTCATCAATGAGGCGAACTTTCTCAGTGCGAATGCGTTCATTTATACGATGTTCAGGTTTAATGCTAATCTTCTCTTCTCCTTGTCTGGTTTTGCTTAAACACCAACCTAACCTCCTGCTGAGGCTATTACTCAAATATACCATAGAGGCTTTTTAGCCGTCAACATATCCTTTGCCGGCTCATCACCTCCTTGGCCGGCTCAAGCGTTAAGCAAAGGTCAATGGCAAATAACAGCCGGGATTTCATTCGCTCAAAAAAACCTTCCACGGCTTTAACGTATCCGTGGAAGGCAAATGCTCAGCTTATGCAGTTCTTATTTTTCGTCACCCTGAGGGGCGTCAATCTGGCTGATGCGTTTATTCTCGCCGTCCTGATCCGGCTGGGGCATCAGGCCGGGAGCGCTGAATTCCTTATCCTCAACCGCCTCACGCTCTACGGAAGGCTTAAAGACAAGGGTAATTGCGTTCATTAAAATGCCAAGTACAGCGGCCGTTGCAATAGCCGGCCAGCCAAAGGGGAAGATGCCCTTAAGCAGCGGAATGGGCAAAAAACCGCCCGGGAAGCCGATATTGCCGCCAATACCCACAATGAGGATAGTAGCGCCAATAGCAAGCTGCTTTGGGTCATAGAGGTTCACCTTTTCAGACATCAGAAGCGCAATACCCTGCATGCCGATAACCCCAAAGAGGTAGATGGAAAGGCCGCCGGTAACCGCCGTAGGGATGGAGTGAACCGCCTCGGCCAGGGGCCCGAAAAAGCCAAGAACAATGGCAATCGCACCGGCCATCATCAAGGAAGGCCCGGAATAATTTCTGGAAACGACCATAAGCGAGTTATTTTCGCCGTAGTTTGTGCCCGCAGGCGAACCCAGCAGGCCATTAATCAAATCATCAATGCCATCCAGCACAAGATTGAAACCAATATGGCGATCCAGGTGATATCTTTCTTCCCCTTTTTGATCTGCCAGATGGTCAACATAAAGGCTGATCTGGTAAAGGTGCGCGGTGGATTCAGGCACAGTGGCGATGGCCATTACACCCACCCCAAGGATAACGGTAAGGGTGAGCGGGTCATTGAAAACCGGCAGGGTGAACTGGGGCATCCGCAGGATGGCTTCTTTGCCGAAATTCGCAAAGTCAACCAGCCCAAGCGGGATGGAAACAAGGTAACCTACAATGGCGGCAAGCAAAATAGGCAGCATGCCAATAAAGCCTTTGCCCTGAAGATAAACAGAAAAAAGATAAGCAGCCAACAGGGTAATGAAGGCCACCCCCCACCAGCGCAGTTGCAAGGCAGGTTCAGTTATGCCGCAGCAGCTGCCGCTGGCGCTTGAAAGCGCAGCCGCCCCCAGGCCAACCCCAATCGTGCAGGCCACAGAACCGGTGATAATGGGGGGCAAAATGCGGTCAATGGCCTTTTTTCCGCCTGAAGCTTTAATGGCCGCCCCAACAAGGATGTTGATGATACCAGTTGCGATAAAACCTGCGGTGATGATTCCGATGACATTAGGCGGAGCCACCGGGCCCGTAACCCCTTTGGCATTCAAAATCGCCTGAACGGCAGCAATATAAGCAAAACTGGCGCCATAATAGAGCGGAATATACTTTTTAATGATCAGCCGCGAAAGAAGCAATGTGATGATGGTTCCAATGCCGGTTACAGTAAGAGCAGTACTGATGGGGAACTTCATTAAAATAGAGGCCAGGGCAGTAGCAGGGAACATGGTAAGCACATGCTGCGCGCCAAGTAGGATAAGCTGGCCGAACGGCGGTTTTTCGTTTGGCAGATAGCCCAGGATATTGGGTTTTTGGATTTCTTTTTTCATTTTCTATCAATGCTCCTTTTAGGCAAAAAATGAATGATGGGGATAATACAAAAAAAAGTGGCAGAAAACTCTGCCACGCTCTGTATTTTTTCTAAAGAGGGAATAGGAAATTGCAAGGCTGCTTGCTGACCTGATTTAAGCTTAGTAACCTTTGTATAACTCATTGTTGCGCTATTCCTCTAACCAAATTGCCGAATTTTATCTTTAAGCGTTTCAAGCGTCAAGAGTTTAAATGAGTTTGGTTTGATTAATCATGAAGGCTCCTGCGACTGTTCAGAGTTGGACCTTTAAGTACTTTCTTTGAGCGTTCATGAAGGCTTTGTTTGTTTGTTCAGCGTTGCCTTTTTAAAGGTCTTGTGGGATTGTTCGTGAAGGCTCTGCATGATTATTCATGAAAACTTTATGGAATTATGCATGCTCCTGAGGCTCTCCAGAGTTGGTCCTTTAAACGCTTTTTCGAGCGTCCATGAAGCCCTCTTGCGATTGCTCTGCGCTGACTTATAAATGCTTTGCTCAGAAACTGAAAACAAATAAAAAGAATGCATTTTATGTAAATGAGATTCTAAACTCCTCATCACGCGAAAGAAGTTTTGCAAAAGCGCTGTGTCCTATCGTCATCCTAAGCATCCTTTGCGGAGCATCTGACTTTCCTACCATGCCCATCCTCTGCACAACCCACCCCCTCGTCGTGCTAAGCCGAACTTGCCGAAGCATCGGCCTCTGGTGTTGCCTGGTAAAACTGACAGACCCTTCACTGCGTTCAGGGTGACGCGTTTGGATGAGATTGCTTTATCGAATACGATAAACACCTCATCATGCTGACCGAAGGGAAGCATCCGGCCTTTTCTGTTTTGGCTTTAGCCAAGATAACCGCCAGACCCTTCACTGCGTTCAGGGTGACGAGTAGACTTGAAGTTGGTTTTCCGAAGCATCTTGCCTTTTCCCTGGCCTAAAGGCTTCATAACCTCCTCCCTTTTCTCGTCATGCTGACCGAAGGGAAGCATCTGGCCTTTGTATTTTTACGCCCTGACAAGCCCAAGCACCCGACCCTTCACTGCGTTCAGGGTGACGTGTGAGGGCAGACTAAAGAGGATAAAACGCCTTATTTTTAATGGTTTTTCTTCCGCAGCACCTTTCCGCATTCAGCAAGGCAGCCGCTAACTCCTGCTTTCTTGGCAAAACTGACTCGGGATGTCATGCAGCTTTTCTCGCGTCATTAAATAAATCAGAGCCAGCATTTTGCTGGCTCTGATTTATTACATAAGATTAATGCTTGCGCCGTTTGAGGGCAAGGCCTTGCATGCCGGCAAAGGCCAGCAGTGCCATCAGTGAAACCAGACCATATGCCGTGATGTTGCTACTATCGCCCGTGTAGGGGATGCTCACAATCGGCTTGGGGGTGGGGGTAACCGGCGTAGGCTGAGGCGCAGGCGTTTCGTAACGGTTGGTTACCGTCATGCCTGCTTCAGTCTTTGCAAAGCCCTCGGGCACCCAGTCTGCACCGGCTGCGTTGGTTTCCTTGACGGAGTAGGTATAAAGATTGCCGCTAAAGTCCATAGCCGGCAGATTATCCCACCTGGCAGACCAGGCAACAACCTCACAGCCTACGGCGCAATCTCCACCGGCAGTGCCATCCAACGGCACGGGTGAACCCACTGCCTGGGCAGCGCCGCCATCAATATGCCGGTAAAGCTGCATCCATACAGTCGGGTAGGGGCCGCTGAAGTTTTCCCACTTCTTGAAGGCCACAGGCGGGTCAATAAGGGTGGGTGGAATAAAGGTATTGGTAACCGTCATGCCGGTTTCTGCTTTCTTATAGTTCGCAGGCACCCAGTCAGCACCGTCACTGTTTACTTCCTTGACGTAATAGGTCCAGGTTTTCTCCATGTTGTCACTTACGGGCATATTGAGCCATACGGCCTGCCAGGCTGTCTTTTCGCAGCCGGATGTGCAACCTTCATCCGCAAGACCATCCAGCTTGACCGGTGCGCCAAATGGAATGGCCGCTGCGTTATTTTCCGATTGCATAAGCTGCAGCCAAATAGCTGGCTTTTCACTTGGGCCGCCGTTCCATTCCTTGCTGCCCGTTTGGGTGGCACTACTCAGAGCCGGAGCGCTGTTTATGATAATACAGCCTTCATCACCCTTACCACAATACTGCCCTTCACCTATCTCCACTAAAGGTTCGTATGTTGGGGTATACCATTTATAAGGTTCTTCGCTGACGTAGTAGGTATAGGGCTTGCCGTCAATATCAGTCGTTTCCAACTTAGACCAGGTATAGGTATAGATTGCATTCGTCGGGTTCTCAGCGGGGTCCGGTGAAATAACGGGCATAATATCCGTAACTTCTTCCATCTCGCCGCCCTCAATCATCCTCCACAGGGTAAGCGGAACCGCAATGTGGTCAGTATCATAACCGCCCTCCCACACTTTTATGGCAGAAAAGCTGCCATCCGTGGGAATAACGTAAGTGTTCGTGACGGTAAAGCCTTCATTCTGGTCTCCAGTCACTTCTCCGGCATCGTAGTTAAGCACATTCACGGTTTCTTCCACTGAATAGATGTATGCCTTGCCGTCCTTGTCGTAGGTTTCCAGCCCGCTCCAGGTGTACACAAATTGATGATCACTCGTTTCCGTCGCAACAGGATCTGCACTGACCGTTGCTTTATCTTCCGAGCCGGAGATGGTCCGATACAGGGTAAAGGTCACATCTCCCGCAAGGCGGGCCGGGCCATTTTCCCAAATCTTGGTGACTGTCACGGATGTATCCGCTTCGGTGCTGTTAAAAACATTAATGGTGGCCTCTGGGCTTTCGCTTGAAAGTGTTATGGATTGGCCGGGAACGTAACTTGTATGGTAATCGCCTTCCGCTTCCGTAACCTTATACACACCGTAATACAAGCCTTCCAAAACCACATCTTCCGTCGTGCTAAGCGTCACTTCTTTAACGAAACCGTAAGGGCCTGTAACCGTGGCCTTAAAGGTAAGGTCTTGTGCAGGGGTACCTAAGGGCGATCTTAAGAAGTTGAAGAATTTTGCCAAAGCCGGCTGATTGTTATGTTGGTTATTAAAATATTTCTTGATAGTCAGTTTGCCATTGGGTGTCTCAATCACCGAGTTGGTGATGGATTTTGTATCGCCATCGTAGCTTCCCAGTACCCAGTTATCATTGGTTGGAAGCTCTGAAACAAACACTTCACGTACACTATAGACGTATTCAACACCATGAATGTCTGTGAGAGGCAGAGTGTTCCATGTCGCTTCCGTATTATCCTCATTGACTTCAATGGGGTCAAAACCCTCTACATCCACAGGGCTTGTTTCTGAGGTAAGCCTTCTCTGCAAAATGAATTGCATAGCGGGTATCGTAACAGTTTCGTCTTCCACTTCCCAAACCTTGGTGGCGCTAAAGCTTCCCGTGGGAATAACATAGGTGTTGGTTACCGTAAAGCCATCTGTTTGATTGCCAGAGATCGTTCCGGAAGTATAGTTTTCCACTTTCACGTTTTCTTCCACTGTGAATGTATAAACCTTGCCGTTGGAGTCATACGCTTCCAGATCGCTCCAGGTGTACACAAATTCATGATCGCTTGTTTGCGTTGCCACAGGAACTGCGATTACAACTTCATTTTCTGTCATTACGGAAGACTTCCGGTATAGGGTAAAGCTAACGTCACCCGCCGAGCGTGCCGGCCCGTTCTGCCATGTCTTGGTAACTTTTACCGATGTGGCAGCCTGGGTGGGTGTGTTCGTAACGGTAACGGTCTGCTCCGCACTGGTAGGGCTCAGCGTTACTGACTGGCCCGGGTCATACGTTGCGGTGTAATCACCTGCTGTTTCTGTAACTGTATACACTCCATAGTAGAGGCCCTCAAGTACAACCGGTGTGGTGGTGCTGAGGGTTACATTCTCAGAATAGCCGTATGGACCGGTAATGGTCGCCGCAAAGGTCAGATCAGCCGAAGTTACTTCAGCAGGGGCTCTTAAGAGGCTGGAGCGTTCAGCCGGTGCAGATGCAACACCATTCTTAAAGATCTTCAGAATAGTCAGTTTGCCAGTGGGTGTTCCAATCACCGTGTTGGTGATGGATTTGGTTTGGGCATCGTAGGTTCCCATTACCCAGTTAGCATTGGTTGGGGCACTTGTATCCTTAAATGCTTCCTTAACATAGAAGGTATAGGGGCGCCCGTCAAGCGTGGTTGTTGCAAGACCCGTCCAGTTAACACTGGCTGTGTCATTTGAAGCAAGCAAATCCTGTGCGCCTGCACCAGGTACAAGTTCATCAATCGCCGGCTGGCTTGCATCAGTACCAGCATCAGCCTTACGGTAGAGCGTAAATACCATTGTCGGCCGGGTTACTGAAACAGCTCCGCTCCAGTTCTTGGTAGCGCTAAAACTGCCCGTGGGGATAACATAGGTGTTGGTAACCGTTAGGCCAGATTCAGACTTATCGTAGTTATCAGGCTTCCAGTCAACGCCATTGGCATTCACTTCCTTAACGGTGAAGGTATAGGCATTTCCATCCGCATCGGTGGTTTCCAGGCCCGTCCACAAAGCACTGGTGGTTCCGTTAGTCAATTCCTTGATGGGCGCCTGTGCAACAGGAACTTCTTCCACTGCTCCGCCCGCAATATTCCTGTACAGTTTGAACCATACCGTGGGGTGCGTTGCGGGGCCGTCTTTCCAAACTTTCGTTGCACCAGCCTGTCCAGTAGTGGGAACCACATAGGTGTTGGTAACACTGAGCCCGTCAGCGCCATAGCTCACCTGATAATCGCCCAGCATGGCTCCGGCCGCAATGGCATTTCCCTCAGAATCCACTTCTTTGACGTAGTATTCAAATTCGCGTCCGCTGGGGTCATGCTTGGCCAGTCCATTGAAGGTTTCCGTAAGTTTGGCAGCAGTAGCCGTAAAGCTGCCCATTTTTTCATCAATCAGGCTCTCATCCAGGTTTACGCCTTTGCGCCAGAGCTCCAAGCTTACATCCGGTTTGGGGCCGTTCACCCAGGTTTTGCTGATGGTCTTGCTGACAACATTATCTGCGCCGTTATTGGTATTCGTCACGGTAAACAGCGGCACCGCTTCACCCTTCACCAGGGTAAGGCTGGCAGGGCTGTAAGTGGGCGTGTAACCGTTGGTAACCGTTTCTTCAATCGTGTAGTTGCCATAATACAAACCCTCTACCGTAATGGTTTGCCCAGCCTGGATGGTTGTGCTGATTTCGTTGTTGTACTCATCCGTAAGCACCACCGTAAAGCTGATGGGCGTCGCCGCCAGCCCAAAGAGCCTTTGCAGCAAGTTCTTTGGGGCAGGCACTTCATTTACAAGCACCTTTTTTATCTGCAACTGGCCGCTTTTTGCAGCCACAGTGTTCGTAATGGTCTTATCACGGAAGTTAAATTCACCCAAAGTCCAGTTTGCGTTCGAAGCAGCAGCTGTCTTAAAGGTTTCCTTTACGTAATATTTATAGGGGTAGCCCGCCGGGTTGGTTTGCGGCAAGTCAGACCATGTAGCCGTTGTTGTTGTGCCGTTTACTTCTTTCGTAGGTACGTCAACCTGCTCATCTGTGGAGGGGGTAACCGTGTCCACCAGACGCCACAGGGTAAAGACCATCGTAGGTCGTGTTACGGTTGCATCGCCCTGCCATATCTTTGTGGCGGTAAAGCTGCCCAAGGGGCTCTTGTAGGTGTTGGTTACCACCAAATCATCCACTTTGTCCGCTGTAAAGTTGTTAGGCACAGGGCTTTCACGCACAAAATATGTATACGAAGCCCCGCTCGCATTGTATTGGTCCACCGTTGGCCAGGTGTATTGCCAATTGCCGGTGGCATTCAACGAGACTGCAGAACCTACAGCAGCAGCCTGGCTGATATCCGTTGTATAACGGTACAGCTGGAAGCTAACTGGATTTTTTAAGTGGCTGCTCAGGTTGGCAGGCATCCACTTCTTTTCGGCAGTCACTGCCATGGTGGGGCTCTTGTAGCTATTGGTAAGCGTCAGACCGTCCTGGCTTATGCTCTTCACGTAATTTGATACGGGGTCTTCATCCACCGTGTACTTGTAGAGTGTTACGCCATCTGTCTTGTACTGTGGCAAACCTTTAATGGTATAGGTAAATTCTGCCGCTGTGCCGGAACTTGGGTTCACGGTCACCGTATAAGCAGTGGAGGGTAACAGATTTCCATCCTGATAGACTTTCAACGTAACCGCAACGTGATCTGCCAGCGGGCCGTTCACCCATAACTTCTTGGCAGTGATGTCCGGTGTGGGGCTCTGGTAGGTGTTGGTAACTGTCCGCCCATCATTGCTGTAAGACACAACAAAGTTGGCAGGCAGGTTTACTTCTTTAACCGTATAATTGATGGCTTTGCCGTCCTGCGTGGTACTGGGCATGCCCGTCCATTTAACTTTCCAAGGCTCAAACTCGCAGCCCTGTGACATGGGGCAGGTATCTGCAGTCCCATCCAGCGCAACCGGGCTAAGATAGTCGGTTGCGCTTCCGCCTTCAATAGTTTGTACAAGCTGGAAGTTCACTGGCACTTTTACGCCGCCCACCCACACTTTGCTGGCAGTAATATTCCCTTGCTGTGGCACATAGCTGTTGGTGACGGTTCTGCCATCCTCACTAATGTTTTTCAGGTAATGGCTAGGGATTTGAGCTTCATCAATCGTATAAATATAAGGCTGGTTATTCTCATCCAGCTCTGGCACACCGCTCCAGGTATAGGTGAAAGTACTGCTAAAACCAGAAGCAGGGCTGATTGAAGGGGTAAAGCCTGTTACTTCTGCCGCAGCGCCCGTACCCACCTTACGGAAAAGCTTCATGCTCACCGCTACATGGTCGCTGTTTTTGCCATCTACCCATTTTTTGTAGCCGATGATATCAACTGAATTTAATTTCCACTGGGCATAGAGCGTATTGGTGCTTGCATCGATGCGGTCAACCATCACCTGCGCACCAGGCTGATAGGCAGTACCGCCGCCATTGGCTTGGGTATTCCACCCAGTAAAGTAATAACCTGTACGCGTAAAAGTGTTCGCTTCAACCGTATGGGTGGCATTGTTGGCAAGCGCCACAACTTTCGGTGAGCCAGAGCCCCCATTGGGGTCATAGCTAATCTGAGTAGGGCTGTTGATGGGCCCCCATTGAGCCTGCAGGGTTACATTGCCTTCCATCAGCACTTTATCACCCGCTTTATACAGATCCCCGGGTGCCCTGGTAATGGCAGCCTGTTTCCAGCCCAAAAAGACCATTCCGACAGGAGGCGTAAGGCCGGAACCGGAAAGAACGGTAGCATAGGAGTTCAGCACATAATTGGTTGCATCCGCAACGGTGCCGGTACCGCCATTGCTGTCATAGGTCACATGGAAGATTTGATCTTTCCAGACCGGGTAGAGTTCCACATCGGTGGCAATCTGCATACTGAAGTCAAACTTGGCAAATGTGCCGTTCACAAACCAATGCCAACCCAGGAAGTCCGCAGGATAGTTCATGCCCGCAGGGGTCTGAAGCACTGCGTCCGCAGTGGCTTTGGCAAAAAGCGCGTTATGGTTAACGGTAAAGGCAGAAACGGTTCCGCCAGAACCGGGCAGGGTATGCACCCTTACCGTATGGGTTGGCGGCACCCATTTGGCGTAAAGGATGAGGTTATTGGCAGGCATGGTTTTGCCGGCAAAGCTGTAGGCTGAGCCTGCCAGGGCAGCGTTATCAAACCATCCGGCAAAGAGATAGGTAACCCCATTGATCACTTTGGTGGTTGAATTGGCTACATAACCAGCCAAAGCCTGGCCAGAAATATCCGTCTGGTAAGGAATGGGGGAAGTGTTTGCAGTGCCGGTGCCGTCATTCTTGTTGAAGGAAATGATGTAACTCAGCCGGTTGTAATAGATTTTCCACTCATATTTTCCGGTTGCTTCATTGTATACCGGATTTTCATTCCAAGCAGAATTGGGCTTAATCACCTCAAACCCGGGGAAGGACACATAGTCTTCCTTGGTGGAGTAGAGGCCCGATTTTCCCGTGAAATAGAAAGGCGGGTTCACCTCGGTATGGGCGGCATTGTTTTCCAAATAGAAAAATACGTAGTTGGTACTGCCTTGGTTTTTTCCATAGATAACCAGATTCTTTCCATCAATCACCGGAGCAAGCGAATACCATGGGCCGGAACCGTCAGACTGTTCGCTCCAGTTAAGGGTGGGGTTGGCACTGGCAACAGGGTTCCACCAGGGGGCCGTGCTGGCTCCATTCTTAATGCTTTGAGGCCCTAAAACCAGGGTGGCGTTATTATTATTGCTGAGTTTATACATGGTAAGGGTGTAGGTAACCCGCTTGAAATACACCTTAACAATAGTAGAGCCATCCCCGGCAATCGTAGCAGAAGCAGGTTCTCTCTTCTCGTAGGTGAAACCGCTATAACTTGGGTTGGTAAAGGTGACAGTCGCATCGGTGGTTCCCGTTTTTTGCAGGCTTTCTTTATAAGAATAGCCGCTGTCTTCTGCGTTTTCAAGCATGGTAATCACCGTATATGCCGTATCGGTTTTTGCAGTCCATACGGCATAAAGTAAAAGATCGCTGGTGATGGCAGCACTTGCGTTGTAGGCGGTACCGCCATCTGTCTTGGACCAGTGCTTAAATGTATAGCCTGCCTTGGAAGGGTTAGGAACACTTTGTGAAGCCAGCGTTCCGCCGCTGTTTACGTAAACAGGCAATTGGGTGGTGCCGCCTTTGGTGTCAAAACTGATTTTATGTTTATCCGTCAGAACGGCGTATAAAGTGGTATTGGCGCTAATGGGCGTGGAAAAGTTAAATTCGCTTCCGCCAGCTGTGGCTGACCAGTACAAAAAGGCCTTGCCGGAAGGAATCGTCATGGGAATGTTACTGCCATTCGTGGCAGAACCAGGCGTTACCTCTTTGGTGGCAACCACATTACCTTCCAGGTTAAAATACACATAACAAACACTCTTAAAGGAAGGGACTACTTTGATTGTGTTGCTTTCGGTGAAGGTGATTGCGGTATCAAAGCTCACTTGGGTGGTAGTACCATCAATAACCCAACCAGTAAACTGCTGGCAGACGCCCAGGTTTGGGTCTGCCGGTTGAATGAGGCTTTCGCCGTTTTTGATGGTCTGGGAGTCAACCTGGGTGGAACCCACAAAAAAGTTATAGGTGAGGGTTGGTACCACTGGTTGGATAATGCGCTGAATTATCGGCTGGGTTGGCTCAATGGTAACGGCAGCCGCAGTCAAATCCGGCACAAGCGTTGCTTGCGGCGTCACTTGCGGGTCGGGTGCCATGGTCGCCTCAGGTTCTGCCTGACCTTTTGAAACAATCTCAACTGCCGGGGCCGGCAGTTGAGCAGAATCATTGCCTTGATTCGCAGAAAGCGGGTCTGTCAGATCCGCTGCTGGCTGCGCTTCCTCTAGGTTTTGAACAGGCATAGCCTCAGAAGGCGCAGCCTCGGCTGGGGGAGCCAACAACTGCTGCTCTGAGGAGGCATCAGCCGTTGCAGGAGCGTCAGCGGCCGCAACCGGTGCGCTGGCTTCTGCTTTGGAGGCCGAAAGGGACTGCGCTGTAGCAACAGGGATGGCATTCACCCCAGTAGAAAACAGCATGACGAAGATGATTAATACGGAAAAAAACTTGTTGGCTGTGCGAATCATGTTTCCTCAAACTTCTTCATAAATTGTATATAACTTGTAAAGATTGGACTAATCTTTTGAAGATTCTAACGCATTTTTCTTTTATGTCAAGCATTTTCTACTCTTTTTCTAAATAATTACTAAATAAGTCGAAAGCGATCGTTCGCTATATGTGAATTTATGGTGCATATTTTTTAAATGTTTAATTATTCTGAATTTTTGTATAAGGTTTGGTGGTTTATAATGAGGCATACTTATTTTCTGGAGGATCGATGAACTTGGAAAAGATGCTGGAAAAATATGCGGATTTGATTGTTGAACTTGGGCTTAACGTTCAGCCTGGGGATAAAATCCGAATCCGTCTGACGGAAGAGGCCTTGCCCTTGGCCAGGCTTGTCAGCAAAAAGGCTTATGAAAAAGGCGCGCTAAATCTGCATCTGGATTTCTCAGACGATTCCATTAACCTTAACCGCTACCTTTTTGGCAGTGATGAAGTATTTGACTATCTGCCGGATTACGAAATAAGCTACCGTAAAGCCCATTTTGAGGATGGTTACCACCTTCTTGCGCTGGAAACACCCAACCCGGAACTGCTTAAATCCGCTGACCCCAAGCGCATTGCCAGGTGGCAAAAACTTGCCGGCAGCAAAATGAAACCGCTGATGCACTACACCATGCAAAATGAGGTGAAGTGGTGCATCGCTGGGGTGGCCTGCACTGCCTGGGCTAAAGCGGCCTTCCCTGAATTGCCTCCCAAGGAAGGCCTTGAAGCCCTTTGGAAAAACATTTTTCTGGCAGAACGCATTGACCAGGAAGACCCTGTGCAGGCCTGGCAGAAGCATGATGCCGAACTGAAAGCGCATAAGGCCTTCCTTAATAAAGCCCGCTTTTCAAAACTGCACTTTGTTGGTCCGGGCACCGACCTGCTGGTAGGGCTGCCTGAGGACCATATCTGGGAAGGCGGTTCATCAGTCAGCAAAAAGGGAGAGCGCTTCTTCCCCAACATTCCGACGGAAGAAGTCTTTACCATGCCCCATGCTGACCAGGTGGAAGGCCATTTGGCAGCCACCATGCCGCTTGCCGTGCGCGGGCAGATTGTGGATAAATTTGGTTTTACTTTTAAAGAAGGCAAAGTGATGGATTACCATGCCGAGATGGGTAAACCTATTTTGGATGACTTGCTGGCCATGGATGAGGGCGCAAAGCGTTTGGGTGAAGTTGCCTTGGTGGCTGCCCACTCTCCTATTGCAAATACCGGCATTCTTTTTAAGAGTACCCTTTTTGATGAAAACGCCTCCTGCCATTTTGCCCTGGGCGCAGCCTACAGTGAAAACCTGCTTGGCGCCAACGAACGCAGTGAGGAAGAAAACCGCAAATTGGGCATGAATGATTCGCTCATCCACGTGGATTTTATGGTCGGTTCAGAATCAGTGACCGTAAGCGGCATTCAGGAAGACGGGTCTGAGATTGTATTATTAAAGGAAGGAAACTGGCAGATTTAACAAATTGTGCCTCTTGAAGGTGCCGGGTCGGGCAGGGCGAAGCGTAAAACAAGTCCTGCCCTTGCGTAGGCCGGAGGAGTTTTGCTGCATTCGGCCCCTGCGCCCTACTGAGGAGCGTTGTTGAAGCACCCAATCGCCCCTACATGCTGGGCATTCAATCACCTTGTCATGCTGAATGAAATGAAGCATCTGGCCTTTGTGTTTTATAGCCTGGGCAAACAAACGAACACACCCTTCACTGCGTTCAGGGTGATGAGTAGGGTGCTTAAAACTGACGAGACGTTTAACTTTTATAATGCATAAGTTTATCAAAACACCCTCAACCTCTCGTCATGCTGACCGAAGGGAAGCATCCGGCCTTTTCCCTGGCCCAAAGGCTTCATAACCCCCTCAGTTTTCTCGTCATGCTGAATGAAATGAAGCATCTGGCCTTTGTGTTTTATAGCCTGGGCAAACAAACGAACAGACCCTTCACTGCGTTCAGGTTGACGAGTGGGAATGATTAGTCAGAGCAATCAAAGGGCTTGAAGCTCCCAACCGCCCCGACATTCTGGGCATCATTTCCAAAGCATCCAATCGCCCCGTCATGCTGAATGAAATGAAGCATCTGGCCTTTTGTACTTTCCCGCACTCTTAATCGGCTTTTATTGCTTATTCTTCTCGTTGGTTTGCATCCTTTTCGCACTGCGTCACATCAACCACAGAAAAGCCTCTCTTTTTGTCACTTTTTGCGCGCTCATAGGCCCTTTCCCACCCATTTTCCTCGTTGGCGGACACCCTTTCCGCACGTACCCTCCCTTTCCGTATACCCCTTTCCGCATGCGGAAAGGTACCCGGCAGCTTGCTTTCCGCCTGTCCCAAATACTACCCACAGGAAAGTAGAGGAGGCCAGACCCTTCACTGCGTTCAGGGTGATGAGTAGGCTTGAAATTGGTTTTCCAAAGCATTCAATCGCCCTGTCATGCTGGGCATCCAATCACCTCGTCATGCTGAATGAAATGAAGCATCTGGCCCTTGGTGTTTTTACGCTTTGGGCAAGCCTCTTGCCTTGTTCTCTACAGTTTCCAAATCCTTAATGCATCATCTTGCGCGCCGCAAAGTATGCGGTTTTATCCTTGAACGACCATATAAAAAGACTCCTTCCGTAACGTTCATGAAGGAGTCTTTGTTTAGCTTTTGTCTTTTCTGTCTTTGGCTCTTTTTTCTAACCCGCAAGCTTTTCGGTGCTCACGCAGTGCAGCAAAGCCAAAACGCTTTTACACCTTTTCGGCCACTTCACGCAGCGCCAGGCCAAGGAAATCATCCACACTCATGGCGCCGGGGTTTTCGCCGCTGCGTCGCCGCAGGGCTACCTGGCCAGCTTCCATTTCACGGTCGCCAATCACCAGCATGTAGGGAATTTTCTGATTCTGGGCATCGCGGATCTTGGCGTTCATGCGCTCAGCGCGTTCATCTACAACAACGCGCAAACCAGCCTTCTTGTATTTTTCGGCGACTTCCTTGGCAAAGCCAAGATGCCGGTCTGCAATCGGGATGATGGCAACCTGCTTTGGGCTAAGCCAGGCAGGGAAGGCGCCGCCATAGTGCTCGATAAGTACGCCGAAGAAGCGCTCCATGGAGCCAAGCAGCGCGCGATGCACCATGTAAGGGCGGTGCGGCTGGCCATCTTCGCCAATGTAACTGAGGTCAAAACGTTCCGGCAGATTGAAATCGAACTGGATGGTAGAAAGCTGCCACTCGCGCCCCAGCGCATCGTTTACTTTTAGGTCAATCTTGGGGCCGTAGAAAGCTCCGCCGCCCTTATCCACCTGGTAGGGCACCTTCATGCGAATGAGTGTCTCTTCCAGGGCCTGTTCAGCCGCCTGCCAACGCCCGGGTTCACCTACAGATTTCTCAGGTTTGGTGCTCAGGTAGGCATTGATTTCTTTAAAACCAAAGGCGCGCAGCATATTCATGCTGAAATTGAGCACAAAATCAATTTCTTCGGGCATTTGGTCTTCGCGGCAGAAGTGATGGGCATCATCCTGGGTAAAACCGCGCACGCGCATAAGGCCATGCATCACACCGGAACGTTCATAGCGGTAAACGGTTCCTTTTTCGGCAAAGCGCAAGGGCAAATCCCTGTAAGAATGCAGGCTGTTCTTAAAAATATGCACATGGAAGGGGCAGTTCATGGGCTTAAGGAAGTACTGCTGGCCCTCAATATCAATGGGAGAATACATATTTTCCTTATAAAAGCCCAGGTGGCCGCTAGTTTCCCAGAGGTTGGCACGCCCGATGTGGGGTGTGTAAACAAAATCGTAACCGTTGGCCATGTGTTCGTCTTCCCAGTAACGCTCTGTGAGATGGCGGATCATGGCCCCGTTGGGGTGCCAAAGCACCAGACCGGCGCCCACTTCTTCGTTGGTGCTGAAGAGATCCAGCTCTTTGCCCAATTTCCGGTGGTCGCGTTTTTTGGCCTCTTCCAACTTCCACAGATACGCTTCAAGCTGGCTGGGTTTTTCCCAGGCTGTGCCGTAAATACGCTGCAGCATAGGGCGTTTTTCATCACCGCGCCAGTAAGCGCCGGCCACATTCAGCAGCTTGATGGCATTGGGGTTTATCTTGCCCGTATTGGCCACATGGGGGCCGCGGCAAAGGTCAACAAAATGGCCGCTGCGGTAAAGGGTCATAGGCAGTTTTTCGCTTATTTCGTTGCCGTCATCATCCACATTGCCTTTTTCAAGGCCCTCAATCAGTTCCAGCTTAAAGGGCTGATCGTGAAAAACTTTTTTGGCTTCTTCGGGGCTTATTTCTTCACGCACGAAGTCTTCCTTGCTTTTGATCAGTTCCCGCATGCGCGCTTCAATATCCGCCAAATCTTCATGGCTGAGGGCGCGCGGCAGGTCAAAATCATAGTAAAAGCCATCTTCAATGGCCGGGCCGATGGCAATCTTGGCACTGGGGAATTTCTCGAGAACCGCTTCGGCCATCACATGCGCGGTCGAGTGGCGAATTCGGTAAAGTTCTGAGTTCTTATATTCTTCCTGGTTTAACATGCTTCCTCCAATTATTGGCGAGCCACGCTTTAGCTCGATCATTCAATAAATATTTTTAAAACAAAAAGACCCTTCGCCCTGGGGCGAGAGGTCTCTCACGCGGTTCCACCCAGATTACGCTTTTATAAAAAGCGCATCTCTTTGTGCCGATAACGGGGCTGCCGTTCGCCATACTAAGCCAATGCTTTTCCGGTTCAAGCTGGCGGGTGGTTTTCAACCGTTGCGGCAGTTTTCACTTTGCCTGCCTCCCTGTTTTTTGGGTTTACTCTTCCCGCTTAAACGCTATGGGATTAGTATACACAAGAAAAAACGAAAATCAAGACCTATAAGAACCTATAAGAAGCTTTACTGCTGCAATTCTGAACAAGCGTTGTTTGCTGCAGCTCAAGGGTTATCTAACTTTTGTTTAAGAAAAAAGCTGGATGCAGAATCGTACCGAATGTGCCTTTTTTTACAGGGATGGCAAGATAAAAAATCGCTCCAAAATGCTTTGCAGCAATTCCTTTATAATAGAACTCACGTTTTGGAACCGGTATAAAACCATGCGCAAGCTTATTAAACCCTTAACCTTCTTTTTATTATGCCTTGCGGGGCTCTCAGCCTGTAATCCTGAACAGACTCTAACACCAGTGCCGCCCTACACCCCAGCCCTAACGGAAGCTCACGCATCCGGCACGCTTTCACCTGCCACGCAAACCTCACCCTTGCCCACGCTTCGTCCAACCCGGACCCCTCAGCCTGCCTTCAGCCTTCCGCCTGAGTGGCAAGCCCTGCAAGCCCGCATGGAGCTCTACGGAGAGGTAGCAGCCAGCCAGCTTTCAGAAGCCTATTACAAGAGAGTGCAGGGGCTCATTCAAGACTACGGCAAGGCGGAATATATCAGCGCACTTGAGTATCACGGTGATGATTACAGCATGAACGAAGGAGCCTACAGCATGAACCCGTCTGCTTTTAAAGAGCAGCTTGCGTTCATGATGAAGCAAAACACGCATTTTGTTACCGTTCACGAGCTGGAAGCCTTTGTCTACGGCAAACTTGCGCTGCCCAGCAGGTCCATCATCCTCACCAGCGACCTTTCCAGCGCGCACATTGCCTCCCTGGCCTCCATCAGTCACACATTTAAAGAGCTTGAAAGCCAATACGGCTACAAGCCGCACATGATTGTATTTATCTTTGCCGGCGACATGCAGGATAAACCCGGCTCTGCCTGCCAGCACGATACTTGCTGGAAGGCCATCCGCCAGGCAAAAGAAAGCGGTTACTTTACATTCGGCTCGCATTCATGGTCGCACATGGATGCCAGCAAATTCAAAATAGAAATAACCAAAGCCGATTTTGAAAAAGCCAACCAGGCTATTCACGAGAAGCTTGGCCTGAACATGTATGCCCTGGCCTGGCCCTTTGAAGCTTCCTATGAATATACCGACCGCATCAGCGAGATGGGCTTTACCCTGGCTTTTGGAGGCCTCACCCGCAAGGCTGGGCCGCAGATGGTGCAGGCTTCTGACCCCACCCCAATGCGCCTGCCGCGCTTGCTGCCCCCCGGCCTCAACGGCTTTTCCATTCGCCCTCAAGGCAAAAGCCTTGAAGAGATGCTGCAAGAACAGCAAAAGCTGAACCCCGGCCCGGAAGCGATGCCGGAACCATCCACCCCTGGCACAGCCGGCACGCTCACCGCTACCCAGCCTGCCAAACGGATTTTAGTGCTGGAATATCACGGCATTGACTACAACATGTATGACGGAACCTACGCCATGAACCCGCAAACCTTCCGGCAGGAATTGGAAACCCTCTGTCAAAAAGGGTATACCTTCTTGAGCATGACAGAAACGGAAGCCTTTGTGCAAGGAAAACAGGAAGTTCCGGAAAAGTCTGTTTTGCTCACCAATGACGTTACCATTAAGTCCGTTGGGCAAATCCCGGAAATTGGCCGGCTGATGCACGAAGCAGCGGAAACCTGGAACTGCCAGCCGCACATGGCCCTTTTTGTGGTGACGGGCGACATGCAGGAACGCGTAGATTCTTTCTGCAAGGGCAACCTCTGCTGGGCCATTCTTAAAGAAGCCCATGCGGATTCAGCCTTTTTCACCCTGGGGGTTCACTCAAGCTCCAATTTACCTTTCGGCCAGGCCAGTCCAGCCTGGCACGCGCAGGATATGGCCCAGGCTCAAAACGATATGAATGCCAAGCTGGACTTTAGGCCTTTCGCGCTTTCATGGCCCTATGAAATATGCCCTTTGGACATGCAGCCTTATCAAAAGCTTGGTTTTACCCTGGGTTTTGGAGGGGTAAGCAAAGCCCTCACTGAGAACTATCCGCAGCCTGCTGACCGCGCCCCGCTTTGCCTGCCGCGCATGCTGCCGCCCAATCTGGAAGGGAAAAGCTTGCGCCCGCAAGGGATGAACTTTGAAGAAATGCTGGATGCCGCTTTAAAAACACCTTGAACCATTTAATAAAAATCTTTTGATGCTCAGGCTCAAAAAGGGCTTAGTTCTGCTTTGATGAACAACCCTTGCGGTACTTCAGCCATGCTGTTATCCCAAGTACCCCACTGATGAGCGGCATAAACATGGTAAGGTATTGCGAAAGCCCCGAAAATATGGCCAGCGGGAATTCCCTTAAGAAAGCGGTCCAGAATTCAATGCCATGCTTTTCCCATAATCCAGCCGTACGAAACCACTGTTGGGGTGGAAGCCACCAAGACCCGAAAGACATGGAACCATTTTCAGTGGCCAGCCAAATGCCTAAACAAAAAACGAGATAAAATATCAAGATCTTGAACCAAAAAACTGCCAATTTCCTGTACCGGTTCATTTGAGAGGAAAGGTCTGAAAACAATAAGGCGTTTTTATCTCCATCCCTACGCGCAAAATACTGTACGCCTTTTGATAAACCGCCTGAGACGAAGTCCCATCCGCTGTCTTCCATGAAGGCAAGATAATCTTCAAAGTCGGCGCGGCGCTTAAAAGTGTGCACGTCCAAACAGATGGGTTTAATAGCCTGGCTGCTCTCCAATGGCTGAAAAATATAGAAAGGTGCATGTACCTGCTTCAGGCTATGCCCTTTTTGAAGCATTGCGTTGAGCCAGCGTTCTTCTCTGTCAAGGTCAAACATAAAGAAAGCCGCTTTTATCATGAAAGCCCCCTCACCCCATGTGATGCTGCAATGCGCGTAAGTTTCTTAAGCCGGGTCAATTCCAATTCCAGCAGTACTTGGCCTTGGCTTGTAAGTCTGTAGAGTTTACGGCGAGGGTCATCCCCATCTATTGAATCAATAAGGCCCTGAGAGCTCAAGTTCTCAAGCGCACCATACATGGTGCCAGGGGCTATTCTTACTTCTCCTTCACTTAGGTTCTCAACTTCCTGCATGGCAAGGTAACCATGCATTGGATTTTTTAAAGCAAGGAGGATATAAAAGCTTGTTTCAGTCAACGGTAAACGCTTATCCCTTTTCATTCGTCTTAGCCTTATAGAGTAATACTATATCGTCAGTATATATAGTTAAGCTGTATATAAAAATAGAAAATGCAATCTGCGCAGCTAATTTACTTCGGAACATTCATCAAAGCGAGAGAAGTCAAGAAATTTGGGTAAAAACAAAAAAGGCACCTCGTAAGAGATGCCTTGATGGGTGGTATAGGACTCGAACCTACGGCCTTCGCGATGTCAACGCGACGCTCTAACCAACTGAGCTAACCGCCCGTGAGTTGAACATTATAAATGCCCAAGGGTATTTATGCAAGCTTTTTTGGAGTCTGCTGCAAGCCATTTGCGCCTTGTTTCATCTGCACCCGTTTGCCAAAATATTCACCGATCCCTAAAAATATCTATCAGGTTCATCCTCTCATCCAAACTTCGCTTAAATTTAAGTTCGTTAAGCACCCAACCTTTTCCGATCCCGCTTTACTCACACGCATGCACTGTTTTGAGTGTGCTGAATCTTGCTCCCCAGGCTTCTGGATGGGCCTGTCTTTCCTTCTTCAGAAAACCTTAAACCCAAAGCTTGATTTAATCATGAGAACTAAAACAAACACTGCGGATGCGCCATATGCAATTTGAATGACCCTGCCAGGGCATAGAACATATTGAAGTGCAGTTAAAAAACCTTCTAATGCTTTAGCCTTTAATAATAAAAGGCAAAACCATAGACAAAAACATGGGATATAAAACAACGGACGGGAAAACAAAATCCCATCCGTTGAACGGTGCAAGATTTTTATCAATTGATTAAACTTACGGATTTTGCGGTTGCTAAAATAAATTAAAAGCGTGTATTGACCATCAGTTCATTTGGTTCCGCGGTCACGTTAGACTCGTCAAAAGAGGAAGTGCAGGGCCCAATCGTCCAGTCCATTTTAACGGATAAGTCCTTTTCAAACAGACCAATGAGTTTATAAGTGTACTTAACAGTGTATGGGCCATTTCCACTTATTTAACTCGATTCAAAAGCAGAACCTTGTGAACCCTCAACGGAAAGTAAAGGGTCGCAAACCAAATCGGTGCGGTATTTACCAGCGTTTGTTCCGGCATAGTCCATCAAATCTAACCCTTCAAGCCCATAACTAACACAAGCTTGCTGTATTTCAAACTTGCATCCAGCAAGTTTTGTTTGATGATTTTTGCTGAATCCGTGAAATAGGTTGATTTACCATTTTCTTTAAAACGAACTCTTTCTTTAGGGCTGCAAGCAGCTAAAAACATTGCAATGGTCAAAAATACAAATAGTTTTTTCATTGTCATCCCTTTCTACAGCACTCTTTAACCTTGCACCAAACACAGCATATCACAAGTTTAGAATACGTTTTTTATGCAAAGTAGGTCAATCCGCAAAGCCAAATGCTTGGCGGAGGGAAAATAACAACAAAAATAAGGGATTGCAGACTCAAATAACAAGAAAGTGGAAGCGCAATATCCTCCATGTCTTGATGGCACTTACATTTATCGCAGGCCGGGCAGCATAAGCTTCTGTAGAACTGTCTTCGCCCTTTGCAAGTTCTACCCCCTCAAGCTCTGCAAACACAACTGCTCTTCAAGCAGTCCAGATAAACCCTTATCTATGAAAGCTCCTCTTACAGAATCAAAATACTTTCAAAAGCTCTGTCGGGTTCCTTTTTCAGCTGCCTTCAAAAATCTAAGGGAGGTGGGGCCATGTTAAACTTGCCAAATGGTTCTTCTGATCTGAACGTTTATGAGGAAATGAAGGCCCGGAGCGGCACAGGCAACCCACATTACAAAGTGCACCCTGAAATTATACATGGCCGCCATACTGTACGAAGTTCGCTTCGCTTGAGGATGAAAAAAGGGGGCTAAATGTTGATGTTTTCGTGAACAGCGCAGCCTACACATGGCTTGTAGATAGCGGAACAACCAAAAAGAATCCGGCTTCAATAATTGGGTCGTCAATAAGTCTAAATAACTTTCCATTGTTTTATGAAGTATTGGTTTCTTATCTGAATTGCTTGATTTCGCACAAAAATTACTCCATCGCCGAGTTCATGACATACAGCCAGCAAGGCAATCTGCCCAAGCAATTGGCTGCTTGTTCAGACGAGTGGATTAAATTATATTGAAGGAAACATGCCATAAAAACCAAACCAATCTGGCCTTATTTGAACTTTTAATTTTGTAAAACAAAACTGCGCCTCTAAACCCGGTTTGCACTGAAACTTAGAGACGCAGTAAATACTGAAATTGCTAAAAACTACTTGACGTGTTCCTCTTCAAACTTTTTAAGGAAGTCAATTAAAGCATCCACGCCCTCTTTAGGCATGGCATTATAGATGGAAGCGCGCAAGCCGCCCACACTTTTGTGGCCTTTAAGGTTATCAAAACCCTGTTCCAAAGAAGCTTTTACTACAGCGGCGTCCATTTCTTTGTCACCGGTGGAAAAGGGCACATTCATCAAAGAACGATCCTTCTTCTCAACAGTGCCGTGGAACATCTCACTCTTATCCAAGAACTCGTAAAGCGGGGCAGCCTTTTCCTGATCCATTTTCGCCATTGCCTCTAAGCCGCCAAGTTTCTTAAGGTACTTGAACACCTTGCCGCATACATAAATAGCCCAGCAGTTGGGGGTGTTATAAAGGCTCTCATTATCCGCATGAGTATCATAACGCAGGTATGTCGGAATTTTGGGGTCTAAATCTTCGCGGCGGATAAGATCTTCGCGCACGATAACAATCGCCAAACCGGCAGGGCCTACATTTTTCTGCACACCGGCCCAGATAAGCCCATACTTGCTTACATCGCAAGGCTTGGAAAGGAACATGGAGCTTTGGTCGGAAACTAAGGGTTTGCCGTGTGTTTCCGGCAAAGTCTGCCAGGTGGTGCCATTAATGGTCTCATTTTCGCAAATATATACATAGTCTGCATCGGGCGAAATGGTTGCCTTGGACGTATCCGGAATGTAGCTGAAGTTTTTATCTTCGCTGCTGGCAATCACGTTCACTTTGCCAAACTTCTTGGCTTCAGAAATAGCTTTCTTTGACCAGGCACCGGTGTTCACATAGTCTGCAACGCCATTCTTCATCAGGTTCATGGGGACCATTGCAAACTGGAGGGTACCGCCGCCCTGAATGAACAAGACCTTATAGTTTTCAGGAATATTCATTAAATCGCGCAGGTCTTTTTCTGCCTGATGCAGGATATCCTCAAAAACTTTGCTGCGATGGCTCATTTCCATCACAGACATACCTGAACCCTGATAGTTCAGAAGTTCGGCCTGCACCTCTTCCAAAACTGCTTCAGGGAGCATGCTTGGCCCTGCAGAGAAATTGTAAACGCGTCCGTACTTCATGATTTAAATCTCCTTTTTATTTGCTTGCAGCATTAAATGACAAGCCTACCGGCTGTCTTTAGTATAACCTTTCGCGAATATTTTGTGCATTTTTTCACACGTTTTTCCAGTAAGTTTGAGCAAATGCGCAAAGGCACAGCCCTTGCCGCACATGAAATGGAATTCTTTTTTCCGAATAAATATCCATCGAAAAAGATTCATCGATGTATAACGAAGCTGGACTGTATAATTATCATGAAAAAGTGAGGAGCCCCATGGACAACGAGGAAACCATTTGCACGCTGAACATCGAAAAATCCGTTTATGGAGGATTGGGGCTCTCCCATCTGGAAGACGGCCGAGTTTGTTTTGTTCCGCTGACGGTTGCAGGCGACCGCGTGAAAGTCAAGCTGCAAGAGGGCAAAGAAAAGTTTGCGCATGCCCATTTGCTTGAGATCCTAAGCCCTTCTGCGCAGCGCGTTCAGGCGCCTTGCCCGCACTTTGGGCGCTGCGGCGGCTGCCACTATCAGATGCTGCCCTATCCAGACCAACTTCAACTTAAAAGTGAGATTCTTTCAGAGCAAATGAGCCGGTTAGCCGGGCTTAAGGAGCTTCGCAGCATCCCCGTTATTGCCTCAAGTTCACCCTTGGGCTACCGCAACCAGGTCCAGTTTCATCCTATGGCGGATGGCAGCTTGGGGCTGATGGCCTTAGATGGCAGCCAAGCCATAGCTATCCAAAACTGCCTATTGCCGCTGCCAGGCATCCAGCAAGCCTGGCCGCTCTTTGACCTGGGAACAAACCCGCCACTGAACCGGGTAAGTTTTAGGGAAGATTCACGAGGCGAAGTTTTAGTCCTGATGGAAGGGCCTGAGCCCTCTGCCCCGGATTTGGAAACGGATTTAGATATCTCTTTGGCTTATAAAGCCAAGGGTAGCCCTTCCGTGCTTACTTTAGCAGGCGAAGACAGCCTTGTTTACACGATTAAAGGCAAAGACTTCCTGGTTTCAGCAGAATCTTTTTTCCAGGTGAATGTGGAACTTGCTGAAAAAATACTGGATTACATAAGGGATGTTTTGCCTGAAGGCAAAATGGATGAAGTATTAGAGCTTTACAGCGGGGCAGGTCTTTTCAGCATGTTTATGGCAGAAAATTGCAGCCACCTGACTGCGATTGAGGCTTCCCCTTCCGCTTGTTATGATTTTGTTGATAATCTTCAAGCCTTTGACCATGTCGATCTGTATGAAGGCGCAGTAGAAGCGATATTACCGGAATTGGTAAAGGATTTGCCCCCCATAGACCTGGTATTGCTTGACCCGCCGCGTTCCGGGCTGCACCCCAAAGCCCGCCAGGCCCTGCTTCAGCTTGCCCCGCAACACATCATCTATGTATCCTGTGACCCCTCCAGCTTGGCAAGGGATTTAAAAGCCTTCAACGCAGATGGGTACCAGGTAAAAAATATCCAGGGCTTTGACATGTTCCCGCAGACTTACCATATCGAGACGGTGGTCTTGATGTCAAGGGTGGAGAAGTGAGAGGTCTGAAAAGGCTTGATATAAGCCTATTATGTGTTTTTGGGGTTGGGTATCGGTGCCGTGAATTTGTGATTTTTCCCTTAGAGGGAACATGTCCAAAGGGCTCTTATTAAATGCGGGTGGTCGATTTAGATAACCTTGTTTGGCGAGTGGTTAGGATAGATATCAGTGGTTGGTGTGGTCGATTTGGATATTATTTTACCGGGGTTGAGTGGTCAGGTTGGATGTCAGCAGAAAAATTGAGTGTCGGTTATTGATTGATTAGTGTTTAAAAATAGAAGTTACTTATATTTTGCGGAGATTGTAAAATGAAAGTAAAAAGATATTGTATTCCTGTAATTTGTGTACTGTTAACGTCAATGCTTTGCATACTAACCGCTTGCAATGCATCTTCTCAAATACCCGCACAAGTAGTTGAGCAAAATAAAAATTCCGAGCCTGAGCAGGCACAAACAACGCCTGAGCAGGTACAAGCAACAGTTGTGAACTTTACTGACAGCGCACTTGAAACCATTGTACGTGCTTCCATTGGCAAACCAAGTGGCGACATAACTGTGGATGATGTAAAAACAGTAACAAGGCTTGACCTGTCCAATAAATATCAGCACTACATTTCTGATGAAACGGTAATAAAAGATATCAATGGACTTGAGTATTTTACAAGCCTCGAAATGCTTGATTTATCTTCTCATCTGGTAAGCGATATAACCCCCTCTCAAAGGGCTTCATAAACTCACCCATCTGATCCTTGACGACAATCCCATCACGGACATATCGCCACTTGCAAATTTTTCGAATTTAAAACTATTAACGCTTTCGGGTTGTAAGGCTGTTGACTATACCCCACTTGCAAATCTTATCAATCTGCAATATTTAAAACTTGACAATTCGACAATTACTGATATTTCGCCACTTATTTCTCTTAAAAACCTTACACATCTATATCTCTCAGGTTGTTCAGTTATAAACTATTTACCGTTATCAGATATATACGCAAATTTAGAACAATCAGATTTCACCATTGCATATACGCTTTCAGAACTTGGGTTTAGCAGGAACAGTTATCAAAATCAGGCAAACTGTGACAGCGAAGACGTTTCCATCCGTATCAATCACACTGAATGGGGTCCGGTGCCGGATAGTCGCTGGATGGAAAACTGTGTGCGAACAGTTTTTGAAAAGGATGGCTACAAGGTCGGTACCGGTTATTATCCCAAGCAAGATGCCTATATTATGACGGCACATAAAGACGGCGAGTTTGTGTTGAACTATACTTATGACAACAAGAATAAAACCTTTTCCTTTGATAATGACACTGCAAAAGGAAATCGTGAAAATATGGAACACATTGTTCGTGCCATATATTCCGATGTGAATAGTGAAGATGTACTACTTGCCCCAATAAAGATATATAACGACACCATGGCCAAGATGTTTGGGGTTAACGCAGCCGCCCTCTTTGAGATGCCTTTTGATGAAAATGATGATTCCTTGCCAACCACTCTGTATGAGAAAATGGGATTTGCCTTTTATAAAGATCTCGCAAAATCTGAGTATATAAAGAATACGCTAAACATCCAAATTCACAGACCAGAATGGGATAAAAAAGCAACGGTCGAACCTGTTGACTGGAACATATCATTTATTGATTCAAATTTTAACGGATATCAGTTGTCAATTTTATATTTTAACGCGGATGAAAAATATTACATTCTTTTAGAAAAGAATGGAAAGCAAGCTTGGTTAAACGTGTTTTGTGCTACCGACAAGAAGGAATTTGATTCTCAGGATATAGATATGTTTAACGATGCGTTTAACACCAAGGATAATGAGTTTATTGACAAACCACTGGAATACTACGAACGGGTGCTTGAAGAATTCTTTGGCATGAACAGCAAAGAATTGTATTCTTTGCCACTGCACCCATGATAGCAATAATAATTAGGGAAAAATGAGCGTAATCTTTAATTATCAACAAGTTTGTCAGTAGAGTTAAGCGCAAAATTAGCAATGCACTCTGCGTTTATGAGTTCTTTGAGTGCATAGCCGCGGAGTAAAAAATAAAGAAACATGAGCCGATATATAATAGCCTATGTTTCACATGTCGAGAGATGAACAATTTAGGCAATCGCTCTTGCGATATTTTTGAATTGAAGGATGGCTTAATTGTCAAAGAGTTTGAATATATGTTGGAATGAGAAAGTTCCGTTTTACAAGATGATAAACGGGAAGGTATAAAGAAAATTCTTGGTATTTCAATCAGAAACACGACAAGAAATTCATCATTTTAAGATTTGTCAAAAGATTAGAATAGATGTTTTGGAAAAACGACGGGATTGTGTGAGCGGATTTAATGTATTACTGGGTTTATCCAAAAAAATAAAGAATGGAGCGAAAAATATGGCAAAAATATTGATGATTATTGCGCCGGAACGCTTTCGAGACGAAGAATTCTTTATTCCAAAAGAAGAATTTGAAAAAGCCGGGCATGAAACATTTATAGCAAGTACAAAAATAGGGGTTTGCAAAGGCTCCAGAGGAGGAAGTACTACTGCTGACTTGTTATTTAACAATATTAATCCTGAAGCCTACGATGCGGTTGTTTTTGTCGGTGGAGGCGGCAGCAAGTTATTATTTAATGATCCGGATGCATTAAATATAGCGACGAAAATGAATAAAAAAGTAAAAGTCGTTTCAGCCATTTGTCTTGCTCCTGTGATATTGGCAAATGCTGGCGTTCTACAGGGGAAAAATGCAACTGTTTCAGGGCAAGAAGCAAAAACAATAGAAAGCAAAGGAGCAAAATATACCGGGCCGGGGGTTACGGTTGATGGAAATATTATCACAGGCAATGCGCCAAAGAGCTCAAGATTATTTGGACAGAAAATATGTGAATTACTAAAGTACTGAGAAAAATAGTTTACTGAATATTAAAAAACAAGGCCTTAATTGTTTTAAAGTGTGAACTTTGGATTACTTATATTATATAGGTCGTTTAGATGGTGATGGTGATTATTAAAGTCTTAAATCCAAGGAAGTGATACTTTTTAGATGGATATTTACAATAATTGAGTTGGCATCTTTGTAAGCCATATCCTGGCTTTAGCAACTAAGCGGCCAATACGGTTTTAAATCTTAGGATCCAATACCCTTTATACATGCTTGTGATCAGTGCTTTTCGTGAACGTTTATGTCAGGTATGCAGCAGGTTTATAGAAAGTCTATAAGCACACTCACCGGATACCGTCAAAAAAATTTTAGTTAAAAAATACAAAATTTTAACTTCAAAACATAACTTGTACTTTTTTTCACGACTTTTTTTCACAATCAAACTGATAAAGGTATAATACATCTTATGAGCATTTTATAGCCTATATTTTGCACCTCACTAATTCATTTCCATATGTTATTGAGTAGATTGCTTTCACTGCTGAAAGAAGGAATGATGATTACGGCTCAAATTGTTAAAAAAATGGAGGACCTGGCAGAGGGTAAATTTACCTACGCATCCGCCAGAGAAATACCGCCTGCTTTAATCGCTGAAATTTACAATTCCTCCCCCATCTATTTTGGTCTCGTGGGTAAAGTTATTCAAACAGCTCAGAATGATCTTGATTTACTCAATCTGCCTTCCCAAAAAGCACCCGATCCTGAAAAAAAGATTTATATCCTCATTCAGCAAAACGATAAGCCAGTTGCCCTATTAAACTGCATCCTGGATTATCCGGAAGAAGGCATCGTACTACTCGGCTGGATGATGGTCAATGGAAATTTTGTGTTTCAGGGAATTGGCCGTACCAATTATCAGATTTTTTGTAATGCAATGAAAGAATTAGGCATGCGTCAGATCCGCATTCTTATTGAAACACAAAACAAGGAGGCACAAACTTTCTGGAAGAGTGTTGGCTTCCGCCCCATCCCTGGCTTTGCAAAACAAGGTAAGATGTACGAGCATATGGCTATCGAACACTATCTTGATATAGACCAAGGCGGGTCTTGCATTAAACCCGATTGAAAGTTAAATGCCAAAGATTTGAGGGAAAATGGAAAAATTTTTAACGGAAGTAAGAGACTTTGAGAGTGAAGATACCAGAACATATTACGAAAAAGTAAGCCTTGAAACTGAAGAAATAAGGCGATTCTTAGGCCTCTTTAAACGTGCAAGCAAAAATTATGCAAAACTTTCCGCTCTTTATGAAGACTATTTATTTAAAGAAGTAGAAAATTCAGAACTTGAAGCCATGCATGAGGCAATGCCAAGTGAGCACCTTATTGTTCCTTTACTCGCTGAGGAACATGCCTTGGTTCAGCAGTTATTATTGGCTTGCGCTAAGTTCAGCAACCTCTAAATTTTGCATTTACGCTATAAATTAAATCTCACAGAAGGTAAAACACCTTTCTACCTATTCATAAATAACTGCCATGTTGCCTAAAACTCCCCACGAGGTCAAAAAAACATCTGTGGGAACATCAAAAAACTTACCGTTGTTCATGTATCGCACAGTGTATTGATCATAACCCGTCAGAATAACAGCGTGCTCATAAGGGGCCACAATACTTTTTCTGCCCTGCTGGTCTGTATATTCCACCGGTACACTGTATTCCATATTGCCGACAATCCAAATTAGAACCGGTTTGGATTCGCTGATCTTTTGCTTTACTTCTTCCAGGGTGTAGTTTTTCTTGCTTTGAGCGGGCAAACCATACTCAGAAAGAAGTGCTGCAACTGGTTCAGCATGAACACCATAGGCATAAGGAGGGGTTTGCCCCCAGCGTTTAGTGGTAGGCACTCCTACGTAACCAAAATCCGGGTTATCCGAAACAGGAAGTTCAGCCTGAAAATTGGATTCATAAATCAGCGTGCCAAAAAAATTAGCCCAATCCACCGCTGCCGAAGCTTCACAGCTAAGCGCATAAGTCTGATCATGACCCACAATGCCTTTAATGTAAAAACTTTCAGGATAGTTTGAAGCGGAAGGTTTTTCCTGGCTTTCTTTTGAAAAAGGTGTTTCCTGCACCCTAAAAGGCGTTTGAGTATCAGAATAAGGCGTCACTGTCGGTTCTGGAGAGGGTGTTTCGCGCTGAGACGCATCATATTGCGCCTGGTGCGTTCCGGTCATGGCAGATTCCATGCGGTATGCTACTGTGGCGGCAATCAGAGTATGCACCGGCCCTTGCGCATCTGTTTTTTGGCTACAGGCGCTAAGCAAAGAACCGGCAAGCAGAGCACTCAGCACAGAAAAAACAAAAAAAATCCTGCACCTTCCCATGGCACAAGTTTACCTGTAAATCAAAAAACTGTTTTTGGCAAAATTAATAATAAAGAGCGCTTATTGCCCGCAAAATACCTAAACATCTATGCGCAAACTAGATGTATTTTTAAGAATTTGACCTTAAATGTTAATAAATGCACTTCAGTATCTGCAAATTTTATATTCCCTCAAAAATCCTTAAAAAAATTGACATTGAAGCGCATTTCCTGTATCCTTTCAGCACTAACTGGAATTCAGGGGAAGCAGGTGAAAATCCTGCACAGGGCCGCTACGGTGAGTATGCATAATACAAGTCCGAATGCCTGAACCCAGAAAACACGAAGCTTCTTCGTCACCAGGAACTTGTGCTAATGGCAGGTAAACCCTCCTTAATTTGACCATGCTCCTTATGCCGAAGCATGGTTTTTTGATACAAGGACAGGTTCGATGCCAACCATTGCAGGTTTTTCACCGCTTTCTTTAATTGATGACCCTGGTTATCTTTGCTGCTCTGTTTTTCTGTGCGGCTGTCCGTTCCGCTGCCCCTTCTGCCACAATGCCCAGCTTTGGGCAGAGCATCCCAATCACCTTGAACTGGTTGACCCAGAGCAGCTTTTGCACATGCTTGAAGGCCGAATTTCCATTCTGGACTCTGTTTGCCTTACTGGGGCAGAACCTCTTTCCCAAACAGATCTGCCTGATTTTACGGCAGCGCTCAAAAAAATGGGTTACCGAATCAAACTGGATACCAATGGTTACTTCCCGGAGCGTTTGGAAGCTCTTTTGGCAAATAGGCAGGTTGATAAAGTAGCCATGGATATTAAAAACAGCCCGCAGGCTTACGCAGCCACCTGCGGTTTGCAGAGAGTGGATCTGGCCAGGATTAGCAGAAGCATCCAGCTTATCCAGCAAAGCGGGGTTGAATTTGAGTTTAGAACCACCCTCACCCAGCAATACCATCCGCTTGAATCCCTCAAAGATATTGTAAAGTGGAATCTGGGTCAAAGCCCGCTCTACCTGCAAAACTTCCAATGCCAGGCTACGGTACCAGACCAAAGCCTGCTCCCAATCCCACAAGAAAACCTGCAAAAAATAATGGACGCCCTGCAACCGGTGCTGCCCGGCATTCGGCTCAGAATAAATGGATAAAGAAAAAGGAGAAGTAAAGATGTATCAAATAGAAAAAAGAGACCTGCGCCTGGTACCATTCAGCCTTAATAAAATCACTTCCGCTATCGAAAAAGCTTTTGTCGCTCAGAACTGTCCATATAATGAAGAAATTCTAAGCCTGCTGACGCTGCAAGTGACTTCGGCTTTAAATAGCAAGGTAGAAGCAGGCCGGGTAAAAGTGGAAGACATTCAAGATACGGTTGAAAATGTGCTTGCCAATGCAGGCTATGCTGAAGTTGCCAAAGCGTACATCCTCTACCGTAAGCAGCATGAAAAAATGCGCATGATAAAAACTACTCTGCTGGACTATAAAAAACTGGTAAACAGCTATCTTGAAACCAGCGATTGGCGAGTAAAAGAAAACGCAACGGTTTCTTATTCGGTGGGCGGCCTCATCCTTAGCAATTCAGGGGCCATCACCGCCAATTATTGGCTTTCGGAGATTTACGACCCGGATGTAGCACAGGCCCATCGCAATTGCGATTTTCACATTCATGACCTGGCCATGCTCACTGGCTACTGTGCCGGATGGTCCCTAAAGCAACTTCTGCTTGAAGGGCTGGGTGGCATTGCTGGCAAAACCAACTCATTACCTGCAAAACATCTTTCCAGCCTTTGCAACCAGATGGTGAACTTTCTCGGCATCATGCAAAATGAATGGGCGGGCGCCCAGGCTTTTTCTTCTTTTGATACATACTTAGCCCCCTTCGTCAGGGCAGATAACCTTAGCCCTGCCCAGGTAGAACAATGCATAGAATCCTTTGTGTTCGGGGTCAATACACCCAGCCGCTGGGGAACCCAGGCACCCTTTACGAACATCACGCTCGATTGGACAGTTCCTCCAGACCTTGCTAATCAGCCTGCAATCGTGGGCGGAAAGCTGATGGATTATACATATGGCGATTGCCAGGCTGAAATGGATGTGGTCAATTTAGCCTTTTTGCGCGTGATGCTTAAAGGGGATGCCAATGGCAGAGGCTTCCAATACCCCATCCCCACCTATTCAATCACCCGGGACTTTGACTGGTCCGCTTCAGAAAAAAATCAGCTTCTTTTTGAGATGACGGCAAAATACGGAACTCCTTATTTCTCAAACTATGTGAATTCTGAAATGGAGCCTTCTGATGTGCGCAGCATGTGCTGCCGTCTTCGCTTGGACCTGCGCGAATTACGCCGCAAAAGCGGAGGCTTCTTTGGAAGCGGCGAAAGCACAGGGTCAATAGGAGTGGTCACCCTCAACCTGCCCCGCCTGGCTTATCAATCCCACTCCGAAGCGGAATTCTTTAGCGGTTTAGACCTAATGATGGATTTAGCCGCGCGCAGTCTTGAAACCAAAAGAAAAGCGGTCACTCAGTTTATGGAAGCCGGCCTTTACCCATATACCCGGCGCTATTTAGGCAGTTTTGAAAACCATTTTTCTACCATTGGGCTGGTGGGCATGAACGAATGTCTGCGCAATGCACGCTGGATGCACACGGACCTTAGTGATGCCAAAGGGGCAGCTTTTGCCAAGAAAGTTCTTAACCATATGCGTGAACGTTTAAAATCTTATCAGGAGGCTTCAGGCCATCTTTTCAATCTGGAAGCCACGCCCGCAGAGTCAACTTCATTCAGATTTGCCAAACACGATAAAGAACAATTTCCCGCTATCCTTACAGCCGGAACAGACGATCACCCCTATTACACAAACAGTTCTCACTTGCCTGTCAATACCACGCAGGATGTTTTTGAAGCGTTGGCAGTTCAGGATGAGTTGCAAACCCTCTACACTTCCGGAACCGTTTTTCACGTCTTTCTTGGCGAAAAACTACCAAGCTGGCAGGGAACCGCCAAACTGGTGCGCAAAATAGCAGAAAATTATCACCTGCCCTATTACACCATAACGCCAACCTATTCCATCTGTGCTGAACACGGTTACCTGGCCGGCAAGCAGCCCATTTGCCCAAACTGCCAAAAAGCAACGGAAGTATACAGCCGCATCACCGGTTATTACCGCCCGGTGCGGAACTGGAACGAGGGTAAGACCCAGGAATTCAGCGAGAGAGTCAATTATCTTGCCGACAATGAAAATTATCAGAATAAAAAAGAAACTTGGATAAAAATGACAGATTCAGAAAAAACAAAAAATATTGAAACGATCAAAAACTTTGACCTCAAACCTCATGATATTCTTTTGATGACGGTACCTTCCTGCCCCGCATGCAGGCATATTAAGAAATATTTGGATGCTTCCGGTTTAAAGTATGAGGAAGTAGACGCTTCACTAAAGCCTGAATTTGCACAAGAATTAGGCATCTCTACTGTGCCTGTAATGGTTGTGGTCAACCCGCAAGGCCAGATAAATTTGCTTACAGATATGGGCAGAATGCTGGCATATTGCCGTGCATTTGTAACAGCAAAAACCGTTTAGTGCTTAAAAAAGAACGTTGGTTAAATCAGTACGGTATTGCCGGACAAGCGGGTTTTCTTCGCCTAATACAAGCAGTAAGGCCAGGTAAACATCGCGCACTTCATCGTTCCGGCAATGCCTGTCTTTTCGAAGCAAGTCCAGCAAGCCATCCAACGCAGCGGGGATATTCCCACGCCGGGCTAAACGCAAGGCATTTCTAAAAATGGCCTCCTGCGGAGAAGCTGCCGCATTGCCGCGCTCCGCTTCAAGCCAGACCTTTACCAGAGGTATAAGAGCCTGGGCCGTTTTAAATTGCGGGCTGGGCGGGAAGTGCCTTAGCAACGCTTCAGCCTTAACGGCCTGGCCTTGGATAAGCAAAGTTCTGGCCAGAGCCAATTGGCCTGCAGGGTCATAAGGGTGATTTGCCAAAAACCCTTCCAGAGCTTCTTCCGCCTCATCGTAATGGCCAAGCTGCAGAAGGCCCAGGCCTTTTGCAAGCTGCAGACTGCCTTCATCAGGGAGAATGCGTTTGATGAAGGCGCGCAAATTTTCTTCGGTCAGAACCCCTGTATAATCCGCTACAATGCGCCCATCCAAAAAGGCCTTAAGCGAAGGCACACTTTTTACTTTAAGCTTCTCAGCTAATTTGGCTTGTTCTTCTACGTTCACGCGGGCAAGGCGAAAGACCCCCTGCGCCTCCGAGGCCAGCTTTGCCAGCAGAGGTGACTGCACCCGACAGGGAATTGACCACGGCGCCCAGAGGTCCATTACCACCGGGGCCTGGTTAGAGAAGGCAAGCACATCCATCTCAAAACTTTCGTCGCTTACATCAACGATAAAATCAGGGTTCATAGTTCTATTCTACTGCTTTAAAATATAATTTTTATTAGTCTTCGCCTTCTTCGCTAATGCTCGGTTGATTCAGTTGCTTTAACTCGCCATGAAAGTCAACCACGGCTTTAAAGCCCACCATTCCCAAATAGCTGCGCAAGTCTTCTGGCAGGCCCTGGTTTTGCATATCAGCAAATTGCTTTTCCTGATTGCACAACTGGCTGCGAATGACCGCGATGGTAAAGGGGTCCTCCTGGCCCATCATTTTGGCAGCCTGTTCGCTGAGCATATCTTCATTGCCTTTGACCTGAGAGGTCATTTGCTCAAAAATCTGCCTGTCCACCTCTGCAGCAGGGATATGCCGGTGGAAGCCCTTATCATCAATTACATAATACGGCTCAATGCCCAGGTAAGCAACCTCAAGCGGCTGATCGTATTCATCGAATACCAAACCATTAAAAATTGCGATAGTCATCTTTACCTTTCTTTCCTTTTTAAGGCATTGATACTATACCGGATTAATATAATATTTTGATTAATAATTCATTTCAGGTTGAAAAAGCATGAACAGCCGTGGCTTCCTTGGAAGCAGTTTCAATCTGGTCAAAGGGTACAACCGGGTTCGTCCAGCGATACACCCAAAGTGCATCCTTGGGGCGCATGTTAATGCAGCCGTTGCTCATCCGAAAACCCCAGTTCGAATGCCAGTAAGCCCCATGGAAAGCGGCGCCTGCATCCGTGAAAAAACTGACCCAGGGAACGCCGGGCAGGTCAAAAGCGCCTGGCCCTCCTCCTAAATCATGCATTCTTTGGGTAGGGCGCTTACGGCGTGTTGACCAAACGCCAAGCGGCGTTTGCGTTTCATAAAGGCCGGTCGATACTCTGGCATGAAACACTTCCTCTTTGCCTTCATAAGCCCGCACTTCTTGTTTGGTAACATCAATATCAATCCGTTTGAGGACTGGGTCCACCTCTGCGGAAATGGGCGTTACCTCATCCTTACGCACCAAACGCATGGCACGCGCCGGCACATACCATGAAGAAACATTATTGCCGTCATCCAACACCTGATAGTAAGGCGTGCCCTGTTCATCCCAAACCCGCCCAAGCACCCAAAAAGTAGCTTCATAATAGAACCGCAGCTTAAATTTTTTGCCGCCGGGAGAAAGAAAAACATCGGTGCCGGGCACACATATTTCCCCAATACAGCCTGTTTCCGGGATAAGCTGCTGGCTGTAGTTTGGTTCATTGCGTACTTCCTGTATCCAGCCGCAGTTTACGTAACGTTCCGGCCCAAATTCATAAAAATAATGCGTAAATCCGCCGGCATCCTTGGCTTCAACAATTTTATCGGGCAAAGGCAGCACCGTATCATAGGCCAGATAGCCTATAGTCTTATCTTTGTCATAAGGGCCGGCCCTCACCAATGTGTTCCAGGTAGCTACCCGGCCCAGTTTGCCATTGCTGGGTTTGTTGCCGTTAGGGGAATCAGGAATAGCCCGGGGCAGTACCGTGCTCATGGAAGCTGCACCGAGATATTTCAAGAAATCCCGGCGGGAAATAATCAGATCGTCAATCATCATTAATAGTGTACGTTTACAATCGTGCCCACGGGGGCCCATTCATAAATCCAGCCGGCCTGGCTGGTTTCCATGTTCACACAACCGTGGCTCATCGGTACGCCAAAGTTATGGTGCCAATACGTGCCGTGAATGCCATAGCCTTCATGGAAATACATGGTGTAAGGAACGTTAGGCAGGTCATAGTCATCGCCGCGCATATTCGCATACAGATATTTAACATAAATTCGGAAGGTACCTGTTACCGTTGGCGTTGCCGGCATTCCGGTAGAAACCAGGAATGAATTGAGCAAGGTATCCCCTGAATAAGCGTAGAGCATCTGGTTCGTCAGGTCAATATCTATCCACTTCTCCCCGTAAGAGACAACCGGCTGAGGAGGAACAGGGGCTTCATAAAAAATGTATTGCGCCGCTTCTTCGGCCGGCACTTCAGTAATCGGAATGATCGGAATTTCACCCGAACTGCCTGATTCCTGCCCAATGATAGGCACCAGGGAGCCTTCTCCGCTTTCGGCAGTCACAATAACGCTGGTAATCTTGCCCGGTGTGGCTTGCCCATCTTGGATGGGGGTTATCTGAATGACAGGTATGTCCGAAGGAACATTTTGACTTTGTGCTGCCACCGGGGTGACAGCTAACATTTCGGGGGCAGGTGTGCTCAGAACAGGGCTAAGCGGCGTGATAACTGCGGTGGAGGCTGCACTGGAACCAACCAAGGGCACAAATACCACTTGCGTGGCAAGTTCTGGGCTTGCTGCAGCCTGCGGCCCGGTGGTTAAAGAGGGTTGGCCCGTCTCAGTTTTCGCATTATCTGGTGTTGAAGCCCCCAGGCTGCTGCCGCTTGTACCGCTTTGCTGCAAGGCCTCTGCACTGGGCTCTGCCGTCACCTTAAGCATGGCGGAAGCAGTCCCAAAAACTTGTGTGGGGTTAAGGCTTGCTTCCAATGCAGCATGATGCCGTAAGCTTGCCTGATTACCCAAATTTAATAACCCGAAAAGCTTGTTAGCGGGCCCGGCATTAAAAACGCCTGCTTTAACGAGGAATACAAACAGGAGAGCCGCTAATAGAATTGCCAAAGGCAAGACAAAACTGGGTTTGCGCTGTGGCTTGGCTGCTGCAACGGGGTTTACACGTACTTCGCTGGTTTCTTCAGGCTTCCATGAGGCGGAAGCGCTGCTGCGCACATGGGCCGCAGTAATGGCCATCGCTTCGCGTGCCGCAGGGTTACCTGGGTCAATAGCTAAAGCCTGGTTTAGGTATTGCAGGCCCGATTGTGCATCGGAAGTACTCGCTTTCAAAAGAAGGGCATCCACATTTTCTGGCGCCATTTGGTAAGCTTGCTGGGCAAGCAGTTCAGCAGTGGCTTTATCTCCAGCCTGGAGTGCATGCTTTGCTTCGGCCATAATTTGTTCGAGTGAAATCGCTGAATTTTTCATTTAGGGTGTCGGGGTTACGCCTCCTGGTGTGGGGGTTGGAGCCTGCGGAACAAGAGTCTTCAGCTCAATAGGAACTGCCGTTGGGCTTCCTTCGGCAGGGAAAGGCATTGATGGGTCAATCACTTCCTGGTTCATATAACACTTAACCCCGGATACGATTCCATCCGCGATAAGCTCAGGTTTTTGGGTCAAGATTTGCCGGTCCAGGTTAAGAAAACCTGTTTCGATGATTCCGGCTGTCGTCCATGGGTTAATTTCGGTGAAAGCATGGTAAAAGGTCATATCGTTTGTCACAGAAGATGGATGGTAATTAAGACCCGTAATCTTGGCATAGCGGTTTGCCAGGCAGCCTATCAAACGCTCTGAATTATTGCGCTTGTTGGGTGAAAGGGCGGCTGCCACTTTAAAGCCAGTCGCGGAATTGTTGATATAGTCGCAGGAATCGTTGTGGATCGAAAGCACCAGGCCTGCTTTGAAGTTTTGCAGACGGGGGTCAAATTCATCAAGCAGAATCACTTCGTAGCCTAAATTGTCCAATTTCTGCTGCACGTAAGTGGCTATGGTGCTGTTAACCTGCAGTTCGCTGAGTCCATCAGAACAGACGGCCCCGGGGTCTTCCCCGTTACCGCGGTGCCCTACTACAATCCCCACACGGGAAAGAGGAAAGTTAGCTGGCATTTGAGCATCGCCGTTCAGGTTATTGCCTTTTGAATCAGAGCTGATTACATCCCCAAATTTACCGGATGCGGAGCTGGTTACGGATCTCCCGGGCATCCACATCGTGAAAAGGGTAGCAACGATAATGGCTGAGCCTATCACGGTTTGAAGAGCCTGGAATGTGACGTTTTTGTGGCGCTGATGCTTCATTGGAACTGAAGCCCCCGAAGGGTCGTAGTCGCGCGCAGGCTCATAGTCCGGCTGGTAAAGTAAACCAGTTTGGCCAGTCTGGCTGGCTTTTTCGTCATCTAACATGAGCCTAATGATACAACACTTTAGAAAAGAAATGAAATCGCAAGGTTCAAGAATTAACAAAGAAAAGGCGGAAACATTTACGATGTTTCATCACATTTAACTTTATTTGGCTGCCGCTTTTCAGCAAGTAGAAGACCTTATTTACTTTCTGTGGATGAATGCTTAAGGCCGTAGAAAGGCTTGCTTTCATGCCTGCAGTTTTTCAAGCCCCAGATGAAGGCGGCGCATGGTTTCTGCGTTGCCAAGCAAATCAGCAATTTCAGTTGCCCCGCCGGGTGTGGCTTCAAGCCCGGATATGGCACTGCGGATGGGCCACATAACGGCCCCCAACTTAAAGCCGTTTTCGGCCGCAAACGCCTTCATTTGCAGGTAGATGCTTTCGTTGCTCCAGGGCTCAAGCCCTTCAAGCAATGGGATAACCTTCAACAGAATTTCCCGGCTGCTTTCCAGGCTGGATTTTGACTTCTCGTTCACAAAAAGGGCTTTATCATAGATCGGCAATTCCATAAGGAAAGCGGTCATCTTGGGGATGTCACTTAAGCGCTCGGTGCGAACCTGAATCAGTTTGCTCATTTTTGGCAGATCAAAGCGCTTTAAGGCTTCAGGGTACCAGGCCAGGGCTAGCTGGTGGAAGGCTTCAGGGCTTAAACCGCGGATGTGCTCGCCGTTCATCCAGCTAAGTTTATCCATTGAAAAACCAGCCGGAGATTTATTAATACGGTCGATGTTGAAAACCTGTGTAAGCTCATCCAGGCTGAATATTTCCTGATCGGTGCCCGGGTTCCAGCCCAGCATGGCCACATAATTCACAATGGCCTCGGGCAAATATCCCATTTCCACCATCTGCTCCAGGGTGGGCGCACCTTTACGCTTAGACATCTTGCTGCCATCTTCGTTGACAATCAGGGGACAATGCACCAAAACCGGGGGCTGCCAGCCAAAGGCCTCATAAAGCAGTTGGTATTTGGGGGTTGAAGAAATGTACTCCTGGCCGCGCACCACATGGCTTATTTCCATCAGATGGTCATCAATCACGTTGGCAAAGTTATAGGTGGGGTAGCCATCGCTCTTCAGCAAAATCTGCTCGTCCAAAAATTTGTTTTCGAAACTGATTTCACCCAGAATATGGTCGCGATAGGCGGTAATGCCGCTATCGGGAATGCGCTGGCGGATGACAGGCGCGATCCCTTCCGCCAGTTTAGCCTGCACCTCCTCCTGGCTCAGGCTGCGGCAGATATCTCTTTCGCCTGCCACAGGCATTTCCGATTCTTCTTCCTGCTGGTGTTCTTCTTTTCCGCAGAAACAGTAATAGGCATGGCCCTTGGCTAGCAGTTCCTGGGCATACTGCTGATAGAGTGGCAAACGCAGGCTTTGCACATAAGGCCCGTAGCCGCCATCTTTATCCGGACCTTCATCGTAGATGAGGCCCGCAAGCTGCAATGAGTTATAGATTGCATCCAGCGCACCCGGCACGTTTCTGCGCCGGTCGGTGTCTTCAATGCGCAGCAAAAATTTGCCTCCGGAATGCTTGGCAATAAGGTAGGCATAAAGGGCTGTGCGCAGGTTTCCAACATGCATGAAACCGGTGGGGCTGGGTGCGTAGCGAGTTCTAATCATCATTCACCTTGTATAATAACTTTTACTTGAATGCCTATTGTAAATCATCCAGGCATTGAATGGAAAAAGAAACAAAAAAAAAGCGCTCTTTTGAGCGCCTTTTTGATTTGAAAAACAGTATCATAAAGCCGGATGGTCAAAGAATTTAGCCAAATCCTTCTTTTGCGACTGGTGCACAACCGCAATCACTTCATCCGCTTCGTGGAAGACCGTATCTCCACGCGGGGCAATCATTTTGCCGTCACGGATAAGGGCAGCGATGGTGCTTTGGTCGGGTAGATGCAGGTCGCTCAGTTTTTTGCCAAAAGCAGGCGACTGAGGATGAACCTTTTCTTCCACCAATTGGAAGTGCCCTTTGCGCATCAGGTGCAGGGTCATCATATCCCCAAGCGACATTTCCTCCGCAATTAGCCTGGCCATCAAATCCGCCTGGTTAAGGGCTACATCTACTCCCATATTGGCGTTAAACATCCAGGCATTTTTGGGATGGTTGATGCGGGCAATGGTGCGCGGAACAGAAAACTGAAGCCTTGCCAGGCTGGTAATAATGAGGTTTACCTCGTCAGTACCGGTAACCGCCGCTATCACCTGGGCCTTGCGGATTCCCGCCTGTTCAAGCACATCTGGGTCAGTGCCGTTGCCAATGCTTACATTTTGCTTGGGAACATCGCGGGTAATTTGCGGCAATTCTTCGGCACGCTGTTCAATCATGCGCACATCATGACCTTCTTTAATCAGGTAACTGGCCAGATAGATGCCAACTTTTCCACCACCAATAATCATTACATTCATCATAGCCTCTCTTACTGGGCAAAGGCCTTGGCGACCTTGTCCTTTGAACCGGTGATGCACAGTAAATGAACGATATCACCGCGCTGGAAACTGGTTGCCTGATCCGGCAGGAAGGTTTTACCGTTACGGGTGAGCGCGGAAACCTGAATTTCGCCAGGAATATTAATATCCTTCACACCTTTACCCACCATTTGCGGCGCCACATCTACATCCACAAGGGCAACCTGCCCAGCCCCGATCGCGCGTTCAACCTGCATCTCAGAGTAGATTAGGGTGCTGATAAGCCTTTCAATCCCCAGCGTAACCGGAGAAATGGTTTGAATGCCCATACGCCGGTAAATTTTAGCCTTCTGCGGTTCGTACACCCGTGCTGAAACCCGCGGAACGTGGTAGAACGTTTTGGCTACGCGGGCAATCACCAGGTTCGCTTCATCCGATCCTGTTACGGCGGCCAAAGCGTCACACTTTTCAATACCCGCAGCTTCAAGCACTTCTTTATCAAAGCCCAACCCATTGAAGGTTTTGCCTTTCAAGCTGGGGCCAACGGTTTGCAAAGCAGCTAGGTCTTTATCCACAATGGCTACATCCACACCGTGCAGCAAAAGGTTTTTTGCCAGGCCGGAACCAACCCGGCCGCATCCGATGATGAGCACCTTCATAAAGTACCTCCTTGGGATTCTTTTTGATATTTTTTTGTTTTCAGGCTGCTAAGCCACTTTCTGATTGCATCCGCTACAGGGTTGATGGGGATAAAAATAATCAGAAAAAGCCAGTAATGCAGCGGAAAGGGTTTCGTCTGGATGAAAGTGTTAAGGAAGGGCAGGTAAACAATGCCCAAAATCAAAAGCACCTCAAAACCAATACCATACCAAATGAGCATGTTGTTAAAGAATTTCTGTTTAAAGAAAGGCATGCGGCTTGAACGCTGCGTAAAAAGATTGCCGATCTGGCACATCACCACCGCGGCCAGGGCCATTGCGGTGGCCGGATAGTAGACACTGTTTGCAAGCGGGCTGGTTTCATCAGGCAAGCCAATCCATTTTCCCGCAAAGCCGTTGGTATGATAGAAAAAGTAAAAAGCCATCATGGCGGCAAAACCCTGCAGCGGGCCATGGATAAGATATGCTTTGGTCAGCAGGTCTTTGGTAATAAGATGGTCATCAATCTTGCGCGGAGGTAACTGCATGAGGCCTTCTGCCGGAGGATCAGCGGCCATGGCCAGGGCAGGGAACATGTCCGTGCCAAGGTCAATGGATAACACCTGCATAACACGAATTGCAAGCGGGATGGCTCCGGCGGTCATGGCAAACAGAATAAAAGGCACCGACTCTGGGAAGTTCGAAGTGAAGATGTACGTAATAAAGCGCTTGATGTTCTCGTAAACAGAACGTCCTTCTTCAATGGCGTTGACGATGGAACCAAAGTTGTCATCGGTCAGAATCATTTCAGCGGCTTCTTTGGCCACATCAGAGCCAGTAATGCCCATGGCAACTCCAATGTCCGCCTTTTTGAGCGCGGGCGCATCGTTAACGCCATCGCCGGTAACCGCAACAATATTGCCGTCATCCTGCAGGGCAGAAACCACACGCAGTTTGTGCTCAGGCGCAACACGGGCAAAGATAACCTGTTCCTTTACCGCTTCGCGCAGATCAGCTTCGTTCATCTTCTCCAGCTCAACACCCGTGATAAGACGCACATTTTCGCCGCGCACAATGCCGATGCGCCGTGCAATGGATTCTGCCGTCAGCCCATAATCGCCTGTGATCATAATAATGCGGATGCCTGCCGTATGGCATTTGGCAACTGCGGCAGCCACATCCGGGCGGGGCGGGTCTTGCATGGCCACCATGCCCGTGTAGGTCAGGTTTTGTTCTACCGTTTCAATGCTGTAATCATACAGATCCTCGGGAACCACGCGGTTGGCCGCCGCCAAAACGCGCAGGCCCTGCCGGGCATAATTGTCATTGACGGCCATGATGGCATCTATCCACGCCTGGGTGATGGGCACTGCCTGCTCCCCCAGCAGAATGCTGTCGCACTGGTCAAGCACTTCACGGATGCCGCCCTTGGTATGGGCAACCCGGCTGAACCGCCCATCCGCCTCACGTTCAAGCTGGATAACCGTCATGCGCTTGCGTCTTGAATCAAAAGGCAATTCAGCAATGTTGGGATTGGCGTTAATCTCATCCTTGGTGTAGCCAGCTTTGTTGGCCAGTACCACCAGGGCTGCCTCCGTGGGATCACCCAGCACTTTCCAGCGCTGGCCATCGCCCGCAGTAGGGTCAGGCGGCAAAAGACGAGAGGTATTGCACTTGGCATGAGTAAGAATGGTTCTGCGCAAGGGGGTATCCAACTTCGGGTCAATCTCGATGCTGCTTTCAGTCATCTTTCCGATGGGTTCGTAGCCTACCCCTTCCACCTGTATTTCGCGCCCGGCAGGCAGGCCGTCTGCACCCAACGCCGGCACCCAGATGGCGTTCACCGTCATTTCGTTTTGGGTGAGCGTGCCTGTTTTATCGGTACAGATAACAGTGGTGCAGCCCAATGTTTCAACCGCAGAAAGTTTTTTAATAAGGGCGTGCTTTTTTGCCATACGCTGCGTACCCATCGCCAGGGCCAGCGTAACGGTGGGCAGCATGCCTTCCGGCACAAAAGCCACGCACATGCCGATGGTAAACAGAACTGCCTCTACGATGTTGATTTTTGCAACAAAGAAAGCAATCATAAAAAAAACAATGGCTACGCCAACCGCAATATAGGTAACTATTTTGGTGGCACTTTGCATTTCTTTCTGCAATGGAGAAAGGTCATCACCCACTTCCTGGGTAAGCTTGGCAATCCTGCCAAATTGAGTGTTCATACCGGTGGCAAAGGCAATGGCTTTACCTGAACCTGCTGCCACAAAAGTGCCCGCAAATATATGGTTTGGGATTTCAGTTTCCGTCAGCCCTTCACCGCTTACTGGCTCAGCCGAGCGGTTGACCGCGCGCGATTCACCGGTCAGTGTGGACTGGTTTACGCGCAGGTCCGCGCTGGTAATAAGGCGGCAATCCACAGGGATGCTGTCGCCTTCCTGAAAAAAAATGACATCGCCGGGCACAATTTCTTCAGCAAGCACTTTTTTTTCTTCACCGTCACGCATTACCCGCGAAGACTGCGGCAATATTTTCTTTAGGGCTTCTGTAGCTTTTTCGGCCTTGAATTCCTGAAAGAAGCTGAAAAAACCATTAATAAGGTTAACCGCCCAAACCGCAATGGCCAGTTCAGGCATTTTGGCAACAATGGCACCAATGCCCGCAATCCAAAGCATGATCGCCATCATATGCGTGAAGTTATCTACAAATTTCAGCAGAAGTGGCCGGCCCTTGATTTCACGGATTTTATTCGGGCCGAATGTCGCCAGCCTGGCCTCAGCCTCCGCCGTGGTCAAGCCATCCGGGCGAGATCCAAGGGCCTCGTAAAGCCGTTTGGCGTTCATTTCCTGTTTTTGTTGAAGAAATTCAGGGGTAATTTCTTTAAGTTCGCTCATTTATCTTCTAATCCTTGGTTCGCATCTATCAAAGCGATGACGAAAATTGCAACCCTGAATAATACTCCTGCTCAGCGCAGCGTCAATAGTTTGAACAAGCTTGGCTTGCTGATTTAACCATGCATTAATAATAACGCTTTGTAAGAAAAAAAGAAGGATAAAAAAAGCTAAAAGAGAAAGGTTTCCAGCCTGGTTTGGTTGGCTATATCTTCCTCATCAAAGAGAATCCCGGGTTTGTGATTAAGCAGCAGCGCTTCCAGTTCTTTATGGCTAAGCTTGTCCAGTGCTGGTGAAAAGCGCGCTCCTATTCGTTTTGCCGCTTCAATCAGGTTAGCCTGGAAAATAAGCTCATAAATTTGCTCCCCGCTCTGCAGATGGCTTTTTCGAATCCGCAGCATACGCGGGTTCATGGCGCCGGGCAGGTCGGCAACAGAACTGCGGTTTCTCCTGGATGGGGAACTCTGTTCCGGGTTTAACTCCAGGTTTTGCAACAGGCGGGTAGCCTCAGGCTTGCTTAAATTGCCTTCATGAACTTCCCGTAGAATGCGCATCCGTTCTTCATAAATTGCCATGCCTTAATTCTAATGCATTTTAGGGGATACAAATTTGAGTCCAGAGGGTTGGGGGCAGGCATCCTTGGATATAATAGAAAAATACAAAGGAGAAACTATGCCCGCAAAAATTGTTGAATGTATCCCGAACTTTTCTGATGCTCGCCGCCCTGAAGTGATCCAGCAGATTGTAGACTCGGTAGCCTCAGTGGAAGGAATCAGCATTCTGGATAAACACTCCGATACAGACCACAACCGCACTGTGCTCACTTTTGTTGGCGATCCGCAGGCAGTAGAAGAGGCCGCTTTCTTAGGTCTTGCCAAAGCCGCCGAACTGATTGACCTCAATCAGCATCAGGGTGAGCATCCGCGTATTGGGGCTACAGATGTTGTGCCTTTTGTGCCGATTGCCGGAACCACCATGACCGAATGCATCGAAATGGCCAAACGCCTCGGCAAACGTGTCGCCGATACCCTTCATATTCCTGTCTATTTTTATGAAGAAGCGGCCATCCGTCAGGATAGGCGCAACCTGGAAGATATCCGCAAAGGCGAATTTGAAGGTCTTAAGGAACTAATTGCCATTGACCCCTACCGTGAACCGGACCTCGGGCCGAAAGCCTTGGGCCCCGCCGGTGCAACCGTTATTGGAGCCCGCCAGCCCTTGATTGCCTACAACATTTACCTCACTACCGGTGACGTGAGCATCGCGGAAAAAATTGCCCGAAGGGTGCGCAATTCCAGCGGCGGTTTCCACTTTGTGAAGGGCATGGGTGTTCTGGTGAACGGCCTGGCCCAGGTTTCAATGAACCTTACCAATTACAAGCGCTCGCCCATGGCACAGGTAACCGAGTTTGTACGCCGCGAGGCACAGCGTTATGGCACAGGTATTCACCATTCTGAGCTGGTGGGGCTCATCCCAGAGCAGGCCCTCAGTAACGCCGCTCAGTACTATATGCAGCTGGATGGCTTTGAGCACGAACAAATTTTAGAAAACAAACTTTTTGCGGCCGGTTCTGTTCAGTCTGCGCAGTCTGCCCCCCAGGGGCCTGATTTTATTGACGCAGTGGCAGAAGGTACCCCCGCACCAGGGGGTGGCTCTGCTGCGGCCCATACGGGCGCTTTAGCTGCCGCGCTGGCAGTGATGGTAGCCAGGCTGACCGTGGGCCGCGTTAAATATGCCTCTGTGGAAGCTGACTGCTGGCAGGTGATTGAAGCCGGTGAAGCCCTGCGTAAAGAGCTTAGCGCTGCGGTCGCCTTGGATTCTGAAGCCTTTGATGGCATCCTGAAGGCCAGAAGACTGCCCAAAGAAACAGAAGTCCAACAGCTTGAGCGTGCCCAAGCCCTGCATGAAGCCACCCTTCATGCAGCCCGCGTTCCCCTCCAGAACGCCGAAAAGGCCATTGAAGTGATGAAGCTTTCCTTTAAAATGGCAGAAATTGGCAACATCAACGCCATTTCTGATGCCGGCGCGGGTGCCAACTTAGCCAAAGCCGCTTTTGAAGCCGCAGCCATGAATGTAAAAATCAACCTTTTGGGCATCGAAACAGAACCAGAACCGGCGGCCATGCTCGAAAAACTGGATTCTCTCTCTGCGCAGGGCAAAAAGCTGATGGAAAATCTTAATCAGCTTATTCATCACCGCAGCGGGATCTAATTTGGTAAAATTTGAATGAGACCGGCCAATGACCGGTCAAATTTATAAAACGAGGTAAAAATGGGACTCAAATCTGATGGCTGGATCCGCAAAATGGCGCTGGAAGCAAAAATGATTGAACCTTTTGAGGAAGCACAGGTGCGCCAGGGCGTTATTTCCTATGGCACTTCCTCTTATGGTTATGATATCCGCGTAGCCAATGAATATAAGATTTTCACGAATATTTATTCTGCGGTGGTTGACCCCAAGCATTTTGACCCGCGCTCGATGGTTGATTTTGTGGGCGACGTCTGCGTGATCCCGCCCAATTCCTTTGCACTGGCCCGCACTGTGGAATACTTCCGCATTCCCAAAAATGTGCTTACCGTCTGTTTGGGCAAGTCCACTTATGCGCGTTGCGGCATCATTGTTAATGTAACGCCCTTTGAACCGGAATGGGAAGGTTTTGTCACTTTGGAAATTTCCAACACCACCCCACTTCCTGCCAAAATTTACTCCAATGAAGGCATTGCTCAGGTACTCTTCTTTGAAGGGGATGAACAGTGCGAAACCACTTATGCCCAGAAGAAGGGCAAATATCAGTTCCAGAAAACGATTGAGCTTCCCAAACTCTGATGGCTGATCCAATAGCCGTTGCCTCAACCAATCCGGTCAAGTTAGATGCGGTCCGGATTGGTTTTGAGCGCATTTTTCCTGAAAAGACTTTTGAAATTTTGCCGATAAGGGTATCTTCCGGTGTTTCTGACCAACCCATGACCGACGCAGAAACCCTCTTAGGTGCTCGTAACCGTGCCGAAGGGGCAAAAATTGCCATACCCCAGGCAAGTTACTGGGTGGGCCTTGAAGGCGGCGCCGAAGAATATGAGGGGCGCCTAAGCACTTTTGCCTGGGTTTATATCATCGGGCTGGGCCGCCGCGGTAAGTGCCGCAGCATTAGCCATGAATTGCCGGATGAAATATGCCGTTTAATCAAGAGCGGATATGAACTTGGCGACGCCGATGACATCTTTTATAAAAGAAAGAATTCCAAGCAGCGCAATGGCTCAATCGGACTGCTCACGAAGGACCTTTTTACGCGAACTTCACTGTATGTGGAAGCTGTCATGCTGGCGCTCGTTCCTTTTAAAAATCCCGAAATCTATCATGCGGACTGAGATGGAAAAAGAATTCTGGAAACACAAAGCCCTTGAAGCGCTTACCCCTGAAGAGTGGGAAGCGCTTTGTGATGGTTGTTCCAAGTGCTGCCTTTATAAACTGGTAGAAGAAGGCGATTCGCAAGTGCGCTTTACCAATGTAGTTTGTCGTTATATGGATATGCAAACCTGCAAATGCAGCGATTATCTTCATCGCCATCAAAATGTGCCCGAATGCATTTATCTCACTCCCAAATTGGCCAGGGAAGCCAACTGGCTGCCAAAAACCTGTGCCTATCACCTGCTCGCGCAGGGGCGCGACCTGCCTTGGTGGCACCCTCTCAAAACGGGCAACCCGGCCAGCGCCCTCAAAACAGGTAATTCCGTGTTGAATAAGGTAGTCAGCGAAGAAGAGGTGGACCCGGATGACCTTGAAGACATGGTGGTAGATTGGTTTAACTGATGGGGCTTTTTTCGAAGGCCTCATTTTCGAGTAAAATCAATCTGTAAAAAACAGAAAGGAGCTTCCTTTGAGCCAAAATGCCCAAAAACCAGTGATGCTAATTGCTGTTGTACAGGCCTTGGATAGCAACATTATCAGCGCCGAATTGGAAGAAAATGGCATCTCTTTTTCCAAATTGCCCAGCATAGGCGGCTTTCTGCGCGAAAAGAATGTCACGTTTATTATTGCCTGCGGCCACCAAACAGAACAATGGGTGCGTTCCCTTTTAATGGAAGCTGCCAAAAAGCGTGTTACTTTTATTGCCACCCCGCTTGAAAGCGGCCCAATCCCCGTGCCGGTGCCTGTTGAATCGGTTGTCGGCGGGGTAAAGGCGCTTTCCATCGAGTTGGATGATTTCCAGGAGTTTTAAATGAAACTGATTATTGCTATCATTAATGACCAGGACACAGACACAGTTTCTGAAACCCTCACCCATGAAAACTTCCGGGTTACCTGCATTGCCTCCACAGGCAGTTTTTTACGTTCAGGGCGCAGCACCTTGCTGATTGGCACGGAAGAAATGCGGGTTCCGCGAGCATTCGAAATTTTAAGGGAAAGCACTACGCAGCCCAAAGACCCTAAGGAACATAAAGCCACTATTTTTGTGGTGGATGTTAAAGAGTTTTTACAAGTTTAGGCTATATTTTCTGTTGGATTTCATTCGGTAAAATGCTATCATTTACTGTGGAGGTAAAAAATGAACTTTAGCAAATCGTTTTCTTATATTTTTGATGACCCCGACTGGTTAAACAAGCTTATCCTGCCACTGCTTTGCAGCCTGATACCTTTTATTGGCGGCTTTGTTCTCAGCGGCTATCTTATTCGGTTAATAAAGAATGTGCAAAATCACGAAGCCATGCCATTGCCAAGCCTTGATTTTGGGGCCGATCTGGCTAAGGGATTCCAGTGGTTTGTCGTGACCTTGGTTTATTCCTTACCCTTCATCGTGCTGAGTCTCTTTGTGGGCATGATTATTTTTGCCAGCTCCGAGAAGGCCCCTGCCCTCTCTGTTATTTTTGGCATTCTTCTTGCAATATGGTTGCTGGCTTATGGCATTTTCATCTGGCTTATTATGCCCATCGCCATGGCCCGCTTTGCAGAACAAGGCACTATCTCATCCGGCCTTGAATTTACTAAATTTACCAAGATTTTCTCCAAAAACTCCAGTGAGTGGCTTACCGTCCTTGGCGGCGGAATCGTTGCCGGTTTTATTGCTCCTCTGGGTGGTATTTTCTTTGGCATCGGCGCGATTGTAACAGCGTTTTATGCATCTTTAATGGTAAGCCACCTAACGGGTCAGGCTTATGCCATTTCAAAAGAAGGCGGCCCTTATAACGTTAAACCCTTGCCATTTAATCCGCAGGCTCCTTATGGGCAGCCCTACACCCAGCCCTACCAGCCGATTGTCAATCAGGCCCCTGTTGTTCAGCCGGAAGCCTATTATCAGCCGGTTCAACCCCAGGTTTATGGCCAAGCGGCCCAGCCGCAGCCTGTTCAACCTCAACAGCCCATTGAACCCCAGCCGGGTAATCTTGCTGAACCTAAGCCCGAAGGGCAAGAAACTGATATTCCTCTTCCTTGATTTTGTTTAAACCTTAAAGACGCCGGGTAAAAATAACCGGCGTCTTTTTTTATATACATTGATTCCCTTGGGCCTCTTCCTGAAATTCTTCCACTTGATAGGTGCTTACTTGCAGTCTTTTCTTTTGCCATGCATCCGCAGGCGCACCCATCTTCAGGCAAAGCTCACTTAGAAAATGCGCAGGCTTGGGTATTTGCTTCCAAACCTGTGGCAGATAGGTGGCCGAAACGCTGCCATCTTTGATAACCACACCATCAAACCCGGGCCTTAGGCGGGTTAGCAGCTCGTTAGGGTCTTCATAGTGAAGGTCAGTGGGTGGGGTAAGGCGCGAAATTTCAATACGTGTTTTTTGCAGTTCTTCTTCACGGAGCGGGGGAAATCGCGGGTCTTCAATGGCAGCCATGAGAGCGTGCTCACGCACATCTAAAACCAAGGGCTGGTAAGCCTCCAGGGTGCCGATGCAGCCCCGCAGGCGGCCGCTGATGGTCAGCGTGACAAAGCTGGCGCCGTTTTGCCGCAGCAAAAGCGAAAAGTCACCAAGGTTCAGTTGAAGTTTTTTGCCTTCCCGCAAAGCAAGGGCAATGCTTTTTCGGGCAATATCCAAAAGAATGGAGCGTTCCTGGGGGCTTAATGGCTTGTCTTTCATGCTGCACCTCTTTACCTGAATTTTACCAAAACATCTTTTTCCATCTTCTTTAGGAAAAGCAAATGTATTCGTTTTTAAACACGCAATTTTCTTCAATTTCTGCACAAGACCCTATGCCATGTAGCAAAATTGCAATTACTTCAAATTCTTCCCCATTTTCCAATACTGCATGGGCTTCGTCTTTATGGCCTTTGGTACAGAACTTGCATTTTATTGCAGAAACCATTGAGGGCGAATGCATCTATGACATTTTCCGCACTACTACTTTCAACCACTTCCCTGCCTTCCGTTTTTATTTTTCATATTTTTGCGGTTCTGGTTAGCGCCGCTGTGTTGGCCGCTGGTTTTAAAACCAAAAACATATCGCCTGCCTGGCAGCAAACTTTTTGGGTAATCTGCGCCCTTAACCTTACCATCCTGCCCTTTTTTGCCTTTTGGCAAAGCAGTGTTCTCTTTAGAATTATTTTGCCGCTGATAGAGCGCGCATTAAGCCTGCTGGCACTGATCTGGATTTGTTGGGGTTTCTTGAATTCTGATCAAGCGCAGACTTCATTGCCTACAGTTTGGGGGCTTAGCCTGGTGCTGTTCATTGCAGCTGCTGCCCTGATGGTAGTCTGGCTGCCTGAGTCGCAGCGCATCAGCTTTAATGAAAGCTTTTTTAATACCTCGTGGCTGGCCCTTTGCCTGCTTTTGGTCTTTGCGGTTCTGCCTGCCCTTCGCAAAATCCCACGGGCAAGCATGGTTTTTGCCCTTTTATATCTATGCCTCATGGGCATTGGTGTCGTGGCTGAATTTTTACTGCGCAAGCCAGGCAGTTTTCCTTCCGTATACCACTATGCCGCAGGGCTTGGCCTTCTTATTGCCGCTCCTGGCGCCTTCATCAGCTTTGGGCAAAGGGCAAAAAGCTCGCCAAAGAAAAAAGAGCCTGCGCAGAAATCTGCCCAGGAGGCCGAAATTTCAACGGCTTTGGCCAGCCAAATGCTGGATCTGGGCCTGCAGCAGGACCAGTCTGCCCTCTTGGACTCCCTCACCCACAGTTTAAGCCTTTACTTGATGGCGGATATTTGCGGCGTCACATCCCGCTGCTTGCCCGGCCCATACCGCCCTCTTAAGGTGTTTGACCTCATCCGCGAAGACACCATTAAAGCCGGTGAAATACCCGCCGAATTAGTGCCAGGCTTCATCAGTGCAGACCAAACCGATCTAGCCTTTATGGATAACAAAAGGCATAAAATCAGCAAAGAAAAAGAGGCCTTCCTCAAGGCTACCAACTATAACCAGGTGGGCAACCTGCTTTATTACCCCATTTCTCCCATGCAAAGCAAGCGCAAATACGGCTTGCTTTGTGCCAGCCCCTATACCAGCAAAGTCTGGGGCGAACAGGAACTTTACAAACTCAAAGTGTTACGCCCCAAGCTGGAGATGCTGCTTGAAAAATCAGAAATGCTTGGCAATCCGGGCGTAAGCACGGTTGCACAAGCAGCTTCAATAAACCACATCGAGAGCCAAAAGGCTGAACTTCAGGAACAAATGCAAAAAACCAACGCCTTGCTGGCAAACATCCGCGCGGATAAAGACCGCTTACTGGAAGAGCGCACCCAAGAAGTACGCCTTTGGTCTGAACGCCAGCGCAATTTGGAAAATCAGGTGGATAAGCTTAACGCGCAGCTGAGCAACCGCAAGGCTGCACTGGAAAGCACCCGCCAGCTTGAAGCGGAAAAAGCGCGCCTGGAAGATGCCTTGGCCCGCAACGCCACCCACCTCGGCCAGCTGAAAGAAGCTCTGAACGCGGCCAGTTCTGCCCTGAAAGCGATGGCTCCCACAGCAGAAGCCCAGGAAGGTATTTTTCACTCAAACGAGGCCAATACAACCGCAACTGCGCCAAGCCCTTTGCATGTTCAAACCCGCCAGCGCATTGAATCTGAAATCCGTACCAATGCCAACCTTTTTGCCCGCCAGGGACAAACCTGCCTCAGCACGGTAGAGACCATTCCAGATCTTGATTATGCCCAAACCATCCGCCTCAGCCGTATTCTGGAGCAGTTGCAGCGCAATGCATGTTCGGCTTCACCCAATTATGGGCAGGTGAAAATTGATGTGCTGAGCGGTGAACCTGAAGGCAAGTTTGAAACCATTGAAATCTGCGTAACCGATTATGGCGGAGGTTTATCCCCATCTGACCTTCAGCACTTTCTGAAGTATATTTCTTGCACCGGATACCCTGTGCCTGTTGGAATCGGAGATGCAAAAGCGCTCAAAGAGGCATTGGATTTGGTTAAGTCCAGCGGAGGACATCTTTGGGTTAACAACCCGGAACCAAATGCAACGTCTTACCGCATTTTGCTTCCGGTCGAAGGAAAAACACGCGCAGAAAAAAAGGATTATAAAGAAGGCTTAAGATGAAAAAAATAAGCAAAAATCAAACCTTGCTTCTGATGGGAGCGGCTGTATTGGTTTGTACCATTTTGGGGCTATTTCTTACAGGCGCCGTTGTTCGCGCGCTGGTTTTAAACCATGCCTTCCCCTTTGAGCTGGCCATAAACGGAGGGCAGACCGCTTCTTCCTCGGATAATGCCAAAGCCTTTGCTGATGCAATTAAAAAAGGCCTCATTGAAGCCATTCCCCAGTTGGATAAAACGCCAACACCCGTTCCTTCTATGGCAGATCAGCTTCCCGATGGGCAACTCAATATCGCTCTTTTGGGCGTGGATGACTACGGGGAGGGCAACTTCCGCACCGATGTGATTATGATACTTTCGCTAAACCACAATCACAAAACCAACAGCCTCATTTCATTCCCGCGCGATTTGTACGTTACCATCCCGGGCTGCGGAGAAAACCGCATCAATACCGCCTGGGTTTGCGGGGGTTTCCCAAGCTTTCAGGCCACATTTGAAAACAGTTTCGGCTTTAAACCCACCTATTACGCCATGGTCAACTTTGATGCTTTTGAAGCAGTGGTGAATAGCCTCGACGGCATTGATGTGGATGTCACCCAGCATTTTGAAGACCAGTGCTTCTTCAACAACAAACAATGGTGCGTGCTTGAACCCGGGGTTACCCACATGGATGGTGAATGGGCGCTTTGGTATGCCCGTGCCCGCTATTCCACCAGCGATTTTGACCGCAACCGCCGCGCTCAGGACGTAGTACATGCCATAGCACAGAAAGCCTTAAGCCTTAACATGCTCAGCAAAGCCCCTGAACTTTATTCACTCTACCGCGAGTACGTAGATACCAACTTGGGCATTGGCACCCTGCTTGCCTACTTAGGGGAGCTTAAACAAATCACTGATCCGGAAAAACTGCAACGTTATGCCATCACACCGGAAATGGCCATCGATTGGATTATACCCAGTGGCGCCCAGGTACTTATCCCAAACTATGCCTTGATTGAACCCATGCTTTCGGAGGCTCTCTTTAGAACCGTTGAACAGCCAAAATAGAACGCTCGCATTTCCTGACTGGCAGACCAACTATTCTCCTGAATAGTTGGTTTTCTGATGCCTCATAACGGGCAGTTGACAAGGAATAAATTTGGTCTTAGACTTATTCTTGATATCTATACGAAAGAGGTTTGTCCATGAGTCAGGATTCTCTTAGCGCACACATCACCAACACCACCATGCTTTTGCCTGCTATCCAGGCTTGGAAGCTTTACCTGCGCGACCAGGGTAGGTCTATGCATACACTAAAGGCCTTTGTGGCTGATCTCTCGCTTCTGGCTTCTTATTTGCCCCCTGATAAAAAGGTTGGTCAGGTAACTAACGCAGATCTCGAAAATTACCTCAACTGGCTCAACAAAGAGCGCAAAGTACCCTGCTCGGAAAAAACGCTTTCGCGCAGAATCACCTCTCTTAAAAGCTTCTTCCGCTGGCTGAACAAAAATGGAGCTATTCCCAGCGACCCGGCTGAAAAAATCATCCAAAAAACCGTCACCAGCCCCTTGCCTCAGATACTTAGCAAAGCTGAAACAGCCAAAGCCTTGGATGCCGCAGAAGGCCTGCGCACTGCCGCCAAACCGGACCATCGCCCTTATGTTTTGTTGAAGCTCATTCTTGAAACTGCCCTTAAAAAAGGCGAATGCCTTTCTCTTTTTGCTAATCACATCGAACTGGATGCGCCAGAACAAGCTATCATCCATGTACGCTACAACAATAAAAATAAGCACTACAAAGAACGCAAAGTAACCGTTTCTCCCGAGTGGGTAGAGGCCTACAAACAATATGCAGATCTTTACCAGATCAAAGATCAGGTTTTTCCCTGGTCACAACGCCGTCTGGAATACCTTCTTGAAGATGTTACCAAAGCCGCTGAACTTGAAAAGCATATCTCCTTTGATATGTGCCGTTGGACGAGTGCAGTGAACGATTTAAAAGCTGGTGTGGAATCCGATACCATCCGCCAGAAATTGGGCATCTCCAAAATTCAATGGCGCGAGGTTTATAACAAATTGAAAAACCTTGCCGGAGAAGAAGCAGCGGCTGTTGAAAATTAGATAGAAATCAGGAAAAATGATCGAACAAAAAAACAGACGGGGTAAACCCGTTCTACTTTTGGTATTGCTGTTTGCGGCTGCCTTGATCTTTTTGATGATGGCTGTAGTCAGCGTCAACAAAATCCGCGAAGGAGAGCCCGGCTTTCTTGCTAACCTTTGGGCTCCGCAAGGCAGCTCTACCAAAGCCGACCCTATTCTGGATGCCAATTCTCTGCGCATAAACGTGCCCCCCTACGTCAAAACCATCCTTTTTGAAGGCACTGATAGCTACGACGGCAGTTACCGCACAGATGTGCTTTTGCTGGCAGCCTTTAATACACGCACCAACAAAATTAATCTATTCTCCTTCCCGCGTGACCTTTGGGTGCAAATTCCCGGCTATGGAGAGCAGCGCATCAACGTTGCGCACGAAGTCGGCGGAGATCAGATGGTCAGCGATATGCTTGCCTTTAACTTTGGCTTTCGCCCGGATCATGCCATTCGCGTCGATTTTGACGGCTTTCAGCAAATTATTCAAGCCCTGGGCAATCTTACCGTAGACGTTAAGCAGCCGTTTGCGGAAGCATATGACGATGAAGGCATTGAATGGCTGCGTCTTGAACCCGGTCTGCACGAACTGGGCGATGGTCAGGCACTTTGGTATGTACGCGGGCGCAAAAACTCATCGGATTTTGACCGCAACCGCCGCGCCCAGGAAGTGCTGAAGGCTATGCTTGTTCAATTCTTCAGGCCGCGCGTTGTGCAGCAGCGCTGGCCGCGTATCTTCAAAACCGTTTTTGAAGTCGTTAAAACCGATATGAAACCTTCAGACTTTATCCTCTATGCCTTTCCGCTGATTAAATATACAGACCCGGATATCATCACCAGTTACCAATTAACACCCAACGAAGCCCGCGGGTTTGTAACCGATGGAGGTGCACAGGTGCTGGCACCTGACCTGCCGGCTATCCACCAAATTCTAAATCAGGTTTTTTGGGTAGAGTAAGCTTTATTCGCCTTGCCTGAGCTCCATATGCAAAATATGGGGCTCATTTTCTTTAATTCGGAAGGGATTGCCTATGCGCAAACCGGGCACCCAGCACACCTCCCCGGCAGAAAATACCAGCGGATAAGCCTCCCTTGCCTTGTTGGGGATCTTTTTGTTAATAAAAGTATCGCTCATTTTCTGACGGCCAGCTGCCATCCCCAGCGGCTGCCAGCGCAAGCCCGGGCTGGTTGTGCGGATTGAAAGCGGAAAAGCCGTGTGCTCAAGGCTCAAAAAGGCATGCACCGGGCTGCTTTTAATTTCATCTGCCATCTCTTTGTACCTTGCCCATGGCAGCGCTTCCGCAAAAAGGCTAAACCCTGCCCCCAGGCTGACGCTTACGGGCAATGCGCTTAGCTCTGTGCTGTTTTCAGTATTTAGCTGCGGGTAAGCCGCTGTTTGCTTGTTCAGACGCTTCAGGATGATCCTGCTTCCATCCGAGCATAGGCTTATCCCCTGGCCCAGGTCAGCCTTCTTTTTTCCGCTGGCAATGCCTTGGGCAAGCGCCTCAAGCCGTTCATAGCCAAAGTCGCGCATAGCGGGTTCCAGCCTGCACAAAAGTGCTGTAAGCAGGCGTGTTTGCTCGGCAGGGTCTTTGCGCAGAAATTCTTCTCTCTCAAAACTTAAGGCGTCCAGCTTTACACCCAGCGGAAGGGGCGGCTCACTGAGGCAGACGCGCTCTTGCAGGTAGTCATTATCCTTTTGGATAGCCCGGGCGTTGCGCAAAATAGTCTTGCGGAACTGAGGCGCAGCTTTTTCAATCTCCGGGATTACCTGCTGCCGCAATTGATTGCGGAAAAAGCGCGTATCGCTGTTGCTTTCATCCGAGATATAAGCCAGGCCATGTTCCGCACAGTAGGCCAGCAGCTCTGCCTTTTCAATGCCCAGCAAAGGGCGAAACAAGGCAACCTGGCTCGAAAACTGCTTGAGAAAAGCCACAGGTCGCATTCCCTCCAGGCCATTAAAACCCGCCCCCCTCAGAAAGTGCATCAGAATGGTTTCTGCCTGGTCATCCGCATGATGAGCGGTAAGAACAGCCTGGGCGTCTTTTTCTTCGGCCGCCCTGAAAAGAAAAGGGTATCGGCATTGCCGTGCTGCCTCTTCAATCCCTATACCCTTTTCTTGAGCATAAGCAGCCACATCTTTTTCCCCAACTGCAAAGGGTACGCCCCAGCCTTCACATAGCTTCTGCAATTGCTCGGCTTCCCGGCTGGAACTTGGCCGTAAATGATGGTTGAAGTGCGCTGCCAGAACGGGCAAGCCGGCCTGCTTAAGAATGTGCAGTAAACTCAGGCTGTCTGCCCCGCCTGAAAGCGCCAGCAGTAATGGCTTGCCGGGCGCGTACCCGCAATCTGTCAAAAGGCCAGCCAGCACTTTTTCTTCAAGCATGGTCTGATTATAGCATTGCGCCTCGTCCGGTCTTAAACCCTCTTCAAAAATTAAACTGAATATTGCTCCGCCCCAGCCTGGGATATACTTGGAGCATGGCAGAAAAAGAAAGTTTTGTGCTTGGCCTTACCGGCAACATTGCATCAGGCAAAAGCGCTGTGCGCCAATTCCTTGAAAATGCCGGGGCCATCACTGTGGATACCGATCTCATGGCCCAGTACACCTATCTTCCTTCAGGGCCGGCCTATAAGCCCATTCTGGATGCCTTTGAGCCTATCGCCAGCCTTACCCCCAAAAAAGCTCCCATCTCCCGCAAAGATCTTGGCAGAATTGTTTTCAGTGACCCCGCAGCCCTGAAAAAGCTGCAAGATATTATTTACCCTCTGCTTAACAGGCAAATTGAAGAACTCATTGCCAATATCACCAAAGGCATTCTGGTAATTGAAGGGGTGAACCTGCTGGAAGCCGGCTTCAGGTCCAAACTGGATTCGCTTTGGATGACAGTGGCTGAAGAAAACACCCGCCTGAAACGCCTTGTTGAAGAACGCTGGATGGATCCGGCTGACGCGCAAAGCCGCCTCCGTTCACAAGTGCCTCAGGCAGAAAAAGCCAAAAATGCGGATTATCTGATTCACAGCGATGGCAGCTTTCAAGAAACCTATGCGCAAGTTGAGCAGGGTCTTGAAAGTCTGAAGCACCTTTTACCCGCCCCTGACTGGCAGGCGTCTCCTGCACAATTTTCCAGGCTGGTGCCGGAATTATTCCCTCAGGCAAAGTCTCTCATTTTTCAGGAAGGCAACGAAGAAGACACGCAAGATGCCCAAAAAAACCAGAGCGAAGCGCTTTTTGCCCTGCTTGCGCGGCGCTCTGCCCTGTGGGTGCAGCAGGGTACCCAAACCTGCATCAGTATCTACAAACTGGATTCCGGTTTTTCATTGCTTCTTGCAAGTCATCCGCAAACCCGCGATCATATAGAGGTAAAAACCATCATTGCAGGGCTCAGCCACGCCGCTGAAGAACATCATGCCCGCGCTTTGCTGGTGCCTGCAGCTTTGCTTGGCCCTGCAGAAGCAAAAAAATTAGGCTTTTTGCCGGGGGATTCCCCTATTAAAACCTTGCAAGCAGAGGTTTTGCCTCTTGTTATCCGCAAATATGGCCTTATGCCGGCAGAACTTTATTTAAAACTACTTTAAAGATAAACGCAATCTAAACCCTTTCAGGTATACTTAAATTGCATAAAAGGCAAGCAAACAATGCAAGAGATTATCAATAACATCCTCTTTATTTTCCAGCGCTTTAATTGGCTAAGCGTTCTGGATATTTTATTGGTTGCCCTCTTTTTTGTAGTTATTCTCTATCTGCTGCGCGATACTGAAGCCATGACCCTCTTAAAGGGAGCCTTCTTTGTGATTGCGCTGATAGCCCTGCTTACTTCGCTTATTAGCCTGCCTGCCTTCTCATGGCTTATCCGCACGCTTTCGCCAGCGCTTATTCTGGCAGTGCCTGTCATCTTCGCCCCTGAAATTCGTCGTGCGCTTGAAAGGGTTGGCCGCTTTGGAGCCCTCAGCCTTTTTAACCGCGCCCCCAAGCCGACAGAAATTGAACAAACCCTGCGTTCCGTAACGGCTGCCGCTCTGCAGCTTTCCGAACGCCGGCAAGGCGCCCTCATTGTGCTCAAAAGGCGCCAGTTTTTAGACCAATACTACAAGAATGGCGTAATGCTTAACGCGGAAGTTTCACCCCAATTACTCATGCAAATTTTTTATCCTAACACTCCGCTGCACGATGGCGCAGTGATTATTGAAGCAAACCGCATCAAAGCCGCTTCCTGCGTTATGCCTCTTTCCAACAGCGGCGTGCTGAACAGCCTGCCGGAACATTCCTTTGGTCTGCGTCACCGGGCCGGCCTGGGCATTTCTGAAGTAAGCGATGCAGTGGCTGTGGTTGTTTCGGAAGAATCCGGCACCATTTCTATTGCTCAGGGCGGCCGTCTTATCCGCCGCTTGGATGGCGAAAGGCTGCTCAATAGCCTAAGAGCCTTTATGACCACCAATCCAAAAGAGGAAGCCAAAGCCGATGGCAGCAGCCCGATTATAGACGCAGTCAAAAGCCGTAGGTCACGCAAATGAAATCACTGCGCGATTTTCTACGTTTTCTACCCACAGTGCTGCTTTCCATTGCATTGGCGTTTGTGGTTTGGGTTGCGGCCGTTACCGAAACGGACCCCAACGAGACCATCAATTACAGCAATCCCGTACAGGTAAAGGTGATCGGCCTGGACCCCGGCCTCATCATTTCCAAACAGTCGGTTAATTCTGTAGTGCTCAGCATCAGCGCGCCGCACTCCATTCACAACCGTCTTTCCAACAACCCGGAGCTTATTCAGGCATTTGTAAATCTTTCCGGCAAACCCGGCGGCGACTATTCCATTACTCCGCAGATTGACCTGAAAATAAAGCCTGCCAAGGTAACCCGCCTTACGCCGCAGAACATTGAAATGACCATTGAGCCGCTTTCATCAAGACAATTGGAAATCAGCCTGAGGCAATCCGGTTCTTTACCAATTGGTTATGAAGCCAGCACCCCGGAGTTAAGCGACCTGAAAGTAAAAATTTCCGGTCCGCTTTCGCAGGTTCAGAAAGTAACCCAGAGCGTCGCCCTGCTGGATATTTCCAATCTGAGCAGCAATCTCACCCGCACCCTAAGCCTGCACGCTCTGGATATCCGCGGTGCAGAAGTAACCGGCATCAACCTGGAGCCTGCAAAAATTACCGTTAGCTTGCCTGTCAAACAGTTGGGCGGTTATCGCAATGTTTTTGTAAAAATACTGACCACCGGAAATATTTCGCCTGATTTTTATCTGACGGGTATTGTGGCTAACCCTCCAAATATCACTATCTACGCAACCGATCCGGAAGTCGCCAAGAATATGCCCTCCTTCATCGAAACCGTGCCTATTGACCTTAACGGCGCCAACCTTTCTTTTGCAAGCACCGCCGCGCTGAACCTGCCGCAAGGCATCCAATTGGTGGGCGAACAAACTGTTTCTGTGCAGGTAGGGCTTGCACCGGTTGAAAGTTCTCGCTTGATGGCAAACCTTCCGGTTAAAATCGAAAACCTCGCCCCAAACCTTAAAGCGCTTATTTCACCGCAAACCATCAATGTTTATGTTTCTGGCCCAATTTATATTCTTAACCAGCTCATTCAGCGCGATCTGGAAGTAACCATTGACTTGGAAGGCAAAACGGCAGGCACTTACCAGCTTGCCCCGCAAATTAAACTGCCGGACAATAAAATAAAAATCGATTCAACGCTTCCGGGAACCCTGGAAGTGGTAATCTCAAAGTAGATGCCCTATGAAAAAACCTGTTGTTGTTTTGGTCGGAAGGCCAAATGTTGGGAAAAGCACGCTCTTTAACCGCCTGGTTGGCGAAAGGCTTGCCATTACGGATGATACCCCCGGTACCACAAGGGACCGACTGGTTGCCGAAGGCGACTGGGCCGGCAAAGAATTCTTTGTAGTGGATACGGGTGGCATCGACCCCCCTAAACGTGCCGGGCAGAAAGCCCTTTCCGTTGACTCCAAAGACTTTATTGAAGATATTCGCCTGCAGGCTGAACTGGCCATCGAAGAGGCTGATGTGGTCGTTTTTGTGGTGGATGCCCAGGATGGTGTTACCCAGCCCGACCGCGAAATTCTGACCCTGCTGCGCAAACGCCAGCAAAAAATAGATGGGCTTGCCATGCCGCCCATTATTCTGGCCGTCAATAAAGCAGACAACCAAAAAATCGCCCTTCATGCCAATGAATTCTACAGTTTCGGTCTGGGTGAACCTTATCCCATCTCTGCTTACCACGGCACTGGCACGGGCGACCTGCTGGATGCCATTATTGCGCTTTTCCCCGAACAGTTGGAAGAAGAGCCGGATGAAGACCGCATCAAGGTTGCCATTATAGGCAAACCCAATGCCGGCAAATCCAGCCTGCTCAATAAACTGGTCGGCAAAGAGCGTTCCATCGTCAGCCCTATTGCCGGCACCACGCGCGATGCCATTGATACCGAAATAAGTTTTGATGACCGCCCCGTTACCCTTATTGACACGGCAGGCATCCGCAAACGCGGCGCCATCGTCCCCGGCGTCGAAAAGTTCAGTGTTCTGCGTGCCATGCAGGCTATTCAACGCTGCGATGTGGCCCTCTTGGTGGTAGATGCCACAACAGGTATCACCGCCCAGGATGAGCACATTGCCGGTTTTATTCAGGAAGCTAAAAAAAGCGTTATCCTCATCATCAATAAGTGGGATAGCATCGAAAAAGATGAAAATACGGCCATTGTCTTTGAGGAAAAAGTTCGCCAGGCGCTCAACTTTTTGCCCTATGTGCCGGTTCTTTTCATTTCCGCCCAAACCGGGCAGCGCGTTCACCAGGTCATGCCGCTGGTACTGAAGGTGTGGCAGGAACGCAAGGTAAAACTCTCCACTTCCCAAATCAATAAGGTGCTTGTGCACGCTCAGGATATCCACACAGCTCCATCAACTACGGGCAGGCCTTTCCGCATTTATTACGGAACGCAGGTAAAAACAGACCCGCCCACCTTCCTCTTTTTCTGTAATGATCCCTCTTTAGGCCACTTTACTTATATGCGTTTTCTTGAAAATCAGCTGCGCAGCGAATACCCCTTTGTGGGTACGCCCATTCAGATGGTTCTTAAAAAGCGGGAACATGATTAATACTAAAATGCCAATAGTGGTATCATAGGGCATTTGGAAAAAGAGAACAATGGAAGAATTTACTTCGCAGGTTGAAGTTCAGCCTGAGTCAAACAAAAAAAATAAACTGAGCAAGGAAACAAAAAGCGCTCTTCTTGATCTTTTTGAGACGGTGCTGCTTGCCTTTGTTCTTTTCTTTGGCATCAATTACATTACCCAGCGTGTGCGGGTGGAAAATGTGAGCATGCTGCCCACCCTCAAGCCTGACTATCTGATGGTGGTAAACAAACTGGCTTATCGCAATAACAACTATACCCGCGGTGATATTGTTGTTTTTCACTACCAGGGTAAAAAAAATGAAGACTTCATTAAGCGCATCATCGGCATTCCGGGCGACCATATTGAAATTGCCAACGGCAAAGTAAAGGTTAATGGCATCATCCTTAAAGAACCCTATATCAGGCAAGAACCTCGCTATGAAAACATTTGGGATGTCCCTGAAGGCAAACTTTTCGTGCTGGGCGATAATCGCAACGATTCCTCCGATTCTTCCAAATGGGGCTTTGTGGATATGAGCTGGGTGGTCGGCAAAGCACTCTTGGTTTACTGGCCTTTAAATGAGTTCCATCTAGTAACGGTTCCTGATATTTTGAAAACTTCTGCGCAATAAAGAAAAGCCAGCCTGCCAAAACTTAAAAAGCAGCCTGGAGCTTTTACTGATTGCCAGCAAAAAATTGAAATCGTTTATAATCTCTGCGAATGAAAAAGATACTTCCCGCCAATCCTGAAACCTGCCCGCGCTGCTATGTCGGGCGCATCAAACAGAAACGCATTACCCTTTCTGCGGCAGTCAGTTCACACCTGCTTACGGTACCCAATTTTCCCGCTTGGCAGTGTGATGTATGTCACGCCTTTATGTATGACCCCAAAGCCCTTCGTGAGCTCAACGGCATGTTGGCAGCCCCCGGCAGCAAACTTCGCCGCCGCCCTGCTCCAAAATCTGCGCAGGCCAAGAAAAATCTTACAAAAACGGCCAAAGACTCAGCCTCTTTTTGATTTGCCTGGTTCTATTAGAAAACTAATAGAATAATTAATATTTGTTGCTTATTCCGTTTCAGAGTGCTATGATACGTTTATTATTTTGGACTTATTGCACGTTAAGGAAGTAGGAACTATGAATAGCATATTGATTTCCCGCCTCGTCGGGGCACTTATTTTTGGCATCGGGGGTGGGTTTGCAGGTCTCCCTATTCACAAATTTATTCGTACCATCTGGCTTACCTATCCGTTTCAGCCAATTGTTACTATTGTTGTTTGCATTCTCTTTTTTGCCTTTTTTGGCTTTCTGATTGCCCCTTCAATTAGTATTAAACCCTTCAATTTGCTAGTGCGCCAGTTTAAAAAAGAATCACCCCAAACCCTGCTTGCAGGTATTATCGGCCTGGTGGTCGGCCTGATTGTAGCAGCCCTTTTTGCATATCCTCTTTCGCTTCTGCCCGATGTATTTGGCAGGGTGCTTCCCTTTGTAGGCGTGCTCCTTTTTGGTTATTTGGGTGTGCTCCTCTTTACCACACGTCACGAAGACTTTGCGAATTTTTTCCGCAGCATCAGCAGCAAACGAAAACCCAATAAATTGGGCAACCTTCTTGAAAATGACCGCAAAATACTGGTGGATACCAGCGTGGTGATTGACGGCCGCATTGCGGATATTGCTGCTACCGGTTTCTTGCAGGGCAAACTGATTGTGCCTCGCTTTGTACTGAATGAATTGCAGTATGTTTCTGATTCAGCAGACAGCCTGCGCCGTCAGCGCGGGCGCAGAGGCATTGAGGTGCTTTCTGAATTGCAGCAAAACGTGGATATTCCGGTAACCATTGTGGACGTAGAAGTGAATGATGCCAAGGAAGTGGATGACAAACTGATTTCCCTTGCCAAACAGATGGACTGTCCCATTCTCACGAACGACTATAACCTCAACCGCATTGCCGAAATTCAAGGCATTAAAGTCCTCAACATTAACGACCTGGCAAACGCCGTCAAAGTGATCCTGCTGCCCGGCGAAACCTTCCCCATCCGCGTGATTCAGGAAGGCAAAGAATTCAATCAGGGCGTAGGTTATCTGGATGACGGAACCATGGTGGTTATTGAAAATGGCAGCAAACTGCTCGATAAAGAAGTGGAAGTGACCGTTACCAAAATCCTGCAGACCTCGGCAGGCCGCATGATTTTTGCAAAACCGGAGTGAGAACGCGATGAGCTTACGCATCTACAACACCTTATCCCGTCAAAAAGAAGAGTTCAGCACCCTTGAACCCGGCAAAGTGCGCTTTTACGTCTGCGGCCCTACAGTTTACGCTACGGCTCATATTGGGCATGCCATGTCGGCTCTGGTTTTTGATATCATTCGCCGCTATCTGGAGTATTCCGGTTATGCCGTGAACTTTGTCATGAACTATACCGATGTGGATGATAAAATCATCAACAAAGCCAACCAGACCGGCCAGGACCCGTTTGCCCTTGCTCAAAAATATATTGATGACTACCGCGCTGATCTAGATAAGCTTAACGTGCTTCCTGCCACATCCAACCCCCGCGCCACCCGCGAGATGGAATACATCCAGAACATGATTGCCCAGTTGCTTGAGCATGAAAAAGCCTATGTCCTGGATGGAGATGTTTACTACCGTGTGAACACCAAGCCGGATTACGGCAAGCTTTCAGGCCGCAAAATCAAGGATATGGCTGCAGGCAGCCGCATTTCCTTGGATGACCGCAAAGAAAGCCCGGAAGATTTTGCCCTTTGGAAGTCCGCCAAACCCGGCGAACCAGCCTGGGAAAGTCCCTGGGGCAAAGGACGGCCAGGATGGCACATTGAATGCTCGGCAATGAACCTGCACCACCTGGGCGAACAAATTGATATTCATGGCGGCGGCAACGACCTTATCTTCCCGCATCATGAAAACGAGATCGCCCAAACTGAAGCCCTTACCGGCAAGGAATTTGCCCGCTATTGGATGCATAACGGCATGGTAACCATGACCGGCGAGAAGATGTCAAAATCCCTCGGGAACATCGTCACCATTCAGGACTTTTTAAAGGACCACCCCGGCGATGTGATGCGCCTTTGGGTGCTTGCTTCCAATTACCGCGCCCCGCTCGTTTACGGCGATGATGTCATTGAACAAGCAGAACAAAATTATAAGCGCCTGCTTGGGGCTAAAAAACCCGCCCTGCCGGGCGCCAAGGGGCTCAGCGAGGCGGCGGCTTTCTCCCTTCTTAAAGCGGCCGAAAAAGCCCGCCGGTCTTTCAAGGAAGCCATGGATGATGACTTCAATACTCCGCTGGCACTTGCCCATGTCATTGAACTGGTAAAGTCCATTAATCAGGCCCGCTCTGATGGGGCTACCGCCACCCAGCTTGAAGGTGCTCAGTCCGTCTTTAAGGAACTGAGCGAAGTCTGGGGCTTGCAGCTTGAAGGAAACATAACAAGCTCCGCTGATGCAGAACCCTTCATTCGCCTGCTGGTTGAACTGCGTCAGGAAGCCCGCGCACAAAAAAACTGGGCCCTCTCCGATAAAATTCGCGATGGGCTGAAGAACCTCGGCGTCCTTCTGGAGGATAGCAAAGAGGGTTCATCCTGGACCTGGGAACAAAAATGAAAGAATGGCTTACCGGCCGCAATCCTGTTTATGAAGCCCTCATTGCACAGCGCAGGCAGGCTTTTCAACTGCTGGTAGCCAAAGGCAGTAAAAACGAAGGCCACTTTGATGAAATCTTGCAGATAGCCCGCCAACGTAAAATTCCCCTGCAAACAGTGGATCGTGAGCGTCTTGAACGCATCGGCGACCATAACCAGGGCCTTGCTCTGGAAGTGAGCGGCTACCCCTATGAAGCCCTTGAAGATTTAATTGCCTTTTCGCAAAACAAAAAGGAAGCTCCCTTTTTTGTCCTGCTTGACCTGATTCAAGACCCCCAAAACCTGGGTTCACTGCTGCGCTCTGCTGAAGTCTTTGGCGTGCATGGCGTCGTCATCCCCTCTGCAAACGCCGCCCAAATTAACCAGACTGTAGTGCATGCTTCTTCAGGCGCTACCGAGCATCTGCACATTGCCCAGTACAATCTGGCTCAGGCCATTGAGCGCCTGAAAAAGTTGCCGGATACCTGGGTGTACGGGCTGGATGGTAACCCAAAATCTAAATTTCCGGCTTCCTTGAACCTGAACGGGGGTGTAGTGCTTGTGGTTGGTAATGAAGGTGCAGGCCTGCGCGATTTGGTGCGTAAAAACTGCGATGAACTGATGAAGCTGCCCATGTACGGCAAGGTGGATTCGCTCAATGCGGCTGCAGCCGGTTCCATTGCCCTCTATCTGGCACGTGCCGCCCGCGCGCTGCTGCCCTATTAAACCCTTTTCAGCATGGTTTTGTATGCATCATTTTTCTGAACAGAATAATGTTTAGCGCCCGGGCAGCCAGAACAGAACCACCAACCACAAACCCAGCATCACGGCAGCAAAACCCAGCCGGTAAACAGTTGCCTGCAGCGATGAAGCCAGCAAGGCCTTAACAGCCTGGTACGCACTTGTAAAATCCTGTTCCAAACGAAAATACTGCACCACAAATATCGTCAACGCGCCGGCAGCCAAGCCACCAAGGGGCGTAGCCACAATACCGATCATCAGCATTGCCAGCCAACTGAGGCCAATGCCCCACCAAGGTACACCTTCCTTATAGGTTTTGCGGGCCATCACCACATTATCAATCAGCCCGCCGATGATCATAAGAAGGCTATTGAAAACAAAAATACCGATTGTCCAGGCATGGGCAAGCGGGCTGAGGTTATGATTAAAATGGATATAAATGGCCCAAACCAGCTGCCCGACCCAGATAACGGTTAGCCCGGGGAAGTAAACCAAAAACAGGCCAAAGAGGCCGATCAGTTGCAATATGATTGAAAGAGCAAAAAGCCCCCAATGCAGCCCTGCAGGCAGCCAGCTCATGCGCGGATAACGTCAATCCCGCCCATGAAAGGTTTAATAACTTCCGGGATGACAATGCTGCCATCTGCCTGCTGGTATTGTTCCATCACTGCAATCATGGTGCGCGGCAGCCCCAGGCCGGAGCCATTAAGGGTGTGCAGCAGTTTATTGCCAGAGC
>JAYFRD010000017.1:0-6375 GCA_034926255.1 Anaerolineaceae bacterium | reverse complement strand
GTTCGCCCGGTTTGCCGCGAAAAGCTGCCGCAGCTCATTGATATAGGTGATAGGCATACGGTACGTTGCTGGGTAGACATCAAGACGGGGAAGGAACGCGCATGACAATCTCCAATGAAGTCCTCATCAAGGTTGAAAACCTTAAAATGTACTTTCCTATTTACGCTGGCGTTTTTAGACGTCAGGTTGGTGCGGTGAAAGCCGTTGATGATGTCAGTTTTGATATTTTCAAGGGCGAAACACTCGGCCTTGTAGGGGAATCGGGCTGCGGCAAAACAACCACAGGCCGCACGGTTATCCAGCTTTACAAACCCACTGCCGGTCACGTATGGTTTGACGGTAAAGATTTGCCCGCCCTCAAAACGGAAGAAATGCGCCAGGTGCGTCAGAATGTGCAAATGATCTTTCAGGATCCTTATGCCAGCCTCAATCCGCGTATGACCCTGCGCGAAATCATTGGTGAACCCATTTTGGCTTTTGGTTCAGCCAGCGGCAAAGAAATTGATGAGCGCGTGGCTGAGCTGCTTAAACTGGTTAAGCTTTCTCCTGATTTTGTTGGTCGTTACCCGCATGAATTTTCCGGCGGCCAGCGTCAGCGTATTGGCATTGCACGTTCACTGGCCCTCAATCCGGAATTCATCGTCTGTGACGAGCCTATCTCTGCTCTGGATGTTTCCATCCAGGCCCAGGTCATTAACCTCTTTGAAGACTTGCAGCAGCAGCTTGGCCTCACCTATCTTTTTGTGGCGCATGACCTTTCCATGGTTCGCCACATCAGCAACCGTGTGGCCGTCATGTATCTGGGTATTATTGTGGAGCTTGCAGACCGCGATGAGATCTATGAGAACCCTTTGCATCCCTATACCCAGGCTTTGCTCTCTTCCATTCCCATCCCTGACCCGAAATATTACGAAACGCGCAAACGCATTGTGCTTGAAGGCGATGTGCCTTCGCCTGCTAACCCGCCTTCAGGCTGCCGCTTCCGCACCCGCTGTCCTCTTGCGGATGGGCACTGCGCTGAAGAACGCCCGGACCTTCGTGAAGTCACCCTCGGCCATTTTGTGGCTTGTTTCAAAGTCTGAAATAAAGAATGGAGGTGTTAACTATCGAACGAAAACTTTTTAATAAAAAGTCTAAGTTAAGCAAAACCAAATCTTTTAAGGAGGAGTTTGTAATGCGTAAAACCTATTTTGTGTTTGCAGCTATTTTGGTGCTTGCCATGGTGCTTTCAGCCTGTGCCGCTCCAGCCGCTGCCCCTACCGCCGCCCCTCAACAAGCGACGGAAGCCCCTAAATCAACGGAGGCCCCCAAGCCTACAGACGTTGTAGTGGCTACCCAGCTCCCTGTGGCTACAGAAGCCCCTGCTGCTGAACCGACTGCCACCCCGCTCCCTGCCCAGAACCCCTATGTTGGTTCCGGCAAGTTGGATGGCAATGGCGTTCCTGGTGATTTCTTCCAGGATGTTCATGTGCGCAAGGGTTTTGCCTATGCCTTTGATGTGGATATCGTCATCGACGATGTTTACCAGGGCGAGGCAGTTCCCGCTTCAATGCTCATGCTTGCTGGCATGCCCGGCTACGATGAAAACTTTGTGCGCTATAAGTTTGATCCTGAAAAAGCCGCTGCAGAGTTTAAAGCCGCTGATGTCAACAAAAACGGCAAACCCGCCGGTGAAGACCCTGAAGATATCTGGGATAAAGGTTTCCGCCTGACCATGCTCTACAACTCAGGCAATACCACGCGTAAAGTCTACGCTGAAATCCTTCAGGAAAATCTGGCCGCCATTAACCCCAAATTCCAGGTTGAAATTCAGGAGCTCCCTTGGCCCTCCTATCTGGCAAACCAGCGCGCTCACCGCATCCCGATCCTGACCGGTGGCTGGCTTGAAGATATCCATGATCCCCATAACTGGTACCAGCCCTACACCACCGGCACTTACGGTGGCCGCCAGGCTCTCCCCAAAGAAATCAAGGATAAATTCCAGGCCTTCCTGGATAAGGGCGTTGTTGAAACCGATCCCGTTGCTCGCGGCAAGGTTTATCAGGAAATGCAGCAGCTCTATTATGATGATGCCATCGGTCTGCCCGTTGCCCTGGCCACCACTCATAACTATGAACAGAAATGGCTGCAAGGTCGCATCATGAACCCGATTTATTCCGGTATCGTGGCTGCGCCCATTACTAAAGCGGAAGGCGCCAAGAATCCGGATGCGCTTGTTGTTGCCAACATTGGCGATGCCCTGACCATGGATCCTTTGGCTTCCTACGACACCGCCTCAGGTGAACCCATCCAGAACATTTACGAAACGCTCGTGTTCTATGATGGCGTTGCTGTGGATAAATTTGTTCCTCTGCTTGCTGAAAAGTTTGAAATGTCTGCAGATGGCACCGAATGGACCTTCACCATCCGCAAAGATGTGAAATTCCACGAAGGCCAGGATCTCAAACCCTCAGATGTCAAGTACTCCTTCATGCGCCTCATGCTCAATGGCGGCGGTTCTTCCCCTGCATGGCTTGTTGATGAACCCTTCTTTGGCGTTGGCATGTCTGATGTGACCCTCATGATCGACCCCGAAGGCAATTTGGCCGATAACCGCGAAGATCTCCTCAAGGTTGAACCTGCCAAACTTGCTGCCCCCTGCGAATTCCTCGATAAAGCCATTACCGTGGATGAAGCTGCCGGCACCGTCAAGATGAAGCTTGCCCAGCCTTGGGCTCCTTTCCTCCCGACCATCGCCAATGGCTGGGGTTCCATCGTCAGCCAGGAATGGGTTGCCAAAAATGGCGGTTGGGACGGCAAATGCGAGGATTGGGCTAAGTACTACGCCATCCCGGATTCCGAATCTCCCTTTACCCCCATTGCGAATGGTACCGGCCCCTACAAGCTTTCCCACTGGAAACAGGGCGAAGAAATTGCCCTTACCCGTAACGATGCTTATTGGGGAGCAAAACCCGCCCTTAAGGATTTCCTGATCAAGAACGTGGCCGAATTCGGTACCCGCTTGACCATGCTCCAATCCGGCGATGCAGATATCATTGCAGTGCCCGTTGAAATGCGCACTCAGGTTGACCCCATGGTAGGCGAAATGGTGACCTACGACAAGGAAACCAAGCTCTACGGCGCTGCCAAACCTGTCTGCAAGGTGGATACTGCCCTGCTTGCTGCTGAACGCTTTGAACTTTGCGAAACAGCCAGCGATCAGCCTCTGCGCCTCTACTTTGGCCGCCCTGCGCTGACCCAGGATGTAATCCTCTACAACTTCGATATCAAGTGAACCTGTTTAAGATCAGCGGGAGCCGTAAGGCTCCCGCTGGAACTTCGTTTTTATCTTGTTGAAGTGAACAAACCCTTGTTCCTTTCAGCAAGGCAAAAAGATAAAAAGGGAAACTTATGACCAATTACATTATTCGCCGATTACTTATGATCCCCTTGCTTTTATTCGGGGTCACCATCATCATTTTTGCGATGCTCGGCCTGCTGACGCCTATTGAGCGTTCAGCACTCTACATCCGGGATGTTCCCAAAAATGATAATCAGGTCAGGGCTGTTATTCGCCAATACGCCCTTGACAAGCCCCTGCCGGTGCAATACTGGCGCTGGCTGGTTGGCACGCATGATCCCGCTACGGGCCAACGCCATGGCGGCATCCTCTTCGGCGATTTTGGTTATTCACGTTCCGCTTCTCAACCCGTTATCAAAATCATCCGCGATCGCTTTCCCAATACCTTAGACCTTGCCTTGTGGACGATGTACCCCATGCTGGCAGTGGGTATCTGGATGGGTGTAAAAGCCGCGGTGTATCAAAATAAGTGGCCCGACCAGGCTGCCCGTATTTTTAGTATTGTGGGCACCTCTTTCCCGACCTTTGTGTTTGGCTTGCTTATGCTTATCTTCTTTTATGCCAAGCTGCAGTGGTTTTTACCCGGCAAAATGTCGGACTGGGTCACCAAACTGCTTTACTCCGGTGATTTTAAACAGTATACGCGCCTTCTCAGTATTGATGCCCTTCTTAATGGCCGCTTGGATGTGTTTTGGGATGCCATGCGTCACATGATTATGCCCATTATTACCCTTTCTTATATTACCTGGGCTACTTTTGTGCGCGTAATGCGCTCTTCGATGCTGGAAACCTTGCGGCAAGACTACGTAGTGACTGCCCGTGCCAAGGGCCTTAAGGAAAGAGTGGTGGTAGACCAGCATGCCAAACCCAACGCCATGCTTCCCATTGTAACCATGGCTGGGATGAGCATTGTGGGCCTTTTGGGCGGTGTGATTATTACTGAAACAGTCTTTAATTACCCGGGTATCGGAAAGGCGGCTGCGGATGCTGCATCTCAGTTGGATGTGGTGACCTGTGTTGGGATGGCTATTTTTAGTGGATTCATCCTGATTATCAGTAACCTGATTGTAGACATTTTGTACGCGCTTATTGACCCTCGCGTGCGCTTATCTTAAGGAGAAAGAATATGACCAACTCTTATATTCCTGAACCTGTCAGCCCGCTTGAGGATGGTAACTTGCCCGGCGACCGCTTGGAGCCTGCTTCCGAAAACACGGAAGCAAAAATGGCCATGCAGTCTGAACCGGCTTTTGCTGTTGAGCAGCATGAGAGCGCTGAATCGGTGATTGAACGCATTCAGTCCGAATTGCCAAAACCTGCTGAAGATCTTGAAGGGCCCAGTGGCGATAACCTTATCCTCCTTGAAGCCCATTCTGACCGCAAGATTGGCAGGCTGGAACGTTGGCTCGGCCCGGAAAATTACCGTATTCTCAAAGGCCTCAGTAAAACCTGGGCCTCACGGATTGGTTTTTTCCTTATCCTCATTTATTCTTTGGTTGCCATTTTTGCACCCCTGATTATCCCTCCGGTGGGCAACGACCCTTATATGATGCCTCGTGATGGCTTTGCCAGCCAGCCAAAAGCTCCCGGCTCCCCCTGGACTAAAAATGCTCCTGAAATTCCCTTCTGGTACAAGACAGTGACCGGAAAAGACAAATGGGTGCACCTCTTGGGTACTTCACAAGGCCAGTATGATATCTTCTATGGTATTGTTTGGGGCACACGAACCGCCTTCAGAACCGGCTTTATTGTAGAAACCGCTACGGTAGTCATTGGTGTTATTTTGGGCTCCATTGCGGCCTATTACGGCGGAGCGGTGGATAACGTGATCATGCGCATTGTCGATATTTTTATGACATTGCCCTATATTATGATGGCCATGATTTTTGCGGCAGTACTTACCCCAAAGATAGGCAAAAGCCTCTTGCCCGCCATGATTGCCATGATCTCCTTTGGCTGGATGGGTTACGCGCGCGTCATTCGTTCGGATATTCTTTCTATCAAGGAACGCGATTACGTGCTTGCGGCTAAAGTTTCTGGTGTTAAAAACAGCCGTATTCTTTTCAAGCATATTATTCCCAATGCCATCTTCCCCACCCTGGTGCTGGCTTCGCTGGGCATTGCCAGTGTGGTGCTTAGTTTCGCGGCGCTTTCGTTTCTCGGCATCGGAACCCCGCTGGGTTATTCCGACTGGGGCCAGATTTTGGCTTTTGCCCGCAGTTGGATTAACAGCCTCGATAAATACTGGTTCATCGTGGTTTACCCTGGCCTTACCCTTACCCTCTTTGTAATGGCTTGGAACCTGGTGGGCGATGCTGTTCGGGATGTCCTCGACCCGCGTATGCGCGGCAAAGGCGCCTAAGGCAATCTGCTGCTTTACTTTCTTACACAAAAGGGAGCCTTTGGCTCCCTTTTTCTATGTGCAGATATGTGGCAAAGACACCTAAAGCGATGAGGTGTTTTACTTTTTGAACAAACACAAGTTTCTCTGGCTCCCTTTTTCTATGTGCTTGGATGTAGCAAAGATACCTAAAGCGATGAGGTGTTTTACTTGTTTTGAACAAACACAAGTTTCTCTGGCTCCCTTTCCTTTATTTGCCTTCAGCCAGCCTTTCCATTCTGATTAAACTTGGCCAGAAGAAAATAATTAGTCTTCCTCTCGTCATCCTGAGCGTCTTTTGCGAAGGATCTGGCAGTTTTCTTTTCCTTCATTCCGTTACTCTTAGTTCGTGGAGTGCTACCATTTATTGGACACAAAGTTAAGCAATAAATGGAGCAAATATGTTAAAAATGCAGTATGGTCAGCAATTCAAGCTTGCAGCCTCCAGACTCGTCATCCTGAATGAAATGAAGGATCTGGCAGTTTTCTTTACCCTACACCCACTTCACTAATCTGTAATAGTCACGGATTAATCTGACACTCAAAGAAAACGCAGAAATATTCCGTAAGGAGTGTCAAGATGACGAACGAAGAAAAACTTATCAAGACGAAATTAGGTTTACTGAACCTGGCAGAGCAATTGGGAAATGTAAGT
>JAYFRD010000045.1:0-12077 GCA_034926255.1 Anaerolineaceae bacterium | reverse complement strand
GGTAGTGTCAAGTATTTTTCGCACATTTAGGAATCACTTGGTAGTAGTTCCTCCAGATGTTGCATGTTCAAGTACGTTTTCTGTCCCCAGAGTGATTCTTGCATGTACCTCAGCCTGGCACACACTAACATCAAGGCAGACTGTCCATCTGGGAACGCGCCGACCGTCCTGGTTCTGCGCCTGATCTCTCGGTTCAATCGTTCCATGGCATTATTCGAGCGGATCCGTCGCCAGTGTTCCCTGGGAAAATCCATGTAGACCAGGGTTTCTAGGCCTGTCTCCTCAACCTTTTTGGCAGCCTCAAACAGCTTCATTTCTTTCAGTTTGCAAACTACATCTTCCAGCTTGTCCAGAGCTGCTCCTTTGTCTTCCTGAGCATGAATTGCCTTGAGCATGGCTGCCACCTGCTTGACCTTGCCTCTGGGTACAACCGAGAAAACATTGCGGTAGAAATGCACCATACAACGCTGAAACCTGGCCAGTGGATAGGTTTCACTCAAGGCTTCAATTAACCCAAGACATTTATCTCCAACAAACAGTTGTGTGCCTTTCAAGCCTCTTTCCTTCAGATGCCGCAGGAAAGATAACCAACTTTCCTTGTCTTCTTTCATGCCTTCCACGGCACCAATCACTTCCCTTTCGCCTCGTTCATTCACCGCCATGGCCACCAAAACAGCCACATTCCCGTAATGTCCACCCCAGTTGCGCTTCAGATACACTCCATCCAGATAAACATAAGGATATTGCCCTTCCAATGGTCTTTGCCGCCATGCCTCAATCTGCTCATACACCTTGCCATTCAGTCTGCTTACCGTCCCAGCACTCAGTTTGGCGTCCCAGAGTAATTCGGTGATATCTTCAATCCGTCTAGTGGACACCCCTGCTAAATACATCTCCACCAAGGCTTCTTCAACACTAGCTTCCCGGCGTTGGTACCTTTGGATGATGGCAGTTTCAAATGTCAAGGTGCGTAATTTGGGTATTTCCAGATCCACTTCTCCAGCACTGGTCAACAACTTGCGTGGATAATGGCCTGCCCGTGTGTCTTTTCTGTCTTCTGTGCGCTCATATTTTCGCGCGTTGGTCAGCAGATCTGCTTCAGCGTCCAGCAAGCCATTCAGAACTTCCTCGACACTTTGTCGAACCAGTTCTTTCAGTTCGGTCCGTATAATCTGCTCATTTAGTTGTACAATCTCATTTGACATGGTTCTTCTCCTTGGTTGGTTTGATTTGTCAACTTCATCTTACCAAGTGATCGGGACCATGTCCCTTTTTTAAATGTGCGAAACTTATGTTACCTTATCAATCTCCACCTCCCTGTGATTTTCATTTTCGATCTGCATTCTAGAGTGCTCTGCTTTTCCCGACCGCAAGCGTTCCCGAACAGATTGTTTTTCAGAAACCCCATCTCTTTTGTCCAGATGATGGGTGAGCTGTACACGGCTGTCCTGATCATCGATATCCACCCGCTCCGGTGAGCCATCCAGGTCCAGATCGCGCTCCTTCAGATTTGCGTTCAGATACTGATCCAGTTGTGGAAAATCAAGGGTCTGTGGGTTCTGGCTGAGGTTCATCTGCTGTCTGCTTTCCTGCACATAAGCAGTCACATCCCCATAGTAAGCCGATAATGCCTCGCGTTTTTCCTCCGCAACATTGGGAAGCCCTGCCTGGTAGACTTCCTTCCGTTCCTTGAGGAAGGTCAGGGCTTGATGCTGATTGAAATAGGGTAAGAGCTCATCACGCACCTCCCCTAGAGCATTGGGATCGGCTTGTAACTGCGTTTCACCCATTTCTTTGAGGTAATTGCGCCAGGAACGATCTGATAGAGCCTCCTGAACGGTCAGCTGCATGTGATGGGAGAGACTGCCATCGCCAGCACCTATCTCCTGTTTTCCGGTATAAGCTGCCGGAAGACCTTCCTTGATGTACTCCACCCGAAAATCAGTGCTGTAGGTGAGCGGTCCAGCATAATCAGATTTTTGACGGTCGATCGCCTGACGTTGATCCAGTCTTTCCATCAGACGATTGGCCTGCGAGAGGGGCATGCTTAGTCCATCGGGGATTTGAGCATGCTGCGAATGGCTGAAAGAAACCATTGGCTCACTGATCCGCAGCGCGTTCAGATGATCGATCGCTTCAGCTGTAAGCAGGGTGGCAGTAAGCCCATCCCTTCCAGCTTCACTCAGGGAAAGGTCTCTGGCAGCATCCAGCATCAGATCCGGTTCGCCAAGGAGCCCTTCGGATACTGGATTTTGAAGACTGTCTGTCAGGGTGTAATGAACCTGATCACCTTCACGCAAGAGAGATAATATTTCGCCGTTTTCCAGCAAATAGCTGGCAGAAGCTTCCTGGATCAGATCGATCTGCTGCAGAAGCTTGCTGGCCTGGGTGGTATAGGGGCTGCGATCTTCATGGACAAGCATTTCCAGCCATGGGCGTAAGGTCCCGGTTTGTTCCAGCTGGCGGTCGTCAAAAGCCAGCGCGCTTTCAGGCAATGGCTCAAAGGCGTAAGAATCCATGGATTCTGCCAGGGCAGCCACCTTCCCTTTGATGGCTTTCACCGCCTCTGTGCGGGTTTTGGGCGCTTCAACTTCCAGCTGCTGCTTCAGGCTCTGAATCTTTCCATCAATCGAAGAAATCAAATCGGATGCGGTATCGCGGATGGTTTGAAGAGAAGCTTTCAGTTCAGTCAGTTCTTTGTCGCTGCTCCAGCCTGCCAGGTAGCCAAAACTGTTGTCCGCTGTTTCAATGCCATAATACTGGCAAACGGCATAAGCAATGCTTTCAGCTTCAACCTCCTGCGTGCGCTGATCCTTCTCTTTTCCTGTGCTATCGCGTTGCTGGGGCTCACGATCATGCAGTTTGGCATGGGAAATCTCGTGAATGGCAGTTGCCATAGTCTGTATCTCGCTCATGCCCTGGCGGATAGCGATTTTCTTGTCCTTGAGGTGGTAATAGCCATCCTTGCCCGCTTTCATTGCCTTGAACTCAATTGGGACAGGGGAGACCGCTTGCAGGGCTTCAAACATAAGGTCATAATCGCGCACACTGCCCTGAAGCTCTTTGGCCAAAGTGGGCAGCTCCTTGCCCTCGGTTTGGGAGACATCAAAGACCGGTACCACCCTGAAACGCTTGACCGTCACCTCCTGTTCTTCCATGACAGGATTGCCCAGGCTGTCCAAAACAGGTTTTTTTGTCTGAGGATCGATCTTTTCTTTTTCCACCAGGCGTTTTTCTTCCACAGGCGCAATAATACGAATGGCTTTCTCGCCTTTGAGCACCTGACGTTGGAATCGTTTTTGCCAGGCATGATACCCGGCAACCAGTGAAGCTTCAGGATTTTGTAATGCGATCAGGAGCGTGTTGTTGAGACTGTAGCGATGAAAGCGCGACATCACCTTGAGGTAGTCCGCATACTTGCCGCTGCTAAAGATGTCTTTGATGCCTTCTTCCAGTTTGGTGGTAATCTCATCCAGCGCTTTATCCTTGTCCCTGGCGGTTCCTTTCTTTTCAGCCAGACTGATCCCGGCATCATAATGCGCGTTCTGTTCCAATACACCATGGGCGCGGAAAGAATAAACCGCATCCCGGTTGAGACCCGTAATGATGATGTGATCCACCACGGGAATCCCCAACATTTCACCGGCTTCTTTGAGCGCTTTGGTCGCTGCCAGGTCTTCATCGCTGGGGGTCAGCTCTCCGGATGGATGGTTGTGACAGATCAGCACGGATACCGCTTTGTTGAGGATCGCGTTGCGAAAGATTTCCCTGGGGTGAATGACGGAACTGTTGATTGTCCCGATAGAGACCTGCTCATAGTCGATGACCCGGTTCTTGGTGTTGAGAAAAGCCACCACCAGTGACTCCTTGTCGTGCACCTGATCGATGACCGTGTGCATGTACCCTGCCGCGGCAGAGGGCGAACTGAGAATTGGATTTTCCCGGGTAAGCGAACTGCTCATGCGGTAGAGCTCAAGAAAGGCCTTGTGTTTGGCTTGTTGTTCAGGGGTTTCAAGCAGTTGATAGGCATTATCCACCAGCGCGGCAAGACCCTTGCGCTGGGCATATTCTGTAACCCTGGCCTCCTGCACGCCAATAATGCGGGCATAGGCTGTAATATAACGATTTTCTTCAGCCTGGTTCATGGCAGCTCCTCACTTTCCTCCGTTTGTTCAAGCACGAAGAAGAGTTCAGCTAAAAGCGCAGCCTCTTCATCGCTTTCGGTATAGTCCCGCGGATGGGCTTTGAGATCCGCCAGGTTATCCGTGTTCACGGTAACGCCAGTCAGGCTGAAGATCAGTTCCTTGACTTTCATTGAATCCTCCTTATTCATCATCTTCGTTATCATCCGTAGTGCTTTTTTCGAGGAAATCGTCCTCAAAAAAGTCCCCTTCACTTGGCGTGTGTTCTTTGGGTTTGATCACCTTCCAGTAAAAAAACGCCCCGCCTGCCAGCAACAATAAGACCGCTCCGGCTATGGCCATGCCACTGTTGATGGGCAGGGAAAAAGCAGATTGCTGAGGTGGTTTGCCATTGGACGGTTCAGGTGTGGGTTGAGGCGTTGCGGTTGGCCTGGAAGGCTGGAGAAAAGGCAAAAGAGAAGGTGAATCGGTCGCCTGGACGAAATTGAGCAAATCTTCCTCATCCACCTCGGTCACCAGATAAACGTTCTCGCTCATCTTGCTGCGGTCAATGATCAGGTAAAAGATTTTGTCGTTTCGCGTCTTGATTACAAAGAACTCCTTTTCCGGAGCTTGGGCAGTGATAACCTGTGGCGGCTCCAGATAGGTATCGGTGGGTGGTCTGGGAGTCGCTTCTGCTGTGGGTTCTTCAGATGGGACAGGCGTTGCCCCACTGCTCATTGGGTAGCTCACCAGACTGTAGTCACACAGCATGGCAGTTCCAGGTGGCATATCGCTGATCAGACTGCCTTTGGCATCCGTAGGAGGAGCAGGGTTGATCCTGCCTTCATCTGACAGGGATGCCGCATGAGCCGGTTTGGCAGAAAGGAAACTGATGGTGATCAAAAGCAACAACATAAGAGTTTTGGGCTTAGTCTTCATTGTCTTCCAGCTCACTTTCCGGAATCCATTCGTTCACATCCTCAAGGTTCTGAAAGGGGTTCTGCTTCAGGCGTTTCAACAATGCATCCAATTCGGATGGTCTGAGTTGCAGAGCGCGCACAGTCCTGAGGATTTCGCTGTTTTCCATTTCGGTTTCTTTTTCATTGAGTGCCTTCAGCTTTTCCTGCAAAGCCTGAAGACGGGCTTCTGTTTTGGCTTTTTCATTTCTAATTTGGACTAAGTTCATGGTTATCTCCTTTATTCGTTCGTACCCGGGCTTCCATACCCGCGGATATAGGGACTGTTGACGGGAAAGCTGTCAGTGTGGACGCTATCGGCCCAATTGCCTTCAATCGTGTAGACTGTGCCACCATCACAGCTTTCGACAATACCGACATGATCAGGAAAAGCATCTCCATCCCAGTCGTAAAAAATGATTTCTCCGGGAGCGGGGCAATAGCCCCCGTCCTGCCAGAGGTTGTTGGATCTGAACCAGTCTTCACCAATACTGCATCCGGCAAATTTGGGGAATAAACCTTCAGAGATCAGACCGACCTGATCGGCAACCCAGGAAACAAAGATGGCACACCATTCCACCCGGGAAGGAAAACCATACCAGGACCAGTAAGGTTCACCACCTACCTGACCAAGTTGGGAACGGGCAACCTCAACCATCCCTTCGGAGCCACGCAGGCTTTCTCCCAGACCAGCGATAATATTGCCTCCCATAACGGTTGTGGCAGAAACAGCGAAGGAAGCGATGGAACCGACCAGGAGCAAGAGCACCAGGACAAGTGCCCCGTAGAGCGCTGCGCGGCTTTTGAGGGTTTGGGTAACTTTGCCGATGAACTTTTTCAAGCCCCGTTGGGCTGCCTTTTGTTGGACAGCAGTCCGTTGAAATCCTGCGGAGGCACGGTAGGCACGTATGTACTCCCGTTTGATGCGTTGTTTCTGAATGTAACGGGAAACAAGGTTCTTGCCGGATTGTTTTTTGACCTGCTCTGTGGCAAAGCGATCCGCACGTTGGCGTAAAGAACGCAGCTGCAAGGCTTCCTGGTGTTGAATGGCTCTTGCGATGGGTCGCGCCCGGGGAACCCGAAGATGATTTTGCGCTGCCTGGAGAGCATTCCGGCTGGCGTTGTGATCAGCAGCTTCTTTTTCGTCATTGGCGTGACGGGAGGGTTGCCAGGGGCTGGGCAGACGCAGAACGTTTCTGAATGGTCGTTGCCTTTTCTCCTTTCCTGGCTGTTCAAAGCTCAAAGCCGAAGCCGGTTTAGCCTGAGCGCTTTCGAAGCGCAAAGCGGAGATCCTGGGCTGAGATTCTTTTTGCGGCTGAAGCTGAGGTGTAAGGGCTTTGGATGAATCGGCGACAAAACCCTTGCTGAGTTTGCGGTAAACGCTTTTTATTTTTTTCTTCGGTTTCCTGCTCATTTCTTCGGCAGAAGCCATTGATGTAAGGGATTCTTTTGAAATACCGCCCATCGCATCGGTCTGGCGTGTTGGGTCCATGGCTTCTGAGGGAAGCTTTGCAGAGGCTGCACTTTCTGCTTGCTCTATGCTTTTCTCAAGCAATGGGTCATCACCCTGATAGTGATGGGTGGCTTTTTCTCTGAGTCTTGATTTACCGGACATATGACCTCCTTCCTAAACCTCATCCGGTTTGGTCGTCATGATCTGATAGAGTTTGGTATCTCTGGGAAAGTGATCGGTGAAGGGAATGATGGTATTGCCATAAAAGAGCAAGCCCTGACCTTCCCCGCTGTGGGTGACATAGGACAGTTGATCCTTGGAAATGTTGAGATGCTTGGCGAGAATCTCCTGATCGCCACTGGCCTGATTGAGCATATAGATGAAATCCGAGTTATCGAGAATATTCTCAATCTCCCTGGAAGCCAGAAGGTCTTTCACGTTTTGGGTAATGGCGGTTGGAATGCCACCCCATTTGCGGAAGCGTTTCCAGATCTCCACGGAATATGCCGCGGTTTGCTCTTCCCGCAGCATCAGGTGAAACTCATCCTGATAAAACCAGGTTGTCTTCCTGGCTGCCCGGTTGCGGGTAACCCGGTTCCAGACCTGATCCTGAATCACCAGCATGCCCAGTTTCTTGAGCTGCTTTCCCAGTTCGCGGATGTCAAAACAAATCAGGCGGTTCTGGGTGTCTACATTGGTTTGGTGGTTGAAGACCTTGTAGGAACCTTTGACATAGATTTCCAGCACCGTTGCCAGGTATTTCGCGTCCGGTTCGCTCATTTCCAGCAGACGCGCGTAAAGGTCTTCCAGGATGGGCAGGTTTTCAGGAATGGGCTCCTGCAGATATTTTTGATAGATCAGTTGAATACAGCGGTCAAGCACCGACTTTTCTTCCGGTTTGAGACCGCTTTTGCGACCTGCTGCCAGCTCGATGAAGGAGAAGATGAAATCCATCTTGAGCGCGACCGGATCCTCTTCCTCGCTGTAGTCAAGGTTGAGGTCCAGCGGATTGATGTATTGATTGGAATTGATCGAGATGCGCACCACCTCACCTTCCAGCGCACGCACCAAAGGGGCGTATTCGCTTTCCGGGTCGGTAATGATGATCTCATCCTCTGTCACCAGAAAAGCGTTGGTGATCTCCCGTTTGGCTGCAAAGGACTTGCCTGAGCCCGGCGTTCCAATGATCAGTCCATTGGGTGTTTTGAGCTTGCTGCGGTCAGCCATGAGCAGATTATTGGAGAGAGCGTTCAGCCCATAATACAGGGCAGGAGCCGGTTGAAAGAGTTCCTGCGTGGTGAAGGGCACAAATATCGCTGTGGCGGAAGTGGTCAAAGCTCTTTCGATGGGAACCGGGTTGATCCCCAGTGGCAGCATGGCTGCCAGACCGCGTTCCTGCTGGTAGTCCAGAGGTCGCAGATTGCAGTTCGCCGATTGAGCGATGCCAGCGGTTTGATAGTAGTCGTTTTCCAACTTGCGCTTGTTATCGGCGATGTTCATCAGCAGAAAGGTCACCAGAAAGAGGCGTTCATTTCTGCTTTGCAGAGACTCCAGGAGTGTTTTGGCTTCTGCTCCGTACGTGACCAGATCACTGGGCAGGATATCCATGTCATAACCTGAGCGAATGGCTTTCTTTTGCTCTTCAATCTTCATCTTGTCCAGATCGGTGATTTTGCGTTTGATCATCTTGATCGCCGCGGTCTGTTCGATGCTTTGGATGTGCAGTGTCACCGCCAGATCACTTTCCAGAATCAGGAAGTTCTTGAGCAATTCATCAGAGAGTTCCGGCGCCAGGATTTGCAGATAGGAGACCTGAGCCTGTTTGCGACCCATGCCAAAACTGCCGGTGGGAGTGAAATCAAAACCACTGGGAGCGATAAAGTCCTTGGTTGCCAGACCGCTCTCTTTGAGGCGTTTCCAGTCGAAGTGAAATTTGTGCTGGCTCTCATTCAACAGATCATGCATCACGTGCAAGCGTTCAGCGCCATTCAGGGATTGAGCGATGGCACCCAGCCCTCTCAAATGGCTGAATATATCCAGTTCAATCCGTTCCAGACGTGTTTTGGCAGTGCGGTAATCATTCGCTTCGATGCCAAAGACCAGATATTTGTTTTTGATCAGACCGTTGTTTCCTTTCGCCAGCTGGTTGCGTAACATCTGGGAGTATTCCTGACGGATATCATTGAAGGCATCCTTCTGCTCTTCGATCTTGATCGCGACCTGATAATCTTCAATTCGACCGGAGTAGTTGTAGAAACAGAGCTGGACATGGATCGAACTGTCGAAGTAATTGAGAAACTCACAATACTTGTCAAAAATCGCGCGCTTGTCGTCCTCCTGGGCCAGCTGGTAGTTGATATCCTGATACTGGACGACCTTGGAGTAGTAGCCTTCTCTGACCTGACAAATCCCGTCCGGATACATCAGCTTATAGGGAATCGTCTTTTGCGCTGTTCTGGGAGAGCTGGCTTTTGCCTTAGGCTGCCTTTTGCGCGGATTGCTTTTTTGTTTTTCTTTCTTTGCGGTTCTTGTTGTGTGCACGGATGCGCAACTCCTTTCTGTGATTGATTTCAGACTGGATCAGGCGGTAGAAGTTCTCGGTCTGATAGGGTCGGATGCGGGGATAGAGAAAGCGCACCCGGATGTAATTGCCGATGAAAGCCTCCAGGGGCATGCCGTCTTTCTCATATAAGGCAAAAGCAAACAGCGGCAGCATGACCAGCACCATCAGCAAAGCTGCCATGTCATTGCCTAAGCCCTGACGGGTGAGCAGGTAGAGAGGAACCCCAACCAGGCCAGCAGCTGAAAAGCAGATCAGTTGCCTGCGGGTCAGGTTGAGCGCCACCTTGGTTTTGACCCTGTTGAGATCTTTGGGAACATTGACATAAGCCAATTCAAACCTCCTTCCTTCTTAGTGAGCATTGAAGATCGATTTGGAGAGACTGCCGGTCTTGAAAAGCGAGAAACACAGCAACACAGTATAGGCGGCAATCTGGAAGATACTGGCATGGATGTTTTCGGAGAGCACTATGCTTTGCACCAAAACTGTATAGATTGCCATGCAGACCATCATGAAGAAACCCTGAAAGCCCAGCGCGACCAGATTGCGGATGTAATTGTTACCGGTCTGTCCCCATTCCCGGTTGGTCAGCGTAGCAAAGGGGATCGGCGCAACCGAGCAGGTCAGGAAGATTTCGATCATGCGTCCATACAGGATGACTGTGATAACTACAGAAAGGAGCTTCATCGCGTTGCCCACCAACAGCGTTTCCATGGCGATTCCAGCCAGCTCGGGGATGCCTTTGTTCTGAAGACCTGCCAGCATGGCTGCCAGTACCTCCTGGATATCGATGTAGGTACTTCCTTTGATCAGGTCTGATGCTGCCGAGACGACGTGTTGGGCAACATCAAAGATCGCCATGGTGATATCAAAAGTATGGGAGACCAAAAACACCGCTACCCACATTTTGATGAAGTATTTGAAGAAGCTGAAGGTATCCCCTTCGTGCAGGTTGTTCTTTTCGGTGATCATCGTGATCAGTTCGTAACAGAGCACGAAGGTGATGATCATCCCCGCAATCGGAATGATGACCGTCTCGGAGAGGGAGCGGATCATGCTGAAGATATTGCCATTCCAGCCTTGCGGTGTTTGTCCGATTTGTTCTGCAATTGTGGATGTCTTCTCGTTGACATCAGCAAACATCGTAGTTAGATTGGCTTCAATCAAACCGATGAAGAAGTTGCGAATCGCTTCTTCAATTTTGTCCAGCAGTCCGAGCATAGGGTCTTATCCGAACAAACCAGACAGCAGGGGGATAAGTTTGACCCCGATCAGGACAACCCCACCGCCAGCCATGAGTTGTTTGATTCCCTGGCTTTTGGCACCTGGGTTGTCATTGCCATAGCCTTCGAGCAGGTTGATAACGCCCCAGACGGACAGTCCTGCTCCAAGGGCAATGACTAATACTTTGAGAATGTTGATTGCTTCATTGAAAAATCCCATTTTCTAACCTCGTTTTATGAATTAGCGCCTCATGATTGAGGCTTGCTAATACATAAACAACGGTCACGGGATTTTTGCCATTAAAACAAAAACTCTTTCATATATCTCTACAGAAAGCTATATTAGGAAATTCGAAAGAATGCGACGAAATCCATTACATGAAAGAATTTCGTGCCATAGTTCTATCATGGAGTTAGTGACATAATAACATGGGGAATTGAAATACAGGTTGCGTCATCAACACTGAGACAACAAACACACAGATAGTAATTTCGATAATAATTTGCGATGTTATAGGAACCGTAAAAAAAGTCTTGTTTTTTTCAAATGCATCATATTGATATGAAGCATAAGCTGTCCAGTATCTAAAGTAAGACTTTTAGTAGAAACTCAAATCCAATTGCTTTTCCGAGCTCTCCAGCTCTTATTGTGAGTTTTACTTTGAATGATTGAAATCCAAACCGGTCGCAGGAATTGGTCAATCCCCAAAAATACAAGTTTGAGATTAAGTTCCGGCAACTGGGTTCGATAAAGAAATTGACGCCAACGAATCTGAATATCTGGATCATCAGACAAGGCAATGACTTTGTCCAGACTGTCAGGCTCGTAAAAAGTTTTTCGATTGGTGATTGTTTGCAAGATAGCCTGTTGAAGGAGATTCCCATCAAAGTCAAATTGGTTCGAGAGATAGTAAATATCGTAAATGTCCTTCATGCGACTCGTCAATTGTTGTCTTTGGATCAGCGCTTCAAATTTTTCTGCAATTGTGCTTTCTAATGAGTACGTTAGAATCCAGGCAGGTTTAAAATCTTCCAGTTGCACGGGGATAATTAATTTCTCGGGATCCGGAACAATGACATCACCAATTCCAATATCAACATTGAAAGGCGTTTTCGTGTTCTTTACAAGCCCAAGGAGTTGAAAACTTACCCCCTTATACTTCCGTTGTAGCGATATGATCTTATAGCCTTGAGGAATCAGTTGTATGTAATTGTTTCCAGTATCGACTGATATGATTTCGTTCACCATCCTTTGAATGTCTTCAATGCCGCCAGGCTGCTTCTGTAAAAGAAAGTCAATATCCGCAGTTGACCGGCTTGAAAAATTACTGAGAGTATAGATGAACATGCCGCCTTTAAGTACCAGATAATCCGCATATTCTGATCCACTTAATCGACGCAAAAATTCTTCCTGGCAAAACAGCTGCAAAAGGAGTTGAAGAGATTTTCCGCTCTCTTTTGATTTTCTTTTTAGACGCGCAAGAACTGACGCTCCCAAATCTGTCATCAATCACAACCTTTCTTATAGTGATCTTATTCGTTTTCCAAAGAACGTTCGAATCATTGATCTACAACCAGATACCAATCCGGCTTTTTATTTTCTTTAGTATTCGTCGCTTCTTAGAGTAATCGAGCAAATTCGAAATATTCTTATTCGGATCAGCAATATAACCTTGAATTGCTTTATTGTACGTTTCGCGATCAATCTTATTTTCAAAAAAAACACATTCGCAAATCAGTCGATCCTTGTCAAATATCTTC
>JAYFRD010000004.1:0-83441 GCA_034926255.1 Anaerolineaceae bacterium | reverse complement strand
GTTAAACGTATGCTTTTTACCCATTTTCCTCGTTGACCAGGGACCTTTCCGCACCTACCCCCCCTTTCCGTATACCCCTTTCCGCATGCGGAAAGCTCCCTCTCACTTGCTTGCAGCCCGCTTTACACGTCTTACACTTTTCCCCATGCAATGTATTGTTTGGGAAACAAACGGCATCAAACTCGTCATGCTGAGGTGTTTTCCGAAGCATATGGCCTTTTTTTTGGACCTTTAGCCAGGATGACTGCCACACCCTTCACTCCGCATCCTCCCCCCCTCATCATGCTGAGGTGTTTTCCGAAGCATCTGGCCTTTTTTGTTTTGGGGCTTTAACCTAGATGACTGCCACACCCTTTACTGCGTTCAGAATGACGCCTGAGGTGATGCAGGCTCACCGCCCACCATGCAGATGCAATTGCCCTGATATAATCGCCATCATGTCAAGCAAGACCTGTTTTATAATAGGAATATGGAAACAACAATGAATTTACAGGAATTACTGCATACGGCCATGAAAGAGCATGACCATCTAAAGAAGCGCGTTCTGCGAATGCTGATGACCACTGTCAAATTAGCTGAAGTCAGCAAGGGCAGCAAACTTGACCCACAAGAAACTTTGGCAGTCTTTCAGAAAGAGATTAAATCGCGTCATGAAGCATTATTGGATGCAGAAAAGGCCAACCGTCCCGATTTAATAGCTGATGCCAAGGCAGAAATTGAATATCTGCAAACGTTTTTGCCCAAGCAGCTTTCAGAAGATAAACTGGAAAAAATAGCACAGGAAATAATCACCGAACTCGGTGCTTCAGGCCCAAAGGATATGGGAAGGGTCATGAAACTGCTTTTACCCAAACTTGAAGGCAAGGCAAGCAGTCAACGCGCCAGCCAAACCGTAAAAACTTTGCTTGAGAAATTGGGATGAAATGACGGAAGTTCAGGCAAAAAAGAGCACTAAAAAATCTTTTTCAGGTCATTTCTTAGTTTTAGGGCTGGTTTGTTTGGGTATCTTTGCCTCTCTGATTTTGCCTGACTTTTTACGTAATAATGCCGTTAATTACAAAGCTGGCGATGTTTCCAACTCTGAAATTTTGGCCCCTTATTCGCTTACCTACGAGTCAAAAGTGCTTACCGACTTGGCAAAGGAGGAATCCGCTGCGGGTGTACTTCCGGCCTACTTGCCCCCGGATCCGGAAATTGCCAAAGCCCAGCTTGAAACCATTGATAAATCCATTTACTTCATTACTTCAGTGCGTAAAGATGCACTCGCAAGCATGAACCAGAAGATGACAGATCTCTCATCATTGCTTATGCCGCCCCTCAATCAGGAACTTTCAGAAAAAATACTGAATCTTGGCGATGAAGAGTGGACGACTGTTTCAAAAGAAGCGGAGCGCGTGCTTGAGACGGTTTTACGCGGGAGCATCCGCGAAACTGGCATTACCCAGGCGCGTGGCAACCTTAAAGCCCTTATTTCATATACCCTCCCTACTGATCAGGATTCAATTGTTATCGGATTGGTTTCCCCCCTCATTGTGCCAACCAGCATCTATAGCGATGAGTTAACGGAACAGGCAAAAAAACAAGCTGCTGCTTCGGTTCAGCCCGTCATCAAAAAAGTGATTGCCGGTGAGGTATTGGTCAGGCGCGGTCAATTACTTAAGCAAAGCGACCTTGAAGCCTTAGAAAAATATGGTCTTACCCAGCTTAATAACCTTAATCAATTGATGATTCGTTACGCGGTAATTACACTGCTGATGGGAATGATTCTTTACCTCTATTATTATTCAAACAGGGAACGTCATTTTGCGGAAATTAAGCCGCTCATTCTTACCGCAGCCATTTTTTTGCTTTTCCTCGCTTTTTCGCGCTTTGCCATCATCAACCGCACCGTCATCCCTTACATTTTCCCCATTGCCGCATTTGGGATGACACTAAGTGTTCTTTTTAACTTCCCGCTTGCTTTGCTGCTTACTGTTTTGCTTACGATAGGCATTACATTTGGCAAAGACCGCGCGCCGGAATTAGCGCTTTACTATATTCTTCCAAGTATTTCAGGCATTTTGCTTATCGGAAAAGCCCGGCGCATCAGTTCTTTTGCGCTGGCAGGCTTAGGAATAATGCTTTCCGGCGGCGCCGTGCTGATGGCATTCCGCTTTGGTGACCTGAACACCGATGTTGCAGCTTATACCTCTTTAGGAGCTGCCGCCTTGATTAATGGCTTTGCCTCCGGCGCACTTACCCTTCTCTTCCAATACTTTTTCTCTGAACTGCTGGATCAACCCACTTCTTTGCAGCTGATGGAACTTTCACGTCCTGACCACCCCTTGCTGCAATTTATCTTGAGTAATGCCCCAGGAACCTACCAGCATTCGCTTCTTGTCTCTAACCTCGCAGAGCAGGCAGCCGAGGCTGTGCGGGCAGATCGCCTTCTCATTCGTGTGGGAACGCTCTATCATGACTGCGGCAAAGCAATGAATCCAAGTTTTTTTATTGAAAACCAGGGCAGGGATAAAATAGATTCGCATGATTCGCTTCCTCCTGAGGAAGCTGCTCAAACCGTTATTAAACACATTACCGATGGCGTTATCTTGGCTCGCAAATTTCATCTCCCTGGCAGAATCATTGATTTTATCCGTGAACATCATGGCACCATGATGACCCGCTATCAGTATTCTCAAGCCTTGGAAGAAGCCGGCAATGACCCGTCCAAAGTGGATAAAAGTCTTTTCACCTACCCTGGTCCAACGCCAAGGTCCAAAGAAACTGCTCTGCTGATGCTGGCAGATGGCACCGAAGCCCGCGCCAGGGCCAATGCGCCTAAAACAGAAGAGGAAATCCGTGCGCTCATCCAAAACGCATTCGAATTCTACAAAAAAGAAGCACAACTTGACAACACAGATCTCACCTTGCACGACTTAAGGCTGATTGCGGATTCCTTCTACGAGACGCTTGTTCGGTCCTATCACCCGCGCATTAAATACCCTGAGCTGAAGCCCATTGAAACTGCCCTTGAAACGCAGGATCGAAGGCAGGACACGCAGGAAATTAAAGTCAACATCCCCTAATCCGTTGGAGCCAAAATGCTCGAAATTAAATTACCCAACTTCTTGCACAAAAAAATTTCACTTCCGTCTTTGCAAAAGGCCGCAGACCTTAGCCTTGAAGCCTGCGGATATTCGCGTTCAGAGCGCATTACCCTTCGTATCACAACCAATAAAGTCATACGCAAATACAATAAACAGTTCCGCGGCTTGGATGAGCCCACAGACGTTCTCTCCTTTGAAAATGATTACACAGACCCGGAAGATGGCAGCCACGTTGTGGGTGATTTGCTTATATCTTACGAAAAAGCAGCCTCTCAAGCCGAAGCAGGTGGCCACACCGCACATCAAGAGCTTGAAATGCTGCTGGTTCATGGAGTTTTACACCTTTGCGGACATGACCACGAAGAAAAAAAGGCTTATGAGAAAATGTCTGCCCTGCAGGATGAAGTTCTGGCATCATTGGGCAACCCACTGCGCAAAAGTATTCACAAAATCGTTTGAACGCTTTCTGCCATTCATCGAATAGCTATTAATGTCGTATACGGGGCTCAATTTCATTCGTTCTGGTAGAATCACGGGCGAGCAGGCACTTAATCACTTTGTTGATTAAGGCTAATCAATGCTTAAATTAGTTTACATAACAAGAAAGAGGAGAGATATGCATAAGGATTTTCTGGATGTCATTGATTATTCGCCGGAAGAGCTGCAAACCTTGCTCGACCTGGCCATCCGTTTGAAGAAAGAATACTTTAATGGTGGCAACGAGCCTGTTCTCAAAGGCAAGACCCTGGCAATGATCTTCCAAAAACCCTCTCTGCGCACCCGCGTAAGTTTTGAAATGGGAATGGAACACCTTGGCGGCCATGCCATGTACCTTTCCCCTGATGAGATTGGGTTGGGCAAACGCGAATCAGTGGCGGATGTAGCCCGCGTCCTTTCAGGAATGGTACACGGCATTGAAGCCCGAGTTTTTTCTCATCAGCACGTTCTCGAACTTGCCAAGTGGGCCAGCATTCCTGTTATCAATGGCCTCAGCGATTACTCGCACCCCTGCCAGGCCATGGCTGACGCTCTTACCATTCTGGAGGAATTCCAGACCCTTAAGGGCATTAACGTTACCTATGTGGGGGATGGCAATAACGTTGCTGTTTCACTGATGCAGATTTGTGCCAAACTGGGCGCAAACTTCACCATCGCCAATCCTGAAGGCTACGATATGCCCAAACAGTCCATCGAGACCGTCAAGCCTATTGCGGCTCAAAGCGGTACCAAGCTGAACTTTCTGAAAGACCCGCATGAAGCAGTAAAGAATGCCCAAGTCATCTATACCGACACCTGGACAAGCATGGGCCAGGAAGCGGAAACAGCCAAACGCGAACAAGTTTTCCCACCCTATCAGGTAAATGACCAGCTTGTTTCTGAAGCTGCTAACGATGTGATTGTGATGCACTGCCTGCCTGCCCACCGCAACCAGGAACTGACTGATGCGGTTGCAGACGGTCCCCATTCCCGCATTTTCCCGCAGGCTCACAACCGCCTGCATGCGCAAAAAGCCGTTCTTTACACGCTGCTGAAAGGATAAGCGATGAAAACCCAGGAATATATTGATCTTGAAAACACCTATGGTGCCCATAACTACCACCCCCTCAATGTGGTCATTACCAAAGCCAAAGGACCGTGGGTTACAGATGTGGAAGGCAAAAAATATCTTGACTGCCTTTCTGCCTATTCTGCGGTTAACCAGGGCCACTGCCACCCACACATTGTCAAGGCGATGATCAACCAGACCAAGAAGGTTGCCCTGACTTCCCGCGCCTTCCGTAACGACCAACTGCCTCTGCTTTATAAAAAACTTCACGACTTGCTCGGTTATGATATGGCCATTCCCATGAACTCCGGCGCCGAAGCAGTAGAAACCGCCCTCAAGGTTGCCCGCAAATGGGGTTATGAAGTTAAAGGCATCAAAAAGTACAATGCCGAAATTATTACTGCAGCCGGCAACTTCCACGGCAGAACCATAAGCATCGTTTCCTTCTCCACTGAAGAGTTTTACCGCGAATCTTTTGGACCCTTCACCCCTGGCTTTAAGGTTGTGCCCTATGGTGACCTCAAGGAACTTGAAGCTGCCATTACCCCCAATACATGCGCCATCATGCTTGAACCCATCCAGGGCGAAAACGGCGTTGTGTTGCCTCCCGAAGCTTATCTTAAAGGTGTTGCGGAACTCTGCAAAAAACATAATGTTCTCTTCATTGCTGATGAAATTCAAACCGGTCTTTGCCGCACCGGCAAATGGCTTGCCTGCCAGCACGAAAACGTGCGCCCCGATATGGTCTGTCTTGGTAAAGCCCTTTCCGGCGGAATGTACCCTGTTTCCGCTGTCTTGGCGGATAAAGAAATTCTTGGCCTTTTGCGCCCAGGCGAACATGGCTCAACCTTTGGCGGCAGCCCTGTAGCTTCTGCGGTTGCGCTTGCCTCGTTGGAAGTGCTTGATGAAGAAAAACTGGCTGACAGTGCCATGGAGTTGGGCGAATATTTTATGGGCAAGCTGCGCCAAATCAAGACGAAAAAGGTTAAAGAAATCCGCGGCAAAGGCCTGCTCATTGGCGTTGAACTGAAGCCGGAAGCCGGCGGCGCCCGCAAGTATTGCGAAGCCCTTCAGGAACTTGGCATCCTCTGCAAGGAAACCCACGAACATGTCATCCGCTTTGCTCCTCCCCTGGTTGTGGATAAGAAAACGCTGGACTGGGCTCTCAAACGTATCGCCAAAGTGCTGAAATAAAATAAATCCGTATAAAAGCCGCCCTTTTGAAAGGCGGCTTTTTTATGACTATCCGCTTGTAATGCTTTGTCAGGCATTTGAAGCCATACTTTTCTGCCAAAAGAGTTAAAATAAAGCAACCCAGTCAATCAGGAGCAAACCATGACCCGCTTTGCCAAGATCGTTGCTACGTTAGGCCCCTCCAGTTCTACCGAAGAACGCCTTCGGCAAATGATATTTGCCGGTATGGATGTTGCACGCCTCAATTTCTCGCATGGCACACATGAAGAGCATGCAGAACGTATCAAATTGATACGCCGCCTTTCTGAAGAGCTCAATAAGCCCATTGCCATCCTGATGGACTTGCAAGGCCCCAAACTGCGCATCGGCTCTCTGCAATTCGAACCGCTTCCTTTAGTGGCAGGCCAGCAGGTTGCATTGAGTTCAGAGTCGCCTCACGAGCTGCCCGAAGGCATTACCTTTATTCCTTTTGATGTGCCAAAACTGCACGAAGCACTTGAGCCAGGCAACCACATTTTGATGGATGACGGCAACCTTGAACTGGAAGTTCTTAAAGTAGATGGCGAAAACATTTTCGCCAAGGTGCTCATTGGCGGAGACCTGAAATCCCACAAAGGTGTCAACCTGCCCGGTTCAAAGCTTAATATCCCCATCCTCACTGAAAAGGATAAAGCTGATCTGCAATTCGGGCTTCAACAAGGTCTCGACCTCGTGGCCCTTTCCTTCGTAAAAAATGCCTCGGATATTGAATTTGCCCGCAAGACCATGCAAACCTTGGCCCCTGGCAAACGCCTGCCCCCCATTGTTGCCAAACTTGAACGCCCCGAAGCGCTTGAAAACCTTGAGGAGATCATGCGCGTAACAAACGGAGTAATGGTGGCTCGGGGCGATTTGGGCGTAGAAATGTCGCCCGCAGACGTTCCTTCGGCACAAAAACGCATCATCCGCATGGCCAATGAATATGGCCGCTTTGTCATTACCGCTACACAAATGCTTGAATCAATGATTAACAATCCGCGCCCCACCCGCGCCGAAGCTGCCGATGTAGCCAATGCCATTTATGATGGCACCGATGCGGTCATGCTTTCGGCTGAATCCGCAGCAGGGAATTACCCGGTAGAAAGCATCGCCACCATGGGCCGCATTGTCGAAAAATCCGAAGCGCATCTGGCTGAATGGGGCCATGCCGCTACGTTGCAGTCCAAAGACGCCAGGGATGATGCCGCTCACATTTGTATCGCGGCCAACGACCTCGCCCGGGATGCCGATGTTGCAGCCATTGTAGTCTTTACGGTATCGGGCAATACCGCCATGTGGACTTCTAAAACCAGACCTCAGGTGCCAATTTATGCGTTCACTCCAGAACGGTCAACCCTGCAATGGGTAAACGTGTGCCGCGGTGTTGTTCCCTTCTTTGTGCCGCACGCCGACACACTGGAAACCATGATTACCCACGTCGAAACAGCCATTACCAGTTCTACTGACCTTAAAGCTGGTGAGCAAGTGGTGGTTGTTTCGGGATTCCCCGTCGGCCAGTTCCGCACCCCAAACCTAACCTTGCTTTACACTATCAGAGGTTAAGCGCCCACTCAGCCTTGGAAAACCTTGCATGGTCAGAAGCTTTTTATACTCTTTGGTGCGCTTTCACAGACAGAAAAAAGCTTTTGAGGGGCTTAGGACTCAAACATCTTTCCGGATTGCTCTACATAATCCAGGCTTTGGTGACGGAAGTAAGTATTATAGAGTTCGGCGTAATGGCCCGCCTTTGCCAAAAGGCTCTTGTGTGTGCCCTCTTCCTTAATCAAGCCGTGGTCTAAAACAATAATGCGGTCAGCCGATTGAATGGTAGATAGCCTGTGCGCGATTAAAATACTGGTGGATTGCTTTAAAATCAGTTCCAGAGCCATCTGGATTTGCTTTTCAGTAAAGGGATCAATAGAAGCCGTAGCCTCATCCAGAATGAAGATGGAAGGCGCATGGGCCAGAACCCGCATAAGCGCCACCAATTGGCGCTGCCCCATTGAAATTTGCGCACCACGTTCTCCCACATTGGTTTCAAGCCCGTTCGCCAGTGTTTCCAGCCACTCCCCTTGCCCAACATCTTCTGCCAGGGCCAAAATCTCTTGCCGGGTAATTTCGGGCTTGGAAAAGCGGATATTCTCCTCAACACTTCCCTCAAAAAGAAAAGGCACCTGCGTAACAATCCCCATATGTTTTCTGAGCGCCTGCAAGTTATAACTGCGAATATCCCGCCCATCAATCAGTAATTCGCCGCCCTGGAATTCATAAAAGCGGGTGACCAGCCTGGCAATAGAAGATTTGCCAGCGCCGGTATGCCCCACAATGGCAACTGTTTCGCCAGGTTCAATGTGCAAATCAAAATCTTTCAGCACCTGTGTGCCATTGGGGTAAGAAAAAGCCAGGTGCCGAAAGTATATGGACCCTATCAGGGAATCTGGTACATAATTGGCGTTTTGCTTCACGCTGTGAGGGGCTTCAATCAGCGCAAAAATGCGCTCCGCAGCAGAAAGGCCCTGTTGAACCTGGGCCACATATTGCGTAAGGCTCATCACCGGCTGCATAAAGCGGTCAATGCTGTTTACAAATAGGTACCAGGCACCAGCCGTAATGGCAGCAGCCAAGACGGACTTTGCTCCATAATACGTAAGCAAAGCCATCGCTGCACCAACCAGTGTTCGCGTCATGGGGAAGAGTATGGAAAGAACAAAACCGCGTCGGATATTCACCCTAAAAGAATCCTTATTGGCGCGGTCAAAATCCTTGAAAATACTGGCCTCCTGGCGGAAATTCTTGGCAACAGAAATGCCGCTTACCGTTTCTTTGATGGTGGCGTTCACATTGGCCATGGCCCGCATACCGCGCTGAGTAACCCAACGGGCCCACTTGCGGTATTGCGTGATGATAACTGTAAGCACCGGGATGAGGGTAAAAAGGCCCATAGCCAGGCGCCATTCAGTTCGCAGAAGAATAAAAGCCAAAAGCAGCGACTGCAGTAAGTTATTCAAAACATCAGAGGTAAGCGTAACCAGATTGGCAAAGTCACTGGTATCCGTTGTAATTCTCGAAAGCACCTTGCCGGAAGAAAATTCATCATAAAAAGACATATCTTGCTGCATGGCAGCTTGAAAGGCATTCGCAGACATGCTGCGCGTGGTATCAGCAATAACTCTGGCCATCAGGCGGTGCACAATGTAATACAAGATGTAAATAAGCAATTCCAGAAAAACAACCCCGAACACCAAACGCAAATAGACCTGCTGGTTAGTGACCCCGGCAGTACTTAAATCCAAGACCTTGGAAACCAACAAAGGTGGCAGCGCCCCAATTGCCCCTTGCAGAACCAGCGCAATCATAATCACCGTCATACGCTTGCGATGCGGCTTAAAATAGCCAAAAATTCGCCTGAAAAGTTCCTTATTGCTGTATTGGCGGTCATAGGCTTCCGCGCTAAGGCTGGAAAAGAAACTCATTCTTTTACCACCTCAGTAAAAATATTGCGGTATGCCTGAGAGCGTTCCATTAATTCTAAATGCGAACCAATATCGGCAATCTTGCCTTTGCGAAGCACTATACTCAAGTCAGCCCAGCGAATCTGGGATAGGCGGTGGGTAATAATGAAGGTGGTTCTGCCTTCGCTGGCAGCCTTGATGGCCCGTTGGATTTCATCCTCCGTCTTGCTGTCAATCGCGCTGGTTGAATCATCCAGAATGAGAATGCGCGGGTCTGTGAGGAAAGCTCTTGCCAAGGCAAGCCGCTGGCGCTGGCCGCCTGACAGGGTAGTTCCGCGTTCACCGATAACCGTGTCATATCCGTCAGGCAAATCTAAAATAAAATCGTGTGCCTGCGCTTTTTTGGCGGCTTCAATGATCTGTTCGCCGCTGGCATCGGCTCTCCCAAATGCGATATTCTCCCTCACCGATTTTGAGAAAAGAAAAATATCCTGTTCGATAATGGAAATCTGGTTGCGCAGGCTGTTCAATTGCCAGTCCCGCAGGGGAATCCCATCCATTTTTACCATGCCCTCTGTGGGGTCATACGTTCGGTTAATGAGGCGGATGAGGGTTGTTTTACCTGCGCCAGTTTGGCCAACAATGGCAACGGTCTGTCCGGGATGGGCATGAAAACTGACGGAATCCAACGTTTTAGCACCTCCGTAAGATGCGCTTACATTTTCAAACTCTACCTCACCATTTATCCTTTGCGCAATCCCAGACAGGTTTTGGTCAAGGTCATTTTCTGTATTCATTGTTTCCAGCAAACGTTTTGCGCCAGCCACGCCCAGAGTTAATTGTGAGTAGCTGTAAATGGAAGAATAGGTAGGAAAGCCAAGCAGTGCCAACGAATAAAAATAGGCAACCACACCTCCCAGAGGGATAAGACCCTTTTGCGCCAATAAAATGGCATGCAAAAGGCCCAAGCCCAACGCCAGTGAAAGCAGCAGCACCGGGATAAAACGGGCTTCCTGGTCTCCCTTTTTAACAAACGCATCCCGATAAACTAAAGAATTTGCGAGAAATAACCCTATTTCGCTTTCCTCCTGCGCTACCGATTTCACCGTTTCAATCCCATCCAGGTCTTCCGCAAGGCGGCTGTTCATTCTTCCAAAACTGGAACGGACCTCTTTTGAAATAGGGGTCATTACGCGCAGGTAATAGATAATGCAGACAAGATAAGCCAGAATATAAAGCCCGGGCACCAGCACCAAAGCGTGGTTTAAATTCCAGCCAATCACCAAAGGAACAAAAAGAAAATTGAAAGAACCCACAATCATATTCAAGGCAGGGCTGAAAACAAAATTTACCTCACGTATATCATTGGTGGCCCTGGCCATCAGATCCCCCACAGATTGCAGAGAATGGAAAGTCATGCTTTTGCCAAGCAGGTTAATATAGAATTCCTCACGGATGTTTCGCTCAAGTTTTTGTGCAGTAAACTCAAAGCAGTAATTCCGCGCAAAAAGAAAGAAACCCCTCACAATCTGTGAGCTTCCAACCAGCAGCGAAAGGCTCCAAATCTGATTAAGATCTGCCTTGCCGCTGGTAAGAATATCAAAAACCTGGCCAAAGCGCGTGGCCGGCACTCCTGCCAAATAAGCGTTGCCAATGGCTCCGATAATGGCAAAAAGCAGGAGGTACCAGCTATGCCTCACATGAGACCAAATCCAGCGGATGGGCCCCCTCCGGTCAGTTTTATAGCGTAACGGTAAAGTAAACTCAGAAACAGACATGATAGATTTGCTTTTTGATTTTACCGTATTCAAAGGTTTTTCTTCAAAAATTGGCTCCTAAGCATGCAAGTGCACCACATTGGTAATCAGAACAACTTCCCCTGTGAAGCTTCGCTTTAAGTTACGCATTGTCTGATCACCGGAGCACTTTTGACAAAATAAGCTCCATTTTCATTGAAGCGCACCCTTGAGATTAAAAAATTTTGCAATTCGTCTCAAATTTTGAGTATGTTGACGTTTTATGCAGTGCGGCTGTGTATAATTCAAAAGCAAATGGCCGTTGGAGGGCCTTGCAGATGCCAATCATTAAGGTTGAGAACCTTAGCTACACTTACCCGGATTGCAAACCAGCTTTAATCAATGTAAGTTTTGAGGTGGAAAGCGGGCAAAAGCTTGGCATCATTGGCAGCAACGGTTGCGGCAAATCTACCCTCTTGCTGCATCTTAATGGCATCCTGCGCGGCGAAGGCAAGGTAAGTATTGACGGCTTGCAAGTTTCTGATGCGCATCAGGCTCGCATCCGCACCTTGGTAGGCATGGTATTTCAAAATCCGGCTGACCAATTATTCTCCTCTTCTGTCTATAATGACGTAGCCTTTTGGCCTATCCATCTCGGCTTCAAAAAAGACGCGGTAAAAGAGCGCGTCATGCGCGCTCTTAAAACGGTTCACATGGATGATTTTGCCAAGCGCAACCCTTTTAAACTAAGTGGAGGAGAAAAAAAGCGCGTTACCATTGCTTCCGTTCTGTCGATGGATCCCAAAATATTGGTGCTGGATGAGCCTACTTCAGGTCTTGATCCGCACGCCCGCACCGAGCTGATAGCCCTCCTTAGCAGTATGTCCCAAACGATGGTAATTGCCACACACGATTTGGAAATGGCCGCCCAAATTACTGGCAAAACTATCCTTTTGGAGCGTGGCAGAGTGCTTGCCCAAGGGAATACGCAAGATATTCTGCAAGATAAAGACCTGCTCATTGAGGCCGGCCTCATTTAGGGCAATCTGTGCATCTTTTCCGCAATTTTGATTGAAGGGGAATATAATTGAAGTCATTAATCATATTAATCAGATTAATGATGTGTCATGGTCAAAGAAAAGCTAAGCCTTCTTGATTATCTGGCAGATGCGGCACAAAAGCAGCACCCTTTGCCAAGCATCCCCGAAATAGGAAAACAACTCGGAATAAGCACCGCCACTCTGCGAGAACAGTTGGAAGTTGCCCGCCAGCTCGGCCTTATTGAGGTGCGTCCCAAAACTGGCATGAGCCTCTTGCCTTTTTCGCTTACCCCCGCCTTAATGCTTGGTCTCAATTATTCCCAAAAAATTGACCCGGAGACTTTTGAACAGTTAAGCAACCTGCGCAAACACCTTGAGCAAGCTTACTGGCCAGAAGCCGCCCCCTTGCTGACGCATGAAGACATTATCCAACTTGAAAAACTGCTGTCCCAGGCCGAAAGAAAAATAAATCGCCTTCCCATGCAGGTGCCCAAAGAAGAACACCGTGCTTTTCACTTGGGAATCTACAAACATCTCCATAATACTTTCGTCACCGCAATTATGGAAAGTTATTGGAACCTATATCAGGCCTCAGATCTTAACGTTTACATGGAACACAATTACCTCGAATCCGTTTGGAATTACCACAAAAAAATAGTGGATGCCCTGAAACAGCGCGATTTTGAAAAAGGGCTCGAAGCCCTCATCGCACACATGGAACTCGTGAAACAAGTAAAAAAACCTGAACTGAAACAACGATTTGAATAGCAAGGAGTTGATTTTGATGGCAAAAATACTAAACAGCACAAAAAGCAAGGCCCCTCTGATTGTTAATGACTTTTGTATGACAGTCTGCACGGTAAACGGCTCTGGCTCTGCCACGGCAAACAGCATTCTTTTTACGGCCCTCTTTAATATGGGCATTCCAGCCTCCGGTAAAAATGTTTTCCCTTCTAACATCAAGGGAATGGCCACCTGGTTCGTAATCCGTGCCAATGAAAAAGGCTTTACCGGCCGCAGGCCTTATGACGATATGATTGTTGCCATGAACCCGGCTACTTTCCTGCAAGACCTGAACTTCCTGCCTAAAGGCGGTGTCGTTTTCTATGCAGACCACATTAACATTCCGGATGAAGTTAAACGCAACGACCTTATTTTCTACTCAATGCCAATCAAAGCGCTTACGGATGGGCTGGAAGTTCCCCGTACTATCCGCGACTTCACAGAAAATATGCTTTATGTAGGTATCGTCGGCCAGGTACTCGGCATCCCCGAAAAAAGCATCCGCTCTGCCATCAACAAGCACTTTGCTGCCAAACCCGCCATTGCTGAAACAAACTTCAAAACCATCAAACTGGGTTATGACTGGGCAAAAAAGAATATCGAAAAGCAAGACTCTTACACCGTTAAGGAACTTCCCCCCCTCACCGATACCATCATGACCGATGGCAACCACGCCGGAGCGCTCGGCTCTTTATTCGGTGGGATGCAGTACTGTTCCTGGTATCCCATTACACCGGCTACAAGCCTGGTGGAAGACATGAACGAAATTGCTCCACTCTACCGCCAAGACCCTGAAACAGGCAAAAACACCTTTGCCATCGTTCAGGTAGAAGATGAACTTGCCGCAGCTGGCGCTGCTGTTGGCGCCGGATGGGCCGGACTGCGCTCCATGACCGCCACCTCCGGCCCCGGCTTGGCACTGATGACCGAAACCGTCAGCCTATCTTACTTTACAGAAACCCCAGTTGTCTTTTGGGATGTGCAGCGTGTGGGCCCCAGCACCGGCCTGCCCACCCGCACCGCTCAAGGCGATATTTCAATGGTTTACACCCTCGGCCACGGGGATAAGAAACACATCATCCTCATTCCTGGTTCTGTAAATGAATGCTTTGAATTTGGCTGGAAAGCCTTTGACCTTGCTGAAAAGTATCAGACGCCCGTTTTCGTAATGAGTGATCTTGACCTGGGGATGAACACCTGGATGACGAAAAAGTTCGAATATCCTGAGCGCCCCATCAACCGCGGCAAAATAATCTGGGAAAAAGACCTTGAAAAATTCAGCGATTGGGGCCGCTATATGGATATTGACAAAGACGGCATCCCATACCGCACGGTCATGGGCAACCAAAGCGCAAGGGCCGCTTACTTTACCCGCGGGACGGGTCATGACCAATACGGCAACTACAGTGAAAACCCCAAAAATTGGGCAGACATGCTCTTTCGCATTGGGCGCAAGCTGGAAAATGTGGAAGTTGATTTACCCTTGCCTTTTGTTCATTACGGCAAGGAAGCGCGCATCGGTATCATTGGCATGGGCTCGACCGAACTTGCTCTCATTGAAGCCCAGGCTCTTTTGAAAGATCGCGGCCTTGAAACAGATTTTATGCGCATCCGTTCTTTGCCCTGCGGCAAGTTGGAACGAGACTTCATCATCAATCATGATCGTACCTACGTCTTAGAATTAAACCGCGATGGTCAACTTTGCGGAATTTTAAGAAGAGAATTCTCACAATACGCGCCGCGGATCACCTCTCTTACCGAAATCGGCGGCCTTCCTATGACCGCAGTATGGGCATCAGAAACCATTCTTGCCAAGGAGCACTTAAATGGATAAACAAGCGAACGTTACCCCAAAGGCAGAAAGCAACATCTTAGGCCTGACCCTTGAGGCCTATAAAGGAAAACCTTCTACGCTGTGCCCGGGCTGCGGCCATAATATGATTTCCAACCAAATTCAGGCCGCAGTTTATGAGCTGGGCCTTCTGCCTGAAAAAGTGGTGAAGTTTTCCGGTATTGGCTGCTCTTCTAAAAGCCCTAACTACTTCCTTCAGCGCTCTTTTGGTTTCAATGGCTTGCACGGACGTATGCCCACCTTGGTTACAGGGGCTGCATTTGCCGACCGCTCCATGAAGATTATCGGCATTTCGGGCGATGGCGATAGCGCCTCGATTGGTCTGGGCCACTTCAAACACCTCATCCGCCGCAATGTGCCAATGGCATACATCATCGAAAATAACGGTGTCTACGGCCTTACCAAAGGCCAGTTCTCGGCCACTTCGGATTTAGGTCTTGAGCTTAAGCACCAGGGTAAAAACTGGCTGCCCCCTCTTGACCTCTGTATGGAAGCGCTCATCAGCGGCGCTACCTTTGTGGCACGATCATTTGCCGGGGATGCTAAACAGCTTAAGGAGCTCATCAAATCCGCCATTATCCATAATGGCATCTCGGTGATTGATGTCATCAGTCCCTGCGTAACCTTCAACAACAAAGATGAAGCCCTCCAATCTTATAACTGGGGCCGCCAGCACGAAGAACCCATTCAGGAAATCAAATTCGCCTTAAAGCGCGATGTGCCCAACCTGGATGACTTTGAAGAAGGCGCCGTGAGAGAAGTAACCCTGCCGGATGAATCTGTCATTCTTCTTAAAAAAATCAAGCGGGATTATGACCCCACAGACCATGCCGCCGCCTTGGATTTGCTGACCGAAAGCTATAAGAATCACTACTTTGCTACCGGGCTTATTTACATCAACAACGAGACCCCAACCGCATTTGAGCCCTACAATTTGAGTCAAACGCCGCTCAACCGCACCCCTATTGACCTTCTGCGCCCAAGCCCGGAGGTTTTAGACGGAATAAACGCAGGCCTGGCCTGATAAATTCAAAGTGACCTAAAGCAGCAAAAGGCGGAAAAGAAATCCTTTCCGCCTTTTGTTTTTAAGTAAAAATAAGCACAGCATGCGCTTATTAATCAAAAAAATGGGCAGGGAAGTTGCCGCTTACGTGCACATTTCCGCTTTCAATAAAAAATGCATTTGGATCAGCCTGCATAATGCGGTTACGCACGCGTTCAACTTCATACTTTGAAAGCACCGTCAGCACCACATAAGATTCGGTGTTTGAATACGCCCCGGAGCCCGTCCAATAAGTGGCGCTGCGGCCCGTTTCGTGCTTGATAATGCCCAAAATTTCTTTATCTTTACTGATAATCGTAACGTGTTCTTTGATATTCTGGAAGTGCATACGGTCAATGATAAAGCTGGAAACCAGAGTGAAGAGAACGGAATAAACCAAAATAGCCGGGGAAATCTTAAAGAAGGCGTAAGTATAAACAATGGCAGCAATCAAAATACCCACCTTACCAATGCTGAATCCTTTACGTTTAAGGCTTAAGTAAACACCCAAAATGTCCACCCCGCCGCTGGAGCCCTTGTTTTGCAGGCTCAGTCCAATGCCAAAACCAGCCAAAACCGCACCAATAAGCACATAAGTTACCGGTTCAGTAATACCTCTTATCAACAATCTAACCGGGATGAATTGAAAAGCAAGCGAAGTCGCCAGCACAGTCAGTACCGTCTTTAAAAAGAAGCGGCGGTTGATGCTGGCAAAAGAAAGAATAAAAAGCGGAATGTTAAGCGCGATAACGAGATAACCAAGAATATCCTTAAGGCCCGGAATAAAAAGTTTAAGAAGGTCTTGGATAATTTGGGCAATACCTGTCAAGTTGCCGATATACAGACCCAGAGGGAAAATAAAAAGATTCAGGGCTGCCGCATAAATAACACCGCCCAAAATGCTGAACAAGTATTCTTTTGCAACTTGCCAGAATGAACCCTTATGCGAGCCTTGTTCCGCTGCGGATCTGCTTTCAATGCTGGCTTTTTTTTCGCCTTTTTTAACCATAAACTATTCCTGTATTTTGATTTATTGCGGTGAGAAGCAACGCTATTGTACCCTAAACAAAAATAACCCCATCAGAGGCTAAGTAAACTTGCTGACCTTATTGGAAATCAAAATAGATGCGCCACAAAATTGCCCGTAACATCCACATTGTTGCTCTCAATGATGAAAGCAAAAGGGTCAATACCCATAATGCCGCGGCGCAGGGTTTCCAACTCATACTTCGAAATAACCGTGGAAACAAAGTACGTAGGGGCGTCCGCGTAGGCGCCAAACGCATTCCAATAGGTAGCGCCGCGGTGAAGTTTCCCCTTAATCAGCTCCAGCACTTTTTTATCATTGGTACGGATGAGCACATGGATCTTAATATTCTGGAAGTGAACACGGTCCACTACAAAACCAAAGAGCAATATAAAAAGAATGGAATAGACCACAATGCTGGGCGGAAACTTAAAAAAGGCATAGGCATAAACGATAAGCGCAATAAGAATGGTCACCTTGCCCACGCTGAAGCCCTTGCGCTTCATGGTCATATACACGCCCAAAATATCCACTCCTCCGCCCGACCCCCCACTGTGCAAACATAAACCAGCACCGAATCCCGAAAGAACGCCGCCAATAATCACTTGTGTAAGTGGATCTGTAATATCCGGGATGAGAAAACGCACCGGAACAAATTGCATAGTGGCTGAAAGGGCAATAACCGTCATCAACGTTTTAAGAAAAAAACGGCGGTTAATGCTTGAAAATGAAATGATGAGCAATGGCAAATTCAGGGCAATCACCAGGTAGCCCATCAGATCCCCAACCTGTGGAAAAGCCAGTTTAACAAGGTCCTGAATAATCTGCGCAATACCCGTCATATTCCCAATATAGATACCGGCAGGAAAGACAAAAAGGTTAACGGCTGCTGCGTAAATAACACCGCCAAGAATGCAAAGCAGATATTCTGAAATAACCTGCCAGGTGTTGGTCTTATCTTTTGATGCATTAAAATCAAACTGAGAGGAATTCGCTGAAAGCTTATTTCTTTTTTCTGTCTTTGCCATGCCGAGCATTTTATCCGAAAAAGCGGTGCCTGCGCATTAAAAATGCGTAAAGAGTCAAATCTATAAGCGAGGATACTTGAAGACCCTACATTTTCTTTAATTCAGACTGCTAAAGTGGTAAAATACAGGCAGATTTGAATGGGAAGAGTCCTGTATAAGGCACCGAAGGGGCAAACTCCGCTAGGAGTGAAACTCTCAGGTAAAGCAACCCGCTATCACTTCTGAAGTCGTAGGATAACAGAGGCGCATGAAGAATGCGCCTTTATTTATATATAAAAAGGAGTTTGTATGGAGTTTCCAAAAGATCTTAAATTTCAAAAAACAGATGAATGGGTAAAAGTTGTGGCCGGCATTGCCACCATTGGCATTTCTGATTACGCACAAGATTCTCTTTCAGATGTGGTTTTCGTTGAGTTCGAAGCTGAACCCGGGGATACCGTTAAAGCAGGCGATACCCTGGCCACCATTGAATCCGTGAAAGCCGCTGCTGAAGTGGTCTTCCCCGTCAGTGGCAGCGTAATTGAAGTGAACGAAGGGCTTCCCGACTCACCCGAATCCGTTAACGAAGAACCCTATGGCAAAGGCTGGCTTTGCAAAATCAAGATGAGTGATCCCGCAGAGCTTGACGGCCTCATGGATGCTGCAGCTTACGAAGAATACTGCAAGGATCGCTGAAATGTTTACGCCCCACACTGAAAAAGATGTGGAGGCAATGCTCAAATCCATAGGGGCTAAATCCGTTGAGGAGCTTTTTAAAGTTATCCCGGCGGAGCATCGCTTCCCTGAATTAGGCTTGCCTCCAGCCGCCACAGAGATGGAAATTCTCTCCGAACTTGAAGAAATTGCAGGCTCTAACGGCACCACCCAAAATATGCTCTGCTTCCTTGGAGCGGGCGCATACGACCATTACACCCCAGCCGCAGTAGATATGCTGTTGCGCCGTGGGGAATTTTATACCGCCTACACCCCCTATCAGCCAGAAATTTCACAAGGCACGCTGCAAACCATTTTTGAATACCAGAGCATGTTGGCCAGCCTGACCGGGATGAACGTAGTAAATGCCTCGCATTATGACGGAGCTTCTGCCTGCGCGGAAGCCGTAATTCTGGCGAATGAGCATTTCAGAGGCAAGCGCAAGCAATTTTTGGTTTCGCGCGCGGTGAACCCGCAGTACCGCGAGGTCATGCGCACTTACATGCAAGGCTTCCCTGAAATCAAAATTGAAGGCGATGAACCTGAAACTGGCATTGACGCCGACATGAAGAATCTGATCGCCAAGATAGACAACAATACAGCCCTGGTATTAGTGCAGTACCCTGATTTCTTTGGGCGAATTATTGATTACAAGCCCCTGATTGAAGAAGCTCATGCGCAAGGCGCCTTGGTTGCCGTTGCCATTAACCCCACCGCTTTAGGCATACTGACGCCTCCCGGCGAAATTGGCGCGGATATCGTTGTTGGCGAAGGGCAGCCTTTAGGTTTACCCCTTTCTTACGGCGGCCCCTATTTGGGCATGTTTGGGGTCAAAGAAGCGCTGCTGCGCAAGATTTCTGGGCGCCTTGTCGGTGAAACGGTTGATGTGCGCGGTCAGAAGGCTTATGTGCTTACCCTCACAGCCAGAGAACAGCATATCCGTCGTGAAAAGGCTTCTTCCAATATCTGTACCAATCAGGGTCTGATGACCACCTGCGCGGCCATTTACCTTAGCCTCCTTGGCAAAGAGGGCTTTGCCCAGGTTGCCAACCTTTGCTACCAAAAAGCTCACTATGCCCAAAAAGAAATCAGCAATATTGCCGGTTTCAACCCCATCTTTAAGGATACGCCCTTCTTCCATGAGTTTGTGGTGAAATGCCCCGGCGATATAGAGGATTTGCTTTCTCACCTGGAAGATCGCGAAATTTTAGGCGGCTATAACCTGGGTAAAGACTATCCGGAATTAGAAGGCTGTCTGATGATTGCGGTTACTGAAAAAATGAGCAAGGAGTCTATTGACTACTTTAAAGAAGCACTTGAGGAGGTGAGCCATGACTGAGCCCACGGTATATGAACTTTCCTCACCCGGAAGGCAAGGTGTAAAGTTCCCGAAGAGTGACGTGCCCGAATTTAAGCTTCCCGGCGGCTTTGAACGTAAAGAGCTGGATCTGCCGGAGCTTTCAGAAATTGACGCGGTGCGCCACTTTACGCACCTTTCCGGCATGAACTACGGTGTGGATACCGGCTTATACCCCTTGGGTTCCTGCACCATGAAGTACAACCCAAAAATCAATGAGGTCACTTCGCGCTTGCCTGGCTTCGCTTACACGCATCCCAGACAGCCAGAGGATACCATCCAGGGTAATCTTTACCTCATGTATGCCCTCCAGGAATATCTGAAAGAAATCAGCGGCTTTGCCGGCGTTACCTTACAGCCGGCTGCAGGCGCCCAAGGCGAATTTACCGGCACTCTGATTATCCGCAAATATCATCTGGATCGCGGAGATACCCAGCGTACGAAAATGCTCATTCCTGATTCTGCGCATGGTACCAACCCTGCCACTTCCGCTATGACCGGTTTTGACGTGGTGCCACTGCCTTCTGATGAACGTGGAAACGTAGACTTAAAGGCCCTTAAGGAACTGGCTAACGATACCTTAGCAGGGCTGATGCTTACCAACCCCAATACCCTGGGTCTTTTTGATGAAAACGTTCTGGAAGTCATCCGCATCGTTCACGAGGCCGGCGGCCTTATTTACGGCGATGGCGCAAACATGAACGCGCTGCTTGGTGTGGTGCGTCCCGGTGATCTCGGCTTTGACGTGCTGCACTTTAACCTGCACAAGACCTTCTCTACCCCACACGGAGGAGGAGGCCCGGGCTCAGGCCCCGTTGCTGTTTGCGAAAAACTGCTCGATTTTCTGCCTGATCCAGTGGTGACTATTGTTAAAGAAGGTTCCGAGGAAGAGCCACCCATCTACGGCTATGCGCATCCCAAGAAAACAATTGGGCGTATGAAATCGTTCCAGGGCCAGTTTGGCATGATGGTGCGCGCTTACACGTACATCCGCATGCATGGCGGTCCGGGCCTGCGCGACATTGCAGAAAAAGCCGTTTTGAATGCAAATTACATGATGCAGAAAATCAAAAAGGCTTATCACCTGCCCTACGACCGTGTTTGCATGCACGAGTTTGTGGTGGAAGGCTGCTGGAAAGATCTGCCTGACATTCACGCGCTGGATATTGCCAAGCGCCTCATGGATTACAAATTCCATCCGCCAACCAATTACTTCCCTCTGATTGTGCATGAAGCGCTAATGATTGAACCCACAGAAACCGAATCCATCGAGTCCATGGATGCCTTCATTGATGCCATGCTCAAGATTGCCGAAGAAGCCAGAGAAAACCCGCAGTTGCTGCACGATGCTCCGCATAACACCCCGGTTGGGCGCTGCGACGAGTTGAAAGCAGCCAAAAATCTGGTGCTTTGCTGCTATCCTCTGGAAGAATTGCAAAAAAAATAATTTCTCAAATCAACAGAGGGGCTGAAAATTCAGCCCCTCTGTTTTTGCGTGTTCAATCAAAATGAAAAAATACAGGTAAATATTAACACCAACTGCCTGATCTTTAGAAAATAATCAGCCTTTTAATGCAAAATCATTCGCAAAACTGGCCGTTAATCATTACTTTTTTAACTTGGGCATAGAGATCAAAAGGATGCCGATCCCAGAATACAAGGTCAGCATCTTTCCCTGGCTCAATGGAACCAACTTTGTCATCAATACCAAGAATTTGAGCAGGCACGATGGTAATGCTGCGGAATGCTTCGGATTCGGGCAAGCCAGCTTTATGAGACATGGCCGCCCATAATATAAGGCTGGACTGCGGATGGACAGGGTGGTCTGTCATAATGGCAACTTGAATGCCTGCCTCAGCCAAAATTCGGGGCGTATCAAAAGTTTTATTTCGCAGTTCCACCTTGGATTGAAAACCGAAAGTCGGGCCAACTATCACCGGATAACCGCTGGCGCGGATGGCGTCTACAATCAGGTGCCCTTCTGTACAATGGTCAAGAGAAAGCCTTAGATTAAATTCTTTTCCAAGCCGAATGGCTGTTGCAATGTCATCAGCCCGATGAGCGTGAATTTTCACAGGTATTTTCCGTTCCAAAACCGGGATGAGTGCTTCTAACTTTTCTTGATAAACAAATGATGAAGAAGACTTGCGGGCTTCCATATAGTATTGTGTTTCGTGCAGCATTCGCCGTATTTCCCCGGCAATGCTCATACGCGTAATAGGCATTTTGCCGTTGGCACCATAGTAATGCTTAGGGTTTTCTCCAAAAGCCCATTTCATGGCCGAAGCAGGGCATAAAGTCATTTCATCGACCGTGCTGCCAATGGTCTTAATAATCGTAAACAATCCGCCCATGATATTTGTGCTTCCAGGGCCGGTAGAAACAGTAGTAACGCCGCCGGAACGAGCATCCTGAAAGGCAGTATCAAAAGGATTGATGCCATCCAAAGCCATCAAATGGGGCGTAAGAGGGTCTGACATTTCATTTCCATCAGCACCTTCCACACCTAAACCAGCTTCCCAAAGCCCCAGGTGGCTATGAGCATCAATGAGGCCCGGGGTAATGAAGAGCCCCTGGCAGTCAAAAACATCATTTTCATTTTCTGGTGCAGCAAATTTGCCATCGTGAACACCAAGTGTCTTTTCTTCAAAATTGCCGTTATGAAGATTGAGTACTCTGGCATTGATTATTTTCATTTTTCAGGTAATACCTTTCTTAGGAAACGTATCAAGTTAGTTGAACTGATTTTATTAATCTGACTCTCAGTAAAGCCTTGTTCTGCCATAGCCTCCAAGAGTAAAGGAAGCTGTTTATATCCTTTAACACAGTCAAACGGCAGACGAGGCAAGGAGGCTAAATGTTCTCCAGAAACATATGCCAGAATCTGATCATTAAAATCAAAGCCGAAACCAAGGTTGTCTTCTCCGCCAAGTGTAAGAACATGCTTAAGGTGCGTTATATAGCCGTAAATGTTTTCCCGGATCTTTTTGCCATCACTGAGAATAAAATTGATTGCATTAATACCGATGAACCCATCAGAAGCAATAATTGCCTTCAGTTGAGCATCACTGCTATTGCGCGCAATAGGGTTAAGGGCCCTACAGCCGCCATGGGATAGCATAAGGGGTTGGGCAGATTCTTTAACCGCATCCCAAAAACCGCAATCATTTAAATGAGCCAGGTCAATAAAAATCGACTGCCTTGCGGCTTCCTGAATAAAGGTTCGCCCAAAAGGGGTCAGCCCAGGCTCATCGGCACAAACCTCACCATGCAGCGCACTGCCCGCGCCCAAAAGGTTAGGCCTTGACCAAACCAAGCCTGCGCCGCTAAGGCCAAGACGCCGAAAAATTGAAAGCATGCTCAGCTTCTTGCCAACCGGTTCAGCTCCTTCAAAACAAAGTAAAATCCCTGTCTTGTTTTCCGCAAGCTTTTCAAGGTCGGGCTTTCTCTCAATCAGAAAGAAAGAAGGCGACTCAGAAATATCCTCCAGAAGTGCCTCCACCTGCTCAAGCCCCGCTTCAAGCGCAGAACCTGCAATTTCATCATCTTCAAGATAGATGGAGGAAATAACCAAACACAGCCCCGCAGCCTGCATATCAGGGGCATAATCATGCTCCAAAACACGCCGCTGGCCCATGCTACGTTTACGAACTACATCATATGCCAAATCAAGGTGAGCATCCGCACACAAGTATTTCATGAGTAGAATTCTCCGGATTCTTCAAATGCCTTTTCACGTTCTGAGAGGAAATCGACAAAGTGCTCTGCATCTTTTTCCAAAAGCTCTGAAACAAGGGAATTGATAAAGAAAATTGGAACAATAAGAGAATTCATCAGATATTCAGTACGGGAAGGGCAATAAAAAACGTAATCTGCAAAATCACAGACCCTGCTGGAGCGATAATCCGTAATCAAAGCGATTGCAACACCCTTCTTTTTCATCATCTCAGCTGCATTCAAAATCGCCTTTGAATAAGGATAAAAATCAAAAACAACCAGGATGCTTGCAGAGGGTATCTGAATAAGATTTTCAGAGAATTCAGCACGGTTTCTTAAAACAGGCTGGCAATTTACACTGGTATAGCGCATGCGATAGGCCAACAACTCAGCAAGAAAAGAAGATTCCCTCCAACCAACTGCATAGCAATTTGCAGCCGCCTGCAAATCTTTAACAAAGCATGTAAACAAAACTTCATCCAGATTTTCAACAAACTCATTCAAAGCATTGTGTTCAGACTGAAAAATTTGCTTAATGGAAGTTGTGTAATGCGAATCAAGCAGGCGTTTCATTCTTAAAGCAGGGCTGGAGCTAAGAATTTCTTCCTTTTGCAAAGAATGTTTAAACGCAGCATATCCGCTAAAGCCTAATGATTGGGCAAAACGAACAAGAGTGGCAGAGGAAAGGTTAAGCTCTTTCGCAGTTTGGGCAATAGTCTTTAGTGAGAACAAAGTAGAGTTTTCAAGAATCTTGCGGTAAATTTTCCTTTCGCTTGCCGTCATTTGAGCCAGTCGCTCATCCATTTTTTCTTTGGTGGTCAATTTTCCTCCAGAAATTCAAGAGCCCGATGACAGGCCGCATAATGGCCTGCAGAAAATTCTATCAGGTCTGGCATTTGCTGCCGGCAAATTTCCAAACAGTGAGCGCAACGTGGATGGAAATGGCAGCCGCCAGGCAAATTTGAAGGAGAAGGAATTTCGCCCGCAAGACGCTGCCTTTCTTTAATTGTACGCCCCTCAAAAACCGGCACCGCAGCCAAAAGAGCAGCTGAATATGGATGAAGTGGATTATCGAACACTGCGCGGGTGCGCCCTTTTTCTACGATTCTTCCCAAATACATCACACATACATCATCACAAAAATGCTCAACAATGCTCAGGTTGTGGGAAATAAAAAGATAAGAAAGCTTAAATTCTTTCTTCAAATTTAACATTAAGTTGAGAATCTGGCTCTGAATGGAAACATCCAACGCAGCAGTTGGTTCATCACAAATAATGAGTTTAGGGCTCAAAGATAAAGCCCGCGCTATGCCAATCCGCTGGCGCTGCCCGCCTGAAAATTGGTGAGGATATTTCATCAGGCTTTCTTCACCCAAACCTGTTTTTTCCAAGAGTCCTTTAGCTAAATCATAACGCTCTGCCTTGTTATGGGATAGATGTTTTCTCATGCCTTCTGTGAGAACCTGCAAAACAGTAAACCGTGGATCCAGGCAGGCATAGGGGTCTTGAAAAACAACCTGCATGTCACGGCGTATTTTGTTAAATGCTGCATCACTCATTTTTTGGCCGCTTTCAAAATCAAACAGTTTTTGACCATTAAAATGAACTTTGCCCCCATCGGGCTTAAGCAAGCCTAAAATTGTTCTGCCCACAGTTGTTTTTCCGCATCCGGATTCGCCAACCAGCCCCAAAGTCTTTTGGGACTCCAGGGAAAAAGAGACCTGGTTAACCGCGTTTACATGGCCGGAAACCCTTGAGAATATTCCTTTCCGGATAGGAAAAAACTTGGATAAACCTTCTACCTTAAGCAGAGGTTCATGCATGGCTTGCCTCCGGATCTAGATTCCAACACGCAACAGCACGATTGCCAGCCAGGGTTAATGGCGGTTCTTTTTCAGAACAAACTGCGCTTGCCTTCTGGCAGCGCGGAGCAAACTGGCAGCCTGCAGGCCGGTTCATGGCGCTTGGTACCACACCGGGAATTGCATAGTAGCCTCCATGAATAGAATAGTTTTCCGGCCTCGCCTTAATCAGTCCCCGGGTATATGGGTGCTTAGGGTGGCACAAAAGGCTGGTTTTATCCGCACACTCTACCACTTTACCAGCGTACATAACGGCAACTCTGTCTGCAATTTCAGATATTACACTAAGGTCATGCGTGATAAAAAGAATGGAAATATTGTTTTCTTTTACAAGATCTTGTAAGAGGTCCAAAATCTGGGCCTGAATGGTTACATCCAAAGCAGTCGTTGGCTCATCCGCTATTAAAAGATCTGGCTGGCAGCTTAACGCCATCGCAATCATTACTCTTTGGCGCATACCACCGGAGAGTTGGTGAGGGTAGGCACTGTAAATATTTTCCCCATCAGGAATTCGCACCTTCTGTAGTAACTCCAAAACGGTTTTTTTATTTTCCCGTCCTTTAAGGCCCCTATGAATTTCTAATGCCTCACCAATCTGCTCACCAACTCGAAAAACAGGATTCAATGAGGTCATTGGCTCTTGAAATATCATACCAATCCGCCCGCCGCGCAACGTATTAAGTTCAGTTTCAGAAAACTGAAGAATACTTTTGCCCTCCAAAAGAATATCACCTGAGGCTATATACCCTTCAGGTTTTGGGATAAGCCCCATTAAAGACAAACCCGTTACGCTTTTTCCACTGCCTGATTCACCAACCAACCCGAGAACTTCACCACGATAAATCTGCAAATTAATGCCATTCACCGCTTTTGAAACACCATTTAGCGTTTTAAAATAAATCTTCAAGTCACTAATTTCTATTAATGAGTCCGCATTCATGCGCAATCACAACTCCAATTTTGGGTCCAGCGCATCGCGCAGGCCATCACCAAGAAAATTGATGGAAAGAACAGTCAGCAACACCATAAGACCGGGCGGTACCCAAAGCCACCATTCTGTCTGCAAAACACGCAAGTTTTGTGCAGCTGCCAGCATATTCCCCCAACTGGGAACAGATGGCTTTACACCCAAACCAAGATAACTAAGCGCAGCCTCCGTGAGAATGCCATTTGCAATGGCTAAAGTGGCATAAACAGTAAGAGGGGCCATAACATTGGGGATAATATGTGTAGCAATGATTTCAAAATCGCTCAGGCCAAAACTATGAGCAGCATCAATAAATTCGCGCTTTTTAAGCGAAAGTACCTCTGCCCTTACAATGCGGGTAACATTGGTCCAATAAATAACCGCAATAATAACAATAATATTGCGCAAACTTGGCCCAACAAAAGCAGCCATGGCAATAGCCACAATAAAGAAGGGGAAGCACATAATGGTATCCACAATGCGCATAATGATTGAATCTACAATCCCGCCATAATATCCGGCCACAGCGCCCGCCAGGGTGCCTATAAGCACCTGAGAAATTGAGGCCAGTATGCCTACGGTAATCGATACCCTTCCGCCATGTAGCAAACGGGAAAGCACATCCCTGCCCAGGTCATCAGTGCCAAGAAGGTGCTGCGCCGAAGGTTTAGACTCCATGTTAAACAGATCCAACTCATCAATCTTGTAAGGGGAAATAACAGGTGCCAGCAAACTTAAGAGAATAAAAAGAATTAATACGCAAGCACCAAAAAGAGCAAGCTTGTTTTTGCGAAGTTTAAGCCAGGCAATGCGGCCGGGCGACAAACTGAAAGATTTCTCTTGCGTTATTTTAGTCATAGCGAATTCTCGGATCGGCAAGGGCGTATAAAACATCAGCAAGCAAGTTGGAAAGCAGAATAATCACGGCCATCAGTAGCATAATACCCATCACAAGAGGATAGTCCCTGCCTAAAATGGCGTCATAATTAATTCTGCCAATTCCCGGCCAGACGAAAATAGTTTCTGTCAAAACCGCCCCTGAAAAAACCGAGGGTATCGAAAAAGAAAAAATAGTGATAACGGAAAGCAATGCATTGCGAAAGGCATGTTTATGGATCACTTTCTTTTCTTTTACGCCCTTAGCTCGCGCGGTACGTATAAAGTCCTGATTAATTACCTCAATCATCGAACTGCGGGTATAGCGCATAAACGTTGCTGTTTGCAGCAAGGAGAGTACCACCGCAGGAAGAATCATATGCCTGGCGATGTCCAGCAATCGCGCAAAGCCAAATTTTGCTCCCCCCGCACTGACCATCCCTGAAGTAGGCAGCCACTTGAGATCAAAAGAAAACCATTTAACCAGAAGCAAACCAAAAAAGAAGGCTGGGATGGATAAACCCAAAAAAGTGAAAATGGTTACAAAATAATCAAAACCGCTGTTGCGGCGCGTGGCAGAGTATATGCCTGCCGGAATGGCAATAATAATACTGATGAAAAGCGAAATTAGCCCAAGCAGCAGGGTATTAGGCAGGTAATCAGAAATGACTTTGACTACCGATTTGCCATATTTGATGGAATAGCCCAAATTGCCTTGCACAATTTGCGAAAGCCATTTAAGGTATTGCACATGAATAGGATCAAAAAAACCAATATCTCTGAGCATTTTTTCCCTTAGCTCAGGGGTTACATTAGGGTTAATGGACTGGATAAAAGGGTCACCCGGTGCCAAATGAATCAATGTGAAAATGACAAGAGTTACTGCAATCAAAATAACAAGTGATTGAGCAAAGCGCTTGAAAAGAAATTTCCACATCTCGGTTCCGATTCAAAAAATAAACGGTGGGAATCTGCTTGTTTTGGACTCCCACCGTTAGATTCAAACTATTTATTGATTACCCATTCGTGAACGTCATAGTAATTCACAAAGGTGGCAGGTCTATAGTTTTGCAAGCCAGGGTTAAAGGCTTTGGTGATATTAGGAGCATAAAGCAGCACAATCGGCGGATCATCATTGAAAATGACCGCAAAATTCTTGTAGATTTCCGCACGCTTGGATTGTTCAACCGAAGCAATACCCTGAAGCATCAACTCATCCGCCTTTTCATTGCGGAACGCGGGAATATTCCATGCCGCAACACCTTTTTCGTCAGAGGATGCACTAGTGCTCCAATATGGAATGGGGTCTGGGTCTAAAGAAAGGGAGCTGCCCATCAGATACAAATCAAAATCGTGATTGGACATGGTTTCTTCCAGCAATGTTGAGAATTCCATTAATTTAAGTTCAATGCCAATACCGATATCACTTAGATACTTTTTGATGATGGTAGCATATTGTTCGCGAATCTTGTTGCCAATTGGGTATTTCAATGTGAAGGTCAGGTCTTTGCCATCTTTATCCACAATGCCGTTGCCATTTGTGTCTGTATACCCAATACTCTTTAAAATTTCCTTTGATTTTTCCGGGTTGAATTCATATTCATTCAAGCCGGAGCTAGGGTACTGCCAGGTATTGGGCAGCATGGGAGCGTTAATAAGGGTAGCATTGCCGCCTAAGATCTGCTGAATAACCGTTTTCCGATCAATGGCATAAGTTATAGCATGGCGCAGTTCTTTCTGTTTAAAGACATCCAGACGCATGTTGAAACCCATATACTGGTAGCTTTTGCCCGCAAATGAAAGGGTCTTAATGCCGGCTTCCTGAAGCTGCTTAAGATCATTGGGTTTGAAGTTTGAAACATCAGCAATGTCAATTTCACCATTGGTCATAGCCGCAATAGCTGTATCCTGATTGGTGACCTGAAAGACAAAGTTATTCGTTTTTGGAGCGCCCATAAAATAATCTGGGTTAGCTTCAAGCTTAACAAATTGACCGGGAACAAATTCTTTAAAGATGTAGGGTCCAGTTCCAATGGGTTTACCCATCAGGTCTGTCGCATTCTTCCAATCGGCTACAGGGGTTTTGCCCCAATAGTGTTCAGGTAAAATGCCAACTTCAGTGCCGATGCGAATAAGCCCAGGTGCATAAACCTCATTATAGGTAAATGAAATGGTGTAATCATCAATCACTTTAATGCCTTCCACCGTTTCGGCTTTACCGGCCTGCACATCCTTGGCACCAACTAAATTCGCTACATCACTGAAAAGCGGCCCCAAATAATCTTTCTTCGCCATGGTGGTAAAGGTAAAAGCAACATCCTTGCTTGTAAAAGGTGTTCCATCATGCCACTTTACATTTTTGCGAAGGAAAAAAGTAATGGTTCTGTCCCCATTGGACATCTCAAATTTTTCTGCAAGGCCGGGAACCATTTCAGTTTTATCATTGAGAGCCATCAGGCTGGAATAGACTACATCATTAATCGCAATGTCATAATCGCTGTCCGCAAAAATGGGATTAAAAACTCCGGTAGGGGAGGTGAACAAACCAACAACAATAGTGTCTTTCGCAGTCACTTTTTCGGCAGGCGCCTCAGTTGCCGCTGCAGCAGCAGGCGCTTGGGTGGCAGCAGGCTCAGGCTGTGCGGTTGGCTGCACAGGTGGCTGAGTTGTAGCCGGAACCTCGGTTTTGCCGCAGGCAGATAAAACAAGACCTGCCAGCAACAAAATACTTAGGGTAAGGCCAAACCATTTTTTCATAAAGCCTCCGTTACTTTGTTTACATATTTGTTTGGATTGTAATATTTCTTACATTTTAGCAGTAAGGCCTCTACTGTCAACTCTTAAGAGGAAGAAAAGCTGCGCATTTACAATTTATTAATCTTATTAACTTTTTATTAATCAAATAGGAAGCAAATGGCACCCTTACAAAATCATGATCTTATTAATAAAAAGAGGCCGTCTTTAAACAAACGTCCTCAAAATAGCAATAATGCTGGCTACTTCAGAAAAAGTGTAACCGGGCAGTGGTCAGAACCCATAATCTCGCCATGAATCTTCACGTCATTGACCTCTTTCATGAACGGTTTACTCACCAGAAAATAATCCAAGCGCCAACCTACATTGCGCGGCCGGGCATTCAGGCGCATAGACCACCATGTGTACTCCACTTTTTCGGGGTAGAGCTCGCGGTAAGCATCGCTGAAATCCTTTTCAAGATATGTATCAATCCAGTCGCGTTCTTCCCGCAAAAAACCAGTATTTTTTTCGTTTTCTTTCGGTCTGGCAATATCAATCTCATTGTGCGCCGTATTGAAATCACCGGTGATAATTACATTTTCGCCGGCCTGGTGATGTGCCTGGCATATTTCGAGTAGTTTTGCATAAAACTCCAGCTTGTAGGGAACGCGCCGGTTGCCTTCTCCTCCATTAGGGAAGTAGATGTTATAAAGGAAGAAGTTTGGGTATTGCAGGCGTAAAACACGGCCTTCGTTATCAAATTCCGGAAAACCAAGCCCAGCCTGAATGGTAATGGGGTCTTTTTTATAAAAAACGGCCGTGCCGCTGTAACCCGGCCTTTCAGCAGAATTCCATACCGATGTATAACCAACGCGGTCGCGAATCTCATCATTAAGCTGCTCTGGTTTTACCTTAATTTCCTGGAGGCAAAGAATATCCGGCTCAAATTCATCCACCCAATCCAAAGCCTTTTTGTTCATGACCGCTCGATAGCCATTTACGTTCCAAGTAGTAATCTTCATTTTTGCCCTTTCCAGCTTATGGTAAACTTAGCCGTTGACCGACTGATATGAACAATTATACCAACCGCCATTTTAGCACAAGCACCTTATTTGCTTTTGCCTTGGCTTTTGCACTGGTCCTCTCGATCTTGCAGCCTTTGCCTGTAAAAGCACAAACACCCACCCTGCCGGAATATATTGTTGTCTCGGGGGATAACCTCTCCACTATTGCCGCGCGCTTTAAGACGACCGTTGCTGCCATCCAGGAAGCTAATGCAATGAATGGTAGTACCGGCTTGCGGCCGGGTGATCACCTGAAAATCCCCGGTCTTGAAGGGCTCAGCGGTATCATGGTTTCGGACTATGTTCCTTTGGGGGCCAGCCTGACGGTTCTAGCTCGGCGAGGCCAATCGACAGTGCTGGGATTGATCAAATTAAACAAAATCACCAGTCCTTCAGAGCTTTTTGTGGGCAGGGAAATTACAATCACCAAAAATCCTGAAACGCAAACCGTGGCATCCATTCCGCCTATCCTCACAGGCGTCAGTATGCTGGAGTTAGCCATTGAGAATAACAGCAACTATTACCGCCTTGCGCGCATAAACACCTTAGCTTCACCCAATTTGGCCCTTCCGATGGATACCTACTACGCTCCATCGGAAATCCAAACCACCAATTCTCTTGCAATCCCTGGGCTTGAGGATATCACCTTGGGCAACATGCCTTTTATGCAGGGACAGGCCTATACCATCAGAGTCAAAACCAGCCAGGCTTTGCAGGTTCATTCTGAACTAAGAGACCTCAGGCCTGAGTTCTTCAAGTTGGATGAACACGAACAGATTGCTTACGGGGGCATTAATGCCTTGGCTGAACCGGGAATCTACCCCCTGACAATGGAATTTACCACCTCCTCCAACCAAACTTATCGCATCATCCAGTATGTTTTTGTAAAAGATGGCAGCTACGCTATGGATAGCAACATTACAGTTGATCCCAAAACGCTTGAAGAAGAAGCAAATTCAGACGAAGACAAGGTTTTCAACCAGATAATCAGCAAGCCCACCCCTCTTCAGCAATGGCAGGGTTTGTGGCAAAGCCCCACCAAAGAACCCATTTGCATCACTGATAAATTTGGCAACAGGCGCACCTACAACGGGGATACCTCTAAACTGTATTTTCATACAGGTTTGGACTTGGGATATTGTATGGGCATTGATGTGTTTGCACCTGCCAGCGGCACGGTTGTAGCCGTAAAACCGGATCAAATTATTCGCGGCAATGCCATTGTAATTGACCATGGCATGGGCATTTTCACAACTTATATGCATCTGAGCAAGATTCTGATAAGTGAAGGTGATAAAGTAGAGCCTGGCCAAAAAATAGGGGAAATTGGCAACACCGGTCGTTCAGCCGGCCCGCATTTGCATTTTCAGGTGGATGCAAATGGGGTACACGTAAACCCAGAAACATGGTTATTAAAAGTATTTCCCTAATAAGCAATAAGGGCAAGCCCCTTTTGAAAAAGCCCCATGGGGAATGAGTACTTTTAAATAAAATAGACAGACTATAGAGTCTGTCTATGCGCTGGGGGGGAGTTGAACCCCCACGTCTTTCGACACATGGCCCTCAACCATGCCTGTCTGCCAATTCCAGCACCAGCGCGAGCGTGAGTTAGTATTATATTCCGAGTGCCCCTTAAGTCAATAGCGGGAACTCGAAAAAAAGGAAAAAATGAGCATCAAAATTGTATTAGACGCCATGGGGTCCGATGACAGGCCCGCACCTGAACTGGAAGCCGCCCCGATTCTCGTTCAAAAACACCCGGATTTAGAGCTCTTTCTCGTTGGAGATAAGCTGGAATTGGAATCCAAACTGCAAGCTGCCGGGGTTAACCAATCAAGAATTAAGATCATTCATGCCAGCCAGTCGCTTGAAATGAGCGACCATATCCAAGAAGCTCGCCTGAAAAAAGATAACACCATGCAGATTGGTATGGATTGGGTCAAGTCCGGTCGGGCAGATGCCTTCATAACCGCCGGCAATACCGGCATGGCAATGTACTTTTCGATGAAGATTTTAGGGCTTATCCCTGGTGTGGTGCGCCCATGCCTCGTTGCCGTCTTGCCGGTAGAAAACGGGCGCTGTGTGGTAACGGATGTGGGTGCAAACGCAGAATGCCGTCCTGAATTTTTAGTGCAGTTTGCGCAGATGGGCGCAGTTTATGCCAGGCAAATTTTTGGCAAACAAGAAATAAAAGTTGGCCTTATTGCCAATGGAGAAGAAGAAGGCAAAGGGAATGAGCTGGTAAAGGCCAGCAACCCACTCCTAAAAAAGGCGCTGCCCGGTTTTGTAGGCAATATTGAGGGCAAGGAGCTTTTTGCGGGCAAAGTGGATGTAGCCGTCACCGATGGTTTCACTGGCAATGTACTTCTAAAATCCACTGAAGCGGTTGCCAAGCTCATTTTGCGCAACATCAAAAAAGGCCTTATGCAATCGGTCTTTACCAAAATCGGCGCCCTTTTATCAAAGCCTGCTTTTACTGAAATACGCAAACAATTGGATCCTTCTGAAATTGGCTCAGCCCCACTCTTGGGCATAAACGGGCTTGTTTTTATCGGCCATGGCAGATCAGACGCAAAAGCAATGGTTAGCGCTGTAGAACAGGCCATTAATGCTGTACAATCAAAGCTGTTGGAAGAGATAAGCACTTCCATGAAATCATCTGATTCTGGAGAGAACAAAGCATGAAATTAGTTGTAAATGAACCCCTTATTAAACAACGCAAAACACTTGCCCAGGTATTAACTTTTGCCAGTTTGGCTGTTTTGGGCGTTGGCCTGTTTTTCGCCTTTCAAAAAGACATCACCAAAATGTATTACTCATACATTGCCCTCATTCTTGGGTTTATTCTCTCCCAGGTTGGCATGTATTTCACAACCCGCTTTGGCAGGTCGCCCCGTTTTGACGAGGTCGTCACCCATGTGATTGAAAAATTACGCCACGAGTACAGTTTTTACGTTTACAACTCCCCTACTTCCATGCTCCTCGTAGGCCCAAGCAGAATTTGGCTGCCCATTCCGCTGACGGCCAGCGGCGAGGTCTCCTATGAGAATGGCAAATGGAAGCAAAAAGGCGGCAATGCCCTCATGAAATTTATGGGTCAGGAAGGTATTGGCAAACCGGATAAAGATTTTGCCATGGAAGAAAGAAACCTGCGTGCATTCATGGCCTACAAAGGCATCCCCCTTGAGGAACAACCCGAAATCAAACCGGTGCTTATCTCGATGATGAAAACTTCCAAAATTGGTAATGTGGCGGATGCCCCATTGCCTGTAGTGGAATTAGAAGAGCTTAAACGCTACATTCGCCGTATAGACCGCGAAGAAGCAGCCAACCCGATCAGCCCGGAAATGTTTGAGAAAATTAACCAGATTTTTGATAACTACAAAAGCAGCGACAAACCGAAAAAATAAGGTTTATCCATACATAAAAAATTACAGTTGCCCAATGGGCACCTGTAATTTTTTTAAAGAACATATGCAAGCTTATTTTATCCTTGCACGTTGGAGGTTTTTAGAAAAGCTTAACTTGCTTTTGGGTTTTTAAGCCCGGCGTAAGCCATCAGCTCTTCAACTTCCTTCTGCTTAAGGTAGCGCCATTCGCCAGCCTGGAGTTTACCAAGGCGCAAGCTGCCAATGCGCACGCGGTGAACCTCAGCCACAGGTAAGCCAATGCGAGAACCCGTCAAGCGAATTTGGCGTTTTTTGCCTTCGTGCATGATAATTCTCAGCCAGACCCCATTGGCAGACTTACGCATAATTTCTACCTGAGCGGGCTGCGTGCGCGTTCCGTCCTCCAGAACAACACCCCGCCGCCAGATTGCTAACTGCTCTTCGTCCGGCACCTTAATAACAAAAACTTCATATTCTTTTTCATGCTTGTAACGCGGATGGGTCAGCCGGTTGGTTAACTCGCCGTCATTTGTCAGCAAAATAAGACCATCGCTCTCAAAATCAAGCCGTCCTACAGAATAAAGCAAATCAGGTACATCAACCAAATCAAAAACAGTGGGCATGGGATGGGTTTCATCCTTATCCGAAAGGTACCCCTTAGGTTTGTTGAGCGCAATATAGATACGTTTAATATCCGCATTAATGGGCTTGCCATCCACACAAATGCGGTCTCTCTGTGGGTCTGCTTTATCCCCCAAATGTATCTGCTTGCCGTTTACGGTCACCCTGCCATTGCTGATAAGTTCTTCGCTGGCCCTGCGGGAAGCAATGCCCGCAGCAGACATAATTTTCTGGACTCTTTCTTCAGCCATCTTGGTTTAATTCCTTTTCTTCCTGAACCTCGGTATTTCTTTCAGCTTCCGAATGCATATGCACAATCCCCTGCAGGTCAACCGGAGGAAGCTGCTCGGTACTTTCAAGTCCAAAATGATGCAGAAATTCTTCTGTAACACCATAAAGGATCGGGCGCCCTGCCGCCTCTGAGCGGCCAAGCTCTTCAATGAGGCCTTTGGTCAGTAAACTCTTAACCACCCCATCACTGTTAACGCCGCGGATGGCATCAATTTCCGGCCGGGTGGCTGGTTGCTTATAAGCAATGATGGCCAATGCCTCCAGTGATGCCTGGGTCAGCCTGGTAGTCACTTCCAAACCCAGAAAATGTTCAATATCCTCAGCGTATTCGGGGGCAGTCACCAACTGGTATTGATTTTTTACTTTTTGCAGACGCAGGCCGCTGTTCAACTGGTAATTTGCAGAAAGCAGGTCCAGCAAAGAGGTAACCTGCGCTTTATCAAGCTTCAGGCCTTGTGCCAATTGCTCAGCTGAACTTAAGCCGGATGCGGCAAAAAGCAAGGCCTCAAGTTTTTTGAGGTTATCCATTATTTCTGCTTGGTTGTTTGCAATTTCTGTCATGCTATAATTTCTCAACTGGAGCCAAAATGGGATTATACCTTATCACGTCCCACTCTGGAGAATGAAATGATGAGAATTTTTCTTTCCGGCTGTGCCGGTTTTTTGGGTACAAACCTCACCAGGCGCTTGCTTGCAGAGAATCATCAGGTAATAGGCCTGGATAATTTTGTAACAGGTGAAGAAGCGAATATCCGTCTTTTTGAAAACAACCCAAATTTTCGCTTTATCCGTCAGGATGTTTCACTGCGCATTGATATTTCGGAAAAGCTGGATTACGTCTTGCACTTTGCATCACCTGCCAGCCCCAACCCTGCTTCACCGCTTGGGTATCCCAGCCTGCCCATTCAAACGCTCAAAGCAGGAGCTTTGGGCACGCTGAATACCTTGGGGCTTGCCAAGGCGCATAAAGCTAAGTTTCTGCTTGCTTCCACAAGTGAAGTTTACGGAGATCCGCTTGAACATCCTCAAAAAGAAACTTACTGGGGCAACAGCGACCCGATTGGTCCGCGCTCAGTCTATGATGAAGCAAAGCGTTTTGCCGAAGCGCTTACCATGGCTTACCACCGTCAGCATCAGGTAGATACGCACATCGTGCGCATTTTTAATACCTACGGGCCGGGCATGCGTCTTGAGGATGGGCGGGTAGTCCCCAATTTCGTACAACAGGCTTTGCAAAAACAGGCACTGACCATTTATGGTAGCGGCGAACAAACCCGCAGCTTTTGTTATGTGGATGACCTTATTGAAGGCATTTATCGTCTCATGTGGTCTGAAGAACACTTACCAGTCAATATCGGCAATCCCAATGAAATCAGCATTAAGAACTTTGCCGAAACAATAAACTCCCTTACGGATAATCCGACAGGTATTGTCATCCTTCCGGATAAAGGCTTGGGGAATGATCCGCATCGGCGGCAGCCGGACATCAGCAAGGCAAAAGCCCTCCTTGGCTGGGAACCAAAAGTAAGTCTGGCAGAAGGCCTTCAGAAAACAATTGCGTTCTTTAAAGAAAAGCTGGAACATGATTCAACCCCCTAAAAACGAAAACCAGCGCTTTATGCGCTTTGTAATGGTAGGCCTTTTAAATACCCTTATCGATTTTGGGCTGATGAACTTGTTTACACAGGTTTTCAAAATTTCGCTGGTAATTGCGCAAGCGCTTTCTTTTACGGTGGCAGTAATCTCTGCATATTTCCTTAACCGAATATGGATTTATCCCGAAGCAAAAAATGGTTCTAAACGTGAGCAATTCCCTAAATTTGTCATCATCAACCTCTTAGGGCTTGGGCTAAGGTCAGTCTTAGTACCCCTTTTTGACAAGGCAATAGCTTCTCTATTGAATGCAAATCCCATCCATTTTAAAGATCTGCCTCAACAATTTTTTAGCCACAATGGAGCGCTCGCGCTTGTCTTGCCGCTTACCATCCTGATGAATTTTTTCCTCAACAGAGCTTGGACGTTTAAGACAAAGAAGGAAAACAGCAAATGAAGGGCACCCTTAGGGTAATTGCAGGAACTGCCAAAGGCATGCATCTTAAAACCGTCCCTGGTGATTCAACCCGGCCAATCACCGATCTGGTCAAAGAAGCATTATTTAATATCATTGCACCTGAAATTCAGGGTAATAAGGTTCTGGACCTCTTTGGCGGCACAGGCGCCGTTTCCATCGAAGCACTCAGCCGCGGGGCCGAATCAGCGGTTATATTGGATAAAAGCCAGACAGCATTAAGCATTATTCGCCAAAACCTTGAAACGGCACGCTTTACCAAAAGAGCAAAAGTAGTTGGAGGCGATGCCTTTACTTATCTGAGCGGAGATCCCAAAGGGTTTTTTGACCTCATCTATATTGCCCCTCCCCAATATAAGGAAATGTGGCAAAAAGCAATTAACCTGCTTGACCGCAGCCCAGGCTGGTTAAACCCGGATGGTCAAATCATCGTCCAAATCAACCCCATCGAATGGAAAGAACTTGATCTAAAAAATCTGCAGGCTTTTGACGAGCGCAAATACGGCGATACGCTGCTTGTTTTTTTTGAACGAAAAACCGAAGATGAGATGTTGTAGGAAATATGGCTTGGCAAACCGCATCCATGGCCTACATCTAATTAGGCGCACTTTATTACTACACGCAATTACCCTTTTAATTTTAATAATACTTGTGCGTTTTGCCTAAAGCTCTCAAAAATCGAGGTTTCTGCGTGAATTTTTCAAAGCATCAGAATATCAAAAAATATATGGTCTTAATGCTGATTAAAACCAGAAACTAAGAGATGCGTTTTTATCCGTACTGGAATGTCATTACTAAATGCTTATTTTCATCGTAGCGGTAAAGGCCCCAGAAAGGCTTAGAATCTGGGCCCATATTTGAGAGAAGCGGCAGCAGTGTATACAGGTCTTCCACCAATGGCAAATCAAGCGCTTCGTCCAAGCTTTTCCAGGCCAGATTGCCTTCACAGGAAGGCTGAAGCAGCCCGCTAAGCTGCCTGGCAATAAAAACATGGAAAGCGATGCCCTGCATGGAACTCGTATCAATCTGAACCTGGCCTGCAAAATAGAGCAGCCCCGCACTCAGGCCAGTTTCTTCCAGCAGCTCACGGCGGGCAGCCTCCACAACCGTTTCGCCTCTCTCAACGTGGCCGCCTGGCCCATTCCACAATCCCGGCCAGATTTTTTTGTCTGCTGCGCCTTCAAGAAGCAAAAAATGATCGGTCTCATCCATGGGTAAAACAAGCACACGAGGAACAACACGGTATTTATCAGGCAGCATCGTTTGTTTTGAATTTTGTTCAGGCATAAGTAGCTCACAAAAGAGAGCCGCCCAAATAAATTTGGGCGGCTCTGAAATAGATTAATGGAGGAACATCGGCAGTCCGTTGATCTTCTGAATCTTTGGACGATAATTTTCCTTATCGTAATAGCTGTCTACATCCACATGCCGCTTTTGCTGCACAACCGACTCAATCGGCACATAGTTGTAATTGCCGTGGTTGATGGCCACCATCTGGCCAAATTCCTTGGCTTGGGTAAGGTGCCATGCCAATGTGCCAAAGTTCATACCAACCATACGGTCAAGCATGTCCGCGGGGCCGCTGCGCACCAGGTAGGCCAACTTTTGGAACATGGTATTCTGCCCGGTCAGCAGTTTAATCTGATCACTTAAAACTTCGCCAATACCTCCCAGCTTTTTGTGTCCATAGGCGTCTTCGTCGCCGGTTTCAACAATCATGCCCCCATCCGTCGTTGCACCTTCCGAAATAATAACAATTGCATAAGAGGAAGGATTCGTTTTAATATCATGCATCAAAAGGTCGCATAGATGTTTGGGGTTATAAGGAACTTCACAGATAATGGTACGGTCTGCATAGGCAAGGTAGCCTGTAATCAAGGCGGTTTCACCGCTGTTGCGACCAAAAAGTTCTACAACGCCAATGCGTTCATGTGAACCCACCGAGGTGCGGAAGTTGGTGATAAGTTGCACAGAGCTGGTAATGGAAGTTGAAAAACCGATGCAATAATCTGTGCCAAAAACGTCATTATCCATCGTCTTTGGGATAGCCACTAAAGGTACTCCCGCCTTATTAAGCAGGTTAGAGTAGCTTAGCGTGTCATCACCGCCGATCGTAATCAGCGATTCAAGCTTGAGGTGGTCAATCACCTTCAAAACGTAATCTGTGTAATCCTTGCTGCCATCTTCTCTTACCACCTTGCCGTATTTCGACTTCGTCAGAAATTCCGGAGCGTCCTTGGGGCGCACGCTTGAAGGATTGGTGCGTGAAGTATGCAGGAATGTTCCGCCAGTCCGGTCAATTGTACGGCAGTTGACTTTATCAAGACTCACCACATACTTTGCACAGGCAGCTTCATCATCTAGGTTATAGTTTAAAAACCCACCCCATCCCCGGCGAATTCCAACTACTTCTACATCATCATCCGAGGCGTTATAGACAACCGATTTAATAGCTACATTAAGGCCGGGAACATCGCCTCCTCCAGTTAAAATACCAATGCGGCGTTTTGACATAATTTTTCCTCCAAAATTTCAGGGTTTAGATTCAACGATTGCGCGCGGGCTTTTTGTCGCCCACCATCGGAACCATTGCAAGCCTACCAACGTAATCAAAGGCAAAAGTAAAACAATTAAGCTGGGTTCTTCAAAAGTCCAGGTACCTAAACTTGCAAAGCGCTTCCAATAAAAAAACACAAGCGCAAGGTAGATGACCCAAGCTGTAATTTTACCAAAAATCCGCCACTTTTCCCGAAGGAATCTAAAGCTAAGAAAGAGCGCAGGCAGCAAAAAAATCAAATACGCACCGTGTGAAGTCAAATTAAACAGATAAAGCAAAAGAAAAGTAATCATCAATTTAAAACGTAAGTTTCGCATCTGGTAATGCCGCAAACCATACCATTCAAATACAAAGGCAAAAAGAACCAATCCGTGCAGGAGAATGGCAATAGGCATTTTTGCGCCCGGGAAAAACTCTGCAAGGCGAAGAAGTGGTGTGCGTACCCAACTTAGATCAGGGTGGATTTTGATAAAATTCGCAAACCAGGCCGCAATCCAACCCGGAAAGAGAATACTGCTGATAAGGATGAGAAAACCAATGCCCACTAAATAGACGGTAAGCAAACTGGAATCCCTCTGCCCTGCAAAAATGATCATCAAAAAAACCGCTAACGGAACACTGATCGGCAAAATTCCAAAGCACAAAAACAGAAAAACCCCCGCGGCAGTTCCTTCCATTTTTAAGCCCAGGTAACACGCCAAAAGAGTAAGCGCAATAAAAGGCGGCAGAATGCTTGCGGTAAGAATTAGCTTAAAACTTGGATACCAAACAAATAAAAGCAAGCTCATGGCAATAGCTTCCAATAGGTGCAGCTTAATTTCCGCAAGGCGGAAAGCGAGATAGACAGAAATAAGGTATGAAACCGCGCTGACAGCCATCCAGATAGCTCTTGCCGTCATAAAAGGCAGAAAACTTAAAGGCAGATAAACAAGAAGGTAAAATACCGGTTCAATAAAGCTGCCCTGGTCAAATTGGTTTGAGGTAAAACCGTGGTCTTTTTGAAGTCTTTTTGCCTCCTCACTGACCTCAGGCGCATAGGGTGAAAACCCTTTTTGCATCCAAAGCCGGGCAGCCGCATAGCGCGGTGCAAAATCATCACTGGCTTTATAGCGCTGCTGAAGTTCAAGGTTCAAAAATGTGAGGCCGACCAGTGTTACAAGCATCACAAAAGGGAACCAAAGATTAGCGGAATTGCGTAGCCTCATTTTTATCCTATTCAATTGCATTTTAAAGCTGAATGAAGCCGCGGTCAAACATGATTATTCACCAAAAAAAATCAGAGTTGGCATAATAGGGTTTTTTGCTCTCATATGGAGGATATTAACTAAAAATTTACTTGAATTAAGCCTCAAAATATCGTACTCTATTGGCGTGCGAAAAATATTCATCCCATAGAAAGAAATCATCATTAATGGCAAGAATAAATAATGGAAAACCCGTGATTGACGAGGATGGCGAATCTCCCGCTTTAGCAAGACTTTTGGATTTAGGTCGTAAAAAGACCTATGTAACCTATGATGATATTCTGCATATCTTCCCGGATGCAGAAACAGATGTTGACCAGCTGGATGAGATTTATCAGGCCCTGCTTAACGCTGGTATCAACTACACAGAGGACTCGAATATAGTGGAAGAGCCCAATGAAGAGGACCTAACCGAAGTGCTTGACGAAGACTTCAGGTCTCCTGATGATCTCGCTAATATTGACACCGATGACACCATTGGCCTCTATCTAAAAGAAGTGAGCCGGGTGCCACTCCTCAACGACATTGTGGAAGAGGTGGCCCTTGCGCAGCGAATTGAAAAAGGCCGTCAGGCAAGGGAAGAGCTTGCCAAAGGGAATGTGAGTACCAAACGCCGTCTTGAACTCGGCAAATTCATTCAGGACGGGCAAATTGCCCGTGAACACCTCATTACCGCCAATTCTCGTCTGGTTATCAGTGTGGCTAAGAAATATATGGGCAGAGGTGTGCCTTTCCTCGATCTCATTCAGGAGGGCAACATTGGCCTCATACGCGCTACGAAGAAATTCGAGTATCAGCGCGGCCACAAGTTCAGCACCTATGCCACATGGTGGATCCGCCAGGCTGTAACCCGCGCCATCGCAGACCAGGGCCGTACCATTCGCGTTCCGGTACACATGGGCGACCAGATTAATAAACTGTTGCGTGTGCAGCACCAGCTAACCCAGCAGTTGGGCCGGGACCCCAGCGTGGACGAACTGGCCGAAAGGCTGGAAGTACCGCCAAAGAAAGTGGAAAACATGATCCAGGTTGCGCGCCGCCCGCTTTCATTGGAAACCCCTACGGATGATGAAGAAGATTCCGTGCTTGGCGACTTCATTGAAGATGATGAAGCCCCGCCTCCGGATGATATGGCTACCTATAATCTTCTTAAGGAACACCTCGATGAAGTACTTGAGGCATTGCCCCCCCGGGAAGTGCGCATTTTGCAGTTGCGCTATGGTTTGCTGGATGGGCAGGCCTATACGCTGGAAGAAGTCGGCCGCAAAATGGGCGTAACACGCGAACGTGTGCGTCAAATTGAAGCACAGGCCCTTACCCGCCTGCGGCACCCCTCTGTACGCCGCAAACTGCGCGATTATTTGGGTGATTAAGGCATGGCAGAACGCCTCAACTTTGCGAAGCCAAGCCAAAAAGCGTCTGCAAACCCCTCATTAAAAAGGAGTATGAAAATCATGGAAAAAACCTTGGTCTTGGTAAAACCTGATGGAGTACAACGCGGCCTCATTGGTGAAGTCATCCGCCGCTTTGAAAACCGCGGTCTGCGCCTGGCTGCCGCTAAATTCATGTGGGTAACCCCTCAACTGGCCGCTGAACATTATGCGGTCCATCAGGGCAAACCCTTTTATGATGCACTTATCAGGTTCATCACTTCTGCCCCGGTAATGGCCATGGTTTGGACAGGACCTGAAGCCATTACCGCTGTGCGCCAAACCATTGGCAAAACTAAAGCAACTGAAGCAGATCCCGGTACCATCCGGCATGATTTTGCACTGACCACCCGCTATAACATCTGCCATGCTTCCGATTCTATTGAAAGCGCGCAAGCAGAAATTGCCTTATGGTTTAAAGCGGATGAACTCGTAGACTGGGAGCGCATCAGCGAAGATTGGATTTACGAATGAAATCTAAACGCTTTGAAGATTTGGTACCGGTCTATTCTGTGGAAGGCGGCGAAATTGCCGCGGAACCCCTCAAGGACTTTCTTGAGGCCCAGGGTATTCCCGCAATGATCAGCCAGGATTCGGCCGGGGCCATCTACGGCTTTACAGTTGGCAACCTGGGTATGGCCATGATTTTGGTTGACCCGGAAAACGAAGCAAAGGCGCGTGAACTGCTGAAAGAAGTGGATAAGGGTGAATATGCTCAAGAAAAACTGACCGATTGCCCAATCGGCTGTGAACTGCTTGGCCCCCAATCCGAGCCCATTGATGACCCTGAACTGAACGCTCGCAAGAAAGTATTGGTTATCTGCACAGCTAATTCAGCCCGCAGCCAAATTGCTGAAGCGGTTATTAATACCGACTGCTGGGATAGCTGGGTGGCTTTCAGTGCAGGCACAGACCCGGCTGCAAACGTAAACCCATACGCTCTGCGTGTTCTTGAGGAAGCTGCAATCTTTCATCAGGGCTACCCAAAATCGCTGGAGCTTTTTAAAGAAATACCGCTTGACCTTGTTATAACCGTTTGTGACCGTGCTAATGAGAGCTGCCCAATTTGGTTGGGTGCAACCAAACACATCCACGTCGGCTTTTTAGATCCCGCAAAAACGGAAGGCACTGATGAAGAGAAGTTAAACGCATTTAGGGAATGCTTAAGAAACATCCGTGCCACCATCCCTGCGCTTCTGAAGGCACAAACAGACAAAAGTTAAAAGACACGCGTTGCCCATTAATGATTTTCATGCAAAAGCAGGCTTTGAAACAGTCTGCTTTTTTATTGATTTGCAGATACCAAAAAGGGGTTTTTGCACCCCTAAAAAAAGGGTTTCCGCACATGGCCAAAAAATCAGTTTTATATCAGCGGTTCTTTGTGCCTACTCCTCGCCAAGTTGACAAGTTAGCACCTAAAGGTTATAAGAAACACATGCCTAACGCAAAACTACATACTGCCATAGCCGTCTTCTTTACCCTCGCAGCGCTGCTATCTGCCTGCAAACCTAGCCAGGCTGCTCCTACCCCCTATGTAAACGCCGCAGAGTCAGTGCCCACTTCCGCTTTTGGAGGGGCAACACCTACCCCAGTACCCGTGGAATTGACGCCCGTTGAAGAGCCGCGCTATCAGCAAGCTGATCTCGCGCTATCCTTTGGCGATTTTGAGCAGGCGCTCAGCTTGTATCAGGCAGCTCCCTCAAATGAAAACGATACTGCGAGGGCAGCATCCCTTTTTGGCCAGGCCATGGCTCTGCAGCGCATGGGGAAACTAAATGAATCGAAAACAACGCTTGCACAGCTTCTAAACCAGTACCCCAATGAAGCGCCTGGCGTCCGCGCTCTCTACTGGCTAGGCGAACTGGCCGCCCAGGCAGGGCAAAACCCGGAAGCCATTGCTTATTTCCTCCAATACCAGCAAAAATCAAACCATGCTTTGGATGCCAAAATTTTTGAAAAAATCGCAGACCTTCACAGCAGCTCGGATGATAAAAAAAACTTTTACCAAAAAGCTTATGCAGCGGCGGGCAATGACCCTTCTTTAGGCCTTGTTTCTAAATTAGCCGACCAATACGCTGCCGCAGATCAGCTGGATAAAGCGCTTGAAGTGTTGCAGTTGGAATTGGAAAGTTCCACACTGGATTATTCCAAAGCTTACATTGAAGTGCAAATGGGCGATATTGAACATAAGCGGGGCAACGCGGAAGCAGGAAACGCCCACTACCAGAACGCCGTGAACAGCTACCCATTGACTAACTCCGCTTATTCCGCTCTGGCTGCTCTCGTAAACGCCAATGTACCCGTTAACGAATTAACAAGGGGCCTTATTAACTACAACATTGGTCAGGATAAACTGGCCATTGAAGCTTTTGACCGTTACCTGGCCGAAGCAACTGTCTCACTGGATAAGGCCCTTTACTATAAGGCTTTGGCTTTACGCCGTACAGGCCTGCAGGCCGCTGCCTTGGGCACTCAGGAAAGAGAAAAAGCAAACCAAAATGGCGGTCTTGAAGCCGACAGGCAAGCTATCTCCATCTGGACAAAGCAAATTAAAGACTTTCCGAACAGCGAATTCTTTGTAGATGCAATGGAAGACGTAATCTATACGCAGTACGCCTATCTGGGTAACGCACAGGCTGCTATTGATACCGCGCAGCTCTACGCGGCCGAAGCCCCCAACGCAGAGTACGTACCCCGCTTACTTAACATGGCCAGCCAATACTATCAGGCGCTGGGTCAGGAAGAAAAATCAATCGAAATGCTTACCAGAATTGGTATGCAATTCCCCAGTTCTGACCTGGCTTTCCCCTCTCTTTTCTTCAGTGGCATTATTCATTATCGCAACGGGAATATTGAAAAAGCAAATGATGCATTTAACCGTGCCTTGCTTCTCGCTTATATTCCCGAAGACCCCAAAGAAGGTTCTTTGGAACAAGCCGGCGCTTATCTCTGGCTCGGCAAGACCGCCCAAAAAGCCGGAGATACAGAAGCGGCCAAAGTCTTTTTCGATAATGCCCGAAACGCTGATAAAAATGGATACTATGGCTTGCGCGCTGCAGAGCTGATGACAGGTAAAGAGACCTTCACAGACCTTGCTGAAATTAACTTCGAAGTGGATATGAACAAAGAACGCCAAACGGCTGCAAAGTGGTTAATGACGCTCAACAGTCTTCCGTCTGAAACCAACCTTGATTATGCCAAGTCGCTTTACGATGAGCCAGACTTCATCAAAGGCCAGGAATCATTCAAATTAGCTTTATTTAATGAAGCTGCTTCCTACTTTGCAAGGCTCAGAAATACATACACCAAAGATGCCATTAACAGCTTCAGGCTGATTAAGGTATTCAGTGATTATGGCTTTTATGACCAGGCTATTTTAGCCGCTGGCTCCGTTATCAAACTTAGCGGCTATTCCAATGACCTGCTTTCGCCCAATCTGCCGCGTTATTTTAATGCGGTTCAGTATGGCGCTTACTATCTGCCCTGGGTAAAACAATATGCAGAGCGCTATAACGTACCGCTTTTAGTCCTCTTCAGCCTTATCCGGCAGGAAAGTCTTTTTCAGTCTAACGCAGTTTCCAGCGCAGGAGCCATGGGCCTTATGCAGTTAATGCCTTCTACAGCAGCGCAAATCGCCTCAGAGTCAGGCTGGCCTGCAAACTTTGGCACCAATGACCTTCAAAATGCCTATGTTAGCTTGGTATTGGGAACAAACTATCTGGGCAGGCAATTAATTGCCTTCAAGGGCGATACGCTGGCAGCGTTGGCAGCTTATAATGCCGGCCCTGGCTCGGTGCTGCGCTGGAAGGCAATTTCCGGCTCGGATTCGGATGTTTTTCTGGGTACAATCCGCTATCTTGAAACACGCACCTATGTGCGCAAGGTCGCAGAAAATTACGAGTTTTATTCCCGTATTTACGGCAACTAACTTTCGCTTCCGCATTAATTAATGAATTAACGCTTCTGCCAAACGGATTAGTGCGGCCTTATTCTGAGGCTCTTGTTCACCATAATAAGCAAGTTCATAAATCAGGCCGTCTGTTTTAAACCGCAAACGTAAAGCGGGAAAAGAAGCCTGCCAGATTGGCTCAGATGAATTAATATCTTTGACCCACAATCCTTGCACAAACTGTGCTTTAAGCCCTTTGATGGAGAGTACCTCATAGTCAGGCACTGTTTTAAAAGCTAAATCTTCTTCTTCATTAAGCGCATTTCCTTTTTCAAAAAGGCCAAGCTTGCTGTGAGGTTCCTTGGCAATCTTAATAAGATAAGATTTGAAAATCTCTGATTCATCCGCATAATAGAGCCGCAATATTTTCTCAATATCAGGGCTGAATTCGACGTTTACTAATTCAAAACCATCCGCTAATCCCGTTGGTTTAGAAACAGGCAAGCCATTTTTATGTGCCAAAGCAATCACATCATTAAAATAAGTCTGCTCTTCCATTGCCTGAACATGCGCTACGGGGATGTTCACAGCAGCAGGAGCCGTTTGCATTCTTGAAGCGGCAAATATAAGGTCGTCTTGGCTCATGGAACCCTTACCCCCTTCAAAACTACCATATTGCACGCGGTAATTTAGCGCTTCTTCTTGCCAGAATAAAATAGCACCGGGTTTATCACTTGCCCAGCAGCCTGACGCGCTTTCAGCGCATGGCTTCCACTCGCCTTTGAGATAGTGTGCTTTAAAATCATCAACCCTCACATCCTCCATTTCCTGCAGGTCAACCCCCGCTAATATAAAATTCTGCAGGGAGTGAACAGAAACAAATATTGCCAGGCGAATCCATTGTTTGTTTTGACGGTCTGTGTAATAAAGGCTTGCCCAGTAAGGGTTCCCATAAGCCCCCGCAAAAGCAAACGAACCGGGTAATTCAGTAAATTCTTTGAAATTAATACCCATCCAGTAACGCATTTGGGCCGGTGTGCAATGGGCTCTTTGCAGCCCGCCGCATATATCCGCAAAGTCCATAATTGGCACAATGCAAGGCAAATCAGAATCGCTTTCATTTAAGTCCGGCTTGGGAGTTGCGGATACTAAAACCTGGTTCTGTATGGTAGGTAAAACTGGGTTTGCATCCAGCCAAATAACGGTTGCGGCTACAGAGGTTTGCTGAATTTCAGAAAAAACCAATGCGCTTTCTTCTTGTAGCTCAGCCACAATACAACCATTTAAAAAAGCACCCGAACTGGCAATTAAAAGTAAAATTACCCGGATAAAGCGTTTCAAAGGCAAATCTTTTTTCATTGTCCTTAAATTTCCTGATACATGAAGGAGGCTGGGTTACTGGCCAGCCTCCTTCTTTTACTTGATCTATCTGATCATCTTAAACTTGCTGCAATATCAATCAGCTTGGTCTCGTTCATCAGCTCTGGACTGCCAAAATAGCTTAGCATAAAAGTGAAGTCACCCTTATCAAAACGAATTTGTTTAAACCAACCTGTCTCATCCCAGGCAGCGGTTTTATCATCCAGGAAATGCCATACGCCATCCACAAACTGTCCGTCTGCTCCCGCTACTTTAACTGACTTAAACGAGGGCACCTGATTCTTCGTATCGTTGTAAATCTGTGAGTGAGGCAGGGTTTTGGATCCAACGGCAATGAAAGGCGGTTCACAAGAACCTATGCGGCACTGGCTGATCATTAAACCATTGGTGGTGTAGTGTGCAGACTCAAAGAAAATCATCATCTTGTTGCCAGACAGGTCATATTCAGCGCCCTTAAGCACCAATCCATCAGGGATTTCAGCAGGAAGCATCGCCTTAAAACCGGCTTCTTTTTCTGCATCCTTTATTTTCCAGTGCCACGTGTACGTTTGCAGTCTTTGTTGAACTTCCTGCGCAAATACTTTGCCTGGTTGTGTAAAGGCAAAAAAGAGACCAAGGCATAGTAGCAGCATAACTGCAGGGGCTAACTTCTGCACTAAAGGTTTTGAAGCTTGGTTATGTCGTGCCTCAAAGCGTGCAGCTAAAGCGGGGTAAATATCAGCCGTCTCAGGCACAAGATCCTCACCAATGCGGTTAAGCATTTCTTTTTTTTGCGTCTTATTCATGGTTTTCCTCCGTTATTTCAATCATCTCCCTATGGGAAGAGTGCATGGGCTTTTCATCCCTCAGCAGTGAAGCAAGCAGCGAACGCGCGCGGTATAAACGCCACTTAATGGTCCCCAGTGGGCTTCCCAGAGCTTCTTTAATTTCGTTTTCTGTCATTTCGAGGTAAAACCTCATGACGATGACTGCACGTTGATCAGGCGGCAGTTTTTGTAAAGCAAGCCACACGGCCGTTTGAGTTTCCTTTGCCTCAAAAACTTCTTCCGGCAAAGGGTTTGGGTCAAGGATGTCAAGCGTTTCTGAACCAGCCTGCTCATCAAAAGAAAGAGTAGGCTTATTTCTGGAGGCAATTTTGATGGCTTCATTGACAATCATACGCATGAAATAGGGTTTAAATGGCCGCTCACTGTCAAAATTGGCTGCCTTATCGTAGAAACGAATAAAGGCATTTTGCACCAGGTCCTCGGCCAGATGCCTATCCGCCAGCAGTAATGTAGCCGTGCGTAGCGCCTCCAACTGATGGTGCTGCACCAGATAAGCCAAACCCTTAAGGTTTTTTTCTTTAACCAAACGAATTGCTTCTTTTTCGTTCATCAGCTTAGCTCCTGTTATTAATATCCTAAACTGGCTTAAAAGGTTGGCTTTAAACTAAAGTCTGGAAAAAAAACTTTTTCCGTGTTTTAATTTTTGCGAGGATAGTTATGTCAGAAATTACCAAACACGTCATAGCAGAAACATTCATTAAACTAATTGAAGAAAAACCTCTTACGGAAATCACCGTTCAAGAGATTGCCAACGCCTGCCAAATCAGCAGGCAAGCTTTTTACTATCATTTTGAAGACATATACGATCTCATTGAATGGTACCTTACGCTTGAAGCGCAAAAACTGCTTGAGGGCGGAAGAAGCTATCAAACCTGGCAGCGAGGGTTTTTGAATCTATTTGAGTGGGCCAAGCAAAACCGCGCCATTGTAAATCACCTATATAACTCCATTAACCGTGAACAACTGGAACGCTTTCTTTATCAGATGGCTTTTGATCTGGTCATGCCCGTTGTTCAGGAAAAGCAGGGCAAAAGCAAGATAAGTACGGAAAACCTCATTTTCATTGTAGACTTCTACAAATTTGCCTTTGTTGGTCTCCTTCAGGACTGGATTGGCCACGGTATGAAGAAAGACCCCAACGACCTTGTAGACCAACTGTCCGTGGTAATCCAGGGCAGCATACCCTATGCTATCGACAGGCTTAGCGAACATTAAAGTTTGCTTTTTTACAAAATCGACTGTATGTAAAAAATCTTTACATCCTCAATTCTTTGACAATTGAAAAGAATTCCGGAGCGAGCATAATCCAGGTATATCAAAAACCTGGAGGTTTAACATGTATTACGCAAGTGGAAATTATGAAGCTTTTGTACGTCCCCCCAAACCGCAAGATGTGGAGAAAAAATCCGCCTATTTGGTTGGCTCTGGTCTGGCAGCGCTCTCTGCCGCTGCTTTCTTGGTGCGCGATGGCCAAATGCCCGGCAAGAACATCCATATTCTTGAAGAGATGGATCTGCCCGGTGGAGCCTGTGACGGCATCAAAGATACAGAAAGGGGCTTTGTTATGCGCGGCGGACGCGAGATGGAAAATCACTTTGAGTGCCTTTGGGATCTTTTTCACTCTATTCCGTCCATAGAACATGAAGGCCAATCCGTACTGGATGAGATCTATTATCTCAACGCAAAAGACCCAAATTACTCATTGGAACGCGCAACCATTGAACGCGGCCATTCCGCCCATACTGAAAACAAGTTCAGCCTGACGGAAAAAGCCCAGGCAGAATTAACCAAGCTTTTCCTCACACCGGATGAACAACTCTACGACAAAAAAATCAGTGATGTGCTCGGTGAAGACTTTATGGCTTCAAACTTTTGGATGTACTGGCGCACAATGTTTGCCTTTGAAACCTGGCACAGTGCGCTTGAGATGAAGTTGTATTTGCAAAGGTTCGTGCACCACATTCAGGGCCTGCCTGATTTTTCTGCCCTCAAATTTACAAAATATAACCAGTATGAATCCCTCATCCAACCCTTGGTGCGCTATTTGGAGCTGCATCATGTAGATTTTCAGTATGGGGTCACCGTCACCAACGTCATTTTTGAAAAGGCTGATGGCAAAAAGATTGCGCGAAGTATTGAATTGATGCGCGTCGGCAAGCCGGAGAGTATCCAGCTGACTGAGAATGATCTCGTCTTCGTCACTAATGGAAGCTGCACAGAGAATTCATCCAAGGGCAGCCAAGATGAACCTGCCATTTTGAACAGGGGCACCGGCCCTGTATGGGAGCTCTGGAAGAAAATTGCAAACCAAGATCCTTCCTTCGGGCATCCTGAAAAATTCTGCACTGACATTGATGCCACAAACTGGGAATCTGCCACACTTACAACCCTGGATAAGCGCATTCCGGCCTACGTCGAAAAGGTTTGCAAGCGCAACCCGTTTGACGGCAAAGTAACCACAGGCGGCATTGTTACCATCAAGGATTCAAACTGGCTGATGAGCTACACCTTCAACCGTCAGCCTCATTTCAAAACTCAGCCTGAAACGCAGACTGTAGGTTGGATCTATGGGCTGTTCACAGACCGTCCTGGCAATTGGATCAAGAAACCAATGCTGGAATGCACAGGCGAAGAAATTACGGAAGAATGGCTTTTCCACCTGGGTGTTCCCGAAAAAGAAATCCATGACTTGGCAATGAGTGGCGCTACGTGTGTACCGGTTATCATGCCCTACATTACCGCCTTCTTCATGCCCCGCCGTGCCGGAGACCGCCCGGATGTAGTGCCTCAAGGATGCGTTAACTTTGCCTTTATCGGTCAATTTGCCGAAACAAAGAGAGACTGCATCTTTACCACAGAATACTCTGTGCGTACTGGAATGGAAGCGGTTTATACCCTCTTGGATATTCAACGTGGTGTACCCGAAGTCTGGGCTTCATGCTATGACGTGCGCGCACTTACCAAAGCAATGTATTCCCTTTCTGACGGGAAGAAACTGACGGATATCAAATTGCCTCTGGCTGAAAACATTGCCAGAAAAAAACTCTTGGAGAAAATTGAAGGCACAGATATTGAGGTATTGCTTAAGGAAGCCCATCTGATTTAAAGATTGCAAGTTCTACCAAGATCAAAAAACCAGATAAACAACAATTCTTTATCTGGTTTTTTTGGTGAAAGAAAGCTTCTGAAATATTGATTATAAAAATCTGCTAACTTTTTTCTGTTTAGATTATCTTTAACCATATGACTGATTTTAATGCAGGTTCTCAAGATGAACGATTGGCTCTAAAACAACTGCGCATGAAAGATCTGACAGGTTTGGATTATTTCATTCAAAAGGATGGGCCAAAAGCATTGGCCGCTGCTTATTTAATCTTGAGGGATGAGAATGATGCCCAAGATATGGTAGAAAATTCTTTTGTGCAGGCTTGCGAAAAGATTAATCAACTGAAGAGTAATCATTTTTCAGCTTGGTTTTACCGCATTGTTATCAACAACACTCTACAGCAAGCAAAAAGATCTTCAAGACAGGTTTGTTTTAGTGAGCTCACGCCAGATTTATTGGGTTCAGCAGAAACAATTGAAGAGATTTTCCAAACTCACGAGCCCGCGCTGGAAGACCAATTGGAAATAAAACAGGAACTTGAAAAACTTGATTGTCTCTTAAGTATGCTTTCACCACAACAAAGGGCTGTTATTGTCCTTAGGCATTACCTTGAATACTCAGAAAATGAGATTGCAGAGCTACTCTCCAAACCTAAATCAAGCATTAAATGGCACTTGTTTGACGGAAGAAACAAACTTCGCAAGTGGAGGGAAAAATGAAACATTCGACATTAAAAGATTCTTTAACGCTTCTCACAGCGCAAAAAACCACTTTAGACCCAAGAATAACGGATTGCATAAAACAAAAAATCATCCAACGCCACCAAAAACGCCAAAATCTCATTTTGTCTATTTTGCTGGTATTCTTGCTTTCAACAGCATTGATGGTTTTTACGCGCCCGGGCCGGGCCCTAGCACAGGAAATAAGCCGATATTTCCAAAAAGCCGAGCATCAATCCACAGATGAATTAGGAAAAACTTATTATCAAGAATTTGCTATCCCAATAACCTATAGCCTCACACGTGCAGAAGAGCTGGCAGGTTTCCAAGCACTTAGACTGCCAGAGCTGCCTTTAGACTACCATTTTTCATATGCAGAATATTCACCGAGGGACTCTACGATAAGCCAAAGATTCACTATTCTCTCAAAAGAGGCCACTTCTTACGTCGGCCCTGCATCTGCAATTATTCTCAAACAAAGCAAAAATCTGACACCAGTAGGAATTGGAGAAAAACAAGTAGTTGAAACGCAAATTATTAAGGGCATTACGGTTGAATCTATAAAGCAAACAGCAGATCAATCCTTAAAACCTCATATATCACCGCAAAATATAAATAACCCTAAAGCCCCTTCAAATGAATACCGAATTTACCGCTGGCAGAAAGAAGGCTTCTATTACTCGCTCATCTTCTTAAATGAGTGGAATTATAAGGAAATAAAATTGCGCTTAGATGAAGGGGAAATGGTAGAGGTGCTGGAACTGGCTTTGGGTGCCAGGAAACACCTGGATATCCCCAGCAGCCCTAATTACGTTCCCCGGCCGTTTGATTTAGAAGAAAAAGCAGGTTTTACAACGCTGGTTCCTTCCGAAATTCCTTTGGGTTATGCCTACAGCCAAACAGCATACGATCCTAAAAACAGAACTATCACCTTCACATTCCTGCCTATGCCTGACAAAAACAAACTTGGGTTTGGTTTTCCAAAATCATCCAAACTCGAGATTGTTGAGAAACTGTCTGAAGGGAAAGAAGGCAGAAACTTTTTTGAAAAAATAAATACCGGCATGAGTTTCAGTTTCTGGTCGATACTCGATAGCAATGTATGGTATTGCCCAGGAATATTAACAGGGCAAGGTACATTGAGAAAACTTTATACAGTCAGAGATGGAAAACTTATTGAAATTCGCCTGACTGATCCTGCAGGCCTCGTTGCGGATAGCAGTTTAGGGAGAGAGGATTTCTTTAGAATTATAGAGAGTTTAGAATAATGGGGAATATCCTGGGCCTTTTTCTGCCGCTTTTCCCAGAGTGTGCACAGATACTTACCTATCAAAGTAATTTGTCTTTTATTAAATCGAAAAAAATCTGTTTTGGATCTTGCTGGATACTCCGCTTGAAGTTGAAAAATATCCTAAGGACAAAAAATTCCACCCTCAACAAATTTGAGTATGTTCATAGTAAGATCGCAAAATAGATCAGAATCTGATGCACTGTTTGTAATCTGCCGCCAAAAATCCTGCTGCTGAGGTTCAAATAAATTGCATTTCCACTCAGGTAAACCATAGAGTGGCCGTTAACACAAAAGAAGCTGGATTGCCAGCTTCTTTTGTTATATGAACGACTTAAACTTACTTGTTCTTCAGAGCAGCCTGGGCAGCAGCAAGGCGGGCCAAAGGCACACGGAAGGGAGAGCAGCTTACATAATTGTTGCCAAGCAAGTGGCAGAACTCAATGGAGCTGGGGTCTCCGCCGTGTTCGCCGCAGATACCTACCTCAAGTTCAGGGCGGGTCTGGCGGCCGTCGTGAACGGCAATTTCCATCAGGCGGCCAACACCATCCCGGTCAAGCTGCTGGAAGGGATTCTTTTTGAGGATGCCCTTGTTAATGTAGTCCACCAGGAAGTTGCGTTCAGCATCATCACGGCTATACCCAAAGGTCATCTGGGTTAGGTCGTTGGTACCAAAGGAGAAGAACTCAGCCAGTTCGGCAATTTCGCCTGCGGTGGCGGCAGCGCGGGGAATTTCAATCATGGTGCCGAATTTATAAGCAACCTGAACGCCCTTTTCTGCCATTACATCCTTGGCAATCTGAACCAAAGTCGGCTGAACTTCCTTAAGCTCATTGACCGTACCGGTAAGCGGAATCATGATTTCAGGCTTGGCCTGAATGCCGTTCTTGACTGCATCGCATGCAGCTTCAAAAATAGCCCTCACCTGCATTTTCATAATGTCAGGGTAAACAATACCCAAACGGATGCCGCGCAGGCCCATCATGGGGTTGGATTCGTGCAGCTTGCCAACAACTTCCAGCATGTGCTCTTTTTCAGCCAGGCCTTCTGTTTCGCCCTTTACTTTCATGGTGGTTACTTCCACAAGAAGCTCTTCGTAAGCAGGAAGGAACTCGTGCAGGGGCGGGTCAATCAAGCGAATAATGACAGGGTAACCGTCCATCGCTTCAAAAAGACCATAGAAATCACCGCGCTGCAAAGGCTGGATGAATTCCAAAGCCCCAAAGTATTTCTGTGCTTCCGGTGAAGCTTTAATGGCAGCATGTTTTTCAGCAATCGTTTTCTGAAGGGCAGCTTTATCGTCATCCATCAGCGGACGGCCTTCCAAGCGGCCGCTTTCAACCGCTTTTTCCAAAGCGCCAACTTCGTTCAGCATTTTCTGAGTAACCTCAGAGTTCATAATCATATCCTGGACATGTGGCAAACGGCTGGTTTCAAAGAACATATGCTCAGTACGGCAGAGGCCAATACCCTTGGCGCCGAAGCTGCGGGCACGTTTGGCATCTTTGGGGTAATCAGCATTGGCCCACACCTGCATACGAGAAACGGAGTCGGCATAGTCCAAAACAGCCATCAGTTCTTTTTGTTCGGTCAGGTCAGGGGCAGAAAGAGCTAATTTACCTACAAACACCTCTCCCGTAGAACCATCCAGTGAAATCCATTCACCTTCTTTAACCACAACACCATTACAAACCATTTGGCGCTTGTTAAGGTCAATCTGAATGCTGGAAGCGCCCACAACACAGGGCACGCCGAATTGACGTGCAACCACAGCCGCATGAGAGGTTGCGCCGCCTTCAGAGGTCAGAATACCTTTGGAAGCGAGCATACCATGCACATCATCCGGCTTGGTAAAGGGGCGCACCATAATAACATCCTGGCCTTCCTCCTTGTGTTTCTTTTCGGTCAGGTCAGCATCAAAGTACACTTGCCCAACAGCCGCGCCGGGGGCGGCATTAACACCCTTGGCAAAATAGCGGCCTTCTTTTTTGGCAGCTGCAATTTCTTCGGGCGAGAACTGCGGGTGCAGCATCTGGTCAACCTGTTCAGGCGAAACACGGGTTAAAGCCTCTTCTTTGGAAATCATGCCTTCGTTGGCCATATCATAGGCAATCTTAATGGCGGCCTTGGCGGAACGCTTGGCATTGCGGGTCTGAAGCATCCAAAGCTTGCCGCGTTCAATCGTGAATTCTACATCCTGCATATCGCGGAAGTGATTTTCAAGTTTCTGGGTCACGTCCATAAAGTCGGCATAGGCACCGGGGATTTCATCCTTCAAACCTTCAATCAGAGAGGTGTTGCGGATGCCGGCCACCACATCTTCGCCCTGGGCGTTAATGAGATATTCGCCGTACATCTTCTGGTCGCCTGTCTGGGGGTCACGGGTAAATGCCACGCCGGTACCAGAATCGTTGCCCATATTGCCAAACACCATGGTAACAATATTAACAGCCGTACCAAGGTCATCGGGAATACCTTCACGTTTGCGATAGTCAATAGCGCGCTTGGAATTCCATGAGCCAAAAACGGCCCGAATGGCAAGTTCAAGCTGCTTCAAAACATCCTGCGGGAACTCAAAGCCCTTTTCCTGCTTTACAACGTTTTTGAAGATGACAATGATTTCTTTCAGGTCAGAAGCCGTCAGTTCAGAATCTGCTTTGTAACCCTTATGTGCTTTATATTCTTTCCACGGTTCTTCAAATTTCTCATCAGGAATACCAAGCACAACCGAGCCAAACATTTCAATCAGGCGGCGGTATGAGTCGTTCACAAAGCGTTCGTTGCCGGTGAGGGCAATCATGCCTTGGGCGGTCTCATCCGTAAGACCAATATTGAGGACGGTATCCATCATACCGGGCATAGAGAATTTGGCGCCTGAACGGCATGAAACAAGCAACGGATTGGCAGGATCACCAAATTTTTTGCCGCTCTGCGTTTCAATGGCGTGAAGAGCTTCCATTGCTTGGTCCCACATGCCGGCCGGAAACTGCTGCGTTTCCTGATAGGCATTGCATGCTTCAGTCGTAATGGTGAAAGAAGGAGGAACAGGTACGCCAATGCGAGCCATTTCGGCCAGGCCAGCGCCCTTACCGCCCAACAAACCACGAACGCCATCCCATGAACCGGCATACTTTTCTGCTTGGTCAACCTCGGAAAGGAGGTAAACCCATTTCTTTTCTGACATAAAAATCCTCCGAATAGTATATTGGAATTGTTTTTGTTAATAGTCGTTTTCAACTGTTAATTTTACCATAGACAAAAAGTCTCTTCTCGTTGAAAAACAGGTGTTAACATAGTTTTAACCCCCATATTGGTCCTTTTCACTTCATAAAAGTAGAAAGGATGCGAGGTAAAGCCTGTGCTTTACCTCGCTTAGTGCATAAAAAAAGATGCGGTCTTAAGCCAAATGCTTTTAGTTGGAATATGTGTCGTAGCTTATCTTTTTTTCATTAAAGCGGGTGCTTGCAGGCTTTTCCTCATCTGGATGACCAATATAAATAACATTCAGCGGAACTACCCATACAGGCAGGCCAAGCACACCGGAAAGCCCTTTCACCAAGGTTTTGATAGGGTGCACACCGCACCACACCGCACCCAATCCAAGTGCGTTTGCGGCCAGCAATAAATTTTCCGTAGCAGCAGAGCAATCCTGAACCCAAAAGTTTTCCGCAACCAAACGTTTTACGTTGCCTAAATTTCCGCATACCGAAATAGCAAGCGGCGATTCCATTTTCCCAAATGGCATAACCTGGCGAATTTTAGCAAGCCGTTGAGGGTCGCGCACAACCACAAAATGCCAAGTCTGCATATTCATAGCGTTGGGCGCTGCCATGGCTGCTTCCAGCAAGTCTTTAATCATCTCATCGCTGACAGGCTGGTTCGTAAACTTGCGAATGCTGTGTCGCTTAAAAATAAAATCAAGTTTCGGGTTCATATTTACACTCCATGAAGGCGATTATAGCAGCCCCGAGAGCATGCGGAGCTTCAAGCATAGGCATATGGCCTGCCTTAGGCAAAATAAGCTGATGCCCGTGTTTTGCAAGCCAGGCAGCTTCCAGTGCAACGGCAGGAGAGCTAATCTTGTCTTCCGCGCCTGCAATTGCCAGCACAGGAATTTCAAGGTTGGAAACAAGCTCTTCCTGGCTCGGACGCATGGCAATAGCTTTAAGAATGTTGGCAAGCCCTCTTGGCTTCATCTGCCTCATCTGGTCCTCAAGCTGCTCTGCAAGGGTTGGGTCAGAACTAAGACGTTTAGCAAGGCTTTGGGCAAAAACAGCCATCCCGTGTGGGCTTGGATCCTCAGCTTCTCGCAAACGAGCTGCTCTTTTTTCCGGGCTATCCGCGCGCACGTTGGAGGTAAGTAAAACAAGAGAATCCAGTCTTTCAGGGTATGCCTTAGCAAAAGCCAAGGCAATATATCCGCCCATGGAATGCCCAAGCATGCAAACCTTTTCTATGCCCAGCGCATCCAGAAGGGCTTTTACATCTTCCGCAATCTGCAAAAGCGAGCCATCGGCTTCGCCAACCGAGCTCATGCCATGGCCGCGAAGATCGGGAGCGATAAAACGAACCTGGCTCTCATAGGCCTCAATCATTGGCCGCCAAATCCTGCCTTCAAGCGCTAAACCATGCAAAAGAAGAATCGCTTCCCCTTTTCCGCAATCCGCATAAGCCATTTCAAGATCATTAATCCGCATGAGATTCCTCTGTATGATGGGCTTTAAGAAAAGAATCGCTAAACGCAATAGCATCTTCCTGCGTACAAACAATGCCTGCGGCCTGCGCTTCTTTAAGGCTGTCCAGCAGGGTGCCAAGCAGCGGCCCTGGCTTGAGGGCAAAGTGACGCATCAGATCATCCCCATCCAAAATCTTGGCTGGGCAAATCAAATCGTTTTGTCTCAAATACCAAGCTTCAATAAGCGTAAGGGTCCCATTAAGTTCCTGTTGCCACCGTTGGGGGCTTATGCTGTCTTCTTTGGCGGCCAGCACATCTGCAAGCGAGTGCAAGGCTAAATCCACCCCAAAGGGGCCCAATTCCTTGAAATAGCGGTAAATTGCCCTGCGGCTAATGGGCTCTGAAGGTTGAGAAAGATTGTGGATGCGCATGTGCTGCGCTACCATCTTTTGCAGATATTTAGCTTCTTCTGTGCCCAAAAGAAGACGACCCGAAAAGGCGCTGAGCATTGGCAAACCCTTATAGGGGTGGTCGTGAAAGTGCACTTTGCCATCCGCTTTGAGGGCACGGCTCTGGCGTTTCCCCACATCATGGTAAAGCGCCCCTAAAAGCAGGAGGGAACGCCTTTTGCGCTCCCCCTGAAGCGGAGCCAAAATGTCCGCTTCCATGCGTTCTTGATAGGGCTGCAAAGCTTCAATAGCCTGGCTCAGATAGCCGCCGGAAAAGTCACGTTCAGGTACAGGGTTTACCCCGTCAATCAGCGCTTCAAGGTAAAGAATTACCTGCAGCGTATGCTCCCATAAGTCATGCACATGCGGAGCAATCTTTTCCATGGAAAGAATCTCATCAACATAAGGAAAAACCTGCTCAAGCAAACCAAGCCGCTGCATTTGCCTCAGTGCTTCAGGAAAATTCGGGATTTCAAGAAGTTTAAAAAGCTCATCCCGCAAGCGTTCCCCGCTGATTGCAGCAATGCCCCCCGCAGAATCAGTAATCAGTTGAGAAGTAATCTCTTCCGGCTTCAGATGGCATTTGCGCATAAGGCGAATGCTGCGAAATGCACGTAAGGAGTCAAGCATGAGAGAATGAATGCTGGCAACGCGCAGCACACCCTGATTCAGGTCCTTTTGCCCTCCCAAAGGGTCTTCAATCGTGTGGGGGGCGCCAAGCGGCACAGCCATAGCGTTGATGGTGTAGTCGCGCTGGCTAAGGTCTTCAAACAGGCTTTTGCCGGTAAAGCTCACAAAATCCAGCACAATTTCCTCAGGTTTGCCCTGCGCAAGCACCACGCGTGCCGTCTGGCGTTCATCATCCAGGGTATAGCCTGCCCCATGCAAAGTCTTCTTTACTTTTCTTGCCAGCTCCAGAGAGCCGCTTGGCAGTACAAAGTCAAAATCCTTGGGGTTAATGCCCAAAAGAGCGTCGCGTACAGCGCCGCCCACCAGATAAACCGTCTCATCGGCGGCAAGGCCCTGAATGGTGCTGAAAAGCGCTAAGGCCTGGTTGTCAAATTTCAGGATCATACTTTGCGAGATCTACCGCACCGATGAACGGGAGATTGCGGTAGTACTCGTCAATATCCAGCCCATAGCCGAAAACAAATTGGTTTTCAATAGGGAAGCCAACATAGCGGATAGGAACATCAATTTCCCGGCGTTCGTATTTATCAAGCAGGGTGCAAATAAAAAGTGATGCCGGATTGCGGGTTTCAAGCATTTCAACCACAGAAGCTAAGGTGCGGCCGCTATCGATAATATCTTCCACAATCAAAACATGCCGATCTTGAATGCTTGAATTCAAGTCAAGCGTAATACGCACATTGCCTGATGATTCCCGTGCTCCTACACCATAAGAAGAGACGGCCATAAATTCGACATTTACTGGAACAGTAATGTGTTTGAGAAGGTCAGACATAAACATAACCCCTCCCCGCAAAATGCAGATAATCAGAATTTCCTTATCCGCATAATCTTCGCTGATTTCCCTGCCAAGCTCAACAATCCGCTCTTGCAGGCGATGCTCAGGGATAACCACTTCTTTGATAAATTCATGCCAGTCTTGTTGCATTTTGCCTCCGAATAACCTGGTTTCAGTCCCTTGGAACATCATGACAGTGACGGCAGCGGGCTTCATACATATTGGATGCCCCAACCACCACAATGGGTTCATTATAATGCGCAGGTCGACCGTCAATCAAACGCTGTGTGCGGCTGGCAGCTTCTCCGCAGATCATGCAAATGGCATTAAGCTTATCCACCTTATCGGCCTTGGCAATCATCACCGGCATGCACCCAAAAGGTTCCCCGCGAAAATCAGTATCCAGGCCGGTAACAATCACCCTCAAACCGTGCTCCGCAAGCTGATTGGCAACATCTACAATAGCAGGGTCAAAAAATTGAGCTTCGTCAATCCCAATCACGGTTGCATCAGGGTCAAGCTTTTCAAAGACTTCAGCAGAATTGTTAATAGGCAGTGCTTCAATATCAGAACCAGCATGAGAAGTTACTTTACCGTAAGCATAGCGGTCATCAATGACGGGCTTAAAAACTTGAATTTTTTGTTTTGCAATCATGGCACGCCTTAAACGGCGGATAAGTTCTTCTGTTTTGCCGCAAAACATTGATCCAGTAATTACTTCCAAACTTCCCATCTGCTGGGCTGCCATAAAAAACCTCCAAAATTTTTGCTTCTGCACAGAAATAGAATTTCAGTTAGCTCTGCCTGAAAAACACACTCCTATCCTTGGGGCATGAAAAACAGGCAAGCATTAGCTTGCCTGTTCATTTTAACTGATATTATCTTTTTTAAAGATTAGATTTCAATTTCCTGTGCAGCTGCAGGCAGTTCATACCCAAACTGGCGCAATTGTTTTTTCAGGTCAATCAAAGACTTGCGGCCAAAGCCTTCAACTTCCAAAAGGGCTTTTTCGCCGCCCTCAAGTTTAGCCATAATGTCAGCAACAGTGTTGATGCCGGCAGCTTTGAGAGCTTCGATGGATTTGGAAGAAAGCTTGAAATCGCTGACAGGGCGTTCAGGTGAGGTTTTGGAAGCTTCAGCGGCCTTTTTGTCAGAAACATAGTCCTGGCGAACCTGCAAACGCTTGTAGAAGCGGTCAACCTGGCCTTCGCGGTCAAGGATTTTAGCCTGCTGGCCGGTATAGAAGGGGTGACAATTTGAGCAAACTTCAGTGCGAATCTCAGGCAGGGTTGAGCCTGTTTCCCACGTGGAACCGCAGGAAGCGCAAGAAATTTTGGTGTTTGGGTAATACTTGGGTTGAATTTTTGTTTTCATGCTTACCTCTTAAGCCTTCTTGGCATCTTTCGCCTTGGGGGCCTTATCATCTTTTGCCTTGGGTGCTTTTTCTTCCTTGGCAACCTTGGGGGCTTTTTCTTTCTTGGGCTTGGCAGCTTCGCGTTCGCGGCGGGCCTGCGCACGAGCAGTTTCAAGCGCAATGCGAGCCTGCTTGGTTTCTTCGCTCTCAACCACATGCACCTTTTTGCGGCCACCAGGAAGAGTCTCAAAAGTTACTGCGCCTTGGGTTACGGCAAAAATAGTGTAATCTCTGCCCATGCCAACACCCCATCCGGGATGAACCTTTGTGCCATGCTGACGAACAATAATATTGCCGGAAATAACCTGTTCGCCGCCAAATCTTTTAATACCTAAGCGCTGGGAAGCGCTGTCACGACCGTTGCGGGATGAACCGCCACCTTTTTTATGGGCCATTTTACTTCTCCGTCTTTTCTGCCTGTGCGGACTTAATCGATTCGACCATCAGCATTGTATACTTCTGGCGATGACCAGCACGACGGCGATAATTGATCTTAGGTTTGTATTTAAAGATAAAGATCTTTTCGCCTTTGAGCATCTCAACAACGACCTTGGTTACAAGGGAAGCACCCTTAATGGTGGGGGTACCCACCGTTACAGAGTCACCATCAACAAGTAAAAGAACTTTATCGAGAGTAACTTTTTCGCCGGATTTGGCGGGTAGAAGGTCAACAGTAATTGTTTTCCCTTCTTCGGCACGGTATTGCTTACCGCCCGCTTCAACGATTGCATATTTCATTCATCTCTCCAATCTTTGCTTTGCCGCATTACGCGCGTGCAACCGCTCGGCTGCGGGAAAGTTGGTTAAGCAACCAACATACAACTACCCCAGGTTTTGCCCGGGGCAAAAAATCATTATAAGGCAGGGCCTGAATTGAGTCAAGAAAAACGGATCATTTTTCCAAAATCTTAAGCTCTACTTCCTTTAACTTAAAACAAAACGAGGAAACAAACAAAATGTCCTCGTCAGAAACTTGCTGGGGCCAATGGAGTCGAACCACTACATACAGATTCAGAGTCTGCTGTCCTGCCATTAGACGAGGCCCCAAGAGAATAAGAACGGTATTTTACCACCTTTAATGATAGTTTCAAGGGCTAAGCCTTAAGTTTGTCTTTATTGGGTTCACTGCGCATGCGCACGCTCTCTACAAGCCCGATGCCCAAAAGCATGGAAACAATCGAAGAGCCTCCATAACTGATAAAAGGCAGGGTAAGTCCAGTAACCGGAAGCACGCGCAAGTTAACGCCCACATTCACCATCGTCTGGAAGCCCATCAGCACCCCAAACCCATAACAAAGCAAGGCCCCATAGGCATCCTGTGCTTGATGAGCCACCATAAAACAGCGGATAATCACAAAAACAATTAAAAGCAGGATGATGGTAGTACCTACAAAACCAAATTCATTGCCCAAAACCGAAAAAATAAAGTCACTCACACGAATTTTCAAAAACCGCAGTTGAACCTGTGTTCCCTGGCCATAGCCTTGCCCAAACCAGCCCCCTGAGCCAATGCTAATTTCAGCCTGGTCCACATTGTAGGTTTCACCATATCGGGCTTCGGGGTCTGGACGCAGAAAATTCTCTACACGATTTTTCTGGTATCCTGCCAAATAAGGGAAGTCGGTTGCGATGGACACGCCGAGAAAGGCAATAACAATCGCAAAGAAAATGAGAATATATTTGGATTTAAGACCGCTTATCCACACCATAAGAGCCCAGATAACCAAAATTACCATCGTATTGCTCAGGTTCGGTTGCAAAAATATCCACAAAAACAAGCCCAGCGCAATGAGAAAACTTCTTGCCAAAATCCAAACATTATTGATCTTATCCACATTCCGTGAAAGAAAGTAGCTAAGGCTTAAAATCAGCGCTATTTTAGCCAGTTCGGAAGGCTGCACCGAAACCAAACCCACGGTAAGCCAGCGTGCCGCACCAAAGCTCACTTTGCCGGTAATAAAAGTAAGAATAAGTAGAAATACCGTTGCGCCATATAGAAACTTGCCAATCGACTGCCAATAATGGTAGTCCAGCATGGCCACTGCAAATAAAACAACCAAGCCAATGCCCACAAAGATGGCCTGCCGTTTCGCATGGGAGGCCAAGGCAATATTCCCTGCAATCGCAGAGCTGATCAACGCAATGCCAAAAATGCACAGCAGCAAAACTGCCGCAAAAAGAAGAAAGTCAAACCGCTTCCAAATATCGCGTTTAGGCATTTAAAACCTCTTACTGGCCGTCCTCGCCTTACTGCGTAACCGCAGGCTCAAGGGGTGTGCCCTCTTCCATATCAGCTTCACCGGCATCAATTTTCTTTAATTCAAAATAGGCATCCAAAACACGGCGCACAATCGGCGCGGAAAAACGGGAACCTTCTGTTCCGTTATACGAAAAATTAAGCACAATCACTTCCGGGTCATCGGCTGGGGCATAAGCCACAAACCAGCCATGTGCAGGCCAATAGCCCATGGTCACACCGCAGAGTTTATTTTTCAGTGCAAAGTCGTCACAGTATTCGGCAGTGCCAGTTTTACCGGCCACAGAATATGTTACGTTTTCAAACTGTTTGGCAGCCGTGCCGCTTTCCGGTTCAAAAGTCTTTGTCACCAGTTCCATCCCTTTGCGGGCTTCAGTGATAACCCAAGGCTGAACCACCTTTGTAGTTTCAAGCTGGATGTTCCCGTTATAGTCATGAATAAGTGGGGTTTTCGTGATATCCACAACCATTTTCGGTTCAAAAGAGCGCACCACATTGCCCTGATCATCCATAATTTTGTAGATGAGGGTGGGCTGCATACGCTTACCGTCATTGGCTATCGTAGAAATGGAGTTAATGACCTGCAGAGGGGTTGAAAGCACATATCCCTGCCCCACTGCCGCCAAAAAGGTATCACCGGTAGCCCAGTTTTCACCAATGTTCAGGCGTTTCCAGGTAGGGTTGGGTGAAAGCCCGGTAACTTCACCAGGCAGCTCAATGCCCGTCTTTTGCCCATATCCCAAAGCCCTGGCATATTCAGACATCCGCCAAATGCCCAACCCTTCACCAGGAACTTCATTCCCAAAGCCGCCAGCAACCTTATACCAATAAACATTGCATGACCAGGCAATCGCCCGCAAAAAATCCACAGGGCCATGCCCTTCCCGCTTCCAGCACTTAAAAGTGCGCGGAGAGCCAGGGTCATTGGGGTAATACTTTTCAAGCAAGGTGATAACCCCCGGGTCTTCAATATGCTTCCATTCGTCTATCACATCTTCATTCAGAATACCTAACGCCGTTACCAGCTTATAAACCGAGCCCGGCGGCAGTTCTGAACTGACCCCTTTATTCAGAAGCGGTTTAGCCTCATCCATGCTCAACTGATTGAAATAGTAAGCAGGGATAAAACGCGACATGCGGCTGTTTTCGTAACTGGGGTAATTCACGAAAGCCAGCACCTCACCTGTTTTCACTTTCATTACGATCGTAACGCCGCTGTCACTCAACACTTTCTGGATAAGGCTGTTATAGTATTGGAACTGGTCAATCATCGCCTGTCTTGCAATAGCCTGCAGGCGGTAATCAATGGTGAGAACAATATCTTTTCCATTCTCAGGCGCAATAGGCTCTTGCAGATTACGTATATTCTGACCGCCAACATTAACTTCCACCACCTTCTTGCCGTTCACCCCGCCAAGTTCCGTCTGCATGGATTGCTCAATGCCAGCATAACCCACTTTATCCCTCCCTGAAACAAAACCCAGGTCAGTATAGTACTGCACCTGAGATTCAGGGATTGGCCCCAGAAAACCAATTAACTCGGCTGTATCAACACCGGTCGGGTACTCACGGATGGATTGAACTTCCACCCCAATACCTGGCCAATCCATTGCCTTTTCCTGCACAATCATGGCTATTTCTTTGCTCACATCACACTTAAGGCGTGTCGCCCTAAAAGGCCAGTTATTTCCGGCAATGGTCACAATCTGCTCAATGCCAAATTCTGTATTGCATTCAGAAAAGCTTTTTGCTGTTTCTTCATCCAGAATGCCGTTATTTGCAGGCATCACAATAACCTTGCTCAGCTCCGTAATCAACTGATGCAGTTGGCCGGCATTATCATCTGGGTCAGGCATCTCCGCCGGCGTGATGGTGATGTTATAAGTAGGAACATTCCGCGCAAGCACTACACCGTTGCGGTCAAAAATCATTCCGCGTTGGGCCGGGTCGCTGATAATCATGGTTCGGTTGGCATCAGCAAGGGCCCGATAGGAAGCCCCTTCAACAATCTGGGTCTTGAAAAGCTGGTAAATATAAAAGGAAAATACGACAGCAATGACCATATAAACCCACTTGATACGTTCAAGGGCAATGGTCGGTTTTTCATAACTTTGGTTTTGATTCATAGCTCGGAACCTTTCGGCTGGCTGGTTCGGGCCAGTTCTTGAACAAGCGCATGAACTGGAATAGCCAGCAGCATGTTTAATATCAGGCTCGGCAAAAGCAAATTAAAAACCGCCTCTCGCCAACTGAAAGCCGTTCTTGAAATAAAGAGGGACGCCATATAAAGCAGGTGCTGATAAATCGTCCCGGTGAACACTAAAAAAAACATAGCCAACAATGGTGATTGTAATATCTTTTGGCGAACCCATAATGAAGCCAGGTAAACCCCCATGTAAGCCGCCACCGGCAGCATAAAGGGTTCGGCAGAGATAGCGCCAATCATCATACTCACGGCCAGAATAAGAACCCAAAAATAACGGGTTTGCTGGTGCAGCCCCCACGAAGCAACAACCAACAGGATAAGATCAGCAGTTCCTCCTAAAAGAAGCGTCTGGCTTACAATACCGGATTGAATCATAAGGGCCAGAATAAAGCTAAGCGCGCTGACAAAATAAGCCATCAGATTTACGGCACCAAGGGCGAGATATCGATACGATTGAAATTGGTAATCACCATCACTGCGCTCAGATACTCAAAATCAACAACGGGCTGTACAGAACCAGATTGAAAAAGGGTATTCTGCTGGGTATCCATGGAAAGCACCTGACCCACAAAAATGTTGGGGGGGTAATTGCCGCCCAAACCAGATGTAAGAATCACATCCCCAATTTGAACCTGGCTTCCCTGCGGGATAAGCCCCAGGTTAGCCTCCCCCATCAGCGAACCCCTCACCTGAGCCTCCACGTTGGCATTTTGCAGGCGAACGTTCACTACAGAATTTGCGTCGGTAATCAGTTCCACACGGGCGGCATTGGAAATAACCGCATCAATCCGGCCAACCAGCCCTTTATCCGTCACCACCGGCATTCCATGCTGAACGCCCTGGCTGCTGCCAATATCAATAATGATATATTGGCGGTACGGGCTTATTTCTCTTCCAATGACATTGGCAGGAACATAGGTATGTTCAGGGTTTGCTCGCGCAAATTCCATCAGTCCAGTTACTATCTGTATCTGAGAAAGGCTCTCCTGCAGCTCAATTATTTTGCCTTGAGCCTGCGCCAATTGTGACTGCAGCAGACTGTTTTGTTCACGAAGCGTCGCCATATCCCGTGGCGAGTTGAAAAAATCCCTAAAAGCCGTGTAACGCTCTGTCAGCCAGCTTTGAGTGCGTATCAGTGGGTTGGTGCTGAAGTTAAAAAAGGAGGTCAGATAGCCGGCCATCGAAAGAAAAAGCAAGCCGGCAACAACCAGTGCAATAACAATATTGCGAACAGCTTTGATGGATAACTTGAGTTTCATGGATTAATTGACTGGCTTGGCCAGCACCCATCAGTCAGAAAGGCCGGCGAAGGAATCCCGCTCAATGCCAACCAGCAGATCTTCATACGCTTCAATGTCATCAAAAATCATTCCGCAGCCTCTGGCAACACAGGTCATAGGGTCTTCCGCAACCCATACCCGCACCCGAATTTCATTGGCCAGGCGGTCAGCCAGGCCCTGCAATTGAGCCGTTCCGCCAGCCAGGCAAATGCCAGTATCCATCAAGTCCGAAAGAATTTCCGGCGGCGACTCATCCAAAGCATCTTTGATGGTGTCAACAATCACTTGTACTGAAGCAGAAAGTGCTTCCCTGATTTCAATAGAAGAAATTTCGATGGCTTCGGGCAGGCCGGTAATAAGGTTGCGGCCCCTCACGTCCACCGTCTTTTCCTCTTTAAGAGGGTAAGCAGAGCCGATGGCAATTTTTACCTTCTCAGCCATTTGCTCCCCAATAAAGAGGTTGTATTTAGAGCGGATATATTCAATGATATCCTGGTCTAACTCATCTCCTGCTACCCGTAATGATCGTGAAATAACAATCCCGCCGGTGGAGATAATGGCTACCTCGGTAGTTCCGCCGCCTATATCCACAATCATATTCCCGCGCCCCTCATGGATGGGTAAACCCGCCCCTATGGCAGCAGCCGCAGGCTCATGAATCATATAAGCTTCGCGAGCGCCAGCAGACATGGCTGCATCATAAACCGCTCGCTTTTCCACTTCCGTCGCTCCGCTGGGTATGCCCACCACCACTCTGGGGTGAGGGATAATCACCAGGCTGTGCTCATGCGCTTTTTCAATAAAATAGCCCAGCATCGCTTGGGTAATATCATACTCGGAAATTACCCCGTCGCGCAGCGGGCGCAGGGTTACCAGGTTGGCAGGTGCGCGCCCTACCATGGCCTTGGCGGCAGCGCCAACTCTTTCGGGTTCACGGGTGCGTTTGTTAATAGCCACCCACGAGGGCTCATTAATCACAATCCCTTTACCCCGCACGTTCACTAATGTATTCGCCGTTCCAAGGTCAATACCCAAGTCTAAGGAAAAAAGACCAAGCAGCCAGCTAAATGGATTTTTGAATGCCAAATTTTCTCCGAGAGAATAATTAATATACCTTTAATCGCGCAAATTATATCATATCGTGCCCAAAGCCGTTTTGCCAGCCGGATCTCTAATCAGGGCAATTGCATCACCATGGTGGGCAGTGAACCTGCATCAAATAACGCGTCACCCTGAACGCAGTGAAGGGTCTGGCAGTCGTCTTGGCTAAAGCCACAAAACATAAAAGGCCAGTTGCTTCCTTACGTCAGCATGACGAGGGGGTTAGGGGCTTCAAGCCCTTTCATCGCTCCAACTGCTCATTCACTCTCGTCACCCTGAACGCAGTGAAGGGTCTGGCAGTCCTCTTGGCTAAAGCCACAAAACACAAAGCCCAGATCCTTTGCAAAGGATGCATAGCATTCAGCATGACGAGGCGATTAGGGACTTCGGAAAACCAATTTCATTCCCACTCATCACCCTGAACGCAGAGAAGGGTCTGGCAGTCGCCTTGACTAAAGCCACAAAACATAAAAGGCCGGATGCTTCGGCAAATTTGCCTTGGCATGACGAAAAGAGAAAGGCGTGTAAAGCGGGCTGCAAGCAAGTGTGAGGCACTTTTCGCATGCGAAAAGTCCACATTCAACGAGGAAAACGCTTAAAAAGCATACGCTTAACTGTGCAGAAAGATTCAAGCGCCCTGGGATCTCATTTTCATGCATTACCCATAAAATTTGCGAGCTACTGCAGAAAACGGCTTATTCAAAAAGCAAATGATACAATTAAAGCGAAATGGAGCAACCATGAATATCTCCCTAAGTCTTTTACGCCTTCAAAACCTCTTTACCCGCCGCGCTATGATACGCAGGCGCCTTGAACAGATTGAATCCATCCTTGCAGAGGATGAAAAAGTCAAATTGTGTGCACAAAGCAAGCAAGAAGCCCAACAAGCTTTTGACCTTGCGCAAAAAGACCAATCCGACCATCTTGCAGTCATGAACGAAAGAAGGCTCAAAAAAGAGTTGACTCACGCTCAGCTCTTCGGCGGCAAAATCAAAAACCCCAAAGAATTGCAGGATCTTGAAAAAGAAGAAAAAGCGCTGGAAGCATACCTTTCGGTCTTGGATGAACAAATGCTGGAAAAAATGTCTGTCTCCGATCAGGCCACTGAGGCACTGGAAGCTTCTACTTTAGCCTATCAGAATGTTTTAGACCAAAAATCCTCTGAAAGTTCATTAATGGCAGGGGAGCGTTCCAAACTTCAGGAGGAACTGCAGCCCCTCAACCTTCAGCTAAAATCTCTCTCTGCAGAAATACCCAACAATGTCTTTGCAGAATTTCAGGAAATGCTAAGGTCCAAAAAGGGCCGTGCTGTTGTCGAAATCATTGATGGCAGCTGCAGCGGATGCGGGCTTGATCTCACCCCGGCCGAAATTCAAAAAGCGAAGTCCTCCCCCATTCCGGTACGTTGCAAAAACTGCGGGCGCATGCTCTACTTTAAGAGTTAACTAACGCATAGCGGCAGTAATAAACCGCGTCAGCGCCCATTCAATGAGATAGATAACGATCATCAGGACCACTGGCGAAAAATCCAGCGCCCCAACCGGTTTAATAATTTTGCGGATTGGACTGAGCATGGGTTCTACAAGCCTGTCCAAAGTGGCCCTGATCGGGTTGCTTGGTGGCAGGAAATAAGAAAGCAAAACCGAAGCCAGCACCAAAACCGAAAGAACTTGCCCAACCGAATGAATAATACTAAGTAAAAGTCCCATCATTTATTCCTTCTGATAAATTCGTTTCCCTAAAATGGCTTCGCCGAGGCGAATAATCGTGGCGCCTTCTTCTATCGCAATTTCATAGTCATGCGATGTGCCCATCGAAAGTTCTTGAAGGTTCAGACCAAACCTGCCATTAAGTTTATCCTTTAAATCTCTGAGCGCAGCAAAACAAGCCCTGTTTTTTTCGGGGTCCGTCTGAAGAGGCGGCATACCCATCAGTCCAACCATGTCAAGTCTTCCACAGGAAGCGATTGCTTCCAGTTCTTTGTAAAAATGCGCTCGCCCTTCTACAGAATCCAGGCGATAGCCATCCTTATTTTCTTCAGCAGCAATGTTAATTTCAATAAGGCAGCGTTGCGCTGGTGAATCCTCCGGGCGCAGGCGGTTAAGTTTTTCGGCAATCTTAAGACTGTCCACAGAGTGGATAAGGTTAAAACCATCTGCAACCAGCGCCGCCTTGCGGCTTTGGATATGACCAATCAAATCCCACTCCAGGCTGCTTTCTTTCTTGAAAAAGGCAAGTTTTTCTGCGGCTTCTTCCGGGTAATTTTCCCCAAAGTAGCGAATACCGGCCCGGATAGCCTGCTGAATAAGCGCAATTGATTGTTTTTTGGAAACCACCAGCAGCCGAACCTGTTCTTCCGGCCGGCCGGCTTTGGCAGCAGCTTCCTTCATGCGCTCCCTTACGATGGCAAGATTTTGCCGGATGGCATCTTGTGTATCAGTCATTCTTGAACTTCCTCAAAGCCATCACTACCCCAAAACGTCCGGTTGCCCCTTTTTCCTTCCGGTAAGAAAACCACTCATCAAGATTTTCTGCAGTGCAAACATGCGCAGCCTCCACATGCTTTACGCCACTATCGCGCAAAGTATCTTCAATGGCAGAAGGTAAATCCAAAAGATATCCATTCTCTTTCTCTTTAAAGTATCGGCTGGCTTCACCGCCCCATTTTGCTAAAAATCTGTCACGCACTTCCGGCCCAACTTCATAGCACTTACTGCAAATTCCTGGCCCAATGCCCACATGCCACTCATTCGATTTGCAGGCATACTTCAGGCTGGCCTCGTGCACAGCGGCTTCAGCAATCCGCGCAAGAGTCCCTTGCCAGCCCGAGTGAACTATGCCGATCGCTTTCAAATCTGGATGGTAAAAAAGCAGCGGGAAGCAGTCCGCAAAAACCATCGCCAGGGTCACCTCTGGGTTTCGGGTAAACATGCCGTCCCCGGGCTGAGGCTTGCTGCCTGGGCTAAGAGGCTTTTCGGCAAAGTGAATGGTGGTGCCATGCACCTGCCAAATATTATATCGGCTTTCAAGCGAACGCCCTATTAATCTGTAAAGCTTTTGATGATTTTCAAGCACGCTTTCTGGCGAGTCTCCGCAGGTCCTGCCAAGATTCAGGCTTCGATGAATCCCCTTTGAAAAGCCTCCCAGGCGCGTAAATAAGCCGTAATTCACTTCAGCATCAGGAATTCCGGCAAAACTATACCAGCGCAGACCTTCAGCCTCGTGCCTGATCAATTCTTTTTCTCCTTCCGGGCCATTGCTCGCTTTTCAAGCTCCGTCTGCTTCTCAAAAACTATTTCATCCATTGTAAAAAGGCCATACCAGGCTGTCATTATCCCAAAAAGACCCCCTGTAAAAACGCGCAAAAAAGGAGTGCTTTCACGGGCAGGCAGCCATGCCATAAAAGAAAAGGGCAAGGCTGAAATCATTTGCAGACCGCCATCCAGCGCAACAGGCAGTAAACCTAAAATCACCCAAAGCTGCCAGGGAATATTATGCACTTTATACCGCAAAAAAATAAAGAGCAGTGAAATCAAAAGCAGCCCGCTGTAAATAGCAATATCACGTTGGCAAAGTGCCGTTTTATAACCCATTTCCTCATTTCCCACAAAATGCGAAGCAGCAGAAATATCCGTCTCCAACTGCCCGGAGGCCTCGCCGTAACTTTGCATGCCTTTTATACCGGCAAGCTGAATGGGGTAAAAAGGTTGTTTACCGAAGAGAAAAAACGATCGAAAAGCCAATTGGTGGCAAAATGGCCTGTAAAACGCGTAGATGCGCTGGGCAAACAGGCTATGCCCTGTTTTCATCATCACGGGGGCCAAAAAGGCAAAGCCCAGATAAAGGAAAAGGAAAAGTGCAATCCACACCGGGTAATGCCTTTTAAGAGAAAGGCTCATTTTTTCTTTTTTACTGAAAGCTTGAAAATTTGTATAAGGGTTTCCCACTAAAGGGGCGCTGAGCGACCGCCTTTTAGCTTCTTCAAAAAAAACAGCCAGACTCACAGAATCCATTTGGCTCTCAAGAGCCAGGTCTCCAACTTCAAGACGCGGAAGTCGCCTCGCAAGCGCTTTTCCAAGAAAAGGGGACTCATCAACGAGCACGCAATGCAATGCAAAAGGATAATCGGCTTGGAAAACTTCCAAACGCGTTGATAAATCATCTTTTTGGGCTTGCATATCGTTGGAGTAAAAAAGCAAAATCTTGAGAGTTTGCAGAGAATCTATTTCTTCCACAGAAAACCTATGTGCCGTGCACATCAACATGGGTTGAATAACCAAGGCTGCGTACAGTCAATTCACCGGGATAGTAATTAACCTCCGGAAGGGTCCAACGCCATATAAATTGAGCATCATCCGGACGGCAGTTCACACAACCATGTGAAATCGCTGTACTGAAATTATTATGCCAGTATGCAGAATGAATGGCAGCACCGTTAGAGTCAAACAGGGTAACCCAGCCAATGCCAGGCGAATCAAACGCCCAAAGACCTCCGGCGCTCATATGTATGGAAACAAGCTTACGCCATATAATATGTTCGCCAACCGGCGTAGACCATGTCCCATCCGTTTTTTTCCCGCCCGAAGATATATCGCAGTAGTAAACCTCATTTTTGCCTTCATAGCAAGAAAGGGTTTGGTAATTTAGGTCAATTTTAATAATCTTATCCTGCGCCTCGGGACGAATGGGAGAGGTATCCTCTTTCGTCAGGGGTTTGCAGGCAGTGGCATCCACCCAAAACGTATCCGGAGCTGCACCGTAAAGTTGCGTGAGCAAATACTCGGTCTTGCCGTTGTTCTGACGTAGATCCAGCGCCCAAAAAATCATGCTGTAATAAAGTTTTGGCACAAGCATATCTTTAAGCCAAAATGATGCAGGCGTACGGGTAAGTTCAAGGCCGGTAATCGGTACGGTAATTTCCACCCACATACCGGGTTTTCCCTCATCGTCAAGCGGCATCTTATCCAATGGCTTGTTAATCTTATTCTTTACTGGCTGAACATAAGGGCTGTAAATATAACCTTGCGGCGTTTCAACCCAACGCTGGTTAATGCGGTTCAGGTCAAGCGAACTGGCAATAACTTCATGTTTAACTTCAACAATTTCATCCCGGTAGATTCTGGCTGTCATAGGGGCGCTTATATTCGGTTCAGATTTCACTTCCGTCCAAGCGCCAATATCTCCTGCACAAATACGCCCTAAATTAGCGCCATCCGGATAAGTCTGAGGTTTATAAACCCGAGGCAGCTCTGCCTTTGGTAATGCCAGCGCACCCGCTGTTAATGCACTTGCCTTAAGAAAATCCCTTCGTGAGAGCATCTTTGGTTTACCCATCATTCCTGATTATAGCGTGAATAAGATGAAGCGCAAATTGATGTTAAGGCTTTTCTTAATAATCTTTTCTTCTTGCAGTTTCGCGCTCTTCGTCGCGTTGTTTGATGCTTTCGCGCTTGTCATAAAGTTTTTTGCCTTTGGCTACGCCAATTTCAAGCTTTGCCAGGCCGGCCTTAAGGTAAACCCGGATAGGAACAATGGTCATCCCTTTGATGCGCACCGCATTCCACATCTCAATAATTTCTTTTTTATTAAGCAAAAGTCGCCGCTCTCGGTCTGGGTCATGCTGAAAGGCACTCGCATGTGCATAAGGAGCAATATGTGCCCCCACCAGCCAGGCCTGTTTTCCATCAGTGCGCACATAGGCTTCCTGCAGGCTAATCTGTCCAATTCTTACCGATTTTATTTCGGTTCCAAGCAATGCAATACCTGCTTCATACGTATTTTCAATGAAGTATTCAAAGCGGGCTTTGCGGTTGGTCGCCACCGTCTTTACATCCATGTTGCGCAATTTTAGCATAATCGTAAAATAGAAAGCAGCGAAAACTTACACAGGGAAGCAGAAGGAGGATCTATGTCCAAAGAAGTCGTTTTGGCTTTAGGCGGAGGTGGTATGCGGGGGATTGCGCATATCGGCGTTATTCGTTGCCTTGAAGAAAATGGCTATAAAATTAAAGGAATTGCTGGAACAAGCGCAGGCGGAATGATTGGCGCGCTTTACGCCTCAGGCGCCAGCCTTGAAGAAATAGATTCCCTTGTCAAACGCTTTAGTGAAAAGCCTGCTTTCAGCCGCAAGCGCGGAGATAGCGCTTCTTTATTAGGGATTACAGTTATTGAAGATCTCCTGAGAGACGTTTTGACAGAAAAGCTTATTGAGGACTTTCCCATCAAATTTGTGGCCACTGCCGTAAACCTGGATACTGAACGGGAAGTGGTCATTACTTCGGGGAAAGCGATCGATGCCGTGCTATCTACCATCGCCATGCCTGGCATATTGCCGCCCCGTTATACACAAGACGGTCTCTTGATTGACGGCGGCGTGCTGGACCCAGTTCCGGTGGGATTGGCAAGGCAGCTTAACCCTTCTCTGCCTATTGTAGCCGTTTGCTTATACAAAAAACATTGGGAAGAAGCTAAAAGTCATTCTACTTTGCCCTTTGAAGCGCTGGTGCCCAAACATATCACCCAGCGTTTGGCCAAAAACCGTTTTGTAGAAGCCTTTACCATCTTTTATAAAGCCATGGACCTTATTAACGACCGCATGGCAGACGCCAATCTACTGCTCGACCAGCCGGATGTTCTGGTTGCGCCTATGGTAGGACATTACCACACCTTGGATGTTGAAATTCCTGATGACCTTGAAAAAAGAGGCTTTGAAGCCATGCAGCTTCAACTGGGTCAACTTGAAAAATCAATGACTCTCGTAAACAGTTTAATGAGGATTGCAAAATATACAGATAGCTCTAACGAGCTGGAGCCTACAATTAAACCTTTAACCCCGCCTGAGGAGGGCAATCAGAGCTAAGAAAAAGCCCAAACCAAAAAGAATGACTATGACCAGCCCAATGGGAATGCCTCCCGGAACTGTGTTCGTTTGCACTTCCTGAAACGTAGGGATCAGCAAAGGAGGCGGTTCAGTAAAAGTAGGCATACGCGTCACTTTCTGCTCCACCGAAAATTGCGCTGCCAAAGTGGGGTCAATGGTGTTTGTGATGGAAGGTGTTTCTGTTGCAGGAGGCTCTACCACTGGCACTGGCCCATTAATAAGCTGGGCTTTGGGGATGTAAATCCAACCCTTGCCGCCTGGCGCTCCAGGGTAAACAATTTGAATATAGTTGCCAAAATAGCCTAAAGCCGGGGCCGTTTGGCCGGCAATCATAATCCCAACCTTGGGATAAGTGGCATTAGGGCCGGAACGAATGTTGGCATCTTCATCTTCTGCTCCAATCACGATGACGTATGGTCCCTGTGGGCTGCCTGTAACCGTTGGAATGCCCACCGTAGGGAACTGCGCTTGCACTTGGAATACAAAGCTGGGGCTGCAGAAAACGAGAATGGTGCATAAGACCAGGACTGCGGCTAAAAAAAGACGATAGATTGGCCTTTGTAATCGATAATCAAATTTATCCATGGTTAATTGCCGATTATAATCTATGTGCGCATTTGCAAATAGCCGAGGTCATTGGATGGAAACACGCATTTATCATGGAAAAATCAGCCCTGAAGATATTGCAAGAGCCCTTTTTGCCAAGTACAATGCCGGGAATTATCAGGTTCATGCCTTTGGCGACTCTGCCAGCCTGTCATTGCAAATTTCCACCCGCGACCGGCGTGAATCCGGCGGAGAAACCAGCCTGGCTGTCAACCTTATTAAGGTTGAAGACGGCATTAGCGTGCAGGTGGGCAAACAGCGCATTCTCGGCTTGGCTGCCAGCCTGGGTCGCACTGCCCTGTGGGCTTTTTTTAATCCTGCAAGCTTGCTTGGAAATCTGGATGATATCGCCCAGGATCTTGAATCTGCACAGTTAGAAGAAAAAGTTTGGGCAGCCATTGATCGAACTGCTCGCCAGTACAACGCAGGCGAAAAGCTCAGTGAGCGCTTAAGAAGTGTCGCCTGCCCCTACTGTCTTACAGGGAATAAAGTAGGTGAAAGCCGCTGTATTGCCTGTGGAGCCCCTCTTGGCAACGCCCAACCACAAACTTGCCTTCGTTGCGGGTATGTATTGGAAAACAATGAAAAACGCTGCCCAAATTGCGGCTTGGTTCTTGCACAAAAAGGGTAAAAACAAAGGTAGCTTTGTATGATCAAAATCGTTACGGATACAACTTGCAGCATCCCTGTCGCTGAGCTTAAAGAAAAAGGAATTTATTTCGTGCCCCAAATAATCACCTTTGGGAACGAAAGTTTTGAAGATGATTATCAAATAAGCAGCCAGCAATTTCTTGAAAAACTAAAGGCAAGCTCCACACTTCCGGGAACTGCTGCACCGCCTCCAGCCCTTTATCAGCCCATTTTTAAAGAAATACTTGAACATGGTGATGAGGCTGTGGTGCTTGCCCCTTCCCATTTCCTTAGTGGAACTTTGCGCAGCGCCACTCTGGCAGCCACAGAATGGAAGAGCGAACATATTCACATTCTGGATACGCTTACCATTGCAGGAGGTTTTGGGCAGTTGGTTTTGCTGGCGGATACAATGGCAAAAAGCGGCTGTTCAGCAAAAGAAATTTTGGCGGAAGTGGAAACCCTAAGTAAAAAGGAGCAGCTCTATTTTCTGGTCAATACGCTGGAATATCTGCATAAAGGCGGCCGTATAGGTTCTGCCTCTAAACTGATTGGCAGTCTGCTGCAAATTAAACCCATCCTTACTCTGAATGCAGGCAAAGTGGAACCGCATGATAAGGTGCGCACTTTCAACCAGGCTGTCAAGGTAATTGAAGAACTGAACAAGAGTTCCCTGCTCTATAACCCGAATGGAATGCCCTCTATTTCTCAAGCAGATAACAGGGATGAAGCCATCGCCCTTGCAAGCCGCCTCCAGGAGAGTCTGGGTATTCAGGATATTCCCGTCTATAATGCTCCGCCCGCTATCATTGTTCACGCTGGTCCGGGGCTTATCGTAACCAGCTGCTTTAGAAAAGTTTGAAATGATGCAAGGCCTTGCGCCTGAAAAGATTGTTTATCAGGATGAATTTTTGTTGGTTGTCAACAAAGATTCAGGGATATTAAGCATTCCGGATGGCTACGACCCTCACCTGCCCTCTTTGCCCGACCTCCTGCAGCCGCAATTCGGCAAAGTATGGGTGGTACATCGTCTGGATAAAGAAACCAGTGGCTTGATGGTCTTTTGCCGCAGCGCAGAGGCCCACACCGAGTTAAACCGCCAATTCCGCGAACGAGAAGTAGAAAAACAATATCTTGCCTTGGCCCGTCCTCTGCCCACTTGGCAAAGCATGACCGTCAGTCTGCCATTGCGCATCAACGCCGGGCGCTCGCACCTTACCAAGGTAGATCCCTTGCATGGCAAAGCTGCACAAACCCATTTTAAGCTCAAGGAAAGCAAAAAGGGTGCAGGCTTGTTTGAATGCTTCCCCCAAACGGGCTATCGCCACCAAATCAGAGCCCACTTCTACGCGCAAGGCATTCAAATAATCGGCGACAAGATCTACAAACCAATAGAGCATCCGCAAATCATATTTGATGACGCCCCTAGGCTGATGCTGCAAGCACAGGCGCTTGGTTTTTGCCATCCTCTCACTGCCAAAAAACTCTCCTTTGCGCTTGAAGCAGATCCCGCCATGATGGAATACTGGCAGAGGCTCAATCCCTTGTTATAATTCGGCTGATGGCGCTTTTGAATATCGCTAACAGATCTTTTGGAGCCTTCTATCGTAATCTTGCAGGCATTGCGGATTACACCTTGGCGCACGCGCGCGCCTTTGGTTTTGATGGCAAAGCCCTTTATGCAATTGAGCTGGCTTTGGACGAAGCCTGTGCCAACATTATTGATCATGCCTATGAAGGGGAAGGCTTGGGTTCCATTGACTTGCAGATATTTTCGGATGAAAGCGAATTTATCATCGAACTTGAAGACACCGGTAAAGCCTTCAATCCTGAAGCTGTGCCCGAACCGGATCTCATCAGCCCCCTTGAAATGCGCTCTGAACGTGGCTTGGGCGTATACACCATCCGCAAACTGATGGATAGAGTCGAATTCAGCCACGAAGGCAATAAAAACCGATTAATCATGGGCAAAAGGCGCCCCATTTAAGAATGACGCTTTCTATTCCACAACCTCTTTCCGAGAAACTTTTCAACCTTCTTTTGCAGCAGCTAAGCGAAGCCAATGAACTTGGCAGCCTGCAGACTGCCCTGGCGCAATTTGCAGCAGAAGAATGGGCAGCAGAGCTTACTTTAAGCTTCCAACCCAGCGTTCTTGAACATAACCTGACTGAAAAGATTGCTGAAAAAACGCTTTTACGCCAACAACAAAATTGTCAGGCAAACCGTCAGATCATTTCACATCAAGAAAGAAAAACAGCTAAAACCTCTATTTTCTTTCCACTGGTGGCAGGCAATGAAGTTTTTGGTTCTCTGGCCCTCACCAGGCAAAACAACCCCTTTAATGCAGATGAGAAAGAAGCAATTAAGGTTTTTTGCGGCATCAGTGCAGCCGCACTGCAGTCCATCCGCCTTTTGCAGGTCAGGGATTATCAGGAACGCGTTATCGAACTCATTGCCAGTCTTAGCTCCAAACTGGCAGGTATTACCAAACTTGATAACCTCATGAAAGAAGCCTGCCGCTTGATTGCAGCTGACCTGCATTATTACTACGTTTCTATTTTCATCATTGATGAAGAAAACGATGCACTGGTTTTTCGCGCCTCCGCCGGCTCCCGTAAGGCCGGCAAACTGGACCCCCTTGCCCTGAAGGATAAAATTTTCGCAGGTCAGCATATCATCGGCACCGTAGCAGCCTCTGGCAACAGCCTGCTCATACCCGATGTGCATAAAGAGCCCTTGTATTATTCTGCAGAAGGTCTGCCTGAAACCCAATCAGAACTGGCTATTCCCTTGAAAGTGGGTAGCAAAATCTTGGGAGTGCTGGATTTGCAGTCCGATAAAAAAAATGGCTTCAGCCAGGCTGATCTAACCCTGCTCCGTGCTGTGGCGGATAGCATTGCCTTGGCCATTCACCGTGTAAGTCTTTATGCCAGCCTTGAGTTGCGTACCGACCAGTTAGACCTCATAGCCAGGGTCAGCAAATCCCTAACTGGGGTACTTGACCTGGATACGCTTTTGAGCAGCATCACCAGGATGATGCATGATGAATTCGACTATCAGGAAGTGCATATTTTCCTGGTAGAGCACGCTCCCCTGCGCATTCAGCACCGTGCCGGCAGCGGAAAGCTTGCAAAAAGTTACCAAAAATCAGTTTTCACCATTGACCCTAACTCTCAATTGGGGCTCATCCCCGAAGCAATTCGCACCGGCAAAATTCAATATGTCAATGATGTCAGCGAAGAGCCTAAATATTTACCCAACCCCTTAAGCAAGGAAAATGTGGGATCAGAGCTTAGCATCCCGCTCGAGTTTGGGGGCGTGGTTTTTGGCGTACTCGACGTGCAGGATGATAAAACCAATGCCTTTTCAGAAAATGACGTAGAGCTGCTTACCACCCTTTCCGCCAATATTTCCATTGCCGTGCGCAATGCCTCACTCTATAACACCCAAAAATGGCGCAGTGAAGTTGCCGAAAGCCTCAGGGATATCGCCCTTTCTTTGGCAAAAAGCCTGCCGCTGGAAGAAACCATCAACAAAATTCTCTCTGGCATCATGAGTGTACTGCCCTGCGAACTGGCCTTGGTTGCCCTCTTTAAAGCGGATGAGCCCAAACTAAAAACTACGAAGCCAAACTTGAAGCTGCAAAGCTATCAAAGCCAGAACGGAATAAGCCTTTTGCCTGGTTTGGAAATAAACACAGAATCAGCCTGGTTTATGCAGGGGTTTGAAACCCTGCACCCTGTTATTCGAGACCCGCGCATGCCGGATGACATCATCCGGCTTATTGGCTTCACGGATGAAGCTTCAGCCATTTCTGCGCCGCTGACGGTTGGCAATGAAGCCGTAGGTGTCCTGATACTCTACCACTCAAAGCCCTATCGTTTTGGGGCTGAAGCAAGCCGCCTGGCTTCTACCTGGTCCGGCTATTTGGGCATTGCGCTCGAAAACCAACAACTGGAAGAGGAAACGCAAGAGCAAAGCTGGCTTTCCACTATTTTGCTTCAGGTTGCCCTTTCCAGCCGCTCTCTGACCGATGTAGAAGAACTGACCAGGGTAATGGCGCAATTGATGATTTTGCTGATTGGCGGGCGGGCAGGCGGCCTTATCACTTATGATTCTGAAAATAAATCTTTTACTTTTGAAGCCAGATTTGGTTCAGATGATGCGCCCAAAATATGTCCGCTGGAAATAAAAGATACCAAAGCGCTTGAGAAAGCAATGGAAAGCCAGACGCTCACTGCCCTTCCGGCTCAAAAAATGGATCCGCAAATAAGTGCCCTCATGGGCCTGCAAGCCAATTCCACAGTGCTTCTGATGCCTCTTGCCGTCCACAATGAGACGCTGGGGCTGCTGATGCACATCGGCAATTTAGACTATATTGACCTGCCTCCCAGCCAGGTGCTCGGCAAGCAAGCTCTCGCCATTCTTAAGGGAATTGCCCAGCAGACTGCCCTATCATTGCAAAACATCCTACTGGTTTCAGCAGTTGAAGAAGAAAATATGATTGCTTCACTGCTTCTGCAAATTTCCAAACTCCTGGTCGGTTCTTCCTCACTCAAAGAAGGCTTGGGCCAAGTCATCCGGGTACTTTACGACACCACAGGTTTTGATAACCTCGCCTTCTTAAGTTACAACCCTGATCGCTACGAATATCGCATTGAGCACGCCATTTTAGACAAGCATCGTCCCATGCACTTTGATCAAAATGCCGTTATCAAAGAAAAACTGCTCCCAGCCTATCAGATTTTTGCCTCTCCTGAAGCAAAAATAATGCCCTTCGAAACATTTGGTTTTTTGCTTTCCTCCAACCATTCTTCTGCGCTCGCCGCTAAACATGCAGACTTCGCGGATTCCCGCTGGATTGTGGTTCCTTCCATGGCACAGAATGAACATTATGGGCTCATTCTGGCGTTGGATGGGCGCTTATCCGGCCAAAAAGAGCGAATCGAGCTCCTAAAAGGGGCATCCCAACAGCTCGCTTCTGCCCTTCAAAATGCTCAATTCCATCATGTGCAGCACCAGCAAAGCCTTGTGGAGAAAGAACTGAACCTGGCTCGTCAAATTCAAAAGAACTTCTTGCCAGAATCGCTCCCTGAAATTCAGGGTTATGATTTGGCTGTCAGTTGGCAAACCGCACGTCAGGTAGGCGGTGATTTCTACGACGTGTTTAAAATCAATGAACGCTATTGGGGTTTTGTCATCGCCGATGTTTCCGATAAGGGCCTGCCCGCTGCCCTTTACATGACGGTAGCCAGAACCCTCATCAAGGCCATGGGGCTTGAAACCCTCTCCCCTGCAAAGACCCTACAAAAAGTAAACCATCTTTTGCAGTTAGACAGTAAAGAAGGCTTTTTTATCACCAGCTTTTATGGCGTTTTAGACCTCCAGCAAAACCTCATGAACTACTGTATTGCCGGCCATAATCCGCCGGTTCTTCTAAGTGCTCAAACCAGGCAGGCATTGATGCTCCAAAAAGGGGAGCTCGCCCTTGGTATATTGGATCCGGTGGCTTACGCAGACCGCTGCATCCGCTTTGCGGCCGGGGATAGCCTCGTGCTCTATACAGATGGTGTAACCGAAATGCTGGCAGAAAATGGAGCCTTTTTTGGCAACGAACGCCTCCTGGCAACACTCCAAAAAGGTCACGCTGAAAATCCCCCTGAACTTGTGCAGCGCCTCAGCAGCGCGCTCGCTGAATTTAAGGGTAAAAACCCACCCAATGATGACGTTACAATCTTGGTATTAAAGCGCCGCTAATTACTGGCAAATCAGCACAGGCACATTCACCTGGTTAAGAATTTCATCCACATCCGAGCCGATAATGCGGTCCAAAAAGCCCGTTCCGCTGTAGCCCCCGCAAATAACGGTACTTATCTCTAAGTCAGGCACCAAAGCATTAACCCGTTCTGCCAGGTTTTTACCTTCTTCCGCAAAATATTGATAAGGTATTTCAAGCTTTTCCAGATATTTTTTAGCCTCTTCCACCGCCGGCGCCAGGCTTACCCCGTTTGTCTGTAGGGTAAGAATATTCACTTTTGAGCCGAAAACCGCAGCTAAATAAGCCGCGATGAATAGGCCTTCTTTACTTTTAAGGCTGCCGTCATAAAGCAGAAGCAGCCGTTCCAGAGCTTGTGGAGACCCTTTCACAATCATCACCGGACGCTTGCCGCGCCGCAATATGGCCGGAATTCCGTGCGAAAGGCGGTTAATCCAAGACCCTGTTAACGGGTAATTGAGTTTCAGAATCAAAATATCACTCAGCAGGCTCTGGCTTGTAACCGTCTTGGAAACGCTCCCTTCTATTTCAAGGAATTTCCCTTGCATGCCTGCTTCAGTCATAATCATATTAAATTTTTCTTTCAGGCTTTCGCTTAAGTCAGGCAAATCAATGCCATCCTGCAGCACATGCAGGCCGCGAATGTTTCCGCCTGAACAGCGGTTCAGAAATACGGCCTGCCAAACCGCTTCCAGATTTTCATCCGCCTCACTGATCGCAACCAATATATCCCTAAAAAGGCAGTCGCGTGTGACGGAAGCCTGAGCACCTAAGTTTTCTTCTTTAAGGGTTTCATCCACAACCGAACCCAGCT
>JAYFRD010000041.1:0-26422 GCA_034926255.1 Anaerolineaceae bacterium | reverse complement strand
ACTAGGGACCTTTCCGCACGTACCCCCCCTTTCCGTATACCCCTTTCCGCATGCGGAAAGCTCCCTCTCACTTGCTTGCAACCCGCTTTACACGCCTTACACTTTTCCCCATGCTCACCAATACCTTCTTGCAGTCCCCCTCCCCTGCCTTATGCTCATACACAGAGTTGCATGCATCAAATCTTGAACTTTGTGCCGGGTGAGAGTTCACAAGCCAAAGTTTTGCACGGCTTGGCTGGCTTTACAACCCCTCGGCATGCTGGATAAGCTTTGCAATTCCCCTCATTTCTTCGTCATGCTGAATAAGATTTGCAAAGGAAACATATCCTCGTCATGTAGTTTATCCTTTGGAAAACAAACGGCATCCCCGCCGTCATGCTAAGCTGCCCTTGCCCAAGTATCCAATCCCCCTCGTCATGCTGACCGAAGGGAAGCATCTGGCCTTTTTTGTTTTGGACCTTTAGCCAGGATGACTGCCAGACCCTTCACTCCGCACCCTCCCCCCTCGTCATGCTGAAGTAAGGAAGCATCTGGCTTTTGTGTTTTTGCTTCCTGTCAATGCAAACGAACAGACCCTTCACTGCGTTCAGGGTGACGAGCAGGGTTGAAATTGTCTTTCCGAACCACCCACCCCCCTCGTCATAGTGAGCAGTCCTTGCCCAAGCCCCACCCCCCTCGTCATGCTGAGGTGTTTTCCGAAGCATCTGGCCTTTCATGTTTTGGACCTTTAGCCAAGATGATTGCCAGACCCTTCACTCCGCATCCTCCCCCCTCGTCATGCTGACGCAAGGAAGCATCTGGCCTTTTTGTTTTGAATGGAAGCCAAGCAAAAGAACAGACCCTTCCCTCCATTCAGGGTGACGTGTTATTTCATGCAGGTTATCTGCCCTCCATTTAGATGCAATTGCGCCGGGCTTTTACCTCTCTCCGCCCTGCTTTCTCAAAGTTCAATCAGAAAACCTAAACTGAGCGGCAAGCTCGTCCACCGTCAGGCAAGGCAGACTGTCCGGCCAAAGTTCCAGTGAAGTCTTAACAACTGCCGGCATAATAACATCAGCCTTGGCCAAAAGTTCAGACTGCATAGCCACCTCACGTGTTGGCCCTTCCGTCAAAATATTTCCTTCACACATCACAATCAGGCGGTCAGAATATTCCAACACCACATCCATATCATGGCTTATCAATACCACCGTTGTGCCAGCAGCCTGCAGTTTCTTCAAATGCAGCATAAGCTGCTCAACATCTGCGCTGTCCAGGTTATTGGTTGGCTCATCCAAAATAACCACATCAGGGTTCATGGTTAGGGTGGCCGCAATGCAAACTTTGCGTGCCTCGGAAGGCTGTAGACGTAGTGGCACATCTTCCGGGTTCAGGCCAAAGCGTTCAAGTTCACGTCTTGCAAGCTGCTGCACCTTCTCCTCATTCCACTTAAGCTGCCGCGGGGCAAACGCAAGTTCATCCAGTACTGTCATCGTCACCATCTGGTTGCGTGGTTCCTGAAAAATATACCCAACCTTGCCGCGCATCTTTTGGGCTTGGCTGTCTATGCCATCAATCCAAATCTTTCCGCCGCTCGGGTTCATTGCCCCGGCAAGAATCAGAGCCAAAGTGGTTTTGCCTGAACCGTTCGATCCAAGAATGGATACAAACTCACCTTTATAAACTTGGGATGATATCTTTTTGAGAACGAGGGGCCCCTCATTGTAGCTGAATGCAAGGTTTTCAAATTTTACTGCAATATCTTCTGGTTTTTTTACAGCGGGGGTAAACGCAGGCTTATCCTTGTGGGCTAGCTGCTTAAGCGTTTTCGCTGCTTTTTCAGGAAACTGGGAAAGCTCCAAACCTAATTGAAGCCCAAGCTGCCATAACTGTGGCAGCCTCAACCCCGAAGCGGTTAAATTTTGCATGGTCAGCTTCTGCTCGTCCCCCGTCAATTTTCCTTCCTGCAAACTGAGAAAACGGCCGCCCACTTCTTCCAAAAGAGCAGTATTGTTATCGCTAAGCAAACGTGTTGTTCCCGACGTACTCAGCTTTTCCAGCGAGCTGATCACTTCCCTCTTGCCTTTTGGGTCAAGCTGCATGGTCACATCGTCCAAAGCCAGCAAGGCCGGCTTCACCACAATGGCTGAAGCCAAAGCCACGCGTTGCATTTCTCCACCGGAAAGCCCCAAAGTCATCCGGCCCAAAAAATTTTCATCCAAACCAACCGCCACAAGCGCATCGCGAATGGCTGCTTCATATTCACTCTTGGCTGTTTCGCTCACCCTCAGGCTGATCAAAAGCTCATCCCGTACCGTTAACCCTACCAGACCCTGAACGGCGCTGGTAAGCACAATACGCGCGTTACGGCCAAGAAAGCCCATGCTTGCATCCTTGGTGGACTGCCCGCACAAACTCACCTGCCCCTTCATATGGGCGCTGCTGCCCGGGATCAGCCCCGTACTTAAAAGCATCGTGGTCGTTTTGCCTGCGCCGGTTGGTCCCAGTAGAACGCTAGTACTGCCCGGCCTCAGGCTAAAGCTCAAATCTTCCACGGCCGGTTTTATATCTCCCTCCTCACTCAGTTGGTAAAGCACACTCACATTGTCAAGTTTCAGGGTTTCTGTCGTGGGCTGGTCTACGTTCTGGTCGCTTTTGCCAACCCGCACCCCGCCGCGGTTATCAATGGCCAACGACTGCCCTTCAACGTGTTCAAAAATGCGAAAAATCAGGGGCAGCATCAACTGGCTGAAGGCCTGCACTTTCTCCTTAGCGCCTCCATTCCATTCAACCCCACGCATGGCCATGGCCTTCATACTGATGCCAATTTCATACCACAGGATGTCAACATAGCGCAAAACAATAGTCAGATACATTTCAAACGCTGGCGGGAAGTGCAGCCCGCGTGAAATTTCTAAAAATTCATGAAGCGGCGTTACGGCAATAAAAGCGATAGCCGGAAGAATCATGCTCATGATTCGCAGTGCTGCCCTCAGTCCGTTTAAAAGAGATTCTTGCGAGGCCTTTAGCAAAAAGTCAATAACCAGGTCTTGTTTTGCGCCAAAGGCGTTCCCCAAAAAGGTAAGTAAACCGGCAGAAAAACAGGCAATTACAGCAGCTTTTGGGAACTTGCGCCCGGCTGCCAGCAGAAAAACCCCAAAGCAGAACGCAGCCAGAATGCCCGGCCAGTTTTTTGCAAAGGTAAAAACGGTGCTGACTGCAACAAAAAGCAGAAACCTTAAGGTGGGTTTAAGCCTGGCAAGTCCGTATCTCTTTTGCATGAAACCTCTTTTTAATAGAATGAGGGAAGGAAGTTTGGCTTCCTTCCCATTGGAAAACAATACACTATACTCATTTGCCCCAGACAAGATTGCGTTTTTTCATGTCGCCGGCAAGTGTCCACATCAAAGGAATGGCCAAACTGCCTGCCACGATATCGCCCAGCGCCCAGCCAGGGAAAACCAGGCTCCAGGCGGTTGGTCCCATCTTTCCAATCGTTGCCCAGGCATATGCACCCATGGCTGCGCTCGCCAGGCTGGTAACTACTACGGCTGCCAGAGCAATCAGGATATCCTTATTCACCGGAACACCCAGAGCAAACCAAGCCGGAATGGTCAGCAGAAAAACAGCAAGATAGCCCCATTTATCTGAAATGCCCAGGGCTGCGGTTGCCTTCCCAATCAGAAAGCCCAGAACCACGGCAGCAACCACGGTTGCCAGGGCAACCAGCAAAATGCTTTTCACATTGCGCTCTTTGCGCTGCTGAAGTCCAACGCCTACTTTAACTTTAAAGAGCTTCAGTATTAACCAAAACAGCAAAGCATTCGCAATAAAAGCCGGAATAGGGTTTTGCGCCAGATTAATCAGCAAAGGCGCGCCAGAAAGCATCCCCCCAATAAAAGTGCCAACGGCTGCCGCAAGCCAACCCCAGGGCCCAAAAAAATATGCCCCGATAGGCATTACCATATTCGGCAGCCAAAAGTAACCTGCTCCAAATGCTCCGGGGATGGATAGAAAGGTGCTTGAAAGCCACGCTAAAGGAATAATGACGGCAGCCCAAATGGCGGAGACAACAAAAAAGCGGGTGGTAGACTTGGAATGGGTATATTCGTTATTGTCTGACATCTGAAAATCTCCTGTTGAAAATAACCTTAAATAATTTTTTAACCTTCGCCTAATGGCGTAAGGGTTCTCAAGAGTCCTTCTGCCTCCATATCCTTAAGCTCGGCAAGTGGAGAAATATCCTCCATCATGCCGGGCTGCAGCTTAGCCCACACCACGCCGTGTTCCGGTTTTTGTGGGTTTTTAACATAAACAATGCGCGTTGGCGTGATAATAAGGTCGCAAACGGTATCTAACGGGCTGGAATCCAGGTCAATATCCACCACCTGACAGTCATGTACAATATCTGCAACCAGCGTTTCAAGGTTCACTGCCCCAATGGCATAAAGCATAGCCCATTCCAAATCAAAAAAACCATGCCCCTTGCCAAAGCGCTGCCCTTTTAGATTAATGGCAGATCCTCCGGTAACCAAAAGATCAATTTTATAACGTCTTTGCATATCCCTTAGCGAAACAGGGTGCCCGTATCTCTCAATGGCATCCAATAAAACGGCTAAATTTTCCTGCCCTTCAGGCACATCTTCGCGCCTCAATTCCAAAAACCCTCTGCGGATCCCATAAGTGGTCATCAGCAAGGTCTTTCCATCTTTAATAACCTGAGCGCGCAAATCTTCAAGGCAATTATCGGGGGTAATAAAAACGACCTGGGCTTTTTGGTAAGCATCCAGGTCGCAGAGGCGTTGGCAAGCCTTTAGGCTTCCTTCAAAATCGGTAATAAATTCAGCAAAGTCGAAGTGAAAACGGCTGTCAGGCTTGGCAACTTTAATAAGTTCCTTCCAAATCATTTCCCGTGCACTTGTTCTATCCAGCATCTTTGCCTCCTTAGAAGTCAAGTTACTCTTGGTACAAAACTGCAATTTTCAAGATATAAAATATATTCTGTCAAAACCTGAATCGATTTTAGTCATGCCCACTGGGCGTGGCAAGCCTTTTTTCACAAACCCAACCTTAAACCTTAAATATTTACCGAATGTTAAACTGTTAATAACAGTCTCAAGCGCAAGCTCTGTGCCTTTACAAATGCAGGGATCTAAAGCCAGTCTTCAATCACCAAAAGCTCTGGCCTTTCCTTTAAAATGACTTTTGCGCTTTATTTTTTTGTCCGAAAAAATCCGTCTTTCATGCGGCCAATAAGGAATAAAGTAATAAGCATCCCCAACCCGAGAGCAATGGAAACTTCATAAACCAGGCTTGGCCGCTGGTTATAAAGATAGCCTGCCAAAATGGGCGCCAACACCAAGGCTAGGCTTTTGGCACTTTCAGCCAAACCGAACCCAAAACCCATTTGGGCGTTATGCAAAAGCGGGCGCACCACAGCGGATGTGATGGCATTAATGACCCTATAACCACCCCACATAATATAAGCAAAACCAAAAGCAAGGTTGCTTTGGCCCTTAAGCAAGCTCAAAGAATAGACCATCACCGCTGTCTGGCCAATAAAGAAAATCGGCCAGGTATGCATTTTTCCCAAAACCAGGTTGAAGATAATGCCCCCAAGGCTCGAAACCATGCCAAAAATACCCAGCATCTGCAGGCTTACACCGCGCTCGTTATGCAAAAAATTGGAGGTCAGCGGGTTTGGCAAAAAGGTCGTAAAAGCAATTCCAAAAATCAAAAGGCAAGCCAGCATAAACTGACGGTTCCGCAGCAAGCTTCGCGCGCTCGGTTTGCCTTCAGCGATCTGCACGGGTTGATCTTTAAGAAAAAAGATAAGCGAAGTAGATAGGGAAAAAATAAGGGTTGCAATAAAATAAAGCGGTCTCAGCCCAATGCGCTCAGCCAGCAAGCCTCCTAATAAGGGGCCAACAAGATAACCCACCATAAAAGAAGCCGAAATGTAGGTAAAGGCCTGGTGATCAGACCAATCGGCCTTGCAGTCCGAAATATAGCTGTTCATCGGCGCAATAACAGCCCCGGTAATGCTGTAAAGCAGCAATCCAAGCACATAAACCGTGAGGGTTTGGGCAAAGCCCATTATTAAAGCGGCCAAAGTGCCAACCACCCAGCTGCAAACCATAATGGATTTACGGCTTACGTGGTCACTGATCAGACCCACAGGCATGTGCATAAAACCAATTACCACCATACTCAGGCTGATAATAAAACCGATTTTAATGGGGTTTGCGCCTAATTGTTCAAGGTAAATCGGCTGGAAAATCATAAAAAAGCCCTCGCCGAGAGACCAAATGGCTAAAGAAAGCGCGATCAGGTTAAGATCGCGCCGTTGCGATTTAAATAAGTTCTTCATTCCCAAAATGTTTCAAGCGGCAAAACTTGCCTGGGCAGGTCACTCAGGCTGCGCAGGCCGTCCTGCGTTACCACCACATCGTCTTCAATGCGCACCCCAAAACGGCCCGGCAGGTAGATTCCCGGTTCAATGGTAAAAACCATGCCTTCTTCAAGCACAAGCGGATTGCCGGCAAAAATATAGGGGGCCTCATGTACTTCCATACCCAGGCCGTGCCCGGTCCGGTGGGTAAAGTAAGGCCCATACCCGCCAACCTCAATCACTGACCGTGCCAGCGCATCCACCTCGCCCGCCTGCATACCAGCTTTGGTATGTTCTCGGGCGTTACGGTTAGCTTCATGCACCAGGTTTGCAACCGTTTGCATTTCCGCGCTTATCTCCCCGCAGGAAAAGGTGCGTGTGATGTCTGAATTGTAGCCCTCAAAACCTGTGCCATAATCAAAAAGCAGGATGTCGCCTTCCCGCAGAGTGCGCTCCCCGGGTGAAGCATGTGGGTTGGCTGCATTTTCGCTGATGCTGACAATAGGGATGAAGGCCTCACCCTGCGCGCCGGCTTTGAAAAGCTGGCTCATCAGTTCCCCGGCAATTTGCAGTTCGCTCCAGCCAGGTCGGATAACCTTTAGGGTAGCCAAAAGGGCTTCCTGGGCGGTAAGAGCTGCCCGGCGCATTTTTTTGAGTTCGTCTTCATCTTTGCATAACCGTAGTTTCGCAATTGCCTCCCCGGCTGGCACAATTTCTGCCTGTGGAAGGGCCTTGCGCAAAAAAATTTCTTCAAGCACACGCATACGGGTGGGTTCAACACCCACTTTTAGAGCCCGCCCCGCAAACCCTGCAAAACCGGCTGCAAACGCCGCGTCCCAAATCGCCGGGTCATCCTGATAAGTTTCAGCCTGCACAGAAAAACCCAATCCGTTCAGCTTTCCCTTTTCAAGTTCCGGCAGCACCATCGCCGCAGATCCATCGGCGCCAAAAAGCGCAATAACCGGCCTTTCCATCAAGTGAAAATCCATCCCTGTCAGATAAACCAGGTTTGGGCCGGGGTTTAAGGCAATGGCATCCAGTTTTTCAGCCTGCATAATTTGGATAAGTCGCTTCAGTTTTGTTTGCATATTTCTGCTTCCTCATTGAGGAATTATAAAGCATGGCCGTCATTCCGGCATCAATTTGCGCGGCAGAGTAGTCCGCACTTAAGTTTAGGTATTCTTAGTTTTTAGAAAAATCGAAATTGCTTTTTCAGCACTTGTCCTCTTTGCGGAAGCCATTCACCTCTCTCAGGGTGGCAAAAAGCACCGTCACTAAGATAAGTCCCCCAAAAATAACCATCGCGTCCGTATTTACCACCGGCGGCACAAATTCTTCCTCATCAATATCCACAGGCGTTTTCTCAGGCTGGATTGTGACGAGTGCCGTAGCTGTTTGCTGAGGAGCGCTTACCGTAACATGCTCAGGTAAAGCGGTAGTAACGGTCACCAAAGAAATCGTTACTAAAATAAGTAAAATAACTGCCAGCAGAGTCCCCGACCAAGGGTCGTTCACCCTGCTTTTTACGCGCTCTCTGAAGCTGCGGTTCACTTGATGCTCTCCATCGTGCGTGTTGTGATCAAACCTGGGTCAGCCGTTTCCCGCAGATCATCCAAAGTGGCTTTACGCAAAATAGGCCCCAGCCGGTTAATGATGCTCTCACTGGGGATGGGCATGCTCAGTTCACCAATCCTGGTCCACGGAACTTCAGTAGTAAGGTCTTTCCATTCCTTAAGGGCAGAAGGCCTGGCAGGCAACAAGCCCAAACCCTTGGTATAAGTGCCCATAAAGCTGGGTTCAGAAAGGGTAAGAAGCAGGGCCTGCATCATCTTCATTTTTTCAGGGTTTGCAGTGCTGATGGCCCAAAACCAGCCCTGGGCAAGTGTTTTACCCGGCAACGATAGGCGCAAAGTTTTGCCGTTTGTTTTTTCCTGGTTGGATTGAAGCAACTGGCTCAGCTTAATAAAACCAATATCCGTATTCCCATTCAGCAATGCGTCTAAAATTTGGGCTTCCGTCTGCGCCTGAAGTGAAATCATACTGATATGGCGGTCCATATAGGCCTGATGCAGATAAATCATCGTGCGTGATAGCGGGTCAACATCCAACACCGGGTGCTGCAGGGCATCTTGCACATTGCCGCCTTCAGCCATATACATATTCATGAAAAAGAGACCCCGCGGGTCATCGGCGGCAAAGCCAACTTTGCCTAAGCTGGTTCGAATGGCCGGCCAGCCCCCGTTGTTATCCACAACGGAAACGCCAGTCATGCCCAAAACATAAGGGTCTAAGCTGATGGGAGCGCCGTAAGGTTTGCCCTCAAAATTCGTCATGGAACGAGCCGCTTCAAACCAGTCTTTGTCATCCCGCAAAAAGCCTTCCATGGGCAGGGGCATAATGTAACCCTTGGAGGCAGCCAAAAACAAATCATCCTGATCCAGAATAAGCAGGTCTGGCATGGCATCCGGCGCGGCATTGTAGGCAGCAGCCAATGAATCAAGCAAGCCTCCGCTGCCTTTGGCTGCCTTAGGCCGGGTTTGCAGTTGCAGTCCCTTTTCTGTGGCAAAATTCTCCAGCTTCTCCAGCATTAACTTGGCAGCCTTTGAATCTGTCTTTGGGTCCAGGCCAGTCGGAAACCAGATGGTCAGGCTGGGCTGCAGGTTTGGCGGGGTGGCTGTTGCCGTTTGCTGCGTGTCTGCTGCAGGCTGCACCGCGGTGGCCTCTATGGTGGCCGTACTTATATCTGCGCTCGTGGGTTTAACGTCCCACGGTAAATGGATTCCGCTTTCCTGAAGGGCCGAACAGGCCGATAAAAGCAAAGCTAAAGCTAACCCCAAAAATAGGGCAGCCTTAGCCTTATCTTTAAATCTGGTTCTTATTGACTGCAAATTGCTTATTACCTCAGGCTTATATTGTAAACCTAAAGCTTAACCTCATTGCGGACGAGGTTCACCGTCAATTGGATGCATGCTTCTAGGTCATCCTTGTCTACCATTTCGGAGGGGCTGTGCACATAACGGCAGGCAATGGAAATACACCCGGAAGGCACGCCCGCCCGGGTCATCTGGATGGCTCGGCCATCCGTACCGCCGGCATCCAGCACTTCCATCTGATAAGGAATTTCCTCCGCCTTCGCGGTATTAATCATCCACTCCACCACCCGCGTATCCGCAATGAAAGAGCTGTCTCTCACCTTGATGCAGGCCCCTTTGCCCAGAGCCATCGGGCGCTTATAAGCCCGCGGTGTGTCCCCGGTAAGGGTCACATCAATAGCAAAGCCAAGTTCCGGGTCCACGCCGTAGGCAGCGGTGGTAGCGCCGCGCAGGCCCACTTCTTCCTGCGTGCTGAACACAAACCATACTTCATTGGGGCCGCGTTTCGCAGCGGGAATTTTGGCTAATTCCTTCATTGCCATGAGAGCAACCACAGCAGCAATGCGGTCATCCATAGACTTGGCGCAGATGCGTTTGCCCAGGTCAAGCATGGGCCGGTCAAACCCGCACACATCCCCAATCTTAACGGGGCTTTCCGCCGCAGAGCCGGCACCGGTATCAATGAAGAGGTTTTCAAGCTTCGGCATGGTGTTTGGCTCCAGGCGTTCGGTCCCAATAACACCCTTGGCTCCGTTCATAAACATAACGCGCCCCCCCAGGCAAGTCAGGGGGTTAATACCGCCAATGGGAATAAAGCGCGCAAAGCCCTTTTCATCCACGTGAATAACCATCAGGCCAATTTCATCAATATGCGCAGAAACCATCATGCGCTTGCCATTCTCTTTTTTCGTTCCCATCCGGCAAAGCAGGTTGCCAAGTGCGTCTGTTTTCACTTCATCTGCAATCCCCTTCACCATCTCTTCTATCTTGGCACGGATGAGATGTTCCTGCCCGGATGGCCCGGGGGTCTCAACAAGGGTCTGAATCAGGCTCATCATTTCTTTGTTTTTATTCTTATCTTGCGGTTTCATTTGTCTCCTACGATTTGAGAATGGAAGGGTCAAGGCGCGAAAGCGCGGCATGAATCAACTTAAAGCTGTTTATTACATCCTGTGTGCGCACCATTCCTGCCGCCGAATGCAAATAACGCTGCGGTACGGAAACAGAAACACTTGGCACACCGGCTCGGGTTTTATGGATAGCCCCGGCATCGGTTCCGCCTGTACCGGGTTGGCGGTACTGCCAGGGGATGCCAGCCTGCTCGGCGCTTTCGCTAAGCCACTTCACCAGACGGCGGTCGCCGATAGTAGCTCCATCCATCAGGTAAATCGCAGGTCCCTTGCCAAGGCAAGTGTTGTAGCGTTCGTTTTCTTCATTTCCTTCAAAAGCAGGCAGATCATTCGCCGGGGTTGAGTCCATCGCAATGCCAATTTCAGGGTCAAAGCTAAAAGCTGCCACTTTAGCACCTCGCAGGCCAAGTTCCTCCTGCACGGTAAAAGCCAGAAAAAGGTCTACATTGGCAGGGGCATGCCTTAGCAGCTGGATAAGGTTGAAAACACCTAATCGGTCGTCAAGCGCCTTAGAGCGGATGCTCGGCCCAAGAGTCGTTAGCTTGGTTGCAAAACCAGCCCTGTCACCAATCTTTAACTTCCCGCCGGGGCCTACGTCAATGCGCAGTTGATCCACTGGGATGGGCGCTTTGCGTTCTTCCGGTGTGGTCATGTGGATGGCCTTTGCCCCAATAATGCCCGGCACCTGGTTCCGGCCCACCAGCACAGACTTACCGACGAGCTGTCGAGGGTCAATGCCGCCCACAATGCGGAATTCGTAGGTGCCGTCATCACTGTCTTTAACGATCATCATGCCCACTTCATCCATATGTGCGGAAAGCATTACGCGCACGCTCTTTTCTGCGCTGCCCCTTTTGGTTGCCAGCACATTGCCTAAAGCGTCTACTTTTACCTCATCGGCCAAGCCTTTAACTTCTTCAAGTACAATCTGGCGCACTTCCTGTTCATCCCCCGAAACGGCAATTGCGTTGCAGAGCCGTGTCAGCAAGTCCAATTCCTTTTTGCCAAGGCTGAATTTAATAGAATCTGTCGTTTTCTTTTGTGTTGCCATGGCTACTCCCAAATCACTTCTTTCATAAAGTCAGCCGGCAGCGAGTCAATAAACTCTGCCATCAGCCGCCCGGCCCTGCGGATGTCCTTGATGGAAACAAGTTCCACGGGGGTATGCATATAACGCAGCGGCAGGCCAATTTCCACCGTTGGAATGCCGCTTTCAGCCGTTTGTATGCTGTAGGCATCAGTGCCTCCGGGCGAGGGGACGGCCTCTATGCTGTACGGAATGTCCAGGTTTTCTGCCAGCTTGGCAAGTTTGTTTACCAGATAGGGGTGGTCCTGAGGACCGGAGGTGATGGTAATACCCTTGCCAATTTCGCAGGAACGATACCCGTTCCCGCCGGGGCCCTTTGAAAAGGTTACATCAATCACAATAGCCAGGTCAGGGCGCACAAGCACCGGGTCTGTAATGCTGCCGGTGCCAAACACCTCTTCTTGGGCAGTGGCATCACCATACACATCCCAAACGTGCTTGCGGCGCGAAAGGATATCCAAACATACACTTAAGGCCGCAACCGATCCGCGGTTATCCAGGGTGTGTCCGCAGATGGTTTCCCCCGCCAGTTCCAGCGGCTCCTGTGCAAAATGGATAAAGTCGCCTACACGCACCCATTTTTCCACCTCTTTGGCTTCAAGCCCGGTATCAATCAGCAGATGGTTAAGTCCCAAAACGCCGCTGGGTGCATCAGCAGGAAGCTGATGTGCAGGCGGCATAACCACCATACCGGGAATCTCCCGGGCCTGCTGCACTCCTTGAGCGCTGGCATGCACCATCACCATTTGGCCAGGCAAAATGCGCGGGTCTACCCCTCCAACCTGCGTGAAGTGCAAAAATCCCTCTTCAATAGCGGTTACCATTAAACCAATGGCATCCATGTGTGCCGCAATAAGCACTTTGGGTCTGGGGCTTTCCCCGGTACCACGCTGAAAGGCAATAAAACTGCCTCCGTTCGTGGTGATTAACTCGTCGCTGACTGGCCCCCAAGCCTCAGCCAGGATTTCCCGTACCGGCGCTTCATTGCCTGAGAGCCCGGCTGCAGAAAGTAACTGCTTGATATGAGGAACTAAATCGATGCTCAAGATACCTCCAGGTAAGGTTAGCTTGCAGCCTTAGGGCTGCGGATTCTCCGTGGGTGTCGGAGGAATTTCTGTAATGGGGATCGGTGTATCAGCCGCAGGAACAGTTGACGCAACCAATTCTGTTGGGCTGGGGCTGGGTGTAGCTGTAAAAGTAGCGGTTGAAGTGGGCTGCGCTGTGGCGGTCTGTGAGGGAGTAGGGCTGATCGTCGCGGTGCGTGTCAGGTAAGGGGTTAAAGTAATTGTAGGCGTAAGCGTAATGGTCACCGTCGCGGTAGGTGTGTGAGTAGCCGTTGGGCGTACATACCCGCGCCCAAGCCTCAGTATAAAAATCCCAAGAATGTAGCAAAGCAACGTAATCACGATCAGCAGCAAAAAAAGCTGCCGGGTGCGCTGCTTTCCTGTGACTTTACTTAGCAAGCATGGCCTCCAAAACCTGATCCATTATTAAGGATAATGATACCATCAGGGGCGTAACCCCTGATTGAATTGCGCTATAATTAACCCGTAAACAAGATTTAAGGAGGTTTATTATGGGTTCAAAGGACAAAGCACAAAAAGAAGAACGCAAAAAGCCCAAGTTGTCAATTAAGGAAAAGCGGGCAGCCAAAGAAGAAAAGAAAAAGACAGCCACGGTAATCACTTCCACCAAAGCGGATTAGTTTTTCCGCACTGTACATTCAACCAAGAAAACCGGCATCATGTTAAAATGATACTGGTTTTTTTATTTCATTGCTGTTTACCCAAGGAGGAATGATGTCTAAAGTTTGCCCAAAATGTGGAATGATGAACGCAGATGATCGTGTTGTCTGCACCAATTGCGGAATTGTACTGCCTGCTGCCGCCCCTGCCCAGACTATACCGAACCCAACTCAGGCTTATGCGCCTCAACCCCCCGTTCAGCCAGCACCGGCAGCCCCTTATCCCTCTGCACCTATCCAGCCTAAAAAACGCTATGGTGTTCTGCGCACAGTTTCCGGTATTTTTAATATCCTGGCGTGGCTGGGTCTTATTGGCGGTGTTGCCCTTGGCTTGTTGGGTAGCATCTTCGGGATGGGAGAAATCTTCCGCGATAGTGTTGGCTTTGGAATCATGGGCGTCATTTTTGGTGTTATCGCAGGCGTTATCCTAGGCCTGTTCTGGTTCATGATGTTCAAATACTCCGCCGAAATGATTCACCTGGCCATTGACCTTGAAGAAAATACCCGCCGCACCGCCGAATTTCTGGAAAAAATGAAGTAGAAACACGCATAAAGATTAAGAAAAATCGGGAACAAAATTCCCGATTTTTCTTTTAATATCATTCTTTAGTCACATACCTTACACGCCCGCTGCCCGCTTCAAACTAAACAAAAATTAAGATAGAAAATCCGCTTTACTCGCTTCAACCCAAAGCGCAATGGTATACTCAATCGCAGCTTAGTCCTTCATTAAATAAACCTCCGCTGCACAAGTGCAGCAAAAATATAATATCCTGATGATGGAGAATATTGACCATGAAAACCCAGAAAATAGACGCTTATTATGAAAAAATTACTGCCATGCTGGCCCAAAATCTTGAAAGCCAGCGCCAAACCATGGGCAATATTGCTTCCCTTTGGGCGGAATCCATCCTCAATGATCACCTAACGTATGTTTTCGGCAGCGGCCATTCACGCTTTATCGCAGGTGAACTCTACTGGCGTGCCGGTGGCTTGGCTTCCGTTTTTCAAATCGATGATCTTACCCTCGGAGCTGCGGAACGGGTGGAAGGTTATGCGGCCAGTTTCATGGCTACGCACAATATTCAGCCCGGAGACTTACTTTTTGTCATTTCCAATTCCGGTATTAATGCCCTGCCCATCGAGGTTGCCCAGATCGGCAAAGAGATGGGGGCAAAAGTTATTGCCGTTACCAGTTTGGATTACTCCCGTTCTGCCCAGCCGCGTCACAGTTCAGGCAAGAAGCTTTTTGAAGTCGCCGATATTGTCTTAGACACCCAGAATGTCCGTGGGGATGCCCTCGTCGAGATCGATGGTCTGCAAGGGTGGAAAGCTGCACCGGCTTCCACCATCATCAGCATTGCACTTCTTGAAGGCATTGTTGCCCAAACAGCCCAAAACGTGGCAGATGCTGGCCACTTGCCCCCCATTTTGCTTTCCGCCAATGTTGCTGAAGGAGACCAGCACAATAAGGAACTTTCAGAAAAATACTGGCAGCGTCTTACGCGTTTTCCGCGTAAGGATGTATTTTAAAAGCCAGATTTAAAGCGACGGGTTTTTAAATAAAAGAGCAGATGCTTTTTGTCATCTGCTCTCTTTAATCTTACAATACGCGCTTAGTGAATAAGCTTTGCAATAGAACCGGTAATAATGCCCCAGAGAGAGAAGTCCTGGCCGCCGTAAACCAGCATCCAATTGTTGATGGTATTGCTGAAGAAGTAAGAACCAAACCCAACCAGGAAAATCATAATAACACCTGAAACCGCCGCGCCAATAATGGCACCTCGCACGCCGCCAGTGCCGTTGCCAATAATGGCCGCGGTACCAATTTCAAAAAAGCACGTAACCGTAAGCGGAATGATCACAGTCGGGAACATGCCTGCGGTCAGCAGTATTGTAATGGTAGAAGTAACCATGGCCACCAAAAAGCCAATAAGCAGGGCATTAGGGGCATAATTGAAAATAACCGGGCAGTCCAAGCCGGGGATAGCCCCTGGCACCACTTTTTCGGCAATCCCTTTAAACGCGGGGATAATTTCGGCAATAACCATGCGCACACCCAAAAGCATGATGGTTAGGCCAACACCAAAATATACAGAACGAGTAAAGATGTAAGTGAAGGCTCCGGTTTTACCTCCGGCATAACCCCAAATTTCTGCCGGGTTCAGTCCGCGGCCCATGAGCACAAAGGCCATCACAATATAGGTCAGGGCAATAACAATCGAGCCCGTAATCGAGATTTCTTTCAAAAAGCTTAGCCACTTGGGGAATTTCAGATCTTCTGTGGATTTTGATTTATCGCCAACCAGCTTGCCAAGATAACCGGAAATAACCGAAAGGGTTGTAGTAGGGTGAGCAATCGTAAAACTGTCATCACCGGTAACTTCTTTGACCAATGGCTTCATCAGGTTTGGTGCCACGATGTAATAAATTGCGGTCATGACCGTTGCCAACACCAAAAGCTTCCAACCGGAAAGGTTAGCATCAACTCCCGCCGCAACAAATACATACGGGAACCAGTACAGCATGTGCCCGGTCAGAAAAACAGATTTCCATTTTGTGAAGCGTGCAAAAAGCAGGTTGATGAGAAAACCAACTACCATCACAATGCCTATCTGCGTGCCATACTGAGACATATCAATGTCGGGTTTGCCAACTGCAGCCGGCATAATGTTGCTAAAGGCGGCAGAAAGGCCATTAATAGCCTTGGTTACCACAATGCCTGTACCTTCACTCAAAATGAAGAAGCCGATGGCAGTCATGAGTGTACCCCTGACCACTTCTGCAAATGATTTCTTTTGCAAAAGCAAGCCCACCATGGCAATTAACGCCAAAAAGATAGCTCCTTGTCCAAAAATTTCATTAATAATAAATTCTAAAACCTTCATTTTTCTCCTTTTTATTTGTCTTTAATAATGGGGGTAAAAAAATTCAACGTTTTTTCTTCAACTTCTTTTTTACTCATGAAATTCCGGATGGGAATCACGGGCACCTTTGCTCTATCCTGAACCCGTTCAAGAAGGTCTTCCGAAATAAAGATGGCGTCACACTTTTGAGTTAAACAAGTCCCTACATCACCGCAGAAAACATCCGCTTCCAAACCATGCTCCTTCAAAACCTCTTCTATTTTCATGCGCAGAAAAAGGGAAGAGCCGCAGCCAAAGCCGCAAACTGTTTGAATAGTGGGTTTTTCCATAAATGTCTCCTTACCTATGTTTCCTCAAAAAGATTAAGGATTATTTCTGAATCGTTTGCTTCTTTTATGCGCTCAAGCACTTCCGGTTCCATCAGTTTTGCAGCAAGTTTTTGAAGCTGTGCCATATGCGCTTTTCCATCCCGGCTGCATAGGCCCATGCAGACTGTAACCGGATCGTTGGGCGAGCCGAACTCAACACCACTTTTAAGGGTAACCAATGAAATCCCATCCTGCAGTACCGCCTTGGAAGGCGCCGCATGGCATAGCGCAAAACCAGGCAAAATCACAATGTATGGGCCAAGGGTTAAGATTGCCTCAATCATTTGCTGGGTATAATCAGCGCTAATGCACCCATCTTGTTCAAGTAAATTACCGACCAATCGAACAGCAGATTGCCAATCAGCAGCTTCAGCCTGGGTAAGAATTCGTTCTTTTTTCAATAACATAGTCTTTGGCCTAAAGTGGTGGTATGATAAAATAATATACCACTGGTTCATTATATTGGCAATGAGTTTTTTTATTTTGAAAATAATAAAATGGGCATCCTCCAAAATAAACCTTTCGTATCGCTTTGAACATGGATAAACACTTTCACCCACGCACAAATCAGGTAGCCGATAAGATCAGAGAGTACCTTTTTGGGCAAACGCTTGTTCCGGGCGCCTGCTTGCCTCCGGAACGTGAGCTAAGTCAAAAGTTTGAACTGAGCAGGCTGACCCTCAGAAAGATTCTTGCAGACTTTGAAGCGGAAGGCCTTATCACCCGCATCCCTAACAAAGGCACTTTCTTTTCCCTTGAAAGGGTTCCTCAAAATGTATCCCGCCTTACCAGCTTTACGCAAGACATGCAGCGCCGCAACATGGTTTCTAACTCTATTATTCTCAAGGCCGGCAAATTCAAAGCTAACCCTTCCCTGTGTGACAAACTGGGCATTGCCCCAACAGAAGGGGTCTTCCTTTTGCGTAGGCTTCGCTTAGCCAACAAACTGCCCATGGCTATTGAAGACTGCTTTTTGCCGGAAAAGTTAGCGGAACAAATCAAGCCTGAGATTCAGGATGACTTTTCGCTTTATAAAACCCTTCAGACCCAACTGGGCATCTTCCCTGCCAAGGCTACCCAAATCATAGAGGTGTGCACGCTCAACGCTGAAGAACGTAAACTGCTTGGAAAAATCTGCCCGCCCGCAGCCCTTTTCATTAGAAGGACAAGCGGGGATAAGAACGGCACGATCTTTGAATACGTGGAATCCAAATACAGGGGCGATCGCTATTTTCTTACGATGGACCTCACGCAGGAATAAGCCTGCGCATAGGGTTTTTTACATCTTCTCCAAAGCCTTTGCTAAAATCAGATAGTTGGCGTGGCTCCAAAGTAAGGGGGTAGCAACCGGGCCCCAGCGCTGTGTCCATTCTTGAATGTGCTTAGGGCTATTAACGTGTTCAGCTACCTGCTCAGGCAGTTCAAGGGCTGCGTTGCACTGCCTTTCAATCCAGGCCAGGCAGCAAGCCGCCTTTTCCTGCTCGCCTAAAGCAACGTAAGCAAGCCCCAGCCATGCGCTCAGCAATAGCCACAACCCGCCGCCGTAATAGGTATCTGTTTTATAACGTTGCACCCCAAAATTCCAGCAGATTTCTTCCTCAATTTGTTTCAGGGTATTCCTGAAAATTGGTTCAGTGGCTGGCACCAACGCATACAAAGTGGAAACTGCCAGCAAATTACCGTCAACTCCCTGTATGCCAATGGATTTAATAAAATGGCCGTCTGCAACCGCCTCACGAAGCACCCGAGTGCGAATGGCCTGTGCCGCTCCAGAGCTGCCGCGCCCGCGCAACCAGGACCAGCGTTCAAGCCCTCCGAAAATGCAGGCTAAAGTATAGGTATGCATATAGTCAGGGAATTCTTCCCAGGAATCATAACAAGGCTGAGTCCAAATCGCCTCAAGATAGCGTGCCGTCAGGTCACCCGCTTCAAGCAGTTCGGCAGAAGCATCCTTTTCATCTTTCAAAAAACGCTCCAAAACCCACAGCCAGGTACCAAAACCATCGTGCTGCAAGTTTGGCCACGCTTCCTTCATGCCCTCATGGCCTTGTAAAGTATAGCGGGTGTGCAAACTTTCGTGCGGGGCCAGCGCCTCACCCGCCTGCAGCTTGCTGATGGCAGATTCAATAAGGCCTTTACGTCTCAATACAATCTCGGCCACCCAATGGTGAAATTTGTTAGCGGCCTGGTCTTTCCCCCAAAGCTTGAGGGCATCCGCAATGTAAGACCCATCCCTAATCCAGGAATAGTGATAAGTCGGAAAGTTCGGCGAAGCAATAAAAGCCCCGTTTACCGACTGGTTATCGAGTATTACATCAATACTTTTAGAAATAAGCGCTTCTGTGTTTCTATTTCGCATACAATGCCTTTGCGGAAATCATTCCTTCCACTCAATGGAAAGAAGACTCCAGGTTTGAATTTGCTTAAGGTGAACAACCAAACTGTCTCCTTCCACGCTGTATTCAGCATGCCCGAAAGTCCAGTCGTTTTCATCTGGCGAAGCCGCCCAAACTGCATGCGGAATCTTACCCTTAAGCGCAATGCGCAGGGTCAGTTCTTTTTTAAGCTCTGGCGTATTGGCAGTCTTTTGCCATTGTTCGCTGCCAATGCCATAGAGGTTCACCAAACTGATGGTAGTCGCACGCTCTGTTTCTCGAACAATAGGCAGCAGCTTGTCCACTGAAGCGTACAAACTGGTGCTAAGTCCATCCGCTTTAATACGCGCAAGCCATTCAGCGGTGGCATTTTTAGCTTGCGGCCCCAATAAGGCCTGGTAGGCCACAATAAAGTCATAATAACGTCTAAGCCCTGCTTTTTGTTCAGAAGAAAGGGCCTCGTATTTAGGAAAGTAAGGATCCGCCAAATAGGCCAGCTTTTCACCCAGCTCAATACGGGTAGCTCCGCTGGCAAACACAATGGCATCCGTCAGCAGGGGGGCGGCATTATTTTCGGTATGCACATAGGCCGCTATCACCACCGCTTTATTGGTTCCCTCTTTCTGAGCCTCCTCAATCACCCTTGCCAAATCGTTATAGCTGTCATAAGGGGGCCACACTTCAATATAGATAAAACTCGCCTGTGAGTGAACAGCTTCCTTTAAGGGCCAGGCTGTCACCGCGTTAAAAACAACCGCTCCGCCAGGGCGATAGGCCTCAACAATCTTCTTTGTCGCGTTAATAGAGCCTGCCAATGCTTTTGGCAAATCATAAGCTTGGCCGTCTTCGCTAAAGCCCTCTTTGGGGTCACCGTATTGGTCCAAATGGATGCCGTCAAACTGGGTTTCAGTAAGCACGATTTTAAATTCATTCAGCAAATGGCGGGTCCACGGGCTTTCCGGTCGCGGATCCATCACAGCCATAAAGTTGTCTCCAAAAAGAACAGGTTTGCCATTCTGCCTGAACATTGCCCAATCTGGATGCTGCTTGTAAAAATCAATGGAAGCGCCATAAATAGCGCTGTAAGGCATGGCAGCCATGCCTTTTTCATGTGCTGCATCAATCAGCCCTTCCACCGTCCGGCGGGAAAGCCTGCGTCCCAGAATATCTTTATAAGGCTCATCCTCCGTCAGCAATTGTTCATGCCGGTACATCCAGTCATAAAATTGCAAACCATTGATGTGAAAATCAGCCAAAGCCTGCATATCTTCAGCCATCTGTTTGCGTCCCGGTTCATAGTCGCTCAAAAATCCGTAAAGGGGCATTTCTGTCCAATTATTCAAAACGCTAAGCGAACCAAAGTGTTCGCAAAGAAGCGCCCCATCTTTACCGGAAATCTGCGTTTTTATCAGATACCCCTTGGGTGCACTCTGTGGGGTTCGCCAATGCACTTCAATGAATTGTTTGCCCTGATTCAGAGTAATTTCAGTTTCTTCATGGGCAATTACCTGAAACCCATCCATCACTTCAAATGAGAGTAAATAAACACTCCCTGAACATGCAGGGCAATCGGTATCCAACTGCCAGAAGGCGAGTTCACCGGGTTGATAATATGCCTTTCCATAATGGATCGTTTCAATTTTTATTTCATGCATAGCGTAATCCTTTGATGAAAAATCTTGTGAAGCAGCAACTGACCCGGCACTCTCACTTGGCAAAGCGTAACAAGCCGTAAACACTTGCCCAATAAGGAGCAGAAAAGCCAAAATAAAGACAACCCTGCCCCTATCCTTTGATAGCTCCATCGCCAATTCCTCTCACAAAATATTTTTGAAGCGAGAAAAAGACAATGAAAATAGGAATTAAAGCAATCATCATCGCGGCAAAAACAAGGCCCCATTGCGTGCCATGCTGCCCCTGGAAAGAGAAAATAGCGATAGGCAAGGTGCGTAGTGCCGGTTTATCAATAATGGTTAAGGCCCAGGTATATTCATCCCAATTGCCCAAAAACGAGAAAATGGCTACCGTGGCTACAGCCGGTGCCGCCAAAGGCAGCGCCAGTTTAAAAAATATGTCCAGCGGAGAAGCCCCGTCAATGGTCATTGCTTCTTCCAGCTCATGCGGCATTGTTTCAAAAAAACCGCGCAGCAAAAAAGTATTGCCTGAAACACCGCCGGCAATGTAAAAAAGAATCAGACCCCAAAGGTTGTTCCTGAGGTGCAGGCTTGTTGCCAGGGTATATTTGGGAATAATTGCTATCAGGTCTGGAATCATCAAAACGACCAGCATCACCCAAAACAAAGCCTCTTTAAAGCGGAACTTAAAACGCGCAAAAGCATAGGCAGCCATGGAAGCAACCATCACCGTGCCCAGAGTAGCGGCCACAGCAGTAATCGCGCTGTTGATAAAATAGGTTTTAAAGTTATTTGAGTTCCATGCTTTAACAAAGTTCTCTAAACTGGGGTTTTCCGGTATCAGCTTGGGGGGGTATTCAATCACAAATACATTGGCCTTTAGGGCATTAGAAACCATTACAAGAAAGGGGTACACCATAATAACAGCCCCTACGGTGAGCAAAGCATAAAGAATCAACAGGGTGCTTAGTTTTTTACGCATGATCACATCATTTCTTGCGGTTTTCGCAGGAACTTAATCTGTAAGAAACTCAGAAAAATAATCAAAGCCGCCATCAGATAAGAGATGGCAGCACCATATCCAAAATCAAGAAAATCAAAAGCCTGGTGATAGGCATAACTCAGAATAACTTCGGTAGACTGGTGCGGCCCGCCGCCTGTAATCAGAAACACTGACAGAAACACATTAAAGCCGCCTATCAGCAGCATCACCATCACATACACCAAAGTCGGGCGAATAAGCGGGATAATAATCCGCCAAAAAACATGCCATCCATTGGCCCCGTCAATCGAGGCCACTTCTTTATAATCTCTGGGAATCGCCATCAGGGCAGAAAGAAAAATAACCATGCACCAGCCAATTCCCTTCCAAATACCAAGCACCAAAATAGGGATAAACGCCAGGCTGGCATCCCGTAGCCAGGGCAAAGGTTTACTGGCCAGATGCAAAACATCCACTAAAAAATAGTTAACCACGCCTTCGGGCGACTGGAACAAATATTTAATGAGCAGAGAAACAATCACCCAAGAGGTGATAACCGGGATGTAATAAAGCATACGGTAAAGCGCCTTGCCCTTGGGGATGGCATCAATAAGCAGCGCCACTATCATCGCCAAAGCCATCTGTCCCGGTACGGTAACAAGCGTATAAACAAGCGAATTCTTAAAAGCCCTCCAAAAAATAGGGTCATGCAAGGCGCGCGAGTAGTTTTGGAAGCCAATCAGTTTTGAGACCCTGCCCGGCATCAACTCCCACTGATAAAAACTCATCTGAAACCCCTTCAGCAGCGGGTAAATCTGGAAAACCACAAAGAAAACCAGCGCAGGCAGCATGAAAAACAAGGGTATCAGTTGTTTCTGTCTTTTCAGGCTCAAATGCACCTCTAACTCCTATGCTTTGGATAAAAGGCAGGGCAAAAATGCCCTGCCTTTTTTACCTAAATATTGCTTATTTGATTACCATAAGCGGGTCGATTTTGGCAACGGCTTCATCCAATCCTTTTTGAACTTCCACTTTGCCGGCAAGAATTTCTGCACCGGTGTTGGTCATAATCTCTTCGATTTTATTCCAAGCGGGATGAGGTGTGCGTGCTTTGGCAGTTTTTAATTGCTCAAGGAATATGCCAAAGAAGGGATGGTTCTTAATGGCTTCGTTTTCAGCCGCGCTCTTAAGCACAGGCATCTGCCCAACAGAAACTAGTTTCATCTGCACTTCTTCGGAAAGCAAATACTTCATAAATTTCTCTGCGGCTTCCTTATTCTGACTCTGCTGGAACATGGCAATGTCTTCGCCACCCACAACAGAAATAGAACCGCCTTTACCGGCAGGCATCAATGCCATGCCATACTGCTTGTCTTTAAACTGCCCTCCAAACATAGGGGGGAACCAGGGTCCTTCCAAAACCATAGCAATCTGGTCCTTGCCAAAACCGCCCCAGGCATCCACACCGCCGCCGGTGATACCGGGATGGATGTAACCCTTGTCCAGACCGTCTTTCAGGAACTGATACGCCGCAACGGTTTCAGGGCCGTTGTAAACGCCGCTCGCTTTGCTCACTTCTTTATCGGTCACATCGCCGCCGAAGCTCCAAATCCAGGGGTTCACCGCCCAAGCATAGGTACCGCCATCCGCAAAGCAATATCTGTCAGGGCCAAGCGCCTTGATCTTTTCACAATCCGCGCTAAATTCTTCCATTGTCTTGGGGGCCGCCTCAATGCCGGCAGCTTTGAACATGTCTTTGTTCCACACCAGCACACGCGTGTTGGTATCCAGAGGCAGGCCGTAATGCTTTCCGTTATAAAGATTGGTGGAAAGCGGACCTTCCAAAAATTGCTGGGAATAGGCGGCAAAATCTTTCATACCTTCGTCAAGATTCACAAGCGCACCCTGATCTGCCAGTTCGGGTACCCAAATAATATCCAGGCGAGCCAAATCAGGCGCCGAACCACCGTTAAGAGCAATCAGCAGTTTCCTGCGGAACTGGTCGTAAGGCACTAAAACAGATTCAATCTTGATATCAGGGTTTTGTTTTTCAAATTCAGGGATGAGTATTTCATCCAAAAACTTTGCTTCCACGTCTGCGTTATAGGCATGCCAGAACGTAACCGTTACTGGCTCGGTTTTCTTGGCAGGCTCTGCGGCAGGTGCTTCGCTGGGCTTAACCACTGCAACGGTTGCTTCGGGCTTGGCTTCAGTGGGCGCTGGGGCTGCAGTAGGCGCTGCAGCGGGTTGAGTGCAGGCACTTAACAGTATGGATAAGCTGATAACCAGACTCAAAACAACAAATACTTTCTTATTCATAGGATCCTCCATTATTTTTTGTTTACTTACTTCAGTTACCAAACAAAGTCTATTTAAAAAAATACAGCCTCCTTTTTAGCGGACGGGCGCCTTTTCTTCTTTGTTAATGGGCAATTCAAAAATCTCTTTGAGCACAAGGCTTGCTGCCCCGCGTGCCCAGGCATCATCACCCCAGTTTTCACTGATGATGTTAAAGTCTTCCCCAACCGCATTGATGACATGAGCAGCTATCATTTTCTTTACTTCCCGCAGCAGCAGTTCCCCGGCGCGCAGCCCTTCCCCGCCTAAAACGATCAAAGCCGGGTCAAGGATGTTAAGCAGATTCGCCAGGGTCTGGCCCAGATAAGAAGCCTCTGTTTTCATCACTTCCAGTGCAATTGAGTCTCCTTCAAAGGCTAATTGCGTCAGGGCGTCAATGCTCAGGTCAGGCTTGGGCTTGCCCGCTTCCGCATATTTACTCTGGGCCATCTTCACCAAACCCGAATCACCAATATAGGCTTCCAGGCAGCCTCGTTTGCCGCAAGAGCACAAAGCCCCGTTTTCCTGAACCACAATATGCCCCAGCTCGCCCGCTCCGCCATGTTTGCCATGCTGCAACTGGTTATTGACCACAATACCCATCCCAACGCCGCGCCCCAGTGTCACCACGATAAAATCTTTATACCCCTGGCCAGCGCCGAACCATTTCTCAGCCAGGGTCAGGGTGTTCACGTCATTATCAATATAAACAGGAATTCGCAATCTTTTTTGCAGTTCAGCCGTCAGATCCAAATTTTTCCAGGGCAGATAGGGAGAATTAAGCAGTTTTCCGGCTTCAACATTAACCACGCCGGCTAAACCAATCCCAACCCCCAGAATTTGCTTTCGGTTGATTTTTGCTTGTTCAATCAACTGTTCAATCGCGTTGTTGATCACCTCTGAAGCTTGCCGCACAGATTGCCCGCCCCAGGGTAGCCTTGCTTTGGCAATAAGGGTGGCTTCCAGGTCCGTCAGCGCAGCTATCACTTCAGATTCAGTCAATTTAAGGCCAACGGCAAAACCACCGTGAGGGTTAATGGCCAATAAAACCGGAGGACGCCCGCCTGATGAATTTCCCGCAGCCTTTTCAAAGATCAAGCCTTCCCCAATCATTTCCGCGGTCAGGCTGGTGATAGTGGCCGGGCTTAGGCCAAGCATGCGTGCCACATCTGCACGCGAAATGGGATTAAAGCGCTTGATGGCATTCAACACCAACGAGCGGTTAAGCGCTTTGAGCAATTGCTTGTTGTTATCTGGCTTCGGCATAGTTTCTTTATTCACTCAATAAAGTTAGTGGTATTTTACTCTTCAGGTCTCGAATATGTCAAGCCTTAATCAAGACCTCAACACCCCTATGAAGGAGGGGCACCATCCCGGGTAACTACAGAATTCTCTTTTTTTGGCACTCAACCAGAAGCTGCTGAATAACAACAAAACCAACGCGAAAAACTTGACATTCTCAGGGCGTCCATGTAGAATCACCATTCTTGAACGCGGGCCTGTAGCGCAGTTGGGAGCGCGCTTCAATCGCACTGAAGAGGCCGAGGGTTCGAATCCCTCCAGGTCCATTCAGGCAAATTTTTTAACAGATCGAAAAAGGGCCCATAGCGCAGTTGGGAGCGCGTCTCAATGGCATTGAGAAGGCCGGGGGTTCGAATCCCCCTGGGTCCACAAAAAAAAGTGCATTCACCTGAATGCACTTTTTTATTGAAGCCTATCCCTTTCCCCTTTTACACTCCTGCCCATCAGCGCCCATCAGCGCTGCCTTATGATGCGCCCGAGCTTGGTATACTTAAAGAATGGTTAGGGCAAACATAATCCCGCAAGAAAAACGAAGCGAGTCTGCAGAGATGTACCTTGAAACCTTGCTCTTGCTTGAACAGAAAAGCAGCAAGGTACGCCAGGTGGATTTAGCAAAAGCCTTGGGTTACAAGCGCTCTACTGTACACATTTCACTTAAAAGCCTCCAAGCGAACGGATGGGTTACATTTGCGGATGAAACTTTTCTGCGCCTCACAGATCAGGGTCGCTTACTTGCTTCGGAAGTCTATGCCAGGCATCAGCTTTTTGCAAAATTCCTCCAATCAATCGGCGTAAATGACTCGGTTGCTCAGCAGGATGCCTGCAAAATTGAGCACGTCGTAAGTGCCGAGACGGTAGAGCAGCTTAAGGCTTTTTGCAGCAAGATTTTTGACCATTAATGCTTCCCCCGCTTCCTTTAAGTTGCGTATTCACTTGCCCGCGCTTTCATCGCAGCTGCATTCCCACTAAAAACACGGCACGTTTTCGGCCTTTGCCAAACAGCACCGCCGCTTTACGCCCCTCATTCACTCGCATGGCCCTTTCCATAATCATTATTTAACACACAACCATTACCATTTCACTTCGCATCCTGGCATTCTCAAAACAGAGGGGCAATAACGCTGTTGTCCTCAGGGCGATTGCATCTTTTTACCCATTTTCTTCGTTGACGGTTACCCTTTTCGCAAGGCGCCATCTTAACTACACAAAACATCCCCCTTTTTTCATCTTTCTGCACGGTTAAACGTATGCTTTTTACCCATTTTCCTCGTTGACCAGGGACCTTTCCGCACCTACCCCCCCTTTCCGTATACCCCTTTCCGCATGCGGAAAGCTCCCTCTCACTTGCTTGCA
>JAYFRD010000032.1:0-88298 GCA_034926255.1 Anaerolineaceae bacterium | reverse complement strand
ACTTGTATAATTCACTTAACCCGGTCAAGCTTCGGGACAGCCTAATTGTGAAAACTGCCCAAATCTTAAAGATTGCTTAGTTACCTTTTCTTTTGAGGCATCGTTTCGCCCAAAGTTACTTTTTATTATGAGGCATTACGTTGTATGCTTTTCAGACTGCATAATCGTTCTTTGCCCTATTAATGGAGGCAAAATGTCAGAATATGATCGCTTATTGGATATTGCTCCGTCTTGGGTGCGTTATCTCGTCCTTCGCGATTTATTGGAAGTCCCTGTGCTTGAACTTGCACAGTCAAAAAAAGAGCTTCTGCAAGACCCCTATGTGCAGACTTTATTGGCTTCAGTGGCAAACTTTCACGGCCCTATTGTTAATACCCATAAGAACGCATCGTTGAACATTCACCATTTGCTCTTACTCCTATCTCTGGATTTGGGTACGGAACAGCCTCAAATTGCTTTAGCTGTTCAACAAATTCTTGAACATCGGGATTCATTTGGTGTATACCAAAGCCGGGTGCTTGTTTCAGAAAAACTGGGTGGTTCTGGTCAGCCAGGTTTTGGCTGGGCACTCTGTGATGCACCTTTACTCTTATTGGCAATCAATCAAGCTGGCCTGAACACTGAAGAGTATGTGATGCCGGGTGTAGAATACCTTTCTCAATTACAGTTTGAGCTTGGCTTTCCTTGTGCGGTCTCCAAAGAATTGGGAACTTGGCGAGGGCCGGGTAAAAAATTGGATCCATGCCCAATGGCCACTTTATGGATGCTCAAATTGTATGCCTCATTGCCTGCTTTTGCAGGTTCTAAGCAGGCAAAAAGCCTGATGGAGAATTTACTAAGCCTTTGGCAAAACAGCCTTAAGCAGAATCCCTATATGTTTTTCATGGGCACAGATTTTCGTAAACTGAAAGCACCGCTGGTCTGGTACGATATTGTCTCTGTTTCGGATACTTTTCGCCAATTTGCATGGCTTTCAGGAGACCCGCGATTTGAAGAGATGAAAAGCATTATTCACTCTAAAAAAGGCCCGGATGGCCTCTTTACGCCTGAATCTATCTATATGGTGTGCAAAGATCAAGACTTTGGGCAGAAAAAACTGCCTTCAGCCTATCTAAGTTTTCTGTGTATGAGAATTTTGAAATAGCCCTTTTAAAATGCGGGCAAATGGCCTGGTTAAAAAACAAATGAACTTAAACTGATTTTCTTAATACCAGAACCACCCAGTCGCCATCTTTGAAAGTTTCAATCAGCTTCATCCTCATACCTATTCGTGAATTTCACGCTCTTTTTTGAGTTTATCAATCGTCCACATTAGTTTGGCAATGCCCCAGAGGTAAAAGGCAAGAAAGAGGGCAATGATCGTGCGAGGGATGCTGTCGGTAATGTCGCGAATGTTCCAATTAATGATGAACAGCACGAAAAGCAGGGCAAAGGGGATAAGGATGACAAAATAGCGATTGCGAATGCGCTCCCAGAATGCAATGCGGGAATCAAGATCAGAAAAAAGTTCAAAAGGTCCATCGGCTTTTCGCTTGCGAAGGTAAGTCCACTCCCGGTACCTGGCCACGTGTTCAACCTTGGCTTCATTCAGCATGTCAAGGTAGTCTTGCCAGTCTGCGTTGCTGCTTTTTTCTGGTTGGGCGTCAATCCTGTAAGTGAACTCGCCTGGTGTTCCCCTTGTGAAATCAAAATTGACCCCATCTGTTGCGATCATGTTCCAGCCTTCCAAAGCTTTCTTGTTGAGCCATTCTTCTTCGGTATCGACCTGCCAAACCGGATAGTATTTGAAGATTCTCTTGTTCATTGATGCCAACCTTTCACAATTTTGCTGCCATTTTCAAGAAGCTCGATCAGCCGACCGATCTCGTTCAACACAACCTGCCTTCCAATCGCTGTAATTTGATATTCCTTCTTACGCTCGCCGCCTTCACCAACCGGGCGGATCCAGTCTCGTTCCACAAGTGTGCTGAGCGCTCCGTAAAGGGTGCCAGCAGCCAGTTTTACTCTGCCATGGCTCAGCATTTCGATGTTCTGCATGATTCCGTAGCCGTGCATCGGTTCATCCAGTGAAAGTAAGATGTAATAGACTGCCTCTGTAAGTGCAATGATGTTATTTTCTTCAACCACAACGAATCATCTCCTTTGTGACTTAAGCCTCTATATCGGCTAACGATATAGAGTATAACGGCGAGCGATATAGTTGTCAAGAGCCCTTACTATCTATAACAAAAACTCGCGGCTTTTGCTGCGAGTTTTTAGGAGCTTACTTTTTCTGTAAAGTGAGTTGAAGGAATATAAAATTTCAGATTAGGCGCATTTTTGTAGCACCAAAACTACCCAGTCGCCATCTTTGAAAGTTTCAATCAGCTTCATTCCCTTGGGCAGAGCTGCATCCAGCACAGCCTGGGCCTGATGTTCTAAAATGCCGCCAAGGATGATAATCCCGTCAGGGCTCACCGTCTCAGCCAGACCCTTGCCGAACATATCAATCAGAATGTGTGCCAGAATGTTGGCCAGCACCACCGGTGCCTGCGCCAGCCCATCTTCGCGGGCCAAGATATTGCTCAGAGAGCCTTCTTCAAATAGGATGCGTTCTGGCAAATCATTCAGCTCGGCATTACTGGCTGCTGAGCGCACGGCATCCGCTTCAATATCTACGCCCAATACACGCTCTGCGCCCAGCCGAACGGCTTCAATCGCTAAAATACCGCTCCCGCTGCCGATATCAATCACATTTTTACCTTTGCAGCCGTATTTTTCTAGTGCAATCATGCAAAGCTGGGTGGAAGGGTGGGTTCCTGTGCCAAATGCCATATCCGGAGAAATGCGTATAGGAAGGCGTCCTCCAGCTATTTTTGCATCTATCCAGGCGGGTAATACCATCAGGTTTTTGCCAAGTTCCAGTGGTTGGTAGTGTTTTTTCCACTCTGCCATCCAATCCTGATTTTCAATTTGCCTGAAGCTAAGGCTGTTCAGCGGGCAGATGGTGCTCAGATGCCAAATAGATTCTTCCAATCGAGTTTTTGTCTCTTCCAGCTTTTCATCCATCGGCAGGTAAGCCACTACCTGCATCTCACCGGTGGGGCGCTGCTCGTAACTTTCTTTATCAAAAGCGGTCACACTGTTGATAACTACCCCGTCGGGGGCAAAGCGCGCAAAGGTTTCCGCTACCACTTCTGCCAATTCACCGCTGCAGGTCAGCGAAACTTCTTCCCAGGCCATGGGCTTACATTCCCAGCACGTCTTTGAGTTTGTCAAGGAAACCTCTTTCCTGTATTTTGATATCTGTTCCCAGGCTTTGGCCAAGTTTTTCAAACAGCTCGCGTTGTTCTTCGCTCAGGCTGGTGGGTATCTGAATATTCACAGTAACCACCTGGTCGCCGCGGTAATCTCTTTGCAGAACCGGCACCCCTTTGCCTTTGATGCGGAAGGTTTTGCCCGGTTGTGTTCCTGCAGGAATGCGCAGCTTTTCCGGCCCTTCCAGCGATGGAACTTCAATCTCATCCCCCAAAGCGGCCTGAGCGGGGTTGATGTCCAAATCTATCAGAATGTCGTTGCCGTTCCTGCGGAAGAACTTATGCGGGGCTACATCCATTTCTACATAAACATTCCCGTTGGGTCCGCCATTGGCGCCGGGTTGGCCTTCGTTCATGATGCGCATCTGCACCCCGTCATCAATGCCTGCCGGAATGCTGATGTGGCGCTTGACGGTTTTGCGCTCCAGCCCGCGCCCGCGGCAGCTTTGGCAAGGGGTAGGGATAAACTGGCCGCTTCCGTTGCAGCGCGGGCAGGTCACCACTTGCACCATGGCGCCCAGCAGGGTTTGGCGGGTTTCGCGGATTTCCCCGGAACCGTTGCAGCCGGGGCAGGTTACGGGGTTGGTACCATGCTCTGCGCCTGAGCCGCCGCAGCTGCCACATTTTTCATCGCGTGTAATTTCAATTTCTTTTTCCGCCCCAAAAACAGCTTCTTCAAAAGCGATTTTTATGCGAGTACTGATATCAGACCCTCGGCGTGGGGCATTTCGGCTGCGCCCGCGTGAGCCAAACCCACCGAATCCGCCAAAGCCAAAAAGTCCTTCAAGCAAATCGGAAAGGTCAATATTGGAATAATCCGGCATGCCGTTGGTGTTCACGCCGGCAAAGCCCATGCGGTCGTAAGCAGCTCGTTTTTGAGGGTCGCTCAGAATGCCATAAGCCTCGTTGATTTCTTTAAACTTTTCCTCGGCGTCATGCGCCTTGTTCACATCCGGGTGATATTTCCGCGCCAGGGACCGAAAAGCGTTTTTAATCTCATCTGCAGAGGCGGTTTTGGAAACGCCCAGTACTTCGTAGTAATCTCGTTTTTCTGACATTTTTTCGCTTTCGGGAGGGCAGTTGCGCCCTCCCGCTTTTCATCTTTCTATTATTTTCTTTTTGGAAAAAGTCCGGATAATTCTAACCCATCCTTTTTAATTGGAAACAAGCTGGCTTAGCCCTTCGGTTTAAAGTCTCCGTCTACCGTGTTATTTTCATCCGCTTTCGGCTCGCCTTCCCCTTGGGCTTCAGGCTGGGCAGATTGAGCTGCTTGAGCCTGTTGGGCCTGATAGGCAGCCTTGCCCACTTCCTGAAGGGTTTTCATCAGGTTGTCCACAGCGGCAGTAATCAGGGTCGGGTCTTCACCATCCTTCACCGATTTCAGCTGAGAGCTGGCCTCTTCCACGCGGGCTTTCAGCTCAGTGGGCACTTTTTCGCCCAGATCGTGCAGGGTCTTATCTGCGCTGTAGATGGCATTTTCTGCCATGTTGCGCGCTTCTACCAGATCGCGGCGTTTCTTGTCTTCATCTGCGTGGGCCTCCGCCTGGCGGCGCATTTCTTCCACTTCACTGCTTGACAGGCCGGATGAAGCCGTAATCGTGATATTCTGCTTGCGTCCAGTGGCTTTATCGCTGGCGGTTACCTCCAGAATGCCATTGGCATTAATATCAAAGGTCACTTCAATCTGGGGGACGCCGCGCGGGGCAGGCGGAATGCCATCCAGCATGAACTTGCCCAGCGACTTGTTATCAGTGGCCATGGGGCGTTCACCCTGCAAAACATTGATTTCTACCGAAGTCTGGCTGTCTGATGCGGTTGAGAAAACCTGGCTCTCCCGGGTGGGGATAGTGGTATTGCGCTTGATGAGTGGTGTTGAAATGCCGCCAAGGGTCTCAATGGAAAGCGTAAGTGGGGTCACATCCAAAAGCAGAATGTCTTTCACTTCACCGCCCAGCACGCCGGCCTGAATGGCCGCACCGATGGCTACCACTTCATCCGGGTTCACGCCCTTATTAGGGTCCTTGCCGAATTCTTTGCGCACTAATTCTTGCACGGCGGGCATGCGCGTCATACCGCCTACCAGCACCACTTCGTTAATATCTCCAGTTTTCAGGTTGGCGTCTGCCAGGGCCTGGCGGATGGGGCCGAGTGTTTTTTGAGTAAGATCATTCGTCAGCTGCTCCAGTTTAGCGCGGGTAAGCGTGGTCACCAAGTGCTTGGGGCCCGAAGTGTCTGCGGTGATGTAAGGCAGGTTAATATCAGCCTGCATCACACTGGAAAGTTCAATTTTTGCTTTTTCAGCAGCTTCCTTAAGCCGTTGCAGGGCCTGACGGTCTTGGCGCAGGTCAATCTGATTTTCTTTTTGGAATTCATCTGCCAGAAAATCAATCACGCGTTGGTCGTAATCATCCCCGCCCAGAAAGGTATCCCCGCTGGTGGACTTGACTTGGAAAACCCCGTCGCCAACCTCAAGGATGGAAACATCAAAGGTGCCGCCACCGAGGTCATAAACCACAATCACTTCATTTTTCTTTTTGTCAAGGCCATAAGCCAACGAAGAAGCGGTTGGCTCATTGATAATGCGCAGCACATCCAGCCCGGCTATTTTACCGGCATCCTTGGTGGCGTTGCGTTGGGCATCGTTAAAATAAGCCGGCACGGTAATAACCGCTTGGTTGACGGGCTCGCCCAGATACGCTTCTGCATCCCGCTTCAGTTTCGCCAAAATCATGGCAGAAATTTCAGGGGAGGTGTAATCTTTCTCACCCAGAGTCACGCGTACATCCCCGCTGGGGGCTTTCCCGATTTTGTAAGGCACATGCTTCATTGCCCGCTGCACTTCGGGGTCATCGTAGCGTCGGCCCATAAAGCGTTTGATCGAAAAAATAGTATTTTCCGGGTTGATCACGGCCTGGTTTCGGGCTACTCTGCCCACAAGTCGCTCTCCGTTTTTGTTGATGGCTACTACTGAAGGTACCAGCCTTTCCCCTTCTGAGGAAGGGATAACAAGCGGTTCTCCGCCCATCATAATAGCCACAACTGAGTTGGTGGTACCAAGATCAATCCCAATAATTTTTGCCATATTGCTCCTATTTAGCCACCCGCACGAGTGTGGGGCGGATGATTTTATCTTTAAGGCGGTATCCGGTCTGAACCGCTTCAATCACCTGGCCGTCTTCAAGGCCCGGGGCCTCTTCGTGTGTAATGGCTTCTTGTGTGTTGGGGTCAAATTCGTCACCGGGTTTTACTGCAATCACTGTCACTCCGTGGTCGCTGAGGGTCTTTAGCAACTTTTGCAGGATTAATTCAATTCCTGCAGACCACTGTCTTACTTCCGGGTCTTCCGGCTGGTGCTTAATGGCACGTTCAAGGTCGTCAATGGCCGGTAAAAAGAACTTAACGTGATCCGCCAGTGAATTGTCATAAACTGCGCCTGCATCCATTTCCATGCGGCGCTTGAAGTTGGCAAAACTGGCACGTTCACGCTGCAAACCGTCTAGGTTTTCGGCGGCTTCCGTTTTAAGTTTTTCGTTTTCCTCTTTTAATTCGGCGTATTCTCTGGCTAAATTGTTAATTTCCGCCTGCAGGGCTTCTTTGTCTTTTTCATCTGCTGATTTTGTGTTTTTATGTTTTTGTTCAGCCATATTTTCCTCTATTCTTCAATAAGATGGTTTGTCACCAGTTCTGAAAGCAGTTCAGAAACAAAGCGGACCGTGCCAATGGCATGACCGTAAGGCATGCGCATCGGGCCGATAACGCCAAGCGTGCCGCTGATTTGTTCCGGCACGCCATAACGGGTAAGGATGATTGAAAAGTCGCGCAGTTCGCTCCACTGGCCTTCCCCGCCAATGAGTACTTGCACGCCGCCAATGGCGGACTTCAGCACTGTACGTGAAAGCAAGTCATCCAATGTTGGGCGTAGTTCAAAAAGTCGCATTGCGCTGCGGGCGTTTTCTGATTCAGCAAACTCCGGTTCCGTCAGCAGTTTTTGAACCCCATCCAGATAAACCTGCCCCGTAACCAGATGGCTGGACTCGTTCATTTCCTCCACCAGCATGCCCAAAATTCTTCTTCCGCCTTCATCCAACTGCTCATCCAGGCCAGCAATGAAGGGGGCTGTCTTGTTCATGCAAAGCGCATTAAGCATGGCTGCCTGCCTTGAGAGCGTTTCCTGGTTCAGGGCCTCTCCTATGCTGAAAATGCGTTGGCGAATCTCCCCGCCAACCAGCACCAGAACCATCAAGATGCGGTCAGAATGGACTGAAAGGAGTTCGAGGTGTTTGAAAAGGGCACGCTGGCTGTGTGGCGCAGTAACAATGGAAGCGGATTGGCTTTGGTTGGCCAGCACTGAGGCTGCCAGCTTAAGCCAGTGGTCCAAACCCTGCTGGCTTTGATAAAACTGGTGGCTGATTGTGTTGCGGGTTGAACTTGGCAGGCTGGTCTGCTGTACCAAATTGCTCACAAAGTAACGATACCCTTCTTCGGTGGGGATGCGCCCTGCTGAAGTGTGTGGCTGCCGCAGGTAGCCCAATTCTGTCATGGCTGCCAATTCGTTGCGGATTGTGGCTGATGAAAGCTTAAGCCCAAATTGCGCCACAATGGTTTTGGAACCGACGGGCTGGGCCGTGCGGGTATGTTCGCGCACAATCAGCGTAAGCAGTATCTTTTGGCGGTCAGTGAGGGCTTTCATCGTTGTTTTGCATAATTAGCACTCTCTTGAGGAGAGTGCTAAACCTTTAAAATCAATAATAACATGCGCAATGGGGCAATTCAAGCAAAAGCTGTTAATCTTTCATAAGATATTGTTTAGCACTCTCCTTCTCATCAGGTAGAATTGAATAAAAATATTGGGAGCTTGGCATGAAAACAATAGGCTTGATTGGCGGCATGAGCTGGGAAAGTACAATCACATATTATCAGCTGCTCAATGAAATGGCTAAGAACCGGCTGGGCGGCTTGCATTCAGCCAAGTTGATTCTCTACAGTGTGGAATTTGCCGAAATGGAGGCTCTGCAAGCCAGCGGCCACTGGCAGGAAGCTGGTGAAGTGCTTGCCCAGGCTGCCCGCAGCCTCGAGCGGGCCGGGGCGGAATGCATTGTGCTCTGCACCAACACCATGCACAAGGTGGCCCCTCAAATAACTGCTGCTACCCATCTGCCATTTTTACATATCGCGGAAGCCCTCGCTGAAGAGCTGAATCGTTTTTCAGTCAAAAAAGTTGGGCTGCTCGGAACACGTTACACCATGGGGGAGCGTTTTTATACGGATATTCTGAACACTGCCGGAATTGAAGTGCTGGTACCGGATGAAGAAGACATGCAGGTGGTTAACAATATTATTTTTAACGAACTTTGCTGTGGTCAGGTCAGAGAAGAATCGCGCAAAGCCTACCAGGCTATTATTGAAAAGCTGGTGGCGCAAGGCGCCGAAGGTATCGTTTTAGGCTGTACTGAAATTGGCCTGCTCATCAGTCAGCGGGATGTTCCGGCGCTTCCTGTTTTTGATACCACCCAATTGCATGCCAAAAAGGCATTTGATTTTGCGTTGGAAAACTAAGTTTCAGGGCTGAGTAAGGCGCGCATCACAAAGCGGTCAACGGCGCCGAATTTATATTTATATCCTTCATCTCCGCGCATCATATCCACTTCGCTGAAACCCTGGCTGATGGCCCAGTCAATCAGCTTTGCCAGCAATACCCAACCTGGCGAAAGGGGCATCCACTTGTCTGCGCGCGCGGAATTGTAAACAAGCAGCTTATGGCAGCATAGAAAACTGAGAAAAGTGGCAGCTTTTTCTCCGTCAATCGTTAAAAATGCCAGCTTAAGCAACCCCAGTTCAAAAAAACTTTTGGCGGCGGCATGGATGAATGCTTCCATCTCGGGCTTCAGAAAACTGTTTTTATCATCCTCGTGGCGCATCATGTTCGTAAATGCCTGCAGTTCTCCGGCAAGATTGTCAGGGTCCTCAACAAAGTGCCATTCTGTCTGGTGTCCGTTAAAAGCATTGCGCAGTTTGCGCCGGATTTCATGTCGTTGCTTTTTATCCAAACCGCCTAAATAGGCTTCAAAATCTGCTGCCAAAGGAATGTAAGGGGAAGGCTGCAGCACTTCTTTTTCAAAATGCCAGCCTTTTCTCTGGGCTGTTTGGGCAAGTGCGGCCAGGGAAGGGGATGAATCGATGAAGTTCTCAAGGTCTAAGCTTTTGCTGCTAAGTTGCGGGTTTTGCTGGATGAAGTCCAGCAGCCCTTCCAAAAACGCGTCTAAATCCTCTTTGCGAACGATGAAATCAAGATAATCCGAAACTTCAACAGCCCCGATGAAGTGCAGGGCCTCCGCTTGGCCAGGCTTTGCGCTGCTGAAAAGCGGGGCAATCCCAATCAGTTCTTCCCCTTGCTGGGCTGTAATGATGGCCAGTTTGCTTTCTTGTTGAGGCCATTCTCCTCCGCCCATACTTTGCCACCAGGTTTTCAGATAGGCTGGGTCAAGAAAGGGAACCGGGAAAATACTTTCAGAAAGAAGGGAGCGCCAGGAGGGGCTAAGCTCCTCCCAAACCTGTTCCTGTGTGTGCAGATGAAATTCCATATGAAAAATTATATACCCTGGCAAGGTTCATGCATCGCTTTTCATAAAGATTTTGCAAGTTTTGGTGTAAATATGACCTTTGATCTGCAACTCATTCAGGAACCTTCCCAGGCTTTGCGCGGCTTTTTGGCCGCGGGGCCTTATCGTCAGCGCTGCGCTCGCGGGCGGGAAGAAGACAGCTTACTCTCTTATATCCAACCTCGCACGGCAGCTTGGATGTCTGAGGCGGAATTAAAACAATGGCAGGAAGAGCTGGCCTCTGCTTATTTCCGCAGCCAGGGCTCGGTAACAATGGCCATGCGCTCTGTTTTCAGCTCCATTGATGAGCAGGTCAAAGCGAAAAACCGCGCTTTAGACCCGGAAATTCCTCCGCATGTGCTGGATGTTTTTCTGGGTGTGGTGCACCATGGTATGCTCTTTGGTGCCCAGTCCGGCAGAGTTTTTTGTCTGCACCTCAAGCCGGCTGGTATGCAGCTCTTTCATGAAAATTGGGCAGATGATTCACCCATCGGCATCCTTTCTAATTTTGAATCACGGTTCTTTCAATCCCCGCTGAACGAGGGGGATGTTCTTGTCATTGCCCCCGAACTGCCTCAGAGTTGGCTTGAAAAAACAAGCCAGGGCATTAATAACAGCCTCAGAAGTATTGCAAACAACCTTTCGGTCCTCCCGCGCGGCAGCAATCCCTTGCAGGCTGTCAGGTTGCGCATAGGTGTCGGGCAGGTTACGGAACTGATTATTGCTGAACATTTGAATAAAGAAAAGGCTGCCGCCCTGCAGCTGCGTGAAGAAGCGCGTGAAACGGAATTGCAGGCTCGCAGGCAGGCAGCGCTTCGTGCCGAAGAAGAAAAGGCCCGCCTGGCTTCTCTTGAGGCGGAAAAGAAAGGCAGAGAAGAAGCCGAGGCCCAAACCCGGCTGCTTTCTGTGCCCGAGATGAATGATCTTCCCCAAGCCGAAGAGGCCAGCCCTGTTGTGGGTCAAGAAAAACCTGCCTTACCCTTTGCCAATATCTTGCAGCGTATTAAAGAAAGCCGAAAACCCGAAAAAGAGCAGCCTCTTCCTCCCCAAAAAGTTGCGGATGCTGCAATTAAAGAAATACACGAATCCCGCCAAGCCTTGGATGGGCCCACTGAAATTACGCTGGGCACCATGAAAGGCATTGCCTCTGGTGCCGGCTGGCTGAGGACCTTTGAAGAAAAAACAAAAAAAGTGCTGGATAAGCCCGTTCTGGATCGGGATGGAGTGCCAACGCCAATTTCCGGCCTTTCCGTCATGAACAAACTTCTCATTGCTCTTATGGTGCCTCTGGTTATTGTGGCGATCGCCGTTGCCATTTACCTTTCCCAGGGCATTTCAACCCAATTTGACCGCCTCATGAACCAGGCTCGCGGTGCTATTGCCAGTGCGCAGTCTGCCAAAACCCCTGAACAGAAGCGCGATAACTGGCAAACTGCTTTCACGTGGCTTGCCCAGGCAGAAAATTACAAAACCAATGACGAACTGATGGCAATGAAAGGCCAGGTTCAAAAAGCCCTGGATTCCCTTACCGGCGCGGTTCAATTGCGCTTTACCAAGATTCTTTCTGCAGCCCAAACCGGCGACCAAAGCAACATCACCCAAATTGTTTCTTTTGGAAATGACCTTTTTGCGCTTGACCGCAACGCCGGCAAGGTTCTTCACATGACCCGCGATCAGAAGGGATACATTTTTGATGAGCAATTTAAGTGCGGCGAAGGGCTGCAGCAGGGCAAAATGTTGGGTAAAGTGGTGGCTATTACCCTTATTCCCCTAAGCAATAAGCACGAGGCTCCCCTGCTCGCGTTGGATGGCGGCGGTAATGCTGCTTTCTGCAAACCGGGTTCCGAAGCAGCCGTTATTAGCCTGCAGCAGCCGGAAGGTGGCCTGGGAGAAGTTCAGAAAATTCATTATGACACCAGCAACGGCCGCTTGTATGTTTTTGCTCCATCCGCAAACGGCTTGTGGATTTATACCGGGTTTTCGGAAGAATTTCCCAAACAGCCTATCCCTTACTTTGATAAGCCTGCCTTTGCCCTGCAGGATCTGGCTGATTTTACAATCAATCGCGATGAATCTTTTTATCTCTTCAAAGATGGCCATTCTGCGCATTGTTTGGCTTCATCCATCACCGGAAATGTGGATTGCGAAAACCCCGTCCCCTATCTTGACCAGCGTGCCGAAAAAACGGATGGTCAGCTGAACGGGATAACCTTTTCACGGTTAACTTATGCACCCGCCCCTGATGCGGCGGTTTACTATCTTGATCCCAAAGAAATTTCGCTTTATCAATTCAGTCTCAAACTCTATCTCAATGATGTTAAAAGAGCCGCCTCGGATGCCCCTTTCAATCTTTCTAAAGGGGTTACCGGTTTGGGGATGGCCGCGGACCGCATGGTTTATCTGGCCTTCGGCTCTGACCTTTACGCCTCACCCTTGCCTTAAAAAAGCAATCCTCAAAAATCCTTTTGGTATGGCAAGGGTCTTGCCTTGGCATCACTGCGTATTGCAAGCGTCATGTAATGTATATCCCTGCCTTTCCGCATCAAGCTCCTATCCTTCCGCACATAGTCTTCACCTTTCCGCACCAAATTTTTACCCTTCCGCACGAAACCAGCACCTTTTTGCACGCAATCCTTCAGTGTATGTAGCTTTTCGCATGCGAAAAGGTGAACGCATAGCCAAATGTGCATGTTCTTTTCTGATTCTGATTTAAGTGACTTGCTGTGAATACTTCAAACAAAAATAAACCCGCCCAACTCATTTTTGTAGAAAGGCGAATTTCTGTTAAAAATGGCCAGATGCTCGTAATGTAAGTCCGTATAGGGCTCTGTAGTGATACAATTCACAATTGTTATGCGCCTGCCAAGAATAGGCGGGTATATCTTAGGCTGTCAAGGAGAGGTATGGCTAAAGAAGATCCCAGATTGAATAAATTAAATGAGAAAACGGCTGAAAGCCTGCTTGGCGGCGGCCAGATGCGTATTGATCGTCAGCATGCCAAAGGCAATCTGACCGCACGCGAACGCGTCCATTTGCTTTTGGATGAAAGCAGCTTCCGTGAGTTGGATGCTTTTGTCACCCAACAGGCAGACCCCAATGCAGAAACTACCCTTGGTGATGGGGTTGTAACCGGTTACGGAAAGATCGACGGACGCCAGGTTTATGTATATTCTCAGGATTTTACCGTGCAGGGCGGCGCTCTGGGTGAGATGCACGCCATGAAAATTTGCCGCATGATGGATTTGGCAGCTAAAACTGGCTCTCCCATCATTGGGATGATCGACTCCGGCGGCGCTCGCATTCAGGAAGGCGTCAAAAGCCTGGGGGGCTATGGCAAAATATTCCGCAAGAATGCTCTCTATTCCGGTGTTGTCCCGCAAATCAGCATTATTTTGGGGCCCTGTGCCGGCGGCGCGTCTTACTCACCGGCGTTGACCGACGTGGTGATTATGAACCGTGGTAAATCCTTTATGTTCCTCACTGGTCCTGCTGTCGTAAAAACAGTAACGGGTGAAGATGTGGATCAAGAAACCCTCGGCGGTGCGGATGTGCACTTGGCAACTAGCGGCAATGCCCATTTTGTTGGCGAAGACGAAAAAGATTCTCTGGCTATTGCCCGCAAAGTCCTTTCATATCTGCCTTCTAACTGTGTGGAATCCGCTCCCATTCAGCACAACCAGGATGACCCCGAACGTACGGATGCCGCTTTGAACGATCTGGTTCCTTTGGATCCGGCAGAACCCTATAGCCTTTATGAAGCGATTAATGCCATTGTGGATCAAGGCTCCTTCTTGGAGTTCCAGCGCGGCTTTGCTCCAAACGCGATTGTTGGCCTGGCCAGGTTGGGCGGCCGTCCGGTTGGTATTATCTCCCAGAACCCGATGGCGATGGCCGGTGTAATGGATATCGACTCGGCCGATAAAATCAGCCGCATGGTGCGCTTCAGCGATGCCTTTAACCTTCCCATTATCACTTTTATTGACTCACCGGGCTTCCTGCCGGGTGTTGACCAGGAACATCGCGGCATCATCCGCCATGGCGCCAAGGTGCTCTATGCCTATGCTGAAGCTACAGTCCCTAAAGTCAGTGTGGTTACCCGAAAGGCTTATGGTGGTGCTTACGTAGCACTTAGCAGCAAATATATTGGAACGGATATTTGCTACGCCTGGCCCTCTGCGGAAATTGCGGTAATGGGCGCGGAAGGCGGCACCAATATTCTCTATAAGAAGCGCATTGATACTTCCACCGATCCGCTTGCTGAACGTCGTAAGTATGAAACAGAATACGCTGAGACCTATCTCAACCCCTATCCGGCTGCTCAGGCGGGCTACATTGATGAAGTGATTGAACCTGCCCAAACCCGCCGCAAACTGATTGAAGCGCTTGAAGCGCTACAGAATAAAGTGGAACCCACCATCGCACGCAAGCATGGCAATATTCCGCTCTAAGGAGGCATAAGATGGCTCAAGGTTGGTTGATTACTGCAATAGGGATGGGCTTGGTCTTTGTGCTCATCATTCTTTTGTGGTTCATTATGGCGCTCCTCGTCAAGCTTACTGAAAAATTTAAAGGCGAGGGGGAAGAAGAGGAAGTGGCGGAAGAAAGCCCTGCTCAGGAAGCCGTGGCCGCACCTGGTGACGCCAATGCCCGGCTTGCGGCCGCTATTGCTTCGGCAGTAGTGGTCGCTATGACCCGCAAACCCAAAAAATTGACTGCGCCTGCAATCGGGCTGAATAATCAGCAATTCCAGGCAACAGCCAGCAATTGGCTCAATGCTGGCCGTGTGCGTCAGATTGATGCAAGGAAAGGACGTTAAAATGCTCATTAAAGTAGAAATCGATGGTCAGGTCTATCAGGTAAAAATTCTGGAAGTCCAGGGCGATGCTGTTGTTACGGAAGTTGACGGCAATTCCTTCGAAGTAAAGCTGGATAAAGAAACCGCACAGGCTGCCCCCAGGCTGGAAGCCGCTTCAGCAGCTCCCGCCAAACAGGAATCAGCTCCTGCCGCCCCCAAGGTCCAGGTGGTTTCCGAAGGTGAAAGCGCCATGACGCTTAAATCTCCTTTGCCTGGCACCATTGTAGAGATTAAGGTCAAACCCGGCCAGTCAGTAAAGAACGGCGAAGTGCTCATGATTCTTGAAGCCATGAAAATGAAAAATTCTATTCGTTCCTCTCGCGACGGTGTTGTGGCAGAGATCTACGTCAACCCGAAAGATCAGGTGAAGCACAACCAGCCTTTGCTCCGTTACGGAGGGTAAACAATGACCGGAACCTTGATACAGGAACTTACAAAAGGTTTTGCGGCTTTCGGTTGGAAGAACGCGGTCATGATTGCGGTGGCCCTAATTCTTATCTATCTTGCAATCTGGAAAGATTACGAACCAACCCTGCTCATCCCCATTGGATTCGGTTGTCTGCTGGCTAACTTGGGCATGTCGAATGAAGTGGGCTTCATGAAAGTAATTTATGATGCCGGCATTAAAACCGAACTCTTCCCTCTCATTATCTTTATTGGGGTTGGCGCCATGATTGACTTCCGTCCCCTGCTTTCACAGCCCAGTATGGTGGTTTTGGGCGCAGCAGGTCAGTTTGGCATTTATGCCACATTGCTTTTGGGCCTGGCCCTTAAGTTCACACTGCCCCAGGCTGCTGCGATTGGCAGCATTGGTGCCATTGACGGGCCAACCGCTATTTTCGTGAGCAGTAAATTGGCCCCTGAACTGATGGCCCCCATTGCGGTTGCTGCTTATTCCTATATGAGCCTCATTCCCATTATTCAGCCGCCTATCATGAAGCTGATGACTTCCAAAAAAGAGCGTTCCATTCACATGGAATATTCCCCCAAGGAAGTCTCTCAGTTGGCGGTGATCCTCTTCCCGATTTTGGTCACGGTGATTGTGGCTTTGGTGGCTCCCGATGCAGCCCCCCTCATGGCTGCTTTGATGCTTGGTAATTTGCTGCGTGAAGCTGCTGGGGTTGAGCGCCTTAGCAATACGGCCCAGCACGAACTCATCAATATTGCCACACTCTTTTTGGGCCTTTCCATTGGCTCTACCATGATTGGCGATCGCTTCCTGAATGTGCAAACCTTGGGCGTGCTGCTTTTGGGCCTCATTGCTTTTGTGGTCGATACAGTGGCAGGTCTGCTTTTTGGCAAACTGATGTGCGGCATTACCAAAGGCAAGGTGAACCCGCTGATTGGTGCCTGCGGTATTTCGGCCTTCCCCATGGCTGGGCGTCTTTCAGCTAAAGCTGCCTTGGAAGCAGACCCAAGCAACTTCATCCTCATGCATGCCATGGGCGCTAACGTTGCAGGTCAGCTTGGCAGTGTTATTGCTGGCGGCCTACTGCTTGCCTTGGTCTTGGGTGTAGGCTAAAAATTTACTTGATACCTATTCTAAAAAAGCCGGTCTAACGCCGGCTTTTTTAGAATAGCCTGTTTTCTTTTCATGACACAAGCATTGGGCTGCATGAATAACCAGTATACAGGCCTGCAATAAACCTCTGCCGCTCTTCTGCTGGAACATGCATGGATGGTCTAAAAAATAAATTTATAACCTCTGCCGCGCACGGTCATAATCATTTCAGGCTTTTTTGGGTTCTCTTCAATTGCATCTCTCAGCCAACTGATATGTACGTCTAAGGTGCGGGTGTCACCCGTATAATCAGTCTGCCACACTTCCTTAAAGAGGTCTTCACGCAGGTGAATTTCGCCTGGTTTTTCAAGGAGAATCCTCAGCAAAGTAACCAGGCGTGGGGTAAGGCGTGTCTCCCTTTGGCGGCAACTGGCCATGTTGGTCAGCAAATTAAGCTTCACAGGGCCGCGCGTGATAATCTGTTTCGCAGGCGTTTTCTGATAAAGTCGAATGCAATTCACCAGCTTTTGCACGGTAAAAGGCAGTTGCAGTACGGAATTTGCGCCGTTTTCTGCTTTATTTTCTTCGGATTCACCGATAATCAGAATAGTGGGGGTTTCAGGCAAAAGGTTGTGAAAACGGCTCACAATACGTTGTCCGTTGGTTCTAAGTGAAGCCGCATTGATGATGATGATATCTGGGTTGCATTCACCAAGTTTGCGAATCCCTGCTGTTCCATTTTCAAAGGGGCATATCTCAAAACCCTTGCGAACTAAATCCTGATAGAAGCCGGCCTCACCGTTTTGCTTTTTTTCAACAAGCAAAAGTTTTGTCGATTGGTTTTTTTCGAAATTACTTTTCTTCAAGGTACCCTGCATCCGCTTTTTACAAATCTGATAATCCCCATTGTAGAATCCTAAAGAACTGCGTGGCTACAACTGGTAGGAAGCGTATTATAACCGCAATGTTAAAGATTCTGTGTTAAAGAATCCTGGCAATCTTAAAGTTTTCGTCAACAGCTTTTTTAGGCTGCAGCAAACCGTCTGGCATGTTAGAATTTAAGAACAAAGATGATGGAACAACTCAAAAAATCTTTTATTCACAGTATTCGGGTTTCCCTTACCAGCGATGATCGCATTGTTGTGCTCAAGGAGGAATCCAGAGAGCGTTATTTGCCGGTTTGGATTGGAAAACTTGAAACATCCAGCCTCACCCTCGTGCTGGAAAAAACAGCAATTGCCCGTCCCATGACCCATGACTTGATGGCACAAATGATGGAAAGCTTAGGTGCATCCTTGCTGCGCGTCGAGATTGTGGCACTGGTGGAAGACACTTACATGGCCAATCTTGTGATGCGGAAAGGTGAGCAGGTACAGGTGCTTGACTGCCGTCCTTCCGATGCGCTGGCTTTGGCTGTGCGTCTGGATGCACCCATTTTTGTGGCACAATCAATCCTGGATCAGGTTGGCATTGAACCTGAACTTGACCGCAAAGAAGCAGAGCCGGCAGAACAGTCCCCTGATATTTCAGTTTTTGAAGATTTTCTGGATACCCTTCAGCGCCCCGACCCTAAAAAAGACGAACCTAAGAATGAGCCTCCCTTTGGAGAGTGATGACTGAAAACTATTCTGAAGAAAGCACTGCAGCAGAACCCACCGCTACCACGCTTTACGACCGCGAAATGGAAGAGGCTGTCATTGGCGCGGTGATGATTAACCCGGATGTATATATTGATCTGGCTTCCATTATCCGCCCTGAAGATTTTTACCTCAACCGTCACCAATGGATTTGGCAGGCCTTTACAGACCTTTTTCAGGAAAACCAAAGCTTTGACTTTCTGACCATCCGCCAAAAATTGGATTCTAAAGGCCATCTTGAAGATGTTGGCGGAGTGGAGTATCTCATTAGCCTCAGTAATGCGGTGCCTTCCTCTTTGCACGCAGAATCTTATGCCCGTAACCTTTCTGCGCTGGCTGCGCGCAGACGCCTGTTGAATGCTGCCAACGATATTGCCAGGCTTTCATACCGTATGGACTACAACGTCGAAACGGTGCTGGGTGAGTCAGAAAAAGCGGTCTTTAGCGTCAGTCAGGATCGTTACGCAAGGGATATCGTGCCGCTTAAGCAGGTGGTAAAGGATTATCTTACGCGTCTTGGGGAAGTTGCTGATAGCCCGGATGGTATTAAAGGTTTGAACACCGGGCTAGCTTCGCTTGACAAACTGCTGGAAGGCTTGCAGAAGTCGGACTTTCTTATTGTTGCAGGGCGTCCTGGCATGGGCAAGTCGGGCTTTCTCATTGGTATTGCCAAGCATGTTGGCTTGAACCTCAAACGAAGCGTAGCTATGTTCACGCTGGAAATGTCTGCTGAACAGCTTTTGCAGCGTATGGTCGCACAAGAAACAGAAATTGACTCCCAAAAGTTGCGAAGCGGCAAACTGAATGACGATGAGATGGATCTGGCAGTCCATTCCCTCACCATTCTCAACGATGCGCGTATTTATATTGACGATACGCCTGCTATCACTCCCTTGCAGATTCGCTCTAAATGCCGCCGCCTGCAAATGGAAGAAGGGCTGGATCTGGTCATCGTGGACTACCTTCAGTTGATGGCAAGTGATGTGCGTACTGAAAACCGCGTGCAGGAAGTTTCTTATATCAGCCGTTATTTGAAGGTGCTGGCAAGGGAGCTTAATGTTCCGGTGCTGGCTGCTGCTCAGCTTTCACGTGCGGTTGAACAGCGCACGGATAAGCAGCCTGTCCTTTCGGATCTGCGTGAATCCGGTTCATTGGAGCAGGATGCGGATATTGTGATGTTTATCAGCCGGCCGGAACAGATGAACGAAAAAAGCCCCAATCATAATGTGGCCAAACTGGCTGTTGCCAAACATCGTAACGGCCCTACCCATAGCGGGCTGGATTTGATTTTCATTGAAAAACTGGCTATGTTCCGCGATGCCTACAAAGGCCCGCCGCAAGGATGAGCATATTGAAAGGCTTCTCATTTGACAGGGAATTGTTTCTATCCATCCCTTTTGATTTTGTTCAGCGCTGTGAAGAAGCTTCTTGTGATGGCCCTTCTGTTTTGGCGCTTGTAAAGTTTTTTCAGCAATTGGGTGAGGCGGAATATCTTGAACCTGCCAGCCTGGAATGGCTGCCTTCAGAAGTGCTGAAAATCTTGCTTGAAACTGGTTTTTTGCTGCGTTTTGAAAGCTCAAATGAACAAAATACTGTCTTTTTGCCTGGCACTCCTAAAGGCAGAGCGCAATGGGAAGCCTTGCATAAAGGCACAATGCGTCCTGAGGAATTGAAAGGAAATGCAGCCCAAAGCTTCCGGCCAAACCTCTTTAAGTTGTATGAAGATAATATTGGTCCACTTACCCCCATGGTAGCGGAACTTTTGCAGGAAGATGCCCGCGAATATCCTGCGGAATGGTTTCAGGATGCTATCAAGGAAGCAATAAACCATAATGCCCGAAAATGGAGTTACGTCCGGGCGGTGCTTAAGCGCTGGAAAGAGAACGGACGGGAGAAAACGAATGAAAAAGCTGGCCTCGGTCTCAACAAATATAAAGAACTCTATCAAAGCCAACAGCAAAAAGGCCACTGAGCCCGGCCCGGAATCGCTGGGTCTGCGTGAAGGTGTTGCCATTGGCGACCCCAACTGCCCCTTTTGCCATGGTCTGGGTTATGTTGGCGTGGATGTGCCGATGGGCGACCCACGCTTTGGAAAGCTGCAGGTTTGTACTTGCCGTGTGCTCGAAGCAGACAACTCAGTAAAAGACGAGCGCTTTACAAAAAGCAACTTAGGCGCTTTGCGGGCCTGCCTTTTTGGAAATTTTCACCCTCGCGGTCGGGTTGGTATGGGTGAGCAGCAGGCAAATTCGCTGCAACAGGCTTTTAATCTGGCCCGCAACTTTGCACAGACTCGTAAGGGTTGGCTTTTACTGGTTGGGCGTTATGGCTGTGGCAAAACCCATCTGGCTGCCGCCATTGCAAACCAAACGCTTGAAGAGGGCGTGCCTACCCTCTTTCTTACCGTACCCGACCTTCTGGATTGGCTGCGCAGTACCTATTCCGGAACGGGTAATTTTGAAGAGCGCTTTGACGAAATTCGCAATTATCCCCTGCTTGTATTGGATGATTTTGGAACCCAAAATGCTACACCCTGGGCGCAGGAAAAACTGTTTCAAATTATTAACCAACGCTATATCAATAAATTCCCCACGGTTGTTACCACTAATCTTGACTTTGAGGACTTTGAAGGGCGCATCCGTTCACGCCTGATGGATCCGGAACTGGTAACAAAGGTGGAAATCAATGCCCCTGACTATCGTAACCCAACCGATGAAGTGGGCCATCCGGAGCTTTCCAGCCTTGCGCTCCATGGCAAAATGCGTTTTGATAATTTTGAACTGCGCCGTGATGAAGGGCTGATGCGCGATGAGCTGATGGCGGTTGCTCAGGCAAAACAAATAGCCGAAGAATACGCCAAACATCCGGAGGGCTGGCTGGTCTTCGTAGGCCCTTATGGCTCTGGTAAAACTCACCTGGCTGCGGCGATCGGCAACTATCAGGCTGCTCTCGGTAACCCTCCCTTGATGGTGAGTGTACCGGATCTTTTAGATCACTTAAGGGCAAGCTTTAACCCCAACAGCCAGGTAAGCTTGGATAAACGCTTCGAAGAAATAAAAAATGCGCGCATTCTCATTCTGGATGATCTTGGCACCCAGTCTGCTACACCTTGGGCACGTGAAAAGCTTTACCAGCTTTTCAATTATCGCTATGTGGCGGAACTGCCTACCGTCCTTACTTCATCCCTGACTCCGGATGAGTTGGACCCGCGCATTTACAGCCGCCTGATCGATGAACGCCTTACCCGTTTTGTCACCCTGGCCACACCCGCTTTCAGCGGCAAAAAGCCCAAGCCGAATCGGGTTCAGCAGAAATAAAGCCTAAATACTCCAAAACCCGCTTTATCCTTTGTGTTATGATATCGGCGTTTTGAAAACTCAACCCCATGAATAGGGAGCACTAATGACTGAACAAGCAAACTTGAAGATTATTCGTGAAATGCCAAACAGCTTTAATTTGCCGGCCCGCCTTAAACGTTTGGCAGATCTCGCCCACAACCTCTGGTGGGTAATGAATCCTGAGGCAGCTCACTTATTTAAAGAAATTGACTTTCTCACTTGGGAGCAATCTAATCACAATCCTATTGTTTTCCTTCGCAATGTTCCTTCTGAAGTGATGGAAAGCATCCTGAAAGATCGCTATTTTCTGGCTTATTATGACCGCATTATCCGTCAGTTTGACGAATATATGCATGCACCATCAACTTGGTATTCCGAAAACTATCCTCAGCTTCTTAAGAAGCAAATTGCCTATTTTTCGTTTGAATACGGCCTGCACGAATCCCTCATGGTCTATGCTGGCGGCTTGGGTGTGCTTTCGGGTGACCATCTTAAAGAAGCCAGTGACTTGGGCTTGCCCCTTACTGCGGTTGGCTTTCTTTACACCTACGGTTACTTCTCGCAGAAGATTACCGAAGATGGCTGGCAGGAAGCGCGCAATGTGGAAATTAATTTCAACGATATTCCCTTGGTGGCCCTTTACGATGAAAACCATGAGCCCATTAAAATTTCAATTGAATTGCCTGGTCGCACCTGCTATGCCCGCCTTTTTGAATTGAATGTCGGCCGGGTCACACTGGTTCTTTTGCAAACCAACATCCCCGAAAATAATCCTCAGGATCGTCAGTTGACCGATAAGCTTTACATCAGCGATTTAGACCTGCGCATCTCGCAGGAAATCTTGCTGGGTATTGGTGGCAAACGTGCGCTGGAGCGCTTGGGGTTTAAACCCGATATCTATCACATGAACGAAGGCCATTCCGCCTTCCTCACTCTGGAACGCCTGCGCTCTTTGCTTGGGGAAGGCAAAAACCTTGACCAGGCTAAGGAGGTAGTGCGCCATTCCAGTATCTTTACCACGCATACTCCCGTTCCGGCAGGGAACGATGTTTTCCCGCTCTGGCTTGTTGACAAGTATTTCTCCAACTATTGGCCTCAGTTGGGTATGAACCGCGATGACTTCATCAATATTGCCAAAATCGTGCCTGAATGGGGAGGCGAAGCCTTCTCCATGCCGGTGCTGGCCTTGCGTCTCTCTGATTATGCCAACGGCGTTTCAAAGCTGCATGGTGATGTTTCAAGGCATATGTGGCAGAACCTTTGGCCGGAACGCCAAGTGGATGATGTTCCCATTATCTCTATTACCAACGGCGTGCATACCGGCACTTGGCTTGCGCGCAGGCTAAGCAACCTCTATACACACTATTGGGGGCCGGACTGGGTAAATCACATAGATGATCAGGCCCTTTGGGACCGTATTGAAGAAATCCCTGATGAAACGATTTGGCAGGTGCGCTTGCATCTCAAACGTAAATTGCAGGCTTATATGGTGGCCCGCGCCCGTGAAGAATGGCTTCACAGTGGTGTGCACCCTGTGCAGACGGTTGCTAGCGGTGTTCTTTTGGACCCATACCGCCTTACCATTGGTTTTGCTCGCCGTTTTGCCACGTATAAACGTGCCAATCTTCTCTTTCGCGACTATGACCGTCTTCTGCGTATTGTCACGAATTCCCGCACCCCGGTTCAGGTGGTTTTTGCAGGCAAGGCGCACCCGGCGGATGAACCAGGCAAGCACCTCATTCAGGAAGTTTATCGTCACGTCAAAGATGCCCGCAACGGTGGACGGCTGGTCTTCCTTGATGATTATGATATGAACATGGCCCGCTATCTGGTGCAGGGTGTAGATGTCTGGCTTAATACACCGCGCCGCCCTCGTGAGGCTTCAGGAACAAGCGGCGAGAAAGCCGCGTTGAATGGCACCCTTAATTTCTCTGTTTTGGATGGCTGGTGGGCCGAAGGCTTTAACGGCCAAAATGGCTGGGCGATTGGCGATAATACGGAATATGCTGATTTGGATGCGCAGGATGAAGCCGATTCTAAAAGCCTCTATGATACGCTTGAAAATGAGATTGTGCCGCTTTATTACAATATGCGCTCTGCGGATGGGCTTCCTGCTGATTGGATTCAGCGTGTTAAAGAATGTATTCGCAGTTGTTCGCCGCGGTTCTCAATGACTCGTATGGTAAAAGAATATATGCACTTGTTGTACGAACCGGCTATCCAGTCTGCCTCTGCGGAAAAATAGAGCCTGGGAGGATTTTATGATTTCTTTTCCTGCTACGCCTTCCGCGTGGCTGATTGTGCTGGCTATTTTTATCATACGCGTTATTTCCATCGCCATGGACATGCTGCGTTTTTTACTTGCCCTGCGCGGAAAATCCACCATTGCCTGGATCTTGGGATTCCTTGAAACGGTCATGTTTGTTTACAGCATGGGCTGGGTGCTTTCAGATACTTCTAAGGTGCTCAACGTTGTTGCCTATTGCGCGGGGTTTGCCACCGGCAATAGCTTGGGCATGTGGCTGGAAAAAAAACTTGCAATCGGCTTCAGCCACATCACCATCATCAGCAAACTGATGGATATGCGCCTGGCAGAAGCGATCCGCCAACAGGATTACGCTGTCACCGAAATTTCAGCCCATGGCAAGGATGGCGATGTGGCAATGCTTAATCTTACCGTCCGCCGCAAAGACCTCAAGCGAATCCAGAATTTGGCAAAAGAAATGGACCCTGAGGCTTTTATTACCTCGGAGGATATTTCACCCCTTGCTTCCGGCTATTGGGGCACAGGAACTTTCAGGAATTAAAATGCAAAACAAACCTGTCAGGCAAGCGCTCATTTTTGACTTTGACGGTCTCATTCTGGACACGGAGTCGGTCGAGGTGGAAGTTTTCAAGCAAGAGTTTGCCAAACTTGGCCTGCACTTTGATCTGCAGGCGTATCTTAAAATTGTTGGCAGTTCTGCGGAAGAAGGCTATAATCCCTGGGCTTTTTATGCCGAAGCTACAGGTGGCAAATATACAACTGCTGAAGCACGCCGCTTCTTTGATCATCTCACCATCCAGGCTTTGGATTCAACTACTCCTATGGAGGGTGTGCTGGAATTGATTGATGAAGCCAAAGCATCCGGCTTGCTTTTGGCGGTGGGTTCCAGTTCACCAGCTTCCTGGGTTTTGCCTAAATTAGAAAAGCTGGGCATCTTAAGCAGATTTGATACGGTAGTAACCCGCGATGACGTTTCTTCCGCCAAACCAAGCCCGGAAATTTTTTTGACGGTACTTGAGCGTCTAAAGGTTCTTCCGCAGCATGCCTTGGTCCTTGAGGATTCAAAAAACGGCTGTTTGGCTGCGCTCAGAGCTGCTATCCCTGTAGTGCATATTCCTAATGAGGTTACTCTGCTGGAAGAAAATGATTTGGCAGCTGAAAAACTAAGCAGCCTGAAAGAGCTGAACCTTAGCAAATATTTTGTTCTATAATTTTTTTTGATATGGAAGCCTGTTGTTTGCCTTATAATTTATCCATTCAAGAAATGGGAGTGTTGTATGGCAGATATTAAAAGCTTCTTTTTTGGTCGCGAATACGACCTGAACGCGAAACAGGCGCTGGCAGATAAACCCGTTTATTATGACCCTGTTGATCTGGTTACGCATGGCGTAATTGTCGGTATGACTGGCTCCGGCAAGACCGGCATGGGTATTATTCTTCTTGAAGAAGCCGCTCTCAAAGCCATTCCTGCTATTCTCATTGACCCAAAAGGCGACCTTACCAACGAACTCCTGCATTTCCCAAACATGATGCCTGCTGATTTTACACCCTGGGTAGATTCTTCTCAGGCAGCTCGGGAAGGCAAAACAGTGGAACAGGTTGGGGCGGAGGCCTCTGAAAACTGGAGGAAGGGCCTTACCGATTGGGGCATTGTCAAACAGGATGTGGTTAATCTGGCCAAAACAGTGGAATACGCGGTTTATACGCCGGGTTCCAATGCCGGTATCCCGGTCAGCATCCTTACCTCTCTGGAATGTCCGAATATCGATTGGTCGGAAAACACAGAGCTGCTCCTCGAATCCATCACCAGCAATGTATCTGCTTTGCTCGGGCTGGTTGGTTTTAAGGATATTGACCCTCTGCGCAGCAAGGAACACATTCTCCTTTCCAATATCTTCCAAAACGCTTGGAGCCAACGCCACGACCTTGACCTTGAAACGCTCATCTCTCAGATTCAGGCGCCTCCGTTTGAAAAACTGGGTGTATTCCCGGTCAGTAAAATCTTCCCTGAAAAAGAGCGGGCTGCTTTGGCAATGCAAATCAATAACTTCTTGGCGGCTCCCGCTTTCTCACAATGGCTTCAGGGCCAGCCCCTGGATATTGCCAGCTTCCTTTACAATGCCGAAGGCAAACCCCGCCATTCTGTCTTTTATCTTGCGCATCTTTCAGATGAACAGCGCATGTTCTTTGTTACCCTGCTTTATACAGCTGTTCAAACTTGGATGCGCAGCCAGCAAGGTACGCAGACCCTGCGCGCTCTGGTTTATTTTGATGAAATTGCGGGTTATCTGCCGCCTGTTGCCAATCCACCCAGCAAACCGATTATCCTGCGTCTGCTCAAGCAGGCCCGCGCCTTCGGGGTAGGCTTGGTGCTTACCACCCAAAACCCCATTGACCTCGACTATAAAGCGCTCTCCAACACCGGCACTTGGATGATAGGCAAACTGCAAACCGACCAGGATAAGCAGCGCCTGCTGGATGGCCTCTCAACACTCACAGGCGGTTTTGACCGCCAATACTTTGACCAAACCATCAGCGCTTTGGGTAAACGTGTCTTTATCTTGCACAATATTCATGCTAAAAAACCCTTAATCTATACTACCCGCTGGGCAATGAATTACCTGCCCGGGCCGGTACCCATGAATCAATTGGATGCCTTGAACCGTTTGGTAGGTGCCGATGTTTATGACCTGCCCTCCGCCAAAACGCTTAAAACCCCTCCCGGGTCTCAACCCGCCAGTACTGCTCTATCTGCCGAAAACCAAATAAGGGGTGGCAGCCAAGGCAAAGCCGGCTCTAATATGGAGCCAACCATTTCTTCAAAAGTGAACGTATTCTATCTGCCTGTTACGCTTACGCCTTCTCAGGCCTTGAAGGCTTTTGGCAGTCGCGTCAATGCTGGCAGTGCCCCCGCTTTCCATTATGCCCCTTGTCTTTTGGGGCAGTCCACGGTCTATTTTGCCAACCGCACCTATAACCTGAATACGCAGCAAAAAGTAACTGTGATGCTGCAGAAACTGGAAGGGCATGGGCTGGTTCAGTGGCAGCAATATCAAATTGGGCCCGTGGAGCCAACTAAGTTTGACGGCAGGGCTTTGCCGGGCGCCACTTTTGGAGACCTTCAATATCCCACGAATGATGAAACTGCCATCCAGGCTCTTTCTAAAGATTTTGCGGATTGGATTTACCGCAGCTATTCGCTCACGCTCTATACCAACCCTCTCACCAAACTAAACTCTGCCCCTGGGGAAACAAAGCAAGATTTCCTCAAGCGTTCATCCTCACTGAATATGCAGGCTTCGGAAGGTGATATTGCCAAAATCAAGGCAAAATATGATAAGCAGCGCCAGTCCATCCAAACGCGTAAAATGAAAGAAGAAATGGAGTTGGACCGCGACCAAACCACTCTCAACCAGCGCAAGATGGAAGAAGCGGGCTCTTGGCTCACCACGGTGGGCAAGGCTGTCTTTGGCAGTAAACGCAGCGGAGGGCTTTTGGGCAGCATTGGCAGAAGCGGCAGCGGTGTTAACTCATCCATGACTAAACGCCGTATGACCAGCACCGCCCAAGCCAATGTGGAAGAATCCAGGCAGATGATTGCGCTCTATGAACAGCAGCTTGCGGAGTTGAATCAAAAAGAGCAGGAAGAAATCGCTTCGCTTCAACAGGCTTCGGGCCAGCAAAACACGGAATTACAGGAAGTCTACATCAAGCCCCAAAAAACCAACATTGTTCCTGAACTGTTTGGGGTGGCTTGGCTGCCGCATTACGCTTTTGAAAAAGACGGCAATTGGACTTTTGTGCCGGCTTTTGAAGCCTGATTCTTTAACTTTCTGAACGGAAAGCGAAAGGTTTTCCGTTCACTTTTTCTTTTCCCTTATTGCGGCTTGGGTTCAGGTTCTTTGCCGAATGTCCTCTGCACTTGAAGGATGCTAAAAAGGGCGCTGAAGGCTTCTACACCCAGAAAAATGGGTAGATAAAAACGCAAGGAAAGCAAAGTAAGCAAAAGGTTGATCAACCCGCAGCCCAAAAAGAACTCTGGGTGCAGGCGCAGCAGAACCCAGGCATTCTTAAGGCTCAGGCTCAATTCTTGCGGTTCCTGCAAAAAGAAGCAGGCGGCACTTAACTGGCTGAGGGTAAAAGCTAACCAAACCCCAAAAGCGGATAAAACCAGTCCGGCCAGCCCAAAGGGGCTTGGCTTGGTGGCGGAAATCCAGAATGCCGCGCCAAGCGGGCCGATCACTCCCAGGCTTGCCAGCCCCCAGATCAGGGCTTTGGCCCAATGTGCTTTGAAAGCTCCCCAAAAGCCGCCAAGTCCGCTGCGCTGCCCATGCGAAAGATCGCTGGCGGTCTGCAAAAGCCCAAAATAAGCCACTGGCGCCAGAAAGACGCTAAGGCTTGCCAGGATGGCCAGCAACGAGCAAACCACCATGTTGGACCAGTCATGCCACCAGAGTTTGCAGCAATCCCAAAAGCATGGAATAACGTTTTTAAACCTTAGCTGGGGCATGCCAGCATTATAATATAACCATAATGCCTCAACGGAGAATATGATGCTGAATTCTGAAAATGCGCTCCTTGCCGTGGTGGATGTGCAGGGTAAACTGGCTGAAGTGGTTGCTGAATCTTCCGAACGTCTGGCAAAAGTCATTACACTTGCCCGTGGCTGTAAAATGCTTGGGATGCCTGTTTTGCTCACCGCCCAGGCTCCGCAAAAGATTGGTTCTACAACCCCCGCATTGCGCAGCATATTGCAAAATGAGCCTGAAATGCCACGTTTCTCTTTCAATATTCTGGCTGACTCGGGTTTTCGGAAGGCGCTTGAGGAAACAGAAAAAAAGCACGTCATCCTTTGCGGCTACGAAAGTCATATCTGTATTTATCAAAGTGCTCTCGCTCTGGCTGAGGAAGGCTGGCAGGTTTTTCTGGTCGAAGATGCTGTTTCATCTCGTTCTCTGAATGATAAACGAGTAGCTCTTGCAGAACTGGCCCGCAATCCGGCTATTCATCTTTTCACGCTTGAAATGCTTTTATTTGCCCTTCTTAAAGATGCTCGTCACCCTGCTTTCAAAGATCTTTCCCGCCTGATCCGCTAAGGGCTTAGCATCATTACCCTGAGTTAATCAAATTTTTACACTCGTAGTGTATATTCAATAAATCTTACCTCTTGAAATGGAGTGCTATGAGCGCATCTAATACTAAACCATCCGCCAAAACTTTCCGGCGTCTTGTCACTTGGCTTGTTCTTTTTTTACTTGCTGCAGCGGCTGTCTTTTTCTTTTTCTGGAACCGTCAGCAGACTGCCCAAAAGGCCATGAATGCCCTTGAAACATCAGAAGTAACACGGCAGACACTTATAACCAGCATTGGCGGTACCGGCACGGTCCGTCCGGAACAATTGGAAACGCTTGTCTGGGCATCTGGTGGCCACGTGGCAGAGGGCGCGGTTGTACTGGATCAAAAAGTGGAAAAGGGCCGGATTCTGATGGCGCTTTCTGAAGATGACCTGCCGGCTGATATTATTCAGGCTCGTATGGATTACGATTCCATTCAGCAATCCCTGCAAAATTTGGCTGCTGATACTGCGCTGCAAAAGGCCCAGCTTGAGCTGCGCCTTAGTTCTGCCAATCAATCCCTCAGGCAAATGGAAGCCAACCTTGCCGATCTGGAAAGCAGGGTTTGTACTGCATGGCATTTGGCAGATCTCCAGCGCAGTTATGATGATTCCAAATCGCTGTACGAGAGGGAGCCTACCCAACTTAATAAAAACAAAATGGACTTGGCTAAAACCAATTTGAACTTTTGTGACGAGAACACTATCAAAGAACAGACCGATGATCTTCGCGTTCAAATGGAAACCCAAAAAACAAATATCCGCAAGGACCAGGCCGATTTGGATAAAATTAAAAACGGTCCTGACCCTGCCGCCAGGGCGAAGCTTGAATACCAACTTGCGATTTCCGAAAAACGTATGCAGTCCGCCCAGTTAAAGGCTCCATTTTCAGGTGTGGTCACGGCTGTTTATACAAAACCGGGTGCTTCCGTAGCACCTGGGGCAAAGGCAGTTCAGGTTGCCGACTTTGCCCACTACTACATTGACGTGCCGGTGGCCGAGGTGGATATCCCTGCCGTCAAACTGGGGCAGCAGGCTGACCTTGTTTTTGATGCTTTCTTCAACAGTACCTATCATGGCAAGGTCAAGGAAATTGCTAAAGTAGGCATTGAACAGGCCGGTGTAGTCAACTATAACGTAACGATTGAAATGAGTGATGGGCTGGATACAATTAAGCCCGGCATGACTGCCGGCGTAACCATTATTACTGATGCTAAACCAAATGTACTGGTGGTGCCTTCTGCCGCTGTTAAGACTTTGCAGGGTGAATCGGTGGTCTTCTTGCTCAAAAATGGTGCTCCGCAGCAAGTCAAAGTGCGCGTTGGCGCATATTCCAGCGAAAATGTTGAAATTCTTGAGGGAGACCTGAAAGAAGGCGATACCCTGGTGCTGAACCCACCCAGCAATATTATGCAGCTTTTTACCCAAAGCAGACGGATGCGTTGATGGAAGAAAAGAATCAAGCTCCTGTTATTCAAGTCAAAGGGCTCAAAAAGATTTACCGGATAGGGGAGATTGAAGTGCCCGCGCTCCGCGGGGTCGATTTTGAGGTTCAGCACGGAGAGGTCATTGCGATTATGGGCCCCAGTGGTTCCGGCAAATCTACTCTGATGAATATGATTGGCTGTCTCGATTCGCCCAGCAGCGGCCTGTATATTTTGGATGGCCTCAAGGTTTCAGACCTGCGGGATGACGAACTGGCGGTAGTGCGTAATAAAAAGATTGGTTTTATTTTCCAAAAATATAACCTTCTCCCAAGAGTGACTGCCCTTGAAAATGTTGAATTGCCCATGCATTACAGCACGGAAAACAGCCGCATGCAGGAACGCGCTCGTGATGCTCTGAAAGCGGTGGGTTTGGAAGATCGCATGCTGCATAAACCGAATGAGCTTTCTGGTGGGCAACAGCAGCGCGTAGCCATTGCCAGGGCCCTGGTTAATGAACCGGCCATTATTCTTGCGGATGAACCCACCGGTAACCTGGATACCAAGGCAGGGCAGGAAATAATGGATCTTCTCCTGAACCTGAACCGCCAAAGAGGAACCACTCTGGTTATCGTCACTCACGATCCGGATGTGGCGGCGATGACCCAGCGCACCATTCATCTGCGCGATGGCCTTATTACAGATGGAGGGCCAAAATAGTATGAAAATTCTGCAAATATTTAAAGAAGCATTGCGTAGCATCAATAGCAATCGCGCCCGTTCTTTTCTAACTATTCTCGGCATTATCATCGGCGTCGCAGCGGTGATAGCGCTGATGGCTGCCGGGCAGGGCGCCCAGGCTTCCATTAGCAGCCAGATTCAATCAATTGGCACGAACCTGATTTATGTCATGCCCGGCAGCCGTATTTCCATGCTTGCCAGCCCGCGCAGCCTTACCCTGGCAGATGCAAATGCCCTGTCTAATAGGCTAAGGGCACCCCACATTCGTCACGTTGCTCCCATTATCACTGCCAATTCTAAAGTGAACTATGGCAAAGAAAGTGAACAGACCACCATATACGGCGTAAAGCCTGGCTTTGAAAAAGTGCAGAACCTTACCTTGACTGAGGGTAGTTTTTTTAGCCAGTCAGAGCTGGATTCGCGTGCTTCAGTGGTTGTTTTGGGCCCTGCTTTGGCGGATGGCATCTTGGGCAGGCATGAAGGCATTATCGGAATGGTAGTGCGCATTAATAATTATCCTTTCAGAGTGATTGGCGTAACCAAATCAAAGGGCGGCGGCCAGTTTAATAACCCGGATACTTTTGCCTATATTCCCCTCACCAGTATGCAAACTCGTGTGAAGCAGGATTCAAGCTCGGGCAAGCTTAGTTTTATATTGCTTCAGGCGGAGGATGAAGCTTCTGTTGAAGCTGCCATCTCCGAAGCGGGTTTGGTCCTGCGCGAAAGCCACCGTCTGAACCCGCGCCAGGCAGATGATTTTTCAATCACCAATCAGGAAGATTTTCTTTCGATTGCCAATTCAATTACTGGGGTTCTCACCATATTTCTTGCGGGGATTGCTGGTATCTCACTCCTTGTCGGCGGGATTGGCATTATGAATATTATGCTGGTTTCGGTCACGGAACGCACATCTGAAATTGGCTTGCGCAAAGCGCTTGGAGCGCGCAAGGCGGATATTATGCTCCAGTTCCTCAGCGAATCTGCCATGCTTAGCCTGATAGGCGGTATTTTGGGCATTCTGCTGGGTTGGCTGCTTGCTCTGCTCATCGGTTTTGTAGCGCTTAAAGCTGGCGCCAACCTAAGCCCGGTGGTGGGCCTGGACGCTGTTTTGCTGGCAACGCTCTTTTCTGCTGCGGTTGGCATTTTCTTTGGTTGGTATCCTGCCAGCCGGGCTGCCCAGCTTCAGCCGGTCGAAGCGCTCCGTTACGAATAGGCAGCAGGGTAAATGAGATGACCTACAAACCCTTCACTCCGCACCCTCCCCCTCGTCATGCTGACCGCAGGGAAGCATCTGCCCTTTGAATTGGCTGCATAAGAGTTGATGCCCCCTAAATTTAGCCCGCTTTAGGGTTAACCTTGACTGCCGGATCCTTCGCAAAAAATGCTCAGGGTGATGAGCCTAAAGGGGTATTACATCGTTTAATCGCCTTGCCCAGTACCTTTCCCCCCCTCGTCATGCTGACCGTAGGGAAGCATCTGGCATTTCCCATTCTACCCTCGTCATGCTGAGGTGTTTTCCGAAGCATCTGGCCTTTTTACTTTCCCGCTCCCGCACTTCGTCATAGTAAGCTGTCCTTGCCAAAGCATCCATTCCCCTCGTCATGCTGACCGCAGGGAAGCATCTGGCATTTCCCATCCTACCCTTGTCATGCTGAGGTGTTTTCCGAAGCATCTGGCCTTCGTGTTTTACCTAATAGAAACTGCCAGACCCTTCACTTCGCATCCATTCCCCTCGTCATAGTAAGCTGTCCTTGCCAAATCACCCAACCCCCTCGTCATGCTGACCGCAGGGAAGCATCTGGCATTTTCTGTTTTGGGGCTTTCGCCAGGATGGCTGCCAGACCTTTCACTCCGTCCAGGGAGACGCGTGAGTTGATGCAGGCTCTACGCCCGCTAGTTGGATGCAATTGCCATGGAATAGGCAGCTTTTGTCTTTACATTTACCATTCTGAATACCTATACTGTTAAAAAATGAGGCTGAACGTCTAATCGTCCAGCCTCATCACATAAACAAAGCGCAATCAGGGCCTTGCGCCAACCACCAATGGCACCTCAATCTGTTTGCTGCCACGTAAAACAGTAAAGTTAACCGAATCACCTGGGTTCTTATTCAAAATTAGATAGCTCAGCAAATCGCTGAACGTAATCACAGGTTTTCCATCAATGGCAATGATCAAGTCTCCGCCCTTGCCGGTTTGGCTGTTAGCCGCATTAATTCCCGCTTTGTCTGCCGGTCCCCCGGCGGTCACGGCAACAACATAGGCGCCGCTGGCCTGCGCAAGGCCAATCTCCTTTGCGAGAGCCAGGCTCATCTTACCGTCAGACATGGCCGAAAGTCCTAAATAGGGGTAGGCATAAGATCCCTTTTCGATGAGCGAAGGCACAACCTTGCGCACGATATTTGAAGAAACAGCAAACCCGATGCCGGTATTGACGGCCTGGCCGCTTAATGAAACACCGGCCGTTTGAATGGCGCGGTTAACGCCGATGACCTGACCTTGCAGGTTCAAAAGCGGCCCTCCTGAATTGCCTGGGTTAATCGAAGCATCGGTCTGCAGTAAATCGCCTGCTGCAAAATAGAGCGCAGCACCCTGGTCTGCCTGTCCAGACTGGCGCAGAGAATCAAGGGTGCGTCCGTGGGCTGAAATAATGCCCATTGTCATGGTTCCCCCTAAGCCATATGGGCTGCCGATGGCAACCACAATAGTGCCTACTGCGGCTTGATCAGAATCGCCTAAGGGCAGGGGGTGCAGTTTATCTGCGGGAACGTTCACTTTTACCACTGCCAGGTCAGAGTCCAGATCAAGCCCGATGGTTGTGCCTTCTACTTTGGAGCCATCCGCAAAATCTACTTCCAGCGAACTGACTTCACCGGCTACATGATAGTTGGTTACAATGTGACCTTCCTTATCAATCACAAAACCGGTTCCTTCACCCGAGTTTTGACCGGAGGTGAAGCGAATCATTACTACGCCCGGTAGGGCGTTCTTGTAAACCTGCTGCAGTTCAGCTTGCAGGTCTGCGGTTGCCCCGCCAATACCCTGTAAGGGCTCAGCGGGCAGCGCAGTAGGGATGGGTCCGCTGGGCGCTTGGCTTGTCGGTAAAATTGTGCTGCTGCCATGCTGCTCCACGCCTTTATTTGGGTTTTGCGCTGTAGCTGTGGCTGGGAAGAGCTGCGGCAATTTAGGCAGTTCAGGGATGTTTTCTTTGTTGATGGTACAGGCTAGGCTGGATAATGCCAAAACAAGAATCATCAAATAGGGGACGAGTTTTTTTGTTCTCATAGGTCTGCTTCTTTCTTTATTTCATGCATCTATTTTGCTTTACGCAGCTTCTGCATGCAAATTCTATCCTTTACTATAATGCGCGGATGTTTAATTTTTATTTAAATAATGAAAATAAGTGATACTGCGAAATGCCATGAAAAGTAAAAGGGGCGGGTTATACCCGCCCCATCTTTTTTAGCTCAGGCCGGTTATTTTACCGGTCTTGAAGTCAATTTCAATATCATAGTAGGCAGGCCGTGTGGGCAGGCCGGGCATTGTGCTCATGGTGCCAAGCAGGGGGTAGAGGAACCCCGCGCCGATGGAAGCGCTGATATCGCGGATCGGCACTCTAAAGCCTTTCGGTGCACCCTTCAGGGCTGGGTCATGGCTAAGGCTCAAATGTGTCTTTGCCATACAGATGGGCAGTTTGTCGTAACCCAGGCGGGTATATTCCCGAATACGTTCTTCCGCTAATTCGCTGTAATCAACACCGTCAGCCCCGTAAACCTTTTGGGCAATGGCTTCGATTTTCGCTTTGATGGGTTCTTCAAGCGGGTACAGGAACTTGAAATCAGATTTCATTTCAGCAGCCTTGATGACCGCCTTTCCCAAAGCAACCGCACCTGCGCCGCCCTGCGAGAAGTGGTCGCAAACCACCGCATCAACCACGCCCTTGTCTGCTTTGGCAATCTTGCGCACCAGTTCCAGCTCGTTGTCTGTATCCGTGGGAAAGCGGTTTATAGCCACCACCACCGGAATGCCGAATTTGCTGGCTATACCGATGTGGGCCAGCATGTTCACAGAACCTTTTTCAACCAATTCCAGATTTTCATTGGTGTATTCAGGGGCAAGGGGTGCTCCTGCAGTTACTTTGGGTCCGCCGCCGTGCATTTTAAGGGCGCGTACTGTAACCACTAAAACCACGGCATTGGGAATATTGCCGGAGTAGCGGCATTTAATATCAAAGAATTTTTCCATACCCATGTCGGCACCGAAGCCGGATTCAGTGATCACATAATCCGCCAGTTTCAAACCGATTTTATCCGCCATGATCGAGCTGTTGCCGTGGGCAATATTGGCAAAAGGCCCGGCGTGCACAAGTACCGGGGTGCCTTCCAGGGTCTGCATAAGGGTGGGCTTGATGGTGTCTTTCATCAGCACAGTTAGCGCGCCGGTGATGCCTAGATCATCCGCCGTGACAGGTTCGCCCTTGCGGTCAAGACCAATCACAATCTTGGAAATGCGCACATGCATATCTTCAAGGCTGGTGGCAAGCGCCAAAATAGCCATCAGTTCTGAAGCAACTGTAATATAGAAATTGGTTTTACTGTCAAAGCCTTTTTCTTCAGGCCCCTGCCCAACGGTAATTCCGCGCAGCATACGGTCATTAACATCCAGGCCTCTCCGCCAGGTGACCGTGGCAGGGTCAATATCCAAGCGGGCAAACTTTGCCTTTTGTTCATCGCTCAGCTTATCCGGGTCAGTTTCAGTGATGCCCATTCGTTTCAGACGGCCCTGCATACCAAGCGCAAAATGGCGTTTGCCTTTTTTATCGGCAGGGCAGAGGCGGTCAAAAAGCGCCTTATCCCCTTGCTGTGATTCATGGAACATGCGCGTATCAATAGCGGCTGCCAAAAGGTTGTTAGCTGCCGTAATGGCATGGATGTCCCCCGTGAGGTGCAGGTTAAAATCTTCCATCGGAATAACCTGTGAATAACCTCCGCCTGCTGCTCCGCCTTTAATGCCAAAGGTTGGCCCCTGCGAAGGCTGCCGGATGCAAGTGAGAACGGTTTTGCCTAAATGAGCGCCCAGCGCCTGTGAAAGGCCAACGGTGGTAGTTGTCTTGCCTTCTCCCAGCGGGGTGGGTGTGATGGCAGTGACATCAATATACTTGCCATCCGGCTGATTTTTAAGGCGTTCGAGTACTTCAAGTTTAACCTTGGCTTTATAGTCGCCGTAAAGTTCCAATTCTTCCGGTAAAAGGCCCAGCTCTTCAGCAACTTGATGGATGGGCTTCATTACGGCGTCCTGCGCAATTTCAATATCCGCTGGTACGGGTGATTTGACGTTGATGGCCGTGGCCGAAAAACGGCGCATGCCTGGTTTCATCTTGAATGACATAAACTAACTCCTTATTTTGTAATGATTACGCCGTCAGGAATGCTTGCTGACGCGCTGAGGGTGATATCGTCAAGGCTGCCTGCATAAGCAAGTGCGATGCTTGTTTCAAGCATGCCGTTTGCTGGAATGTTTCCCGTCATTTGCAGGCCGCCCCCTACTATTTTACCGCTTGCATTTTTTAAAATAACAACCGTAGAAGCACTTGAAATGTCTGCGTTGAGGTTGTTAACAACGCGCAGCTTGGCCACCGTTCCTGTCTCTTCTTTAACAAGCGCAACATTTGAAACCACTAACGGGTTATAGGCTAAGGGGTTTTGCCCAAACTCTCCCGGCAACACTTTCAAATCCACCGTCTTTGCTTCACAGTTCAGCGGCAGGTCCAAAATGCCCGGCGAGAATGCAGCTTCTTCATGCGGCCAGAGGGCATCCAGGCTGACGTTTTCAGCCAAGCATACCTGTCCGGCGCTGTTATAAACGGTGAGCATGAAGTAATTATGGGTCAGGGTTCTATCAGTCAGGTTTTGCAGTTCTGCCCCGCCGGAAACTCGGTTGTGTTCATCTACAATAAAACCCCAGTTGATCAGCTTGATGTTCTTTTGCCAGTTTCCATCCGGCAGTGAGCTTGAATAGGGTGTTAAAAAGGCATAAAAATCCACAATGCTGGGGATTTCAGGGCAGTTGATAAGCGGTACCGAAACACCGATCTTACTTTTGGATGGAACAAATTCCTGCGGTTTATTGCCCCCGCAAATGATCTCACCCTGCTGATTGTAGGCAATGGCGTTTAGGGAAACCTGGGCGTAAGTGGCTGGGTCCGCATTTTCCAATCTGGCCGTAGCTGTTTGCCCGTTTGGCATGGTAATGGCCCGGCTTTCCTGCAAGGCAAAAGGCTGTTTGTAGCGCAGACCGCGTTCTTGTTTTCCTCCTGTAATTTGCATTTGCAGACTGGCTGCAACCATCCCGGGCATTAAATCAATTTTGCTGACAATACCGGTTGTCTCTCTGGCAAAAAGATATTTTACAGCCCCGTTTTGTTCTGCCAGACGGTTGCCTTCACTATCCAACAGCATAATCTGGTAACTGATGTCACGCAAAAGGGCATCATGGAGGGTGTTTTGCAGTTTTGCAAGCACTTGTACTTCATACCCATGCTGAAAAAATTGCAATTCGCTTACTTGCACAGGGTTGGCAATTTCAAAGTTTGGGCTGGCGGTAGGGTTGGCAGGCTGCGCCACCATAACGGGCGTACCTTTTTGGATAAGAATGGTGGGTTGTAAGGTAAAAGTTGGCTGCAATGTTGGGGTGGCGGTAGGGTCTGGCGGTGGGGTCGGTCGAAAGCACCCCAATGCCCCAGGTAATAAGGCTGCAAAAATGCAGCAGAGCAGAATCTTGGAACCCTTTAAATGCTTGATTGCTGACACATGCATACCTAAAAATCATATCACAAGCAAAGAGGAAAAGTAGGGCGGGTGGGGGTCGAACCCACACGATGTCACCATCGAAGGATTTTAAGTCCTTTGCGTCTGCCTATTCCGCCACCGCCCCGGAATGGAAAGATATTTTACCATTCTTTCCTTGCTTGGTAGATACTTTTTTGGGTAAATAACAGGGCGATTGCATCTTTTTACCCATTTTCCTCATTGACCAGGGACCTTTCCGCAATGTGCCATGTTAACTACAGAAAATCTCTCACCTTTCTCATCTTTCTGCACAGTTAAACGTATTCTTTTTACCCATTTTCCTCGTTGACTGGGGACTTTTCGCAATGCGCCATATTAAGTACAGAAAACCCCTCACTTTTCGCATCTTTCCGCACGGTTAAACGTATTCTTTTTACCATTTTCCTCGTTGACTGGGGACTTTTCGCAATGCGCCATATTAAGTACAGAAAACCCCTCACTTTTCTCATCTTTCTGCACGGTTAAACGTATGCTTTTTACCCATTTTCCTCATTGACGGTTACCCTTTTCGCAATGCGCCATATTAAGTACATAAAACCTCTCACCTTTTCTCATCTTTCTGCACGGTTAAACGTATGCTTTTTACCCATTTTCCTCGTTGACTAGTGACCTTTCCGCACGTACCCCCCCTTTCCGTATACCCCTTTCCGCATGCGGAAAGGTCCCTCTCACTTGCTTGCAGCCTTTTTTTCACGCCTTCCAATTTTCGTCATACCGACCAATACATTTTTGCAGTCCCCCTCCCCCATCCCTCGTTATGCTGAAAGCAATGAAGCATCTAACCTTTTGTACTGCCTAACCCCTTCCTCTCGTCATGCTGACCGCAGGGAAGCATCTGGCATTACCCATCCTACCCTCGTCATGCTGAGGTGTTTTCCGAAGCATCTGGCATTTTCTGTTTTGGCTTTAGCCAGGATGATTGCCACACCCTTCACTGCGTTCAGGGTGATGAGAGGGAATGAGCAGTTGGAGCGATGAAAGGGCTTGAAGCCCCCAACCCCCTCGTCATGCTGAGGTGTTTCCGAAGCATCTGGCATTTTCTGTTTTGGCTTTAGCCAGGATGACTGCCACACCCTTCACTCTGCATCCTCCCCCCTCGTCATGCTGAGGTGTTTTCCGAAGCATCTGGCATTTTCTGTTTTGGCTTTAGCCAGGATGACTGCCACACCCTTCACTGTGTTCAGGGTGACGCGTTATTTGATGCAGGTTCACTGCCCACTATTCAGATGCAACTGCCTTGGGGTAAATAATGTGAAACAAAGGATATTCCTGAATTGGCACGCTAATTCCATCTTATTCGCTATAATGGATGCTTGCATGGCACTCACCTGGTTTAACTGGCTGCTTTCTTTCCTTCCCATTTTGTTGGTGATCGTACTGATGATTTTCCTGAAATGGAGTGGAACTCGGGCCGCGGCAGCTGCCTGGTTTACGGCCGCTTTGCTTGCTTTTCTTTTCTTTGGCGTGGATTGGCAGTTAATTGCTTGGTCGCAAGCGAAGGCCTTTTTACTTTCTTTTGATATTCTCTGGGTGGTATGGGGAGCTATCATGCTTTATCACCTTGCCAATGAGGGCGGTACCATTAAGCTGATTGGCGACCTTGTACCGCTTTGGATGAAAGATCGCACCCTGCAAATTCTAATGCTTACCATCGTGCTTACCTCTTTTATGCAAGGCATGGGTGGTTTTGGGGTTCCTGTGGCTATCTGTGCTCCAATCCTTTTCAGCATGGGCTTTAATGCGCTGGATGCCGTGGTCATGGCCTGTCTTGGGCATGCTTGGTCGGTCAGTTTTGGCACCATCGGTGCCGCTTTTAATGCATTGGTAGCCGTTTCCGCTTACCCTGCGCAGCAACTTGCCCCGGATTCGGCCGCCTTGTTGGGCTTGGCCATTTTCCCTTGTGCTCTTTCCGTATTGCACATTAGCCAAAGTTGGAAAGGTATAAGGCATGGACTGCTGGCCGTACTTTTGCTTACGGCAGGGATGGGCCTTACTCAGTTTGGAATGGCTACCCATGGGCTGGGGAACGTCTCTGTTTTTGGGGCTGCAATTGTTGGAGCTGGCTTGCTTTTTCTAATTCGCCGCCTTTCGGTTTACAAAGCGGAACAGCCTTCCGCTGTTGCTGGTCAAAATTCTGTGCGCAGTCTTTCTGGCCGCTTGGTGCTGGTTTCCATGATTCCTTACATCATTTTGGTTTCTTTGGGCTTTCTCACAGTAACGATTGCGCCGCTTAAGTCCGTGTTGGAAAGCTGGCAAATCAGCTTTGTTTTTCCAAAACTGACAACGAGCCTCGGTTGGAGCGTGTCAGCTGGTCACGGCAAAGACATACAGCCTTTAATGCATTCCGGTACTCTTTCTTTTCTGGCTATTCTGCTTGGAGGCCTTGTTTATGCCAGCAATGGCCTCTTGCGCAAAGGTTCCCCTAAAAGAATCCTGGAGCGCAGCGTCCATACAGCGGTTGAACCCAGCCTGGGCATTCTGACAATGGTAGGCGTCTCACAGATCATGTCACACAGCGGGATGACGAGCATTCTTGCAAAAGGCCTTGGAGAAGCGCTTAGCAGCTTTTTGTATCCCGCTGTGGTTCCTTTTATTGGTATGCTGGGGGCTTTCCTCACCGGTTCCAACAATAACTCAAACGTTCTTTTTGCTCCGCTTCATATGGAAGCAGCCTCCATTCTGCGCCTTTCAATCCCTCTGATGCTGGCTGCCCAAACCGCCGGCGCTTCAATTGGCAGTGTAATGACGCCTGCAAAAGTGATTGTGGGTTGCTCAACAATTGGGTTGGTTGGCAAAGAGGGCGGTGTGCTTAAAAAACTTTTGCTTTATGATTTGCTGATTGTATTTTTTATCGCGGTCTTTGTTTTAGTTTGGTCTTGGCTTGGGGGAGGGTGAAAATGGACCCTCAGCTGAGTCACTGCCAAAAAGAGCGCACGCAAAAACGGTTCAGGCTGAAGACAAGTCTTCTGCTTGCAGAAATAATACTGAACGCCTCTCTGTTTTTTGCGCTAAAATCAGGTTATTACCTTCTCAGCCTTTTATTTTTTGGGCTGACCGCGTTAGGATATCTATGGATAATCATCTTAAAATGAAACGGCCGGGTTTTCTAAAATTTACGCTTGCCATAGGCGTTTTAGCCATTCTGGGCGGCTTTTATTTTCTGGCAATTGCTTTATTGCCGCCAACAGCGCAATATTTCAAGAATCCCGCTTATCTTTTTATGCTGATGGATTTCCAGCAGGTTCTTTTTTCTGGAATCATTTTAGTGATTACCGGCATGGCTTGTATTCTGCTCGGAACGGTTAAACCCAAAGCGCCGGCTCAGGCAAAACACGATGGCAATGCATGAACAATTCAAAAAGCTACTCCCCTAAACCGCTTGGCCTCTCCGCCCTTTTAAAAAAGGTGCCTCTTGCTTACCTTGGGCAGCTTCCTAAGGTCCAAATTAGTGGAATTGCTTCCGACCACCGCAAACTTTGCCCTGGTTATGCATTTGTTGCTATAAAAGGTGCTTCCAGCGATGGGTTGAATTTTTTGGATGAAGCCGTTAAGGCTGGCGCAGCCCTCGTTATTTCTGATCGTCCTAAACCGGAAGGCATAAACCTGCCCTATTTGCAAATGAAGGGAGAAATGCACCAGGTGCTGGCCTATCTTGCAGCTGCTTTGCACGGCTTTCCCGCCAGAAAACTGCGCATGATTGGTATTACCGGCACCGATGGAAAAACAACTACCTCTACAATGGTCTACCAGATTTTGCGCCATGCGGGCAAGAAAGTGGGCATGATCTCTACTATCAGCGCCCTGATGGGGGATGAAGCCTTGGATACCGGCTTTCATGTAACCACGCCTGATGCCCCCGATATTCAAGCCTATCTGGGGCAAATGATGTCCCGTGGCATTGAGTACTGTGTGCTTGAAACAACTTCACATGGCCTTTCTCAAGGCCGGGTTATCGCTTGCGATTATGATATCGCCGCCGTCACCAACGTAACCCACGAGCATCTGGACTATCACGGCAGTTACCAGGCCTACCTTAAGGCTAAAGGCCTGCTCTTTGAAATGCTTAGCCAGACCCCCGCAAAATCAATCGGCAATCTGCGTCTGGCTGTGCTGAATAAAGATGATGAGTCTTACTCCTACCTCAAACATGTTTCCCCGCCCAATCAAGTTGCCTACAGTGCATTCAACGAAGCGGAGCTTTGGGCAGATCGGATAGAAGATACTCCCTCTCAGCTGCGCTTTATCTGCCACCATGGCAGCGCGGCTTATCCGGTTCACACTTCTATGGCAGGGCTTTTCAATGTTTCGAATGCCTTGGCTGCCCTTTCAGTAACTTGCTTGGGCCTGGCAATTCCCTTTGAGACAGCAATGGAGGCCCTCTCCGGCATGGAAGGGGTGCCCGGACGTATGCAGAAAATGGAACTTGGCCAGAACTTTCAAGCCATTGTAGATTTTGCACATACCCCTAATGCTCTTAAAGTTGCCCTGGCTTCCGCCCGCAACCAAACAACAGGCCGTGTTATTGTGGTTTTTGGTTCGGCTGGCCTGCGCGACCGCGAAAAGAGAAAAATGATGCCTAAAGTGGCTTTGCAAATGGCCGACCTCACCATCCTTACAGCTGAAGATCCGCGCACAGAAAGTCTGGATTCCATTCTTGAAGATATGGCGGAAGCTGCCCGCTCCGTAGGTGGGGTAGAAGGCAAAGATGCCTGCAATCTGCACGGCGATGATTCAGTGGCGAATTTCTGGCGTGTGGCCGATCGCCCGGATGCCATTCGCAAAGCGCTCAGGATGGCAAAACCAGGTGACTTGGTTATTTCCTGTGGAAAAGGCCATGAGCAGTCCATGTGTTTTGGCACCCAGGAATACCGCTGGGATGACCGCATAGCCATGCAGGCAGCCTTGGAGGAACTGCTGGGCAAACCTGTTTCTGTCGCAATGCCTCTGCTGCCTACTTCTGCAAAGCCTTAGCTCGCAGAAACCAACAAAGCTTAATGAGCCTATCCAGAGTAGAGCATTACGCAATACAATCAAAGGATGGATCTAAAAGCTCGGGCCGAAAGCCTTAAAAGAGATGTCCCCGCTGTCTTTATGGCACTGAAGCATCCGCAAACGCCCTGGTATGCAAAACTGAGCGGCTTGCTTACCTTGTGTTATGCGCTATCACCTGTTGACCTGATACCAGATTTTATCCCTGTCATCGGTTATCTGGATGATCTCATTATTCTGCCAGCCTTAGTGGCGCTCACCATCCATTGGATACCCCCACAGGTGCTTAGTCTTTGCCGTTCACAGTCAGAGGAACTTTGGCAGCATGGCAAACCCAAAAAATGGCTTTATGCCATTCCATTTTTTCTCATATGGCTTTTATTGATCTTTTTATTGGCCCGTTTTATCTTCCGCCACTTTCTGGCTATTGGCAGGCTTCAACCGTCTCTGTAAGCGCCAGGTCGAGGTCTCCTCTGGGGTAGCCCAGTTCCGCATGGGCTTTTTCTGTGTCCAAAAAACCTTGCCGGGTTTGCACCTTGGTGTATTCCAACATGTCCAGTCCGCCTTCTTTACCTTCACGCTCATGTTTTGCGGTTATCAGGCGTGCGCCCAGGCGTACGGTCCAATCCGGCAGCGTCCAAATGGGTTTCTTGCGGCCAATGGTGCTCATCATTCTGGTCAGCCAATCTTTCCAAGTCAGATTATCGGAGGCGATTTCGTACTCTGCGCCGTTGCGGCCTGATTCCATGGCGCGTACAGCGGCAGAGGCTACTTCACGTACTGAAACCATGGCGCAGCCTCCCCGAGGGTAAAGAACAACCGGCAGTCCGCTCTTAAGGTAGTCAACAACCGGTTTCCAAAGCGGAACCCGACCCGGTGTTGCCCCAAATATATATGGCAAAAGCAGGAAATTCACTTCCATGTCATCGCCGGCAGCATCTTTAGCCGCCTTAATCTGCTCCACGCGGCTTCGCACGTACGGATGTTTTTCTGTCATTTTCAATTCAGGCCACATGCGGTTGAAAGCTACAAAATAAGAACTGAAGATAACGGCCCGGCCTATACCCGCTTTTTTAGCCAGTCTGATAATGCGTTCAGTGGCGGCAACATTGCCTTGATAAAAGAAATCCCAGGCGGGTGCTTTTGGCACCACCCTGTCATCTACACCGGCAGCATAAATGAGAGCTTGGTTCCCTTCAAAGAGTTTCAGCACCTCTTCGTCATCCATATGGTTGAGGTCTGCAAGGCTCAGCTTTACCTCATCCGGCAGCACACCGGGGGGAGGGGCCGGCGGTAGTGAAACAGTGGCAACTTCATGCCCGCGCGCCAGCAATTCCCTTACGGTATAGTAACCCAAAAATCCGCTCCCACCCACAATAAATGTTCTCATATGCACCTCACACATCAATTGTAAAGGTTTATTTAAACAATCACTATAAATGATCATTGTATTAAAACATTCTGGAATGGATTTCTGGTGGTTAGTTTGCAAAAATGATTTTTGGTTTTTTACGAATTAATGTATTGACAAGACTATATTAACATATTATTATAATATTATAACAAAGTTTGGAGAGTATATGGGTTATTTTATTAATCCAGTTAATTTTGAAGATTTATCAGCTCGAAATCTGCTGCATTGTCCTGACTTGTCTGTTAATTCAGGAAATCTCGATCAAATCGCTTCATCCATAATGAAGAACTTAAAACCGGGGTTGATTATTGTGGATGGCTACATTGCCTCCCAAATTGATAAGCTCGGTGCTTTACTTGGTGAGAAACTTCAGGTTCAGACAAGAAAAGCAGAAGAATTTTGGATTTCGCAATCCGAATCAGAGGATTTGATCAAGGACTATTTGCCGCAAAATAAAGAAATTGACCCGAATCTGATTTTTGCTAAATTATTTAATGGTAAGTTGGAACAATTCTTTGATCGGCAAAAAGCGGATAGTTTTATCAACTCCTTGGATACTTCTCAAACAACGGTTCTATATGGTATAGGTGCATCATCTGATTACTTTTTAAATAAAGCCAGCACCTTAATTTTCGTGGATTGCACTCCTTTTCAATCCGCTCTAAGATTGTTAGCCAAAGAATATACTCCTCTTGGAGGGCAGGTATTCTCTGGTTCTGATGAATTAATTCGCCAGGTGTATTCAATCGATCTTGAACTTGTTGTTAAGAACCGCCGAAAACTCTTACAGGGTGATCTGGTCAACTTTTATGTGAGCGATCAGGGACCGGATAATTTCCGTTTGTTGAATTATGCAGACCTGTTAAAAGTTGCAAAATCAATCGCATCGGGACCAATTCGACCAAAACCTATCTATATTGAAGGGGTTTGGGGGGGGCAATACATTAAAAGGATTCGTCAGATCCCCGATTCGGTTGTATCAAAGGTTGCTTGGTCATTTGAACTGATTGCCACTGAAGCTAGCGTTGCAATGGATGTTGGTGAAGTTTATTTGGACTTGCCTTTTCTCACTTTGATGGATTTGGTTGGCGAAAAAATGGTGGGAGCGGAAGATTATGAACGCTACAAGGGATATTTGCCTGTACGTTTTAATTATGATGACACCTGGCATAGTAACGGCAACATGTCGATCCAGTGTCACCCCAATGATGAAATGGCTCAAAACCTCTACAATGACTTTGCCGGGCAATCTGAAGGATATTACATTGTTGTTGCTGGCCAAAAATCCAAGACATTCTGTGGTTTTAAGGCAGATGGAAGAAAGTTTTTAGAGCTTGCTAAAAAATCTGAGACAACTGGAGCTCAGATTGATTATGAAAAATATATAAACGCGGTTGAATCGATCCCAGGACGGCAGTTTTTCCTGCCACCAGGAACTGTGCATTCGTCAGGAAGAAACCAACTTGTGCTCGAAATTGGAAGCCTTACAATTTCAGCCTACACTTATAAAATTTATGACTACGCAAGAATGGATATCACCGGAAAACCACGACCGATTCATACTAAACTTTCCGAACGCGCGCTCAGGTTTGAAAGAGATACAGATTTTGTAAAAAACAATTTGGTTTTTGATCCTATAAATCCTGTGGAAAACCAGAGCGAATCGAAAAAATATAGTTTGGGCAAGTCTAAACTTGTTCCCTTCACTACTGCTCAAATTGAAGTAAGGGCTGGCGGAACTTATGCTGGGAATACTGCAGGTAGATTTGTGTGCTTAGCGTTAGTGGATGGTGAATCAGCGAAAATCGTCTCATCTGCAGACTCGGAAAGATGCTATCATGCCAGATATCTTGATGTAGTTTTCCTGCCTGCGAGCCTTGGAGAGTACAGCGTAGAAGCTGGATCTGACCAACCAATTATCTTGCATGAAACCAGATTAGCAGGTGATTAATGAAGAAACAATTGATAGCTCACTGCATCCATCATACCCATTGGGATCCATATTGGTATTTTACTGCACAGGAAGCGGAGGTTGTTTTTGCCTTTGATGTTCGTCGGATGCTCCAAGCCTTTCGGCGGAGTGAGGTAGATAATTTTTTCCTTGATGGGCAAACAGCTGCTTTGGATGAGTATCTCCAATTTCACCCGGAGGATAAAGAAGAGATCAGTGTACTAGTCCAATCCGATAACCTCGAGATCGGGCCGTTCGTGTCTCAGCTTGATCCCTTTATTAGTTCGACCGAGTCTGTCGTCAACAATCTTAGGCTTGGGATCCAAAATGGTTCCCGACTGGGAAAGAGCTCGATGATTGCGTATCTCTCAGATCCATTTGGCGTTTCCTACTCTTTCCCAAAGATTTTCAATCAATTTGGAATCAAGGAGTTTGTTTTCACAAGAGGACTTGGCGATATTTATCAGTCCAAAAATGATTTTTACCTAGAGTCAAATGATGGAAGTGTCATTCTCTGCCATACTTTACTGGCAGGATACGGTTATGGAACGTACGGTTTCCTAAAAGGTGACTTGCTGGATGGCAATGCCAGAGATTACAACTTGCTGAACGTGACCGATCTCATCAATCGCCTTGTTTCAAGGTCTTCGCTGGAAAATGAGTTTGTTTTTCCTGTCGGGTTTGACCAAAACCCAATCGTACTTGACCTTAAAAAGAGGATAGAGAAATACAATCATTCTCAAAGTGAGATTGAATTTGTTCACACTACATGGAAGGATTACTTCAAACACGTTAGAAAAAAAGGTAAGAATCTTGTCACACTAAAAACCGAGCTTACCTCCCCTCAATTCCATCGACTGCATTTGTCAGGGATGAATTCAGCCCGCAGTGACATCAAGTCAACCATCCACAAAGCCGAATGCTCGCTTACATTCGAATCACAGCCTGTGATGAGCATCCTATCAAGTATGGGTTTGAAATTTGACCATGGGTTGATCGATCAAAACTGGTACGACCTTGTAAATTGTCAAACACATGCCTCTGCTACGCATGGAGATGTTACGAACGAAAAAATGCGCCAGCAAGCTTCGGAAGTATTGAGCAGATCCAATGCAATTACCAACCATCTTACCAGGCTTACATGTTTAAGCGTTGAAGACGACCAGAGGGAAGGGTCTGATTTGCTGGTATTCCATACCCTTCCATGGGAATCCACAAAGACTCTTAAGATAACTGTGATCAGTAAGCAGCCCAATTTTTCAATCTGGGATGAAGGACTGGAATGTACTTATTCGCTCCTTTCAACAGAAAGAATATACGGAGGTACCCTACGCCTTGATCCTAATCTCATGAATGAAAATCTATGGTTTTATCGGTCTGAGGTAGTGGTCAATTTAGGCTATTTTTACGGTTTTTCTTACAAAACCCTAAAGGTTGTAGATGAGCCAGCTCCACCCAAATCACAATCAGATCACTCCACCAAGGGGATGGCGATCCACAATACAAAATATGAAGTGGGTTTGAAGAACGATGGTATCTATCTCCGAATTCGCGAAGGAATGGAAATATCCCAATTCTTAAAGTTTGAAGATATGGGTGACGCCGGTGACAGCTACGATTATTCTCCTCCCGCTGATAACCAGGATTGGACTCTTATCAGCGCTTTTGAGGATGCAGATATCCAATCCGTTTATCAATCAGATTTGTATGCGAGCATGGTTCTCAAAGGTAATTTATGTCTACCCCAAAATTCGGTTGAGAGAGAAGCTGGGGAGCGATCGGTCCAATCAGAATATCAACTTAAACTTGAATTATTTCACGATGAGGACCTTATCAGAATTTCAGGTTTTTTTGATAATCAATCTGAAGATCATCGACTTCGCTTGATTGTAAAGTCACTTGGCACCAACAATAAAAGCTTTGCCGGAATTCCATTCGGTGTGATTGCGAGGGCTGTAGAAAATCCAGAGAAAAGAGATTGGCGAGAAAAGGCATTTTTTGAGGAACCTTCAAATTCCAAACCTTTACTAAATTATGTTTACTCTAAAACTGAGAATGGTGATTTGGGTGTTTTGACAGGTGGATCTAAAGAATACGAATTTACGGGTTCAGACTACATTGATATTGCTATAACCGTTTTCCGTGCTATAGGTGCGGTTGGTTTGCCAGACCTTCAAAGGAGGCCTGGGCGTCCAAGCGGTTTGTCAAACGTCATCATTCATGCGCCCGCACACCAGATGAAGGGTAGGAACAACTTTAATTTTGCCATAATGGTTGGGAGTGATATTTCAGAAAATGCCATCGATAGATCTTTTGCCGAGTATTCGATCCGGCCGATCTATTATCAAAATCAACGTTTAGACACACTCATTGAACCAATTCACTATTTCCCAATTCATCCGTTCTTGAAGAGGTTGCCTCGAAAATACAGTCTGTTGACATTAAAAGATTTTGCTGGTTCGTATAGCACGTTAACTGTTTCGAAATTGACCAACCGAATTTTGCTACGCCTTTATAACGCATCTGACAAAAGCACTCCAGAATTTGTTCTTGGAGGACAGGGAATAGGCTTTTGTATTGAAAAAACAAACATAGGAGAGCTGGTGAACGAGGTTTCATCCATAAAACAAGGAGGTATGGAAATCGGAGAAGTAAGAACTTTGGCATTTTTGTCTGAAGGAAAAGGAGATTTATGAAAAAAATTGTTGGAGTGGCTTCATGCCCGGCTGGAATTGCACACACATATTTGGCTGCTGAAAGCATTATCAAGGCAGGAAACAAGAAGGGCTACACGGTCAAAATTGAAACTGACGGAGCAGGTGGCAGAGAAAACACACTTACACCAGAGGATATCAATGAGGCAGTGGCTGTAATCATTGCTGCCGATACGACCGTTCCCATGAAGAGGTTTGATGGGAAGTCTTTGATCGAGATTTCAACTGGTGAGGCTATTCATCGGGCTCGGCAGGTAATTGAACTGGTTGAAAAAAACGAATTGGAAATTTATAAATATCAGAGGTAGATATGAAAAAGAAGAGCAGAGTTTATCGTGATCTAATGTCTGGGGTTTCGCATTTTATACCCTTTATTGTAGCTGGTGGCGTATTAATTTCTTTTGCATTTCTGTTTGACGCGAAAAACGCAAGCTTGCCTACATTTGGTACCACAACAGCTGTTCCGGCCTGGTTACTAAATGTGGGTGTGCTGGCAATGGGCTTAATGTTACCGATCCTTGCTGGATACATCGCCTACTCAATTTCAGACAGGCCAGGCTTGTTGGCTGGCATGGTTGCGGGTTTGCTTGCCAAGGATGGTGGTTCCGGCTTTTTGGGAGCGATCTTGGGTGGTTTTGCAGCTGGCTACGTTATCAAATTACTGCGCTACATAACTCGCGGTCTTCCCAGGTCTTTTGAAGGGGCAAAGACTCTGATTGTCTTCCCGATTTTTGGTGTAATTCTTACTGCATTAGTTATGATTCCTGTTAACTATGTTGTGGTTCCAATCAACAGTTTTATGAATGGCATCTTGCAGTCATTGAGCACCGGCAGTGCCGTGATATTGGGTGCTGTTCTTGGAGCTATGATAGCTTTTGATATGGGTGGTCCAATCAATAAAGCGGCCTATCTCTTTGCAGTTGCTTCACTGACAAGCGCAACAGGTACCACCGCACCCTCGATTGCCATGGGCGCGGTTGGATGCTCTGCAATGTGCATTAGTTCAAGTTGTGCTTTGGCAACAATCCTTTTTCCCAAAAAATTCTCGCCGGAACTGAAAGAAGCGGGGAAGCCAGCATGGATCATGGGTGCAAGTTTTATCGCCGAAGGTGCTATCCCGTTTGCGGTTGAAAACCCGAAAGTGGTCATCCCATCAATTGTGACTGGAACTGCTCTAGCTGGTGCGCTTGCGGGCTTGTTTAAACTTACACTCACCGCTCCAATTGGAGGTATCTTTACGCTTCCGTTGGTCAATAACATTCCCTTATACTTGTTGTGTGCAGTAATTGGAACGATTGTTGGTGCATTGATGATCGGTTTGTTATCCAAAGATTATGTACCCGACATAGATGAAGAAGAACAAGAAGAAGGTCTCTCTACGGTTGCCTAAGTAAAATGGAGTGAGATGACTCAGCAAGTCTGAGTCATCTCACCAGTGAGGAAATATGGATTTGATTACGGAACAGCTTATTTCATTTGATGAGGATTTATCTTCAGTTCAAGAAGTTTTTCAAAGAATTTCCAAGATCTTATTTAATGAAGGCCGTGTAAAAGACCAATCCACAGTTTACAGGGACCTGATGGAAAGAGAAGGAATTATTCCCACAGCCATGGGCAATGGGATTGCCATTCCGCATGCTTTGAGTGATACAGTTATTACTGAATCGATCACTATTCTGAGACTAAAAAAACCGATCCAATGGACAGAAGGTGAAAAAGTAAAGCATATTTTTTCGATTGCGGTTCCTAAGGCAAATGCAAATCAGACACATTTGAAAATTTTGTCTAACATTGCCAGGAACTTGCTTGATGATACAATTAGAAGAATATTGTTCAGTTCAAAGGACAAAAACGAAATAATCACTCAAATCCTTTCTTTTTCTGAATAGGATAATATGTCATCTCTAGGATCTATGCTCCCGAGTAATAAGAAACTGCCCAAGTATTATGGGGTTCAGGAAAATCTTCGTTACCGCATATTGAACGGAGAATGGAAACCAGGAGATCAGATTCTCACTGAAACAGAACTTTGTGAAGTTTATAACGTTAGCCGCATAACGATACGGAAAGCAATCCTCGAACTGACAAATGAAGGCTTGCTTTATCGTCAAAGTGGTAAAGGGACATTTGTAAAACAACCTAATGAGGGGCTACAAGATAACATCCTCATTAAAAGTTTTACAAATGAAATGCGGGAACGTGGAAAAAACGCGATTAGTTTAAGTGTTGACCTCAAGGTCGTCCTGGCTACAAAAGTAATGGCAAGCTTATTGACTATCAAACCCGGCGAACCTGTGATTGAGTTACGCAGAATAAGGGCAGTTAATCAAAATGAAATTGTAGCCTATTCGATTAATACCTTCCCCTTTACACGGGATTTTTCTACGAATCCACAAGATTACTATCAGTCTTTCTATGAGTACCTTGGCAAATTCGGTATCTTTTTCTCAACTGCCCGAGAATACTTGGAGTCAATCCTGCCATCGCCTGAAATTGCCCAAAAACTCGAAATTAAGCCAACTGAACCGGTATTAAAAAGCGTGAAAGTCAGTCACACTTCCGGTTTGGAGTTTTCGGAACACAACTTGTGTTACTATATTGGCTCAAAATACAGATATTACGTTAACTATTAAGCTCAGCCCTGACACCCATTTTTGTAGTTTATGTAACCCCAATCAATGATTTGACGTTTGGACTAAATGAATCGACAGACTCACCGGCAAAATCTGTTGACCCTGATAGAGGATTTGTATGGTTACATGTTTGCTGGAAACAATGGCAATGCGCTCCTCATGGGAGGTAGAACGGTGCTTGTCTGCCAGGAGAGTGGTCTTGCCATGATAGGAGAAGGTCACCGCCTTGTACAAGGAGCGTTGTGCCTGTACAGCAAAGTGGATCTGCAGTTCGGATAGTTGCCTTCGGGCAGAACAGAAACTTTCCGGTTCAGCAGGGGCATGGGCGTGTCTACGGTTCCAACTTTGCATAAAGCGTTTCACATAAGCATTGGCCTTCTGCGCGGTATCAATGCCCAGACGACGGAAGTCTTTGGGTAATCAGTCTTGCATGGGGCACCAAACATGCTCATCAGGCCTTTCGCCTGTGGGGTCGAAGCCCAGCTGAGGTGGATGTCCAGTTCCTGACAGGCTCTCGCAAACTGACGTTGACTCTCTTTGATCCCGGCCAACTCTTCCTCAAGACTAAGTTTGTGTTTCCGCTTGGAATCATAGAAAAAGATCAACCCGCCATCGGCATAGAAGGTCTGTGGCAATCCATATGTGTTATGTATGCATCTGATCAACCAGTTCGCAATAGCTTTCCAGGTTTTCTTCCTTGCCGAAATAAAGCCCCACTACCCGGTTGGTCGCGTAATCTATAACCCCATGCGATGCAGAGACTCCCCATCGCCTGGCCAGGCATACTTACTTGCATCCAACTGTACCAGTTCCCCAAAATGAAGCTTTGCCAGCCGCGTGCAGTGGTGTTTGTGGCGTCCTTTCTTCTTCGGAGGGGTGACATAATCCCTGAATAACAACAAAATCAACTTTTCGGGCTGGACATTTTCAGAAAAATCAGTAAAATAAAGGTTCGTGCAATATGTAAGTTAGTTTGGAGGAAGATTTGGCAAATATTAAGTCTCAGATTAAACGGAATAAACAGAACGATGCTGCTCGCAAGCGCAATCGTGTCTATCGCGGCTCTGCCCGCACCATGGTTCGCAAGGCCCTCGCCAGTTTCAAATCTGGCAAGCAGGAAGAATCCAAAACCGAAGTTTTGGCTGCTATTAAAGCACTTGACCATGCTGCTACCAAGGGTGTTCTCCATAAGAACAACGTTGCCCGCCGCAAATCTCGTCTGATGGCTCGCTTCAACGCGCTCGAAGACTGATTCCCTCCTTTTTCTTACTATTAACGGGAGCCTTTGAGCTCCCGTTTTTGCGTTTTCTTAACTTGAGTTTACATCTATGGCAATCTAAAAAAGCTGATGGTAGGTGAATGTTATAATCCTTGCACCCTGACAACGAGGAAAAATTATGTTCGAACATGAGAAGACCCTGATTCAAAAAGAATTTGATCAATTTGCCGCAGACCGCCACTTGCAGCAGGCTCTTTTGGGCTGGCGAGGCCTGCCCTTTTCAGGCGAATGGGGGCTGGCTTTGCCCTTCTTCCCTGTTGCCGCGGCCGATCCGCGCAAATCTTTGCCTGTTCCCTTGCATGCCCAAAACCTGGCTGAGGCTTTTGCGGGCAGTCTCTCACAAATCCCCGGCATCAGCCGTGTGCAGGCCGTCAAAGGCTATGTTAATCTCTACTTCAGCACCCCTTATTTCGCCAAGCAATTAGTGGAAGAAGTGCGTAGGCAAGGCAACCGCTTTGGCTATAATCAGCCTGCCGGCAAACCGGTTATGGTTGAATACTCTAACCCCAATACGCATAAACCCCTGCACGTTGGCCATTTGCGTAATATGATTTTGGGTGGAGCAGTTTGCAATTTGCTGGAGGCCAGCGGCAGAAACGTCATCCGGGCAAATTACATTGGGGATATTGGACTGCACGTTATCAAATGGATGTGCAATTATGAAACCTACCACCAGGGCGAAGAACCTTCTGCCGACAAAATGCGTTGGATGAGCGATATCTACACCGAGGCAGATCGCCGTTTCAGCGATGAACCCGGTTTTGAAGAAAAAGTGCGGGCTTATTTTTCCAGATGGGATGCCCAGGACCCTGATGTCATTGCACTTTGGGAAAAAACGCGTGCCTGGTCTATGGAAGGCATGATGCAGGTTTACGAGTTGATGGGCTACCGCTTTGATCGTATCTATTTTGAGAGTGAAGTGGAAGATTCCGGCAAGGACGTAGTGCACCATCTCATCAGCAGCGGCCTGGCACAGGATGGAAGACCTGAAAATCCGGTCATTATCAACTTGGATGAGCTGCTTGGCACAAAGGAAGAATATCGCGTGGTGGTTATTTTGCGGTCTGATGGCAGTTCTCTCTATGCCACCAAGGAAATTCCGTTGGCTGTCATGAAATTTGAGGAGTATGGGTTGGCTGAATCAATCTATGTTATTGATGTACGCCAAAGCTTGCATATGAAGCAGATGGCAAAAGTGCTGGAGTTGATGGGCTACCCCTGGGCCTCTCAAATCCATCATCTGGCCTATGAAATTGTGAACCTGCCCGGGAATGTAACAATGTCCTCTCGTGATGGCACCGTAGTTCTCTTGGATGACCTGGTTCGCGAGGCAACCGAGCGTGCCCTCTCGGTCGTGCGTGAAAAGAACCCTACTCTGCCGCAGGAATCTATGCTCTCCATCGCCCGGGAAGTTGCCCTCGGGGCAATCAAATACCCCATGATTTCCCGCGAAAACACGAAGATCGTCACCTTTGACTGGCAGACCGCCCTCGATTTTGAAGGTCAGTCTGCCCCCTATATTCAGTATGCTGCGGTAAGGGCTAAGTCTATTTTGCGTAAAGCGGCGGGCATTGAAATAAAGGATCCGCACTATGATTACTTGCTTTCCACCCCGGAAGTAAACCTTATTGAAAAGATTTCTAAACTCCCTGATGAAATTCAGCGTGCCGCGAAGGAACTAAAACCTTCTCTCATTGCGGTCTATGCCTATGAACTTGCGCGCATTTTCAATGATTTCTACAATCAGTGTAAAGTGCTTGGAGAAGAGCCAAAGATCCAAAATGCGCGTCTTGCGCTCGTTGATGCCGCCCGTATTGCATTAGAGGAAGTTTTGGTGATTTTAGGTATCAAAGCGCCCCAACTGATGTAAAATCCGAAGTAATTCGCTTATTTAAAGGAGATTGGATTGATGGAAAAACCTATTCGTACACTGATCATGGGCGCAGCGGGGCGTGATTTCCACAACTTTAATACGTACTATCGTGATAATGATAAATACAAAGTTGTTGCCTTTACTGCCACCCAAATCCCCAACATTGAAGGCCGCAAATATCCTGCTGAACTGGCCGGCAAGCTCTACCCCAATGGCATTGATATCTACCCGGAATCTGAACTGGCTGACCTCATCAAAAAACACGAGGTCGATGAAGTTGTTTTTGCTTACAGCGATGTTCCTCATGAATATGTCATGCATAAGGCCGCTCAGGTAAATGCGCTTGGTGCAGATTTCAAACTGATGGGCGCCAACGCCACCCAGGTCAAATCCATTAAGCCTGTGGTTGGTATCTGTGCTGTACGCACCGGCTCCGGTAAAAGCCAGACTACCCGTGAAGTTTCCAAAATTTTGATTAACCTTGGCTATAAAGTGGCTGCCATTCGCCATCCCATGCCTTACGGCGACCTTGTAAAGCAGCGCGTGCAGCGCTTTGCCAGCTATGCGGACCTCGATAAGCACGAGTGCACCATTGAAGAACGCGAGGAATATGAACCTCATCTGGATAACGGCGTCATCGTTTATGCCGGTGTGGATTACGAAGCTATTCTGCGTGAAGCGGAAAAGGAAGTGGATATCGTGCTTTGGGATGGCGGCAACAACGACTTCCCCTTCTACAAAACGGACCTTCTGATTGTAGTTGCCGATCCTCATCGCCCGGGCCACGAAGTTGCTTACTACCCCGGTGAGACCAATGTGCGTATGGCTGACCTTTTTGTTATCAACAAAGTGGATACGGCCAACCCCGATGCAGTCATTTCCGTGCGCGAAAATCTGCATCGCCTCAACCCGAATGCTATCATCATTGAAGGTGCAAGCCCCCTCTTTGTAGATGACCCCGATGCTATTCGCGGCAAGCGTGTTCTGGTTGTGGAAGATGGCCCCACGCTTACCCATGGCGGAATGACCTACGGTGCAGGCTATGTGGCTGCCCGCCGCTTTGGTGCCAAAGAAATTGTGGACCCACGTCCCTTTGCTGTAGGTACCATTGCGGATACCTACAAAAAATATCCGGGTACCGGCACAATCCTTCCTGCTATGGGCTACGGCGGCCAACAGGTGAAAGACCTCGAAGATACCATTAACAAGGCGGATGTGGATATGGTTATCGTTGGCACCCCCATTGACCTTACCCGTGTTCTCAAAATTAATAAGCCCTATCAGCGCGTGCGCTATGAGCTGCAGGATATCGGCACCCCAACCCTCAATGACATTCTTGGCAAAAAATTTGGCAAGAAAGCCTAAATTGCTTTGGAAAACCCATAAACAGGGCAGCTTAACGCTGCCCTGTTTGCTTAAAATCACTCTCTGTTTCATGATAAACTTTTTATTTCAGTGAGGTAAAAATGTTTGTTGATTCAGTTGTTATTTATGTGCGCTCTGGTAAAGGTGGGGATGGCATGGTGCATATGCATCGTGAAAAATACCGGCCAAGAGGCGGCCCCGATGGTGGTGATGGTGGCAAGGGCGGCAGTGTGATTTTTAAGGTTGTGCCCACCTTGAACACGCTCAACCGCTTTCACTTCAATGAAAAATTCATCGCCCAGGATGGGCGGCCCGGCGGGGCCAATAATATGTCTGGTAGGTCTGCTGATGATTTGATGATCGAAGTTCCACCAGGAACCATGATCTACAATGAAGAAGATGCCGGTTTGCTTGGCGACTTAACCTCACCGGGGCAGGAATTGCGCGTAGCAAAAGGCGGAAGAGGAGGGCGAGGCAATCAGCATTTTGCCACCTCCCGCAACCAATTGCCCTACACGGGTGAAAAAGGGGAACCCGGTGAAGAATTTACCCTGCGGCTGGAGCTGAAGCTCATAGCTGATGTTGGTTTGGTCGGTTTGCCCAATGCTGGCAAATCCTCATTGCTGGCCGCCCTCAGCAATGCAAAGCCCAAAATTGCGGCTTACCCTTTTACCACGCTTGAACCGGCTTTGGGTGTGGTCAGGGTAGATGATGATAACAGTTTTGTGATGGCGGATATCCCAGGCCTAATTGATGGCGCAGCAGAAGGGGTTGGCCTTGGCTTTGAATTCCTGAAACATTTGCAGCGTACCCGCTTACTGGTGCACGTATTGGATGGTTGGTCTGAAGACCCTTTTCAAGACTTTAACACCATTAACACTGAACTAGCGCTTTTTGATGAACGCCTGGCTAATTTGCCGCAAATTGTCCTCCTTAATAAAATGGATCTTCCTGAAGTGGAAGAAAAATTCCCTGCCCTAAAGCGCAAATTGGCCCGCCAAAAGGTTGTTTTGCTGCCGGTTTCTGCCGTCAGCCATAGCGGTCTGCAGGATCTGGTTTGGAAAATCTGGAAAACCTTGCTTGAAAACCCCATTCTGCCGGAAGAAGAGCTTATGCCTGTTTACAAGGCCACAGAAGACCCAAAAGCCTTCCAAATTGAGCATGAAGAAGGCGAAGAGGATTGGTACGTCAGTGGCAAGTTTATTGAACGTGCAGCCAATATGACCATCTGGGAACAACCGGGCTCTGTGCGCCGCTTCCAAAAGATTATGGCAGGCCTGGGTATTGAAAAAGCGCTCAGAAAAGCGGGTATCCAGGAGGGAGAAACTGTACATGTAGGTGAGTGGGAACTTGTCTGGCAGGATTGAGAATTAAAAAGTGTTCGCCGGCTGGGTGAGGGGGGCACCCAACAGGCGAACCATTTCATTATGTCAGATTTTTGCTTATTGTCAAGGACGAAAATAGCTAAAAATTAAACTGATTTAAGCCCTTAAGAAAATGATAGAAAGGCAGACAGAGTCATGCAAGCAGCACCGGAATTCATTCATGAAATTGCACACAAGCGGAAAAATATTCTCACGGGTGACTGGGTCTTGGTTTCTCCGCATCGTGCTAAACGGCCTTGGCTGGGGCAGGTGGAAAAAGAAACGCCACACTCTCTTCCGGATTACGACCCTGCCTGTTACCTTTGCCCGGGCAACACTCGTGTAGCTGGTGCGGCAAACCCGCAGTATCAGGGCACCTACGTCTTTGATAATGATTTTCAGGCCTTAAGCAATCCAGCGGTGGCTGAAGGTATTACCCCCCTTTTGCACGCATTTTACCAAGCAGAACCCGTTACGGGGGTTTGTAGGGTGGTTTGTTTTTCACCCAGCCACCATCTAAGCTTTCCTGAGCTGCTCCCCGAACAGGCTGCTGAGGTAATCCGAACCTGGCGCGCTCAGACCCTTGAGCTTTCAAACCGTAAAGACATCACTTATGTACAGGTTTTTGAAAATAAGGGGGCAATGATGGGATGTTCCAATCCTCACCCCCACAGCCAGCTTTGGGCAACCAATATTCTGCCAAATGAATCCGCAAAAGAGTTGGCAAGCCAGCAGTCTTATCTTAAAGCTAACCATACCCGTATGCTGCAAGATTATCTGAAGGCTGAGCTTAAAGAGGCGCAAAGGCTGGTCTGCGAAAACGCGAGCTTCGTTAGCCTGGTACCTTTTTGGGCAGTCTGGCCTTTTGAAACGATGATATTGCCGAAGTTCCCGGCTTCTTCCCTTTTGGATTTGGATGATAATCAGATAAAGGATTTGGCGGATATTTACCAGCAAACCACCAGCCGATACGATAATCTTTTTGAAATTTCCTTCCCTTATTCCATGGGTATTCACCAGCAGCCTTTTGATGGCCAGCCCCATCCCGAGTGGCAGCTGCACCTCCACTTTTACCCGCCTTTGCTGCGCTCTGCTGCAGTTCGCAAGTTTATGGTGGGTTATGAAATGATGGCCATGCCCCAGCGCGATATCACCCCTGAACAAGCGGCTGCGCGTTTGCGGGGCTTGCCGGCCCTCCATTACAAAAAACACTGATTAAGGCAGGTGTAATTCTTCTTTGCCCATCAGGCGCTCAAGAATCTTTTTGATCACAATATCCAGATGCTTGGGCTGATGAACAAAGTCCAAATCTCCTGATTCAATGCTCAGCATTGGGCAAATATCAAACTGATCGGTCCATTCTTCATAATAACGGTTGAGCAGCTCAAGATATTCTTGGGAAATTCCGCTCTCTATTGCACGGGCCCTTATTTGAATTCTCTGCATCAGTTCAGAAACCGGTGCTTTCAGGTAGATGAGCAGGTCAGGTTTGGGCAGTCCATCGATCACCAATTGGTAGAGATTTAAATATGTTTCGTAATCTGTCTGGTTAAGGTTGCCCATGGCATTAAGCGCCCTTGCAAAAATAAAGGCATCTTCATAAATACTCCGGTCAATAATAGCGGGTTCAGGGCAGGCCGCAAGTTTACAATGCTGCTCAGCTCGGCTGCCCAAAAAATAAACCTGAAGGTGAAAAGACCAGGTTTTCATGTCCCTATAAAACGCGGGGAGGTAAGGGTTATCACTCACAGACTCAAAAGCCGTTTTCCAGCCCAGTTTTTGCCCCAATAATCTTGTCAGAGAGGTTTTGCCTGAGCCAATATTGCCCGCAAGTAAGACGAGTTTTTTTGAAGTGGACATGTTTTTCCCTTAATAGTTAGTCAGTCTGCCAAAACGAATTAACTTTATTGCAAGCTGTCGTTTTCTTCTCCAATATGACAAAAACGACATCCTGTATTCTTCGTGATCCTTAATCCGTTTATTATTTTAATTCTATCCTTGAAACTCTTTAAAACATCATGGCAGGAAAATTTTTCATCTTCCTGCCATGATGTTTTAGAAAACAATTATATTTTTTATTTCAATGCTCTCGCATTAGTCTTTTCCATATCATGCTGAATGCCTTCAAGCGTATCATAAACAACCTGTTCATCACATGTGTTTTTGAAATAACCAATATAGGTGGGAACGTTTGGACCATTGTCAAAGCGCTACCTTCAGAGTGGCAATGGCTTCGCAGAAGCTGCGGTCATGTTCTGCAAAAATAAGGCTGGGTTTAAATTTCAGCAGCATTTCTTCAATTTGCATCCGTGAGATGACATCAATGTAGTTTAACGGTTCATCCCAAAGGTAGAGGTGTGCTTCTTCGCACATACTGCGTGCGAGCGCAATTTTTTTCTTCTGCCCCATGCTGAATTTTTCGATAGGCAGGTCAAACTGGCTATAGGGAATTTCAAGCTGGCTTAGCACAATCCTGAATTGTTTTTCGTTCAGCGCGTACGTCTCCATATAGGTATTCAAGCTGCCGAACATACCCGCTGTGTTTTGTGGAACGTAGGAAACAATCAGCTGCTGGTTGCGGTAAAGTTTGCCTGAATAATCTATTGCCTCACCCATGATGAGTTTGAACAGCGATGACTTGCCGCTGCCGTTTTGTCCGTTCAGTGCAATGCGATCGCCGGCTTCAACGCGAAGCGTGATGTTCTGGCAGGCACTTTTTTCTCCGTATCGGATGTTTATGTCATCAAGTTCAACAAGCAGCTTACTGTGAAACGCAAGCGGAAAAAGCTTAAGGGTCTCCTCGTCCTCCACGTTTTTAAGCAGGGCTTCTTTTTCATGCAGCATGCTTTTCTGGCGGCTCTCAATGGCTTTGGAACGGCTCATCAGCTTGGCCGCTTTATGCCCAATGTAACCCTTGTCCAGCATTCCTTCCGAAGCGTTATAGCGTTTGCTCTTTGTTTTTTCAACACTGTCAGACCAGTTCGCATTGCGCCGGCTGGCAATCTTTAGCCGCTTTATTTCTTTGCGCAATCGTTCGTCAGCGGCAAGTTCAAACTGATCCTGCTGCATCTTGTTCTGCAGCCAGCTTGAAAAATTGCCCTTCTGGATTTCAATGTTGCACTTATTAATAGAGAGAATATGGTCTGCACAGGCATCCAGTACACTGCGGTCATGCGAAACAAGAATGAAGCCCTTTTTGCTCTTCAGATATTGGCTGAGTGCTAACCTGCCTTCCCCGTCAAGGTGATTTGTCGGCTCGTCGATAAGCAAAAATCGGTTGTTTCTCAAGAAAAGGCTTGCCAGTAGGGCCTTGCTTTGCTCGCCGTTAGAAAGTGAGCAAAACGGCCTCTCAAGCGCGTCAGGCTTCACCTGGAGCAACGAGATTTCTTTTTCAATTTGCCATGGAGCCGCCTCTGGCGCCAGTTTAGCCAGCACATCTCTGGTATTTTCTCTGGGGTTTGTCACCTCAAATGGAAAATATTCAAACTTGCTGCGGCTGCTTATTTCGCCCTTATAAGCATAAAGGCCCAGCAGCAGCTTCAGAAATGTGGTTTTGCCCCTGCCATTGCGCCCAATAAAGCCCAGCTTCCACTCGCTGTCCATCTGAAAACTAACGTCTTCAAACACGTTTTCATAGCTTTTGTCATACGCAAAACTGAGCTTGCTAACTTGTATAAGGGTCATTTTCTTCTCCAGAATAAAAAAGCTTGCAAGAAAGCTGTGGCAACCTTTGTGAGTATTCTGCAAGTTTGAGAGAAGTAAAGAAGGGGCGGGCTTTCTTGCCGTGAAAACACAAACAATCCGCTTTTGCGGGGTCTGTCTGGTGCGATCATGCTTGGGCAAAGAAAGTTACATGGGTTTCTCCTGTGTTGGTATCAGGATTTTGGCATAAATAATGCTGAATATGGATGCAGCATAAATATAAACCTCAATATAAACCTCAATATAAACCTTGGTTTTACTGGGCACGTTCTAATGTGCACATTCCGGGCATCATGCTTTGCGGCGTTCCCTCCTTACATCTCGTCATATTGAGCGCAGCGAAAAATATGGCATTCCAATAACGCATGAAATAGCTGTCAAAACGCAAACACAGCTGGGTCTACATCCAACCGCGTTAAACGTAAGCAAAAAAGCAGCCCGGCATAAGCCAGGCTGCTCTTGTTGCACAAAAAAGAATTAGCATTCGCTGTGCCCGCAGGTATAACATTTGCGGCAGCCTTCTTCATTGATCAGGGTGGCCTGGCCGCATTCCGGGCAAAGCTCACCGATGGGGTGGCTTTTGGGCGCTTCCGCAATCAGGGGAATCTGGCCTTGCGGGGCTTCTGCTGCGGCTGTAAAGCTGTCTTTGTCTGGGGCTTCTTTTTCCCAATGCTGCTGGTAGAGATACTCATCCAATGCTTTGGCAATTCCATCCGGCAATGAGCGTACGCGGTTCGGGCCGAACCCGAGCGAGCGCCCCCCGCCGATGCCGGCCAGTTGCTCCATCAGAATTTTCAGGCGCTGCCTTGGCTCAATAGGCGAAGCGATGCGCAAGTTGTACGAAATAAGCCGGCCCATGGCTTCGCTGTGAGCTGCAGTCTCAGAACCGGCCTTGGCAGTATTGATAAACACTTCAAAGGGCTGGCTGCCGCCGTTTTCATTGATGGTGATGAATGCTTTCCCCAGCGGGGTTTCAATGGAATAGGTGTAACCGTGCAAGATGCGTGGCCGCGGCTTTTTTGAATCCTTCCAGAAGCGCGGAGTGCTTTCATCCTCACCATAAATCTTGATTGCTTCCGGGCCAGCCTCTGCGGCCGCGGGCGTTTCTTTATTTTGCTTGGTTGCATTTGTTTCCAAAACCACCGATTCGCGAGATCCGGTAATATAAACCGTAATACCCTTGCAGCCCAGCTTCCAGGCCATCATAAAGGCTTTGGCTACGTCTTCTTCATTGGTTCCGGCAGGGAAGTTGATGGTTTTGCTCAGGCTGTTATCAACAAAACGCTGCAAGGCCGCCTGAATCTGGATATGTTCCTCTGCGCTGATATCTGCTGAAACCACAAAAACGTTGCGCATGGGCGCCGGAAGCTCCATGATGCCCTGGCATGTTCCTTGGTTGATAACCCGCTGGATGATGTCTTCTTTGCTTTCTTCAGCCAAATCCGTGCCATCCAGCGCATTCTGGAAGGCAGGGCTTACATAATTGAGTTCCAGGTCTTTGCCCTTGTCATTGACATGGCGGATGTAAGCCAGGGCAAAAACGGGCTCACAGCCATAGCCCTCGCAGCCAGCTACGGTGCCGATAGTGCCGGTGGGGGCAATGGTGGTCTGGGCCGCATTGCGAATCCCATGCTTGCGGATGCCTTCTTCAATGGATGTCCAATTTACTTCAGGGCGCTGCCAATTGCGGCTATAGGGTTCTAATGGTGTGGGTGCCGTCCACTTTAGATGCTCCTGGTCGTAAATGGAACCCTTGATGGCGGGGAATGCACCAAATTTTTCAGCCCTTTCAACGCTGGTCTGCATGCAGATGTAGCGCACAAATTCCATCACCTGGCCGCAGAATTCAAGGGACTCGGCAGAACCGTAGCGCACACCGCAGTGATACATCAGATCTGCCAGCCCCATAATACCGAGGCCGATGCGCCGTGCGTTCAGCGCAGCTTCGCGTAGTTGCGGAACGGCGGGCACATAAGCGTTCTTATCCACCACATGGTCCAGGAATATGGTGGCCATGCGTGTGGTATGGGCCAATTTTTCCCAATCCACACTGCCGTTTGGCCCAAAATGTTCAGCCAGATTGATGGATCCCAGGCAGCAGTTTTCGTATGGTCCTAACCACTGCTCACCGCAAGGGTTGGTTGATTCCAGGTCATAAAGATGCGGCACAGGGTTGTAGCGGTTGGCAGCGTCCAAAAATAGCGCTCCGGGTTCCCCGTTGTGATGTGCCTGAGAGACAAAATCATTAAAAAGCTGCCGCGCGCTTACCTGCCTAACGGTCTTGATGGGTACGCCTTTACGCTCTGCTGCTTCAAGTGTCCCGCTGAAACTTTTATATTCCGGTGAATGCACATCCGGAAAGCGCAAATCCCATAAAGTATCTGCCTCAACTGCCTTCATGAAAGCATCGGTAATACCCACGGATATATTGAAATTGGTGATGGCATATTCATTGGTTTTGCAGTGGATAAATTCTTCAATATCCGGATGGTCAACCCGCAGCACGCCCATGTTGGCTCCGCGCCGGGTGCCGCCCTGTGCAATTTCTCCAAAGGCATGATCATATACTTTCAGAAAACCAACTGGGCCGGTTGCCTCACCCGCAGAGGTGTTCACCCGGGAACCTTTGGGGCGCAGCCGTGAAAAGTTAAAGCCGTTCCCGCCTCCGGTCTGCTGAATTAATGCTGCATTGCGCAGGCTGCTGAAAATACCGTCTTCAGCCCGCCCCATATCATCCGAGATGGGTAAAACAAAACAGGCCGCCAATTGCCCCAAGGGTGTGCCCGCACCGGTGAAGGTGGGAGAATTTGGGAAGAAGGACTTGGAAATGAGCATGCGGTAAAAATCTTTGGCAATTTCTTCTTTTTCATCACCAGCATCTTTAGTATCGGCAACGTGCCAGGCAATCCGCCAAAACATTTCTTCAATACTTTCAATAGGTTTGCCATCTGCACCGCGGCGCAGATAGCGCTTGCTAAGAATTTGGTGTGAATTTTCAGAAAGTTGAATGCGTGGCAAATCAGCCGGGATAACGGGGGTGGGCAATAAGCCCGATGATGAAAGGGTTTTGTTCATGGTCGTTCCTTTTTAAAGGATTAATTAAGTTCTTCTTCAGAAAGTAGGTGGTCAACTTCGCCGCGGATGGCATGCAGGTCATCCATCCGCAGGTAAACAATAGCATACCGGACATATGCGATGTGGTCGAGCTCTTTAAGACCCTTCACAGCCAGGTCGCCAACCACACGGGAATTTACTTCAGGTCTGCCGCGTTTTTGCAGTTCAGCTTCAATCTGGTTCACAAGTTGGTCCAAATCCTGTGCAGAAACAGGCCTTTTGGCACAGGCTATCCGCAAGCCGGCCAATACCTTTTCTCTTGAAAATTCCTCACGGGTGCCATCACGTTTAACAATAAGAGGGGTAGTAAGAATAACGCGTTCATATGTGCTGAAACGTTGGTGGCAATCAACACATTCTCTGCGCCTGCGGATGCCGCCCTGAGAGTCATGTGTGGTATCGACAACGCTCGATTCCTCACTTTGGCAGTATGGGCATTTCATCTACTTCTCCTTGTGAATACCCCCACCTGTGGGGGGTAATATTGGACTATACCAAATATATGGTGAAAATATTGTAGCACATTGAATTATTAAAACCAATAATTATCCTTAAGCTTTTCTTAAAATAGCCTTTTCTTTAAGGTTGGCTTGCATTTGTTTCTTTATTTGAGATGTTTTGCTGAAAATGGTTTTTCTTAGTCATAATTTTAAAAGCCTCACCCCTTATCTTGCCAAAAAAATGCGCATAGGAAAAATGCGCTTAAGCTCACAATGCCCACAGCGGAAATGTTAACAAAAACATTCTTGGGTATTTAAACTTTCAGTCTCTTGGGTATTTATAAATTTTTCTTTTCAGGAAAGAGAGGCATTCATTTACAGCATGGAGCTTAAAGCAAAAACAGATTCTCACCCTTCCATCTGCGGATGGAAGGGTGAGTGAAACTTACAAGCAAAGTGGAGCTTGCGGCTTTCAACGGTTAACGCGCTGGTTCATCTGCCGTCGAAGGAAGGCAGGCATGGCCAAATCGTCTACATCGGCAACGGCCAGCACTTCTTCGGTGGGTTTTTCACCCTGGCGCATTATGGGTTGTTGTGCCTGGCTGCGAAAGGGTTCCTTTGTGCTGCCTTGCTTTGTATTGAATGCATTAAAGCTGTCCAGAATATTAACGTGTTTTTCTGCTTCAAGCTGCTGTTGGGTTTCTTGGTCAAAGCCTGTGGCAATGACGGTAATGCGGATGGCATCGCCCATGCTTTCATCAATCACAGCCCCAAAAATAAGGTTCACATCTGGATGTGCTGTTTCCTTAATAATCTGGGCAGCCTGGTTCACCTCAAAGAGGGACATGTTTGGCCCACCGGTTACATTAAAAAGAATGCCTTTGGCGCCATTGATGGTCACATCCAGCAGTTGATTGCTGATGGCCTGCTGTGCGGCAATACGGGCACGGTCTTCACCAGTGGCTTGACCAACCGCCATCAGTGCCGCCCCGCCTTGTTTCATGATGGTTTTCACATCTGCAAAGTCAAGGTTGATGAGCCCGGGGATAGTAATAAGTTCAGAGATGCCCTGAATGCCCTGGCGCAGCACGTCATCTGCCAACCGGAAGGCATCCTGAATGCCTACATTCTTGGTAATCATAGAAAGCAGGCGGTCATTGGGAATAACAATGAGGGTATCGGCAAACTGTTTAAGTTCGCGAGCACCCAAATCTGCTGAAGCTGAGCGGTGTGCACCTTCAAAGCTGAAGGGGCGGGTGACTACGCCAATAGTCAAGGCCCCCACTTCGTGGGCAATTCCCGCTACAATGGGGGCTGCACCGGTGCCGGTACCGCCGCCAAGACCAGCAGCAATGAAAACCATGTCGCTGCCTTTGAGCACTTCGTAGAGCTCATCGGCTGATTCTTCTGCTGCTGCTTTACCTTTGGATGGGTCAGACCCAGCGCCCAGGCCGTGGGTGCATTTGTCGCCGATGCGCACACGGGTTTGGGCGTTGGATTTCAGTAGGGCTTGCGCATCTGTATTGACAGCAATAAACTCGATGCCTTGCAGACCTTCGGCGATCATGCGGTTGACCGCATTGCATCCGCCTCCGCCTACACCTACTACCTTGATTCTTGCGAATGATTCTGTTGTCCTGTTTTCCATTTTATTTCTCCTTGTTTGCTTGTTTCTTAGGGCAGTAATTTTCCTAACGCTTTCCGCAGCTTCTCCGCAGTAGTTGCAGGGCGTTTAGACTTTTTATCAGGGGCTTCTCTTAGCTCCTGGTTAGTCTCACTCATCAGGATGGCCCATTGCAGCAGGCCAACGGCCGTAGCATAAGCCGGATTGCTGATTTGGTCCGTAAGCCCGCTGATATTTTCGGGCTTGCCAATTCGCGCAGGCAGGCCTGTCATACGTTGGGCCAGTTTTCGCAGTCCGGGCATCAGGCTTCCTCCGCCCACCAGCACCAGCCCGGCGGGCAGCATTCCGTCATATCCGGAACGTTTTATTTCCTGTTCCACCATATCCATGATTTCTTCCATGCGCGCTTCAATCACCTGCACCATTTCCAGGCGTTGTACCTTGGTGCTTTGGTCAGAGCCGAAGGGCACAATGTTAAAACTCTCATCTGTCTGAATGCCTTCCTGAATGGCATTTCCATGCTGCAGTTTGGCTTCTTCGGCCTGGTCCATGGGCATATGCAGTACCTGGGCAATGTCCGAGCTCACCATGCCCCCGCCAACGGGCAGAATATTGGTGTGCCACACATCCCCATTGATGTAGATGGAAAGCGAAGTTGTGCCTCCGCCCAAATCTACAACAGCTGCGCCCATTGAACGCTCAGTTTCTGAAAGTACCACCTCTCCATCTGCCAGAGGGGTCAGCACAAATTGTGAAACTTCAATGCCGGCCATCTGTACGGCTTTGCGCAGGTTGTCAATGGTAGAAGCAGTAGCGCTGATGATGTGCGCTTCCACTTCCAACCTGAAGCCGTGCATGCCAACTGGCTGCCGGATGCCTTCTTGTCCGTCAATGGCAAAGCCGCGCTGAATCACGTGCACAATCTCGCGGTTATGGGGCAGGGCGATGGCTTGGGCTGAATCCAACGCTCTAAAGACGTCTTGCTGGTCAATAACCCGCCCCTGAATGCCCACTACGCCTCGATTATTGACCGAAGAAACGTGTGAACCTGCCAGGCTTACGATGGCACAATTGATTTCGTAACCGGATGTGCGTTCAGCTTTTTCAACGGAGCGTGAAATAGCCTGTGCCGCAGAGGGAATATCCGTAATTACGCCGCGGCTCACACCTTGCGAAGGTTCAATGCCAACGCCTAAAATGCGCAGGTGGTTGTTCTTTTCAACGCGGGCAACCAGCGTACAGATCTTTGTACTGCCGATATCGATCCCTACAACAATTGGCTCTTCCATTACTTAAGGCTCCGTTCTATAGTATGGTGCGTGTAGAAATTGCATACTGACCATTGATGGTTGCAAGTTTTTATCCAGTATGGCCTTGGCAATGGCATCATATTCATTCAGTTTCTGCTCCATATCTGCGGAGCGATCTCCAAAGTAGACCGTCCAGCCATGGGGGTCTTCCCAGGCCAGGCCTTTCCCCTTTTCAAATCTAAGCGTATAACTTTCAGGCAACCTTTCATTTAGCTTAACCACAGATTGCACAAAGTTTTCGTCCACACTTGGGTTCAGTTTAAGCCGGGGCAGTTGTTTGCTAAGGCTTGGGTTTATCTGCAAGTCCATCGGGTATCCCAGGGGATAAGGTGGCTCTCCATCTGCATAAATAAAGTAAGGTGTTCCAATCTGCTCACCGCGGATGGGGAAGCTGTACCCTTCTTCATCAATCCAATAAGCGGGCTTGTCATTGAGAAACCAGGTAATGAGCGGTTGGCGTTCAAAAACCAGCACGTTCACTTCATTTGGCAGGCGTGTCATCACATTCACCTTGCGGATTTCAGGAAAAGCCGCCAGAATTCTGGTCTGCAAATCTTCAGGGTGCAAATCCATCATGGAGCTGTTTTGAACTTTCATGGCACCAAGCAGAGCCTGCTGGCTGATACGGTTGGTACCCGCCAGGTTGATGCTGGTTACCTTGAACATGTCAGAGAATTTCAGGAAATAGATTCCCACGGCACAGGCGATAACAATAAGCCCTGAAAGAATGCGCCAGGGCAGCCGCAAATGGGGCAGGGCGGGCAGGCGAATTTCGCTGCCGCGGTTGTTGGTGCGCACGTAAATGCTTTTTTTGCCGACTGCCGGGCTGACGGGTTTGTGCTCCGCTTCTGGGTTTTGCCTTCGGGCAACCACCTTTGAGATATTTTCAGCATTGCGCAAATGAGCCTGCTCTTCAACGAGGGCTTTTTTCGGATGCACGGGCTCAAGTTTTCTTCGGGCTCGGATCTGGTCTGCGCGGCTGAGCTTATCCTTTTGCGGGCTCATTAGTCTTCGAATTTCCTCACAGTCTTGTCGTTATCTTCTTTTCGTTCTAAAGCTAAGGCAATAAGCTGGTCTATCAACTGGGGGTAAGGTAGTCCGCTCACCTGCCAAAGCTTGGGGTACATGCTGATTTTGGTGAAACCTGGTATCGTGTTGATTTCATTGAAGTAAAGTTTGCCATCCGCTTTATCAACAAAGAAGTCCACCCGCGCCATCCCCGCGCAATCTAATGCTTTGTAAGCCTTCAATGCGTATTGCTGTATGCGCTCAGTTTCTTCTTCACTAAGCGGTGCCGGAATGCAGGCTTCGGGCTCGCCATGGTAGTACTTATCCGTATAGCTGTAAAACTCATCATCGGGGATAATTTCGCCTGGCACAGAAACCTTGGCGTTTTCATTCCCAAGAACAGAGATTTCAATTTCGCGTGCTTCTACTCCTTTTTCAACCAAAATACGGCGGTCGTATTTGGCGGCTTTGAGCAGGGCGGGCTTCAGCTCTTTGCGGTCATGCACCTTTGTAATACCCACCGAAGAACCCAGGTTGGCAGGTTTCACGAAAAGCGGATACTTGCTTATTTGCTCGGCGCTTTTTACCATGGCATCAATATCTTCCATCAGCGCGCTTCGTTCAAATACTTCATAGGGCAGCACCGGCAAACCGGCTTCTTTGGCCATTGTTTTGCAGAAGGCTTTGTCCATACAGGCTGAGGAAGCCAGTACCCCGCCGCCTACAAAGGCCAGGTCTTGAATGGCAAACAGGCCCTGGATGGTGCCATCTTCCCCGAAGCTGCCATGCAAAACGGGAAAAACCACATCAATCTGTGCAACTTTTGCCAGTTTTTGACTTTTGCGTGTGTAAAGAAATACCTTGCCGCCTTCGTTAATGAGCAGGGCGGGATGAAGGTATTCTTCATTGTCTTTTTCAAAGCGCCCAAGTACATCCGTGCCTGTAAGCCATTGGCCTGCATAATTAATGCCAACCTGATAAACATCATATTTGTCAGGGTCAATGGCATTGATCACAGAGCGAGCCGACATCAACGAAACAGCGTGCTCCCCCGAGCGTCCACCGAAAACGAGCAGAAGGGAAAGCTTCTTAGTCATTTTCAAATTCTCCCAATAATTCAATTTCAAGTTCCAAGTCAATACCTGACTGCGCTTTCACTTTTTCCTGCATCAGGCGGATCAAATGGTAATAATCCTGGGCTTTCGCCTTGCCGTCGTTCACAATAAAATTTGCGTGCAAGGGGCTTATCTGGGCGTGCCCGACGCTCTTGCCTTTTAGCCCTGCGGCTTCAATCAGACGTCCGGCGTAATCTCCCTCGGGGTTCTTAAAAGTGGAACCAGTGGAAGCGCCCTGGGGTTGGCTGTTCAGCCTCTGGGCGGTGAACGCATTCATTTTGGCAGTGCTGGCTTCGCGGCTGCTGTGCAATGCGTTGAAAGTTGCAGCCAGAATGACAGCCCGGATTTGCTCGCGCTTCAGAAAACTGCTGCGGTAAGCGTAAGCCATGTCATCCGCCATCAACGCGTATTCGCCCTGTTCTTTGAAGAGAATCAATGCGGAATGAAGCGTATCAGCAATATCCGAACCATGTGCTCCGGCATTGCCATATACTGCTCCGCCGACTGAACCGGGGATAGAGTTTGCCCATTCCAACCCGCCTATACCCCGCAATGAGCACTGGCGCGCCATAGCCCCCAGGTTTGCGCCGCTTTCGGCATAGACCGTGGGCTGTTCCTCAGCAGAATGAATTTTGATGTTGTGACATCTGTTCAAAACCATCACGCCTTCCCAGCCTTTATCACTGATCAGCATGTTGGAACCTGAACCCAGCATTCTGAAGGGCATTTCAATTTCCCAAAGAGCTTGCGCCGTTTTGCGCATTTCATCCAGGGTGTTGACCGGGATAAGCCCAAGCACAGTCCCACCGGTACGCGAAGTGGTGTAATTACAAATCTGCACGTTTTTCTGCAGCTTATCCCCAAAAAGGGCTTCCAGCTTACGGGTAGAAGGGCTCATGCTTTTCCCTCCTGTGCATCCAGTCTGGAGGCAATTCTGCGGGTGAGCTCCGGGCCTTTGCCTGCTGAGAAAACCAGCACCAGGTCATTCCCTCGTTGTTCACTGGCAACCGTTTCTGCTACATCATCAAAATTCGGCAGATACAAGCCGTTTTTTTCAAAAAGTACGTCCGCCAGAACCTGCGGGGTGTATCCATTATCCGCTTCGCGTGCCGCGTAAATTTGGGTGATGATCACCCTGTCTGCCCCTTCAAGGCTGTGGAAAAAGGCTTTTTCCATCGACTGTGTCCGGCTGAAGGTGTGCGGCTCCCAGATCGCCCACAAGGTGGCGTTGGGGTATGCTTCACGTGCAGCTGCCAGGGTGGCTTTTAGCTGAGTGGGGTGGTGGCCATAATCGTTCACCAGGGTCACTCCATTTTTCTGATAAATGATGTCAAAGCGGCGTTCGCTGCCTTGAAAATTGGCAATGCCCGTGCCGGTGGCCTTGATGTCGGCTCCTGCTTCAAAAGCAGCGGCCAAAGCGGCGGCGGCGTTCAGTACATTGTGTCTGCCCGGCAGCTGGGTGCTGAAACAACCCAGGCTTTTGCCCTCAAAGCGTAGCTCAAAAGCATATCCCTTTTGCTTGAGTTCGCAGGCACAAATTTGATAATTATTTTCCTCCCCAAAGCCAAAACTGAGCACTTTAAAAGGTACTTCGCCAATTTGTGTTTTGAGTATCCGGCACAGTCTGTCATCTCCGCAAAGCAGAGCGCTGCCACCTGGTTGGGTCTTGCCCACAAATTGCTTGAATGCCTCAAAATAATCGGCTTCAGTGGGGAAGCAATCCGGGTGGTCATGTTCAATATTGGTGACTATGCTTATCCAGGGCTTCAGGCCCAGGAACATACGGTCGTATTCATCCGCTTCGATGACAAAAAGCTCACTTTTGCTTTCATGGGCGTTGCTGCCCAGGCTTTTTAGTTGTGCCCCCAAAATGAAGCTTGGGTCTTGCCCTGCTGAGCGCAGTGCTTCAATAAGCAAGGCGGTGCTTGTGGTCTTGCCGTGAGAACCCGCTGCTGCCAGCACTTTGCGGCCTTGGGTTAGTTCAGGCAGGAACTGGCTGCGCTTGAGCACCGGAATGCCTGCTTCAAGCGCGCTTATGACATCCGGGTCACTATCCGCAACTGCCGAAGAACGCACTACCAGATCCGCTTTCTGCACCATTGCGGGTTCATGACCGATAACGGTCTCTGCCCCGGCATCGCTGACGGCTTGGAAGTAGCTGGAATGCCGCGCATCCGAACCGCTTACCTGCCAGCCCCGTTCCAAAAGCATGAGGGCAATGCCTGAAATGCCAGTGCCGCCGATGCCAATAAAGTGGATACGCTTTGTCATCTCAGCCTTCCACCATTTTTGTAATCAGGTTGGCAATTTTCTCTGCCGCATCGTTCACTGCCAGATTCTTCATTGCCTGGCTCATTTTTTCCAAGCGGCCTTCTTCTTCAAAAATAGCATCGATTGTCTCTTGCAGATTTTTGTTTAATGCTGCGTCTTCCAAAATTACAGCTGCATCTCGTTCAGCCAGATAATCTGCATTCACTTTTTGATAGCGCCAGGCATAAGGGTAGGGCGCTAATACCGCCGGCAGGCCAAAATAAGGGTATTCTCCCAGGCAGGAAGCGCCCGAACGAGAGATTACCAAGTCTGCGGCTGCCTCTGCAGCCCCCGCTTCATGCAGATAGTTAAAAGCTTGATAACGATTGTTCAGGTGCCGTGTTTCTTTATAAACTCGGTCCCAGTCCAGTCTGCCCGTAAGATGAATAACCTGATATTTTTTGATAAGGTTGTCTATATTGGCCAGCACAGCATTATTAATGGACCTTGCCCCGCTTGAGCCGCCTAAGAAAAGCAAAGTAGGTACTTTAGGGTCAAACTTAAAGTATTTTTGCCCGTTTGCCTTATTCCATTTTTTTAAGTTATCACGCAGGGGATAACCTGTTACATAGACCTTTCCTTGATTGCTGAAGAAACGGCGCGACTCTTCTGCTGTTACCGCAATCTGCTTGGCAAAATAGGAAAGTACTTTTAGGGCCAGCCCGGGTTCTAAGTCTGGCACAAAAAGCAGGGACTTTTTGCCAATGGCAGCAAAAGCCATAGGGATGGCCACATAACCGCCGGTAAAAAGCAGGGCATCCGGCTGAAATTCTTTTAGAATCTTTTTTGAAGCCTGATAGCCTCTTGCCAGTTTTTGTAAGTTTCCAGGTAATTTACGAAGAGAAACACCGTGCACACCCGCAGCAGGAATGGCTTGAAAAGGGATTCCAGTCCTTTCTACCAGACTGGCATCCATACTGCCTTCACTGCCAACCCAAAGGAGTTGGTGCCCTGCTTTACTCAGCGTCTCCGAAACGGTCAGAGCGGGATACACGCCGCCGCCAGTCCCGCCTGCGCAAATTAATAGGCGCATGGGTCATACTCCTTTCTTCAATGGGTAAAAGATTGCTTTGCTTTGAAACATTCATCACAATGCCAATGGCAGACATGGTGGTCACCATGCTTGAACCGCCTGCACTGAGCAGGGGCAGGGCGTTTCCGGTAAAGGGGAAAAGCCCGCAGATAACAGCAATGTTCATCAGCGCTTCCAGGCAAATCCACCCTGTCAGGCCCAGGGCCAGCAAAGAGCCTAACTGGTCAGGGGCTTTCCGGGCAATGGCAACGCCGCGCCACAAAAGCAGCACATAGGCTAAAATCACCAGCATTCCGCCTACCAATCCAGTTTCTTCGGCGATGACCGCAAAGATACTATCCGAATGGGCCAGGGGCAGGCCGGTAAATTTTGTGGTTGCTTCGCCAATGCCAACTCCAAAAATCTGCCCTTTGATAATGGCTTCAAAAGTCCGCCGAATGTGGTAAGAGCCCAAAATGGGGTTCTGCAGGCCGTTCAGGTACTGTGAAATGCGCACCTTGCCCGTGGCGGTCATTTGCAGCAGTACAAAGCCGATAAGCCCGCCAATCAACAGAACCAGAATAAGCTGTTTCCAATCCCCACCAGCCAGGAAGAAGAGCAGGATGCCCAGAATGATAATGGTGGCCGCAGCAGAAAGGTCCGGCTGCACAAAGATGAGCCCGCCAATAAATCCCAGAATAAGCGCAAGGGGCAGCAGTCCATTACTGATCTGGTTCAAATCATCCTTGCGGTTGGAAAGCCAAAAAGCCAGATAAATGATGGTGCTTAGTTTGGCAAGCTCCGAAGGCTGGAAGGAGCCATTGAAAAGGGTACGGGTTGAACCGAAAAGGGTCTCACCGCGCAGCAGAACAAAGAAAAGGATGCCGATCATGCCCAGCATAATCAGCACAATGTAACGCCCATATTGGTGATAGTCAATTTGGCTAAGTGTCAGGGCCGTGATGCTGGCAACAATCACCCACACGATCTGACGGTTAAACACGTAATCAGTAGGTTTATTAATCAAAATGGAAGCATCCCACGATGCTGAATAAACCATCATCAACCCAAATACAAGTAAGCAGACCACAATCAGCAGATAAGGCAGGTCAATGGAAACCCTGGAGACCATGCTCCTGCGCTGAGAGCGGATAGACTCTTCTAAAGTTCGTTCACCCATTTTCGGAACATTTCTCCTCTCTCTTCAAAATCTTTGAATGCATCAAAACTGGTGCCTCCCGGGGAAAGTAAAACCACATCGCCTTCAACTACCTGGTTGGCAGCGGTTTTGATGGCTTCTTCCAAAGTCTTGCATTTAACAACAGACTGTAAGTGCTGTCCGCGGTGTTTGGGCCCAATGGCTTCTGCTACCAAATCTGCCATTTCACCAAAGAGAATCACGCGCGAAACCCTTTTCCGGCAGGCTTCTGCCAGTTTATTCCAAGGCAGGTTCTTGTCGCGCCCGCCCAGCAGCAGCACGATGGGCTGCTCAAAAGTATCCAGAGTCGCCAGGGTGCGTTCAGGGGCCGTAGCGATGGAATTGTTGTACCAATCTGCTCCTTTAAAGCTGCGCACAAATTCCATGCGGTGGGGCACTCCGCTGAACCCTTCCACACCCATTTGCATGGCAGGCAAAGCCATGGAGGCACCCGCTGCAATCGCGCAGGCGGCCAGTACATTCGCCTGGTTGTAGCGCCCTTTCAGATTGATCCATTCCAGCGGCATCACCTTGATGCGTTCGCGGCCGATTTGCAGGTAAATATGTTCTTTTTCAACGTAGGTTCCGTTTTGCTGGCCTTCGGGTTTCCGGAAGCCGAAGCTAATCAGATCAGATTTCAGATGCTGGCCTAATTTCCACGAACCTTCATCCTCGCGGTTAAGCACAGCTAAATCTCCGGCATGCTGAAAGGCCAAAATACGGCCTTTGGCTGCCGCGTAGGCTTCCATGCTCCCATGGCGGTCAAGATGGTTTGGGGTTAAGTTCAAAACGGCAGCCACCTGCGGCGCGCGGGTCATAATCTCAAGCTGAAAACTTGAAAGTTCCATCACCACCAGGTCATCTTCTTCAATATCATCAAGATTTTCAATGAGGGGGTTGCCGATATTGCCGCCTACCCAAGCTTTATGCACATCGCCCTTCATCTGCATATAAGCCTCAGCCATTTTTCCAACGAGTGCGCTTGTGGTAGTTTTTCCGGCGGAACCGGTGATGCCGACTACTTGTGCCGGGCAGCCTTCCAGAAAAATCTGGGAGTCATTGCTAAGAGGAATTTGCCGTCTGCGGGCTTCTTCCACAAACGGGATTGTGAGCGGCACGCCGCCAGAAATACAAACACAATCTGCCCCATCCAGTAAGTCCAGCGCATGCCCGCCGAAGGCAAACTGCACCTTCAAGTCTTTAAGCAGCTCGATGACATCTTGCATCTGGCTTTCCGGGCGTGAGTCAGTAAGCACAACCTCTGCGCCATGTTTTGTCAGGTAGCGGGTAAGCGCAAGACCCTGGCGGGCTGCCCCAATCACAATGATTTTTTTACCGTTTATGTTTTCCATTATTTATCCTAAAAAGGTCAGTGCATAACCAACCAGTGCGCCAATCAGCTCTACCAGCCAAAAGCGCATGACTACCTGTGTTTCCGGCCAGCCAAGCATTTCAAAATGATGGTGTATTGGGCTCTTTTTGAAAATACGTTTTCCGTGCGTAGCCTTAAAGTAGATAACCTGAATAACAACGCTCAGCATTTCTGCCATGGGAACGATGGCAATCAGGGGCAGGAAAAGCCAGCGTCCTGTCATCAGCGCCACCACACCCAGGGTGCCTCCCAGCGCCAAAGAGCCTGTATCGCCCATATAAAGCTCAGCAGGTTTTCCATTGAACCAAAGAAAACCGGCCAAAGCCCCTACAACCGCAAAGCAGAAACGCCCCAAATAAACCTGGCCTTGTGTAAGGGCAATCACGCCATAAATGGCGTAAGCCGTCATGGAAATAAGGGCTGCCAGGCCGTCCAGACCGTCTGTAAAATTAACTGCGTTAGACATGCCCACAATAACCACGATTGCCACGGGCATATACCAGATGCCAAAATTAAGCGGAAAAGGAGAGGTAGGCCAAATGATGTGCGGTACGCGCAGCAGATATTGCAAAGCATAAGCAATAACCCCTGCTACCAAAAGTTGCAGCAGGAATTTAGTACGGGAGCTCATCCCCAGCCCTCTTCTGCGCCCGCGGATGCCTTCCCAGTCGTCAATAGCGCCAATAACGGCAAAACCCCACATGCAAGCAAGCGGTACCAGTGTGGAAGAACCAAAAAATTTGTTGCCGAAAAGCGATGCCGCGTTCATAATGACCGTCAGCAGGGTAATCGGAATAAGGAACATGAAGCCGCCCATGGTGGGGGTATGCATCTTGGCCATGTGCGATTCAGGAACGTCTGAGCGCACAATCTTGCCGATCTTAAGCTTGCGCAGCAGTTGGATAAAGGGGTTGCCCCAGATAACACTCAGCAGAAAAGCAATGCTGGTAAAGGCGATGGCTAATGCAGTATCTTGCATCATAAAGCTGCTCCTTGCAGGGCCGCAACAATTCGTTCAAGGTGCATGGCATGAGAACCTTTTACCAAAGCAACATCTCCTGCATGAAGAATATCCTTAAGATAGGCGCTGGCTGCTTCTGTTTCTGCAAACCAGTGGATTTTATCAGGGGAAAACTCATTAAAAAGGGCTGCCTCACGTGTGGTAATGCTGCGCGGCCCCACCAGCACAATTTCATCTGCTACTTCAGAGGCACGCAGCCCAACCCGCTGGTGGCCCTCTTCTTCATATTGTCCCAGTTCCAGCATGTCCCCCAAAACGGCTACTTTGCGGCCTTTCATTTCATTCAGTAAATTCAGGGCTGCCAGTGTGGAATCAGGTGAAGCGTTATAGGAATCGTCAATAATGGTGGCGCCGCTGGCAGATTTAGTGCTTACGATCCGCACGCGCACAGGTGTGTTCTTAAGCGCATAGAAAATCCAATCCCAGGAAATGCCCAGGTTAAGCCCAACAGCTACCGCCCGCAGCATGGTATAAACCGAGTGGCTGCCAATCAGTGGGGCGGTAAGGTAGTTTTCTTCATCGCCGTAATGCATCCTGCAGCGGATGCCTTCCAGCCCGTTGCTTTCTATCTTATCTGCCCAAAGGTCTGCTTTGGGGTTCAGACCGTAATAAAACACATGAGCCTGGGTTTTTTCTGCCATCTTCAACACGCGTTCATCATCATAATTCAAAATGGCAAGTCCGTTTGGCATCGCTGGCAAGGCCTGCACCAGCTCCGCCTTGCCGCTGGCAATGCTTTCAATGGAACCGGCCCGCTCTGCATGTACGGTGCCGATATTGGTAACAACCCCAATTTGCGGCTTGGCAATTTCACAGAGCAATTTAATTTCTCCTGGCACATAAAAGCCCATTTCAAGCACAGCCACTTCGTCTTCTTTGTCCAGCCGCAGCAGGGTCAGCGGCAGGCCAATCTCATTGTTTTGGTTGCCTCGAGTTGCCAGGGTCTTAAAACGGTGTGAAAGCACCGAGGCTGTCAGGTCTTTGGTGGAAGATTTGCCTACGCTGCCCGTAATACCAATCACTTTAAGGTTGAAAAGGTCGCGGTAATAGGCTGCCACTTTTTGCAGCGCTTCTACCGTATTGTCGACCAGCAGAGAGAAGGGCGCGCTTTCCGGCAGGCTGAACTTTTCTGTACGTAAGTCAATAATCGGGTAAATGCTGTCAATTTCATGCTCAATCAGGGCTGCACTTGCACCGTTAGCAAAGGCATCCTCTACATAATCATGCCCGTCGGAATGTTCTCCCCCAATAGCAACGAATAGGCTGCCCGCTTTTGCTTCCCGTGAATCAATGCAAACCGAGGGCAAGTCCATCGGCTGAATTTCAGCAAGGTTTGGGGTAAGGGCGCGAATGAGATGAGTGAGACTGAGCATCTTTTACTCTCCCAAGTGGATGGCAGTATTCTGCCCATTAGCTTGCATACGGATTGAATCAGGCGGAATGCCCATCAGTACTACCAGGTTGCTGACAATCTTCGAAAATATCGGAGCAGTAACCAGTGAAGCCCATTGTGAGACCTTTGGCCTTTCCAGCCAGACGTAAACCACAAATTGTGGATCGTCCGCAGGGCCCCAACCCACAAAGGAAGTGTTGGTTTCGGCAGTGGTATAACCAAATTCCGTGGCAATTGAGCCCGTGCCGGTTTTGCCAGCCATGGCGTACCCTTCCACCAACGCATCTGAAGCTTCTTCTTCCAAAGAGTTTTTGAGCATATGGGTAAGGGTCTGCGCTGTTTCGGGCTTGATGGGCGTGCCAACCAGCACAGGTTTAATTGGCATTTCTTTGCCGTCCATAATGATGGATTTGACCACGTGCGGGGCATACATTTTGCCTTCATTGGCTACTGCGCCAACCGCCATAGCCATCTGCAGGGGCGTGACGGAAATACCCTGCCCGTAAGAATTGGTGGCCAAATCTACTTCATACCAGTTATCACTTCCCGGAAGTCTCAAGGGCCAGTGCTGCTCACCGGCCATGTCTACGCCGGTGTTGTGGTCAAAACCAAAGGCTTTAATGTATTGGTAAAAACGTTCGCTACCCAACTGCACGGCTATCCAGGTCAGGCAGACATTCAACGAATGCTGCATACACCCAGTCATATCCTGAAGGCCCCAGGCGCCATAATCCCAGTTGTTGATCGTATAACCGCCGATTTCATAACCACCCGTATCCAAAAAAGTAGTCTCAGGCCTTACTGCACCGGCATCCAGCGCTGCCGCCATGGTAATTACTTTGAAAACCGAACCGGATTCATAAGTCTGGCTGATGGCCCTGTTGAAAGGCGTATTCCCCGGGAACACCTTGCCATAATTCCAATATTGATTGGGGTCCAGACGCGGTGTGGTGGCCATGGAGATAATTTCTCCGTTTTTGGGGTTGTAGACCAAAATGGTGCCCGAAAGCGCTTCAGACCAGCGCATGGCATCATTCAGTTGTTTTTCAACCATGGCTTGAATTTCTTTGTTGATGGTAAGTACCAGGCTTGCGCCAGGCGGCACTTCCTGCAGGTTTTGAACCTTTTGTGGGTCAAACTCGGTATAAACAGCTTTGGGAGTGCCCGCTAAAAGTTGATTGTAATTTTCTTCAACGCCAAAAAAGCCAGCGCCTTTAGTGCGGTCTAAATAGCTGTAAAACCCCAGAATATTGGAAGCTAGGTCTCCTTCGGGGTACGAACGTTTGTTATGGGGCGTCCACATCAGGCCGTCCAGCCTGGGGCGAATTTCACCTTTTTTCAAATCGCGCGTTTTGTAATCCTGGTTTAGTATTTCAAGCTGCTTCACCTGGTCTTTGCTGGCAAAACCTTCCAGGGTGATGTACTGCGGGCTGTCTTTAGCATTCGGGTTGATTAAGGCAAACTGCAGCGTTTTGGCATAATCCAGTTTAAGCACCTCTGCGGCTGCTTTGGCAATGGTTTCAGGCTGCCGCACGCTGGGCAAATCAATGCCAATTTCATAAACAATTTCATTGCCGGCTAAAAGATCGCCGTTCACATCATAGATCTTGCCGCGGTCCGGGTAAATGACCTGATTAACGCCCATGTAGTTTTTGGCTACATCCAAAATAGCCTGGCTTGCTGGCATATTCTGGATCCGAATCATCTGGATGACAATCGCCAAACCCACCAGGCTGAATACTACACCGATAAACTTAAAGCGCCCTTCTGATGCTCGCATCATGGTTTCACCTGTCCCTCTGTCAGTTGCATGTTTACTTTTTCAGTCAGCCATTCAAGTAGGGTGCTGGTATATTCGGGCAAAATTTCGGGATGGGTGCTGCTCAATGTCTTTTTAGAGCGGGCTGGGCTGAAAGCCGTAAGACCTTCATATCCCGGAACCTGCAAGTAAAGGCCTTCAGCCGGGTCCATCAGTTCCATGCCCAGGTCTTTCAGCCTGGCATACATGGACTTGGCCGAAGCAATCTGCGCCAATTCAGTCTGCATATCATTGATGGTGAGTTTGGTGTTTTCCACGCGCGCATCCAGCACCTGCACTTGCCGCCCTGTAGTGGCGGTGCGCCCGCTGATGAAAAGGTAAAGGCCTGCTACTGCAGCCATGCTAACCAGCACCGCCAGAAAAATGCCGGCATACTGGAGTTGTTTTCTCCAGGGTGCTTGTTTGTAGGCTTGTACGAAGTTCTGTTTCATACGTTTTTCCATGCAGTTTGTGTGCCACTTAAATCTTTTCTGCTGCCCGCAGCTTGGCACTTCGCGCCCGCGGGTTTTCCAAAATTTCCTCTTCCGAAGGCAAAATCGGATGCCGATTAACCAGCTTGAGGCTGGCTTTGTGCTGGCAAGTGCAAAATGGCTGTTCAGGGGGGCAAACGCAATTCTGGCTTTCACGCTTGAAGAAATGTTTGACAATTCTGTCTTCAAGGGAATGAAAGCTGATAACGGCTATTCTTCCTCCCGGTTTTAAAAGTGCTGCTAAATCAGGCAGGGCGGCTTCTAAGGTCTGAAGTTCCGCGTTCACTGCGATTCGCAATGCTTGAAAAGTGCGCGTGGCAGGGTCTTGCCTTTCCTGCGTTCTGCCTGTCGCGGAGCGAATGATGGCAGCCAATTGCAAAGTGCTTTCAACTTTCCCGGCGGCTTTGATGGCTCTCGCAATCCTTCTTGAAGCGCGTTCCTCACCGTATTTCCAGAGCAGGTCAGCCAGTTCGCTCTCTGTGCTGCTTTCAATCAGCTCTGCGGCGCTTTGGCCATGGCCGGGGTCAAAACGCATGTCCAGCGGAGCATCGCCCCTAAAAGAGAAGCCGCGCTCGATCTGGTCAAATTGCATGGATGAGACACCCAAATCCAAAAGGATGCCATCCACATTTTCCCATCCGATCTCTTGCAAAATCTGCGCAGCATCTCGGTAAGAGCCGTGGATGACTTTGGCGCGCAAGCCATACTCGGCCAGTCTGGCTTGCGTAAGGCTGACTGCCAAAGGGTCCAGGTCCAATGCAAGCACTTCGCCGTTGGGGGAAGAAGCCTTTAAAATCCCCCATGAATCACCACCAGCCCCTGCGGTACAATCTAAATAACGCTTGGGGCTGGTCGGCGAAAGAACTGCTATACATTCTTGGTAAAGTACCGAACGGTGGGGTGCGACTGTCCCAGCGTTCATTTGCATCAAGCTCCCCGGGTGGGAATGTCAAAGGCTTCCCAGCGCGAGCTGTTCATGCCAGAGTCATTCAGTGAAGCGTTTTCTTTTGCCCAGGTCTTGGCGGACCAGAGCTCAAAGTAATCGCCCGCACCAGCAATTACCACCGCATCTTCAATGCCAGCGACTGCACGAAGATTGGCCGGGATCAGGATGCGCCCTGCGGTGTCATAACTGACTTTGGCCGAGCTGCTGAATATCTTGCGGCGGAGAGCACGAGACTCAGCATTGGTGATGGACAGCCTGCTCAGGTTGGAGGCAATTTGCTCAAAGTCGCGCAGGGTGTAGACAACCAGGTTGGCTTCAAAGCCTTCTGTCACGTACAGGCCGTCAAGGGCCTGCTCGCGGAAGGTCGCCGGGATGGTCAGTCTCCCTTTTGCATCTAAATTGTGCTCAAATTGTCCAAAGAACATCTGTTCTATTTCCTTTTTAATCGGCGAAGCGCTCTATTGAGCGCTTCTTTCCTGACACTTTATGACACTTCTTGACACTTTCCAACATTATACCTAATTTTTATGGGAAAGCAAGGTTTTGGCATGAGTTTTGCAAAGCAATTTTGGTTTAATAAAAAACAATTTCCATAGAGGAAGATTGCCTCTCTTTTAGCTGGTATTCCGTTTTTAAAATCAGCTTTCCTGGCTGATTTTTGAGTTGGTAAAGATTTTGCCCTGCATGTGCTTGATTTGGCAGATTTTCTTTGTTTCTTTGCCAAGCCAAGCCGCGTCAGTAGAAAAAATATTTGTCTGCTTTTATTGAATCTCCAAACTTTATTAAGAGCTTTTTTCAATCTTCTCGCCCTCAGGTTTTTTGCCTGCGCATCACAACGTATGTTTTGAACTTCTCTGCTTATTTTGAGTGTTTTTTACATCCCTCTTCGACTGAATGGTTTTGCGAAGAATCTTGCCCTTATCTCACTAATGCCTTTTTTCAAAACACAAGGCAGGAAGCTTTTGCTTGCCATTATTCGTAAGCGCAGCTGTGTTTAAGGTTAGTGCCCAGCATATAAGCGCATACCTTTCCGCACGCACCCCCCCTTTCCGTATACCCCTTTCCGCATGCGGAAAGCCTACCCTCAACGAGCAAACAGGTGGGCAGAGGCCCTTAACAGCGCAGATAATTGACAAAATTGAGAGGCTTCCCTGCATTAAACACATGCAGCAATAGGCTGATCTCGGGGGCACGCAGGAGTCTGTGGTAAATGCCTGACTGGGGGCATGCAAGAGCCTGCAGTAAATGCCTGACCAGGATGCAGGCAACAGTCTTTGGTCAATAACAGACTGATGGGCGGCAAGGGCCTCCGGCAAAAACCTCACTGGGTTCAGGTAACAGTCTTTGGTCAATACCTGACTTGGGGCATGCAAGAGCCTGCGGTAAATGCCTGAATGGGATGCAGGCAACAGTCTTTGCTCAATAAGAGACTGATGGGCGGCAAAAGCCTCGGGTAAATGCTGATCTTTTTACTTATTTATTACGGCGGACGGTTCAGACGATCTCGAATGCCTCACCTTCTCTTCTCCTGCACCTTATCCTGAGTGGAACAAACCCACGTATCATTCAGAATATTATTTTTCTCGTCACCCTGAACGCAGTGAAGGATCTGGCCTTTTGCTTGGCGCACCGTTAAAAAACCTAATACCCCATCTCAACCAAGCTCACCATTACTCGTCACCCTGAACGCAGTGAAGGGTCTGGCCTTTAACGCATAAAACTGAACCCCTTCATAACCTTCATTGCCAAAAGCCAGATTTTTCGCTTCGCTCAAAATGACGGGCGCTGAATGAATCTGAGTTTAGCCTACATCCACTCGTCACCCTGAACGCAGTGAAGGGTCTGGTCTTTAACCCATAAAACTGAACTCCTTCATAACCTTCATTGCCAAAAGCCAGATTTTTCGCTTCACTCAAAATGGCGGGCGCTGAATGAAGCCGAGCTTAGCCTACCACCCACTCGTCACCCTGAACGCAGTGAAGGGTCTGGCCTTTTGCTTGTCCTCACCATTAAAAAACCTAATGCCCCACCTCAATCAACCTAACTCCACGCATCACCCTGAACGCAGTGAAGGGTCTGTCAGTAATCTTAGCTACCCCCATCTTTCGTTTTCCCCAACTCCTTCCTTTGCCAAATAAAACTGCAAAAGCTCTGCCCGGCGTTCCAGGCAAGCTTGCAAGTCTACTGCCCCTAATTGCATTATAATTCGGCTTAATGAGCACACCCAGCGTTCTTAACGAGCGGTATCAACTGCTGGAATCTCTCGGCAACGGCGGTATGGCCTTGGTCTTTAAAGCCAAGGACTTGATGCTTGAGCGCAATATTGCCGTTAAATTACTGCGGGAGGACTACTCTAAGGACTTGGCCTTCCGCGAGCGCTTCCGTCAGGAAGCTCGCTCGGCTGCCAACCTCACCCATCCCAACATTGTCACCGTGCATGATTTTGGCCTTGACCAGGGTTATCTCTTTATCGTCATGGAGTACGTCCCTGGCAACGACCTCAAAAGCCTCATCCGGCAAAAGGGTCAGCTAAGCGTTCAGGAATCGCTGGAGCTGATTATCCAGGCCTGTCAGGGGGTGGGTTACGCTCACCGGGCTGGGCTGGTGCACTGCGATATCAAACCCCATAACATGCTGGTTACCCCCGAAGGCCGCCTGAAGGTAACTGATTTTGGCATTGCCAGAGCGCTTGCCAGCATTGACCCCGAAGAACGCTCGGACGTGGTTTGGGGTTCGCCGCACTATTTTTCGCCTGAACAGGCGGCTGGTTTTCCGCCTTCGCCTGCTTCCGACGTATATTCACTCGGCGTTATTTTATACGAACTTCTTACGGGTAATTTGCCGTTTACTGCTAAAGATTCCGCTGACCTTGCGCGTATGCATAGAGAGGCCACCCCTATTCCACCACGTTTGAGCAACCTGCAAATCCCTCAGGCGCTGGACGACCTGGTGATGAAAGTTCTTTCCAAAGAGCCCAGTTCACGTTATCGCACTGCAGACCAGATGGGCCGGGTTTTGCAAAACCTGTATGAAAACAACCCGGCGCTTCGCCGTTCTAATTCTTACCTTACGCAAGGCTTCAATGTAGTTGCCGGCCGCCCCTTATCCCTCCCGCTTTCTGAACCTGCTGCGGAAAGCCAGCAAGAAAAAATTCCATCATCAGCGCAGGAGGCGCCTCAGGAGGTTCATCCTGAAGAGGGTGAAGGCGAAGTTCCCTCCGCCCAGCCCGGTTCTGATTCCCCCCAGCCCTCACCCGCTCATTCTCCCGCTTCAGCCAAACCTCAGGCTGCTGAACCTCTTCCAAAACCGGATGCTCAAAGCCCCGCAAGCCAGGCGTTTAAAGCGCGTACCCCAGTTTCTGCCCCATTGATTCCGGGTAAACCAGCCCAGTCACATCCCCAAGCAGTCCCTGTTCAGGGTCAAAAGCTGCCGCCCCCGCTGACTATCCCAGAGCAAAAACCGCTGGATTGGCTTACCTGGCTGCTTGGCTTGGCCGCGATTGTGCTGCTGCTGGGCCTGATTCCCTTCTGGATGTACATTTATTGGGTTTTGCAAGGATGATGAAAACAAAAATGCTCATTTCTCCCTCTATTCTCTCCGCAGACTTCCGCACGCTTGAAGACCAAATTCGCGCCTGTGAAGAAGCCGGCGCGGATGCCATCCATATTGATGTGATGGATGGCCGTTTTGTGCCCACAATTACCTTTGGCCAGCTTATCGTTAAAACATGCCGGCAGATTACAAACCTGCCGCTGGATTGTCATCTGATGGTGCAAGAGCCTGAAAAACAGCTTGAATCTTTTGCAAAGGCAGGCGCCGATGCAATTAGCGTGCATTGGGAAACTTGCCCCCACATCCACCGCACTCTGCAAAGCATTCGCAATATGGGCCTTAAAGCGGGCCTTACCTTCAACCCAGCCACCCCTTTGGAAGGGCTGGCCTATTTAACAGACGTAGTGGATTTGGTTCTCATTATGTCAGTAAACCCCGGCTTTGGGGGGCAGGCCTTCATCCCCTCCAGCCTTGCAAAAATCAAAAAAACGGCTCAAATTCTGCAAGCGGCAGGCAGTTCAGCCATCATTCAGGTGGATGGCGGCATAGACGCCCATACCATAGCTTCGGTTTATCAGGCCGGCGCCCGCAATGTTGTAGCTGGTACGGCTGTTTTTGGGCACACGCAGGGCATCCATGCGGGTATGGCAGCTCTCAGGGAAGGGCTTAAACAATAAAGCCGCTTCAGCGGCTTTAGAATTTCAAAAAAGGATTGCGATTAGTTGAACGCTTTGGTCATGGTCTTAATGCAGCGCGCGCACAAAACTTTGCGTACCTTCTTGCCATTTTCCATGACGGAGATCCGCTGCAGATTAGGGCGGAATTCACGACGGGTTGCGACAAGAGAGTGGCTGCGGTTATGACCGAAGGTTGTTGTCTTCCCACATTTAGCACATTTAGCCATCTCGATATCCTTTCAATGCGTTATAATTTCTGGCGCCGCGTTCTTAACGCTTGCGCGGCCGTTTATAATAACACAAACTTAGCTTAGAAGCAAGATACTACGGCTGGAAAGGTTTGCCTTATGACAAATCAAAAAACTGAACTTGGTAAAATTTACATTCTTCCGCAGGCCATACGCACTGTGGCCCGCAATACTGCCCTGCAATCCTATGGCGTAATCGGCCTGGCCCCGGCCAATCTGGGCGAAGCCATTCGCAAATTCTTTTGTAAAGATTCTGAATACGGAATTCTCGTGAAGTCGGATGCCGATGGCTTTATTCTGACCCTTAACCTCATTGTTGAATATGGCATGCGCATCCGTTCCGTCACCGATTCGGTTGCGGAGGCTGTTACGTATCACGTTCAAAAAGTGATGGGTGTTCCCGTCAAACGGGTTAATGTTCATGTGCGCGGTTTGCGCATCAGTAATCCTGATTAACGCAGACTGAGGAAATATGAGCAAAATGAAACAATTAACTCCTGAAGAGATTCGTCATTCTATTTTAGAATCCCCGGTTAATGGCCTGGGGCTGCGCTTCCTTTTTGAGGCCGGCCTTACCTGGTTGCAGGCTAACCAAGCCTATGTCAATTCCCTCAACGTCTTCCCGGTGCCTGATGGGGATACGGGCACCAATATGGTCTTAACCATGCAGGCAGCCCTGCGCGAAGCAGAAACAGTGCACACCAACAATGTGGGTGAAATGGCCAAGGCCATTGCCCAGGGGGCTCTGATGGGCGCCAGGGGCAACTCCGGGGTTATCCTTTCCCAAATTTGGCGCGGTTTCTCACGCGCGTTGGATAACCTGTCCGGCATGGATGCGCAGCTTTTGCAGAAAGGGCTGGAAGAAGCTCGCAACACTGCCTATAAAGGGGTGGTAAAACCGGTGGAAGGCACCATCCTTACGGTTATCAAAGATATTGCTACCTCTTCAAAAGCCTCTTATGAACGCGGTGCAGAGTTGCACGAAATGCTGGCTGAAATGGTTACTGCCGCGCAGGAAAGCGTAAAGCGCACTCCGGAATTGCTGCCCATTCTCAAGCAGGCGGGTGTGGTCGATTCCGGCGGAACCGGCCTTGCACTCATTTTTGAGGGAATGAACCGCTTTGTTCAGGGTGAGTCACTTGAAATGACCGAAAAGCTGCTGAAGCCTCTGGCCGAAATTGACATGCAGCACACTCTGGAAGAAGTCGAAGACGGTCAGGATTATGAAATAGTCATCGATTTTTCTCCTGACTCAAGCTTTGAATTGGAAAAATTTTATGCTGACCTGGCCGAGATTGGCACCAGTATTCAAATAGGTGAGGGGGATGGCATTTACCGTATGCACATTCATACCGAACTGGGCAAACGCTATCAACCCATTGAATATACGGAAACACAGGGCGTAGTTAAAAAAGTGATGATGGAAAACCTGCGCGATCAGGTGGATAACCACAAAACACCCGAAGCTTTCAAGTTGACCCCCGTAGAGAAAGACCAGATTGCCGTAGTGGCCGTTTCACCCGGGGATGGTCTTTCCAGTATTTTTGCCAGTTTGGGTGCTAATGCAATCATTCGCGGTGGCCAGACCATGAACCCCAGCGTCAAAGATATTCTGGCAGCCTTCGAAAACTTGCCCACCGATAAGGTAATTATTCTGCCTAATAATAAAAATGTGATTTTGGCGGCGGAAAATGCGGCAAAGGCAACTTCAAAAAAGGTTGCGGTTATCCCTTCCCGCAATGCCCCGCAGGGTTTTGCGGCTTTGCTGCGCCTTATGCCTGATGGCAGCATGGAAGACAATGTAGAGTCGATGAAGGAAGCCATCCAGGAAGTGCATACCGGCGAAATTACCACTGCCAGCCGCAGTGTTGAAATTGAGGGCGTTCAGGTAGAAAAAGGCCATGTAATTGCCCTTTTTGACGGCAAATTGGTTTGTTCGGCAGGGTCTATTGAAGAAGCCTGCAGTTCGCTGTTTCAAAAGGCTGAAGCTGATCGCTTTGAAAGCATTACACTCTTTTACGGTCAGAATATGCCCTTGGCACGCGTGAATGCCATTGCCGACCTTCTGAAAAAGGATTACCCCAGCCACTCCATTGAAGTGCACGAAGGCGGCCAGCCTCATTATCAGTTGATTATTGCTTTTGAATAGAAACCACAGAAATTAAACTGAAAATCATTTTGATTATCCTCCGCCCTACGCCCAAGTATAGGGCGGATTTTTTATCTTTTTCAAACACTTTCTCTTTTCACCATGCAGGCTCTTGTGGGTATGTCAATGTTCTTTCCTCCAGTGCAATTGCATCTAAATATTGGGTAGTGAACCTGCATCAAATAAAGCGTCACCCTGAACGCAGTGAAGGGTCAGGCAGTTTTATTGGTCAACATCACAGGCCAGATGCTTCGGCATGTTTGCCTTGGCATGACGAAAAGTTTAAGCCGTGAAAAAAAGGCTGCAAGCAAGTGAGAGGGAGCTTTTCGCATGCGAAAAGTGACACCCGCAGAAAGGTTTTCGTGCGAAAAGTACCCATTCAACGAGGAAAATGCTTAAAAAGATGAAATTGGCCTGTCTTTTCTCCCGTAATGCCTCATAATAAAAAGTAACTTTGGGCGAAACGATGCCTCAAAAGAATAGGTAACTAAGCAATCTTTAAGATTTGGGCAGTTTTCACAATTAGGCTGTCCCGAAGCTTGACCGGGTTAAGTGAATTATACAAGTTCCGCAAACGATTTTTTATGATCACACTGACCCTGGGATCATCCAAAACCCTTTG
>JAYFRD010000022.1:0-50122 GCA_034926255.1 Anaerolineaceae bacterium | reverse complement strand
ATGAAGGCGATGTGCAGTACATGCTCGATCAAATCAAGGCTAAACTTGAGGAAAAAGGCCAGCAGGCTCGTATGTCCACCTGGGGTGTCCCGATCAACATGCTCATGATCGACGCCGGTGTGCGCTATGCCATCAAGTTCGGTAACGGCGAAGTGAAAGCCAACGATTTGGATGCCTTCAAAGCCACCATTCAGGAATCTGCTGCCGCCCGCAAGATTGGCAACCTGGATATCAGCCACTATATTGAAAACGGTAAGGACTTCAATAACTACCTGCTGCTCCTTGCCCCGTTCTATGATTTCGCTAAATAAGAGCGCGAGACTAAACGCTTGAGTTAGTTGTATGCGCCGGCTTGCAAGATAAGCCGGCGCATCTTTATTACAAGATGGAGGCAGATTGGAACAACCTTATGTCCTTTCAATGAAAAACATCTCAAAGGAGTACTACGGCAACAGGGTGCTTAAGGGCGTAAACCTGGAGGTAAAACCCGGTGAGATTCACGCACTGATTGGTGAAAATGGCGCCGGCAAAAGTACTCTGATGAACATTCTTTTCGGAATGCCTGTTATTCACAGTACCGGTGGTTTTGGAGGTGAAGTTCAGATGGCAGGGAAAGCTGTGCAAATTAGCGACCCCAACAAAGCCATGCAGGAAGGTATTGGCATGGTTCATCAAGAGTTCATGCTTATCCCTGCGTTTACCGTCACTGAAAACATCAAGGTTGGCCGCGAAATCGGCCAGCAAAACCCGCTCAGCTACCTTGGCGGCCCCCTCCTTGAGACGATGGATTGGCAAGAAATGACCAAAGACTCCCGGAAGGCTCTAGATTCTATCGGCATGCAAAATATAGAAGACTATGCCAAAGTGGCTGGCATGCCCATTGGCTATCAGCAATTTGTGGAAATTGCGCGCGAAATCGACAAAACGGGCATCAGGCTGCTTGTTTTTGATGAGCCAACCGCTGTGCTTACCGAAAGTGAAGCTGACCGCCTGCTGGAAATTATGCGCATCATTTCCAATAAGGGAATCGCCATTATCTTCATTACCCATCGCTTAACGGAAGTAATGGATGTGGCAGATTCAATTACCATTCTGCGCGACGGCGAATTTGTAACCCGCAAGGCCATCAAAGACACCAGCATTACAGAAATTGCTGAGCTGATGATTGGCCGCAAATTTGACAAATTGGTAGACGACCAGGCGGAAGACCCACGCAAGATTTCTGAGGATGATATTGCGGTTAAGTTAGTTGATTACTTTGTTGACATGCCCGGTGAGCAAGTAAAAGGGATGACTGTTAATATCCGCCGAGGCGAAATCTTTGGCTTTGGCGGTCTGGCCGGCCAGGGCAAAGTAGGCGTAATCAACGGCATGATGGGCCTCTATCCGGCAAGGGGCGAAGTAACCGTGAACGGGAATGTGCTTGATCTTTCCAAACTCGGTGAAGCGCTGCGCCACAGAATGGCATTCGTTTCTGAAGACAGGCGCGGAGTTGGCTTGCTGCTTGGCGAGTCCATTGAACGCAATATTATTTTTTCTGCCATGCAGGTTAATAATGACTTCCTTAAGAATCTTGGCGTCTTAAAGATTCTTGATCAAAAGAAGGCCAATGAACACACCATGGAAATGATCCGCACCTTGGATATCCGCTGCACCGGCCCGCATCAGAGTGCCGGCAGCCTTTCCGGCGGCAACCAACAAAAAGTTTGCCTTGCCAGAGCACTTACCCTGGTACCTGAGGTCTTGGTGGTTGCGGAACCTACCCGCGGTATTGATATCGGCGCTAAAAAATTGGTGCTTGAATACATCGCTAAAATCAATCGTGAACTTGGGGTAACGGTTATTATGATCAGCTCTGAATTGGTGGAGCTCCGTTCACTTTGTGACCGCATTGCCATTGTTTCTGAAGGAAAAATCTTCAGGATTATGAAACCGGACGATTCTGATGTCGCCTTTGGCTTGGCCATGTCTGGGGTAAAAGAGGAGGTGCTTGCATGAAAAAGTGGAAAGACTTTGTGGATAAGATCGGGTTGCCTCGCCTTATCATCGGCCTCTTCTTCTTATTACTTATTGTTTCAGCACTGCTGCTTGGCTTGAACTCCGGAATGATCCTCAGTGATATTATCCGGCGCTGGCTGATGTTCAGCGTGCTGGTACTGGCAATGATTCCGGGTATTCAAAGCGGTATTGGCCTTAACTTTGGTGTTTCTTTGGGCATTGTGGCCGGCTTGCTGGGCATGGTGATTTCACTGGAAATTGGCTTCCGTGCAAATTGGGCAGCCACCTTAGGCGCAGGCTCAGCTTGGCTTACTCTACTTGTAGCAATGCTTATTGCCTCCATACTTTCCGTTATTATCGGCTCTTTATACGGTTTGTTGCTCAACAAAGTAAAAGGGTCGGAAATGACCGTTTCTACGTATGTTGGCTTTTCCGCAATTGCGCTGATGAATATTGTTTGGCTCTCCTTCAAATTTGAGAATGGTGAGCTGGTATGGCCCCTGCAGGGCAGCGGTTTGCGCAATACGGCCAGCCTCGCCAGCAGCTTTGGCGGTTTGTTGAGTGATCCTGACGTGGTGCATCATACCCAACCGCAGTGGTTGCATTGGCTTGCCTTCCGCATCGGAGATGTCATCATTCCTATGGGGCTGATTATTGTTGTGGCCTTCTTCTGCCTGGTTGTGTGGGTGCTGATGCGCAGTAAACAAGGTATTGCAGTGAGCGCCGCGGGTGAGAATCAACTATTTACCACCTCAAGCGGAATTCATGTGGATACAATGCGCATTATCGGAACCGCTGTTTCTACGGTACTTGGAGCCATCGGCATTATCTTATATGCCCAAACGTATGGCTTTGTGCAGCTTTATAATGCTCCGCTGATGATGAGCTTCGCCTGTGTGGCTTCCATCCTGATTGGCGGCGCTACGGTGCGGCGGGCCAGTATCATCCATGTGATTATCGGTACGCTTCTTTTTGAGGGGATCCTGGCTATTGCCCTGCCTGTGGTTAACACAGCCATTAAGGTGGGCACTCTGCCGGAAGTTGTACGCATCATCATATCCAATGGCATCATCCTTTATGCCCTTTCAAAGACCAAAGGAGGCAATCAATGAGCAAGTCAAACGCCTGGATCGAAAAACTTAAAAACTGGATCTTTGATAACAAGGTATTCCTGGTATTTGCCATTCTCTGTATTGGGGCAACCATTGTTTCCAAAAGCCCCTTATTCTTTGTTGTGGATGGCGTTTTCACGCGAATAGGTCGTAATACTTTCACCGTGCTGGCGCTGATTATTCCGGTGCTGGCAGGCATGGGCCTAAACTTTGGTATTGTCATTGGCGCCATCGCCGCTCAAATCGCCCTTTTCTGTACGGTTTACTGGGGCTTCACCGGCTTCCCGGGCATGCTTTTGACAGTTGCCATTACTACCCCGCTTGCCATCTTGTTTGGATATCTGGTAGGCAAGGTAATGAATACGATGAAGGGCGCGGAAATGATTGCCGGTATGATCCTAGGTTACTTTACAGATGGCCTTTACCAGCTGCTCTTTTTGGTGCTTATTGGTGGTGTTATCCCCATCAATAAAACCCATCCCCTCATCATCCCGGGCGGTGTAGGTGTACGAAATACTGTGGACCTCTCCGCAAACATGAAGTACAGCCTGGATAATGTGAGCATGCTGGACATCCTTACCTTTGTCGCTATCGCAATTGGTCTCATCTTCTTGGTAAAGCTGTTAATGGCTGCCCTCAAGAAATATCACCTGAAAACCAGTGATTTTGTGACGGTAGGCGTTGTTGGCGCAGCCTATGCAATTTCGTATATCCCGATGGTTGAAGCCTTTTTAGGTGTAAACCGTCTGAAGCTCTTGGACGGGGTAAGCATCATTCTGCTTGCAGTGGCGCTTTGGCAGCTTTATCTGCTGATCAAAAACGTCCTCATTGACCGCAAAAAGGGATATTCCTGGTTAAAACCGATGCTCAACATTGCGCTTTGCGCCGCGGTTTATGGGCTTACCTTCATCCCCGAACTTGAGCAGGTAATGATGATGGTCAAAATCCCTGTTTTACCCTACCTGCTGATTGCAGCGCTCTGTTTGTTCAACCGCAAGATTTTGGATACCCGAATAGGTCAGAACATGCGCACAGTCGGTCAAAGCCAAACCGTCGCTACGGCTTCCGGTATTGATGTGGATAAAACCAGAATCATCGCCATGATTATTTCTACAGTCCTGGCAGGTTGGGGGCAGCTTATCTACCTCCAGAACATCGGTGCCTTTGCCACCTATGGCGCGCACCTCCAGATCGGCCAGTTTGCAATTGCAGCCTTGCTGGTTGGAGGCGCCTCCGTGCAGAAAGCCAACAACAAGCAGGCCATTATTGGGGTTATTCTCTTTCACTTGCTCTTCATTGTGGCTCCGCAGGCCGGAAAAATGCTCTTCAATAATGCCCAAATCGGGGAGTACTTCCGCGTCTTCGTTTCTTACGGCGTCATTGCACTTTCACTGGCTATGCACGCCTGGAAGAAGGCAAAGAAAGAACCTGAAGAAAAGCATGAAGAAAGCCCTGCTTTGCCCGCTTCCACCACACCCAAAGCTGAAAGCAGTACAAATTAGCCTGCTATTTGGTAAGGAAAAGGCCGAACAGAATTCTGTTCGGCCTTTTTTATTATATGTTTCAAATAAGGTTTTTAGCCTATCAGGACAATTGCATCTTATGGCGAGAGGACACAGAGTAAACAATCATGGGAAAGAGCACAGCGCATGCCCTTTATGAACTCTTTAAGCTTTCTGCATTAAACTCCACAAACCTTTCTTACGTGCCCAGATATGCCTTTGTGATGCGGTCATTGCCAAGAAGTTCCTCTTTATCTCCCGAAAAAGCCACAGAGCCGGTTTCAATGACGTAACTGAAATCAGAAATATTCAAGGCCATCATCGCGTTTTGTTCTACCAGCAAAATAGTTTTGCCGGTTTGATTGATTTGCACAATGGTGCTAAAAATTTCTTCCACCAATTTCGGGGCAATTCCCATGGAAGGCTCATCCAGCAGCAGCAAGTCTCCTCCGGTGATGATGGCCCTCGCTATGGCTAACATTTGCTGCTCACCGCCTGACAAAGTTCCTCCCAGTTGGCTTCTTCGTTCTTTTAGGCGGGGGAACACAGAAAAAGCATACGCCAATCTGTCCTGAAAAAGCTTCTTTTCCTTCCAGGAGAGAAGGTAACCTGCAATAATCAAATTCTCAGAAACAGTCAGTTCCGGGAATATCCTTCTGCCTTCCGGAACGTGAACAATGCCCTTTTTGACGATATTACTCGCAGATATACCCGCCAGGCTCTTTTGTTTAAAGAGAATAGACCCGCTTTTGGGCCTTACTACACCAGAAACAGCATTCAGGGTGGTGGTCTTGCCTGCTCCATTGGACCCCAATAAAGAGACAATCTCACCAGGGTAGACGGTAAATGAAACATCATTCAATGCTTTAATTTTTCCGTAGAAAACGGAAAGATTCTCAATGGATAAAATAGCCTTTAAAGGATTGTTTCTATCGGGATTTTTCATGCTCAAAGGCCTTTCCAAGATAAGCTTCTAAAACTTCCCTGTTATTTCTGATTTCTTTTGGGCTTCCGCATGCCAAAGGTTTGCCAAAGTTCATCACCAAAATTCGGCTGCAAATGCCCATAATTAGGCGCATCTGATGTTCAATTAAGATAATCGAAAGGTTAAATTTATCTTTAACCAAAAGTATCATTTCATTGAGAGAATCTATTTCATTGGGGTTCATACCAGCAGCGGGTTCATCCAATAAAAGGATCTCGGGTTTGCAGGCTAATGCTCTGGCAATTTCCAAACGGCGCTGCTCCCCATAAGAAAGGCTGCTGGCTGGCTGCTTAGCCTTTTTATCTAAACCCACCTGTTCAAGCAGGGCCTTTGCTTGCAAGCCAATTTCCTGCTCGCTGTTTACTTTGTTCTTCGAACCCACAAACATATCCGCAAGGTTATAGTCCGTATGCCCAACAAATCCGACCTTTACGTTTTCCTCTACGTTCATGGAAGAAAAAACGCGAATGTTCTGGAAAGTACGGGCAATACCATGATTGATAATCTCATGCGGCGGCATCTTATTGATAACGCTGTTTTTATAACGAATGCTCCCCGCGGTAGGAATGTAAACCCCCGTCAGCACGTTCAAAACAGTGGTTTTACCGGCCCCATTTGGACCGATAATTCCTAAAATTTCGCCCTGCTCTAATTCAAAAGAAAGGGAGTCGATGGCTTTTACACCACCGAAGTGCATTGAAATCTTATCCAATTCCAACAATTTTCCTGAAGCTTGCATCATCGTTTCACACTCACTTTGTGGTTTCAGCATTCTTTTGCTTCTGAATCTTTTTCCAGAACTTTGCAAGAGGGCCTTCAGATTGGGAAGAACCAAATTCTTTTCGCCCTGCAATGCCGCGTGGTCTGTAAATCATCACAACAATCAGCAGGATAGCGCCAATAATCCAACGCCATACACCAAGCGGGCGCAGAATTTCTACCAGCAAGGTCCAAACCACCGCACCCAGAATGGAACCGCTTATGCTGCCAATGCCTCCCAGATAAACCATAATCAGCCCCTCTGAAACCATGGAATAGCCGAATGTGTTGGGGTTGGTGTAACTAAGCAAATGGCTCAGCAGGCCACCGGAGATCCCAATCAAAAAGGATGAAAAGGCAAAAACAATCATTTTTGTCTTTTTGACATCTACTGACATCAACTCAGCAGCAATTTCATCTTCATGAATGGCCAAAACACTTCTGCCATATTTTGAGTTCATAAATTGGATAACTAAAAATATTGCTAAAACAAGGAAGATAAAAACCCAAACCACATTGGTATTAGCGGGGATATTTCTAAGACCCCTTGAACCGCCAACAAATTCAAAATTTTGAAGGGCACTGCGCATAATGAGGGTAAACCCAAGCGTAATAATGGCAAGGTAATCGCCGCGCACTTTAAAAGAAGGAATCGAGATAAGAAAACTGGCCAGGCTTGAAAACATCCCCCCAAAAAGAATACAAACCGGGAAAAATGCAGGGTCAGTCATCACGTACTTGCTCAGTAATGCTGATGCATAAGCGCCGATGGCCATAATACCGGCATGCCCCAAAGAAAAAATACCTAAATAGCCATTTACCAGATTAATACCAAGAACCATGATGGCATAGATACCGATGTATTGGATGATTTGCAGATAATAGGCACCTATCCACTGAAAACGGTTTATCAGAAAAAGGAGGATGACTGAAGCTAAAATGCCAAGGGATGCTACAAGCTTTTTTTTCATGGTATTAAACCTTTTCAATCTGCTTCTTCCCCAGAATGCCGCTCGGTTTTATCAGGAGAACCAAAATAAGAATAGCAAAAGCCACCACATCGCGATAGCTTGAAACCGGCAAAAGAACTGGAGCAATAACCATCACTGCAGCAAGCAGAAAGCCGCCTAAAACAGCCCCTTTGATGTTGCCAATACCGCCAAGTACAGCCGCAGTAAACGACCACCAGTTGATCATTTGCCCAATATAGGGGTCAAAAATGGGATAGGCCATGCTGTAGAGGCCTGCCCCAACTGAGGCAACAGTAGCCCCCACCACAAAAGCCACAGAAATAATAAAATCCGTTGAAATGCCCATAAAATTTGCCGCAACAGAATCCTGAGCGGCAGCCCTCATCGCAATGCCAAGCTTGGTTTTATTGATGAAAAGGCTCAAAAGAATCATGATTACAATCGCAAAAAGAATAATAACAATCTGATAAGACTGCACTACCGCCCCGCCAACCACAAACTTAGCCTCAGGGATAAAATCGGGCATACGGTGAGAATTGGGTCCAATAAACTGCAAAATCAGGTGCTGCAAAAGCATGCCAACAGCAAGTGAGGTCACCACAACCGAAACTTTAGGCGCTTTGCGCAAGGGCTTATAGGCTACCCTTTCAATCAGCACAGCCAATAATGAAACTAATGCGGCCACAACAATAAAACTGAGCAGAAGAATCCAGAGGGAAGAAGCAAAGCGGGTAACCAGCAAGGTCGATAAAAAGAATAAGAGGTAAGTAGCAACCATGAAAATATCGCCATGAGCAAAGTTCACCAAACGAACAATGCCATAAACAATCGAGAAGCCTATCGCCAGTAAGGCATAGATGCTGCCCAACTGTAATATGTTGAGTAAGTGCTGTATTAATTGCTCCATATAAAAACCTCTAAACTAACGCTAATGCTTTACTTCCATTTTAATCAGCAGCCAGATGCAGGGGTTGCCCTTGCATCTGGCTTTTTGAGTGAGAACAATCGATTTACGGTTTTGCAGTAGCGTAGTAAGTAAACTGACCGTCTTTAATCTTGATAATGACGGCATCCTTCACGGGGTCGCCCGTGTCATTAAACTTCATGGTACCGGTTACACCTTCATACAGTTTAATTCCTGCCAGGCCATTGCGAATGGATAAACGATCAACCTTGCCGGCATTCTCAATAGCAAGCTTAAGAATGTAAACCGTATCATAGTTGAGCGCCGCAATATCATTGGGAACATCGTTGTATTTCTTCTGATAGGCTGCAATAAAGGCTTTTGCTTTTTCAGAGGCAATATCCACCGCGTAGTGACCTACCCATAAGGCACCTTCTACATATTTACCGCCCAGCTTCAGCAGTTCTTTATCGCCCCAGGTATCAGAGCCAATGAACTTGCCTTCATAGCCCAGGCTGCGGGCTTGTTCCGCCTGAAGTGGAATTTCTGCAAAGAAGTTCGGCAGAAGAAGAATGTCTGGCTTGGCGGCAATAATCTTGGTCAGCTGAGCCTTAAAATCTTTTTCGCCGCGGCCATAAGTCTGGAATTCAACCACTTTGCCGCCCAACTCTTCAAAGGTCTTTTTAAAAATGGTTGCAATACCAACATTGTAGTCATTGGACATGTCATAAAGTACTGCAGCCGTCTTTGACTTTTCATCATTAAAGGCAAACTTGGCAATGATGGCTCCCTGGAAGTCATCCGTAAAACAGGCCCTGAAAAAATAGTCATTGTTTTCGGTAATTGCAACCGCCGTTGCCCAGGGGGTAATGGAAGGCAGAGTTGCTTTTTCAATGATCGGGATGGTGGGCATAACATCGGCTGAGTCATTGGGGCCGATCATGGCCATAATCTTGGGATCGTCCGCAAATTTACGGGCAACAACTGCCGCCGCTTCCGGTTTGAACTCGTTATCAAGCTCTTCTACCGCAAGGGTATATTTTTTGCCTCCAACCGTCACACCGCCGGCGGCATTGATTTCTTCAAGAGCCAAGTCTACACCGCGGCGTGAAGAAGAACCAATAACAGGGTTATCACCCGTAATTTCATTATTTAGACCAAAGGTAATGACCTCCTTTGGCGCATCAGTCGTGGACGCGCTCTGATTTGTGCAGCCGATGATACCAAAAAGCATCACAATGACCGCAAGAATAGGGAATAACTTTTTTCTTTCCATATTTCTCCTTTAATGTTTATTTTCAAGAAGCGGGAATGCTGCCCATCATGGATGAGGCGCGCAACTCCAGGTGATTATCGCTTCTGTCTGGCCAATATTAAAAAGCTTATGCCCTCTCGCCGGAGGGATCAATAAAGCGTCACCCTCTTTCATTTCGTAATAATGATTTTCTTCAGGGAAGTAGCAAAGCACATTGCCTTTCACGCAGAAGAAAACCTCATCTGCTTCTGCGTGGCCTGGGTCCAAATCGCCCACCGCTCCAGGCAAAAGGTGGGAAATGCCAAAAGTAATTTTCTCGGTTGCAAAATATTTACGAACAACTTCCTGACCTTCCATCCAAACAGCCAGTTCATCATGATGAAGAAGTTTTCCACTTAATTCCATAATCTTTTCTCACGCTTTCAAATAGTTTTCACAGCACTTTGAGAGTTAATGAGCAATAATGCGTTAAGTTGGTCGATATTGCAATATTATGGTCTCGTTTGAGATTATATTCTCACATTTTCATTTCGTCAATGCCATTTTATTGAGTTTAAGACCTATTCTAAGCCTTTTTTGCGGTTTTATAGCCTAAACCCTATTGACGATGTTTCATGAGTGTGCTATAGTATGCATATTCTGGCATATTAGTGCATAACTGCGCACTCACTTAGCTCGTGCGGACTATAAATGCGGCAGAAAGGGAATATGAATACATCAAATATCTTGAGCGTTGATCTTGGAACAACTTCCATCAAACTGGCAGTTTTCAGCCCATCTGGGCAAATACTGGCAAGTTCAACCCAGGAGTATGCCCTTTCAACAAAAAATCTTACGTGGGTGGAATGCTCCGAAGAAACATATTGGAATGCTTTTGTAAACGGCCTTAAAGCGCTTTTTACCCAAAATTCTGCCTTGGCAGCCAGCATTAAAGCCCTGGGAATTTCGGCACAGGGCGAAACGCTCTTCTTTATGGATAAAAATGGAAAACCCCTGCGTGACGCTATCGTATGGATGGACAGCCGCGCAAATGATGAATCGTCTGAGATGAAAAATTTTTTTGGGGACGAAAAATGCTTTGAAGTAACCGGCCAGGTAGAGTTTAGCCCCTGCTGGCCTGCCGCAAAAATCCTTTGGGTAAGAAAAAACGAACCCGAGATTTTTGCCGCTGCTGACAAATTCTGTCTGATTGAAGACTGGTTTATTTACCGCCTGACCGGCCGCTGGGTTTCAGAAGGCTCCTTGCTCTGCTCAACCGTCTACTGGGATATCATCCACAAAAACTGGTGGAAAGAAATGCTGGACTTTATTGGCATTTCCGAAAATCAGTTGCCTGAAATATGGGAACCCGGGGTTCCTGTTAATACGCTGCTTCCGGAACTTGCCAAAGAGTTGGGTTTGCCTGAAACCATGCTGGTCTGCACAGGGGCTTTGGACCAGGCTGCAGCCGCGATTGGCATTGGCAACATTCGCGAAGGAATAGTCTCAGAAAATATTGGTGCCGCTTTGGCACTTTGTGCACCGGTAAGTAAACCTCTCTTTGATCCTTCACGCACAATTCCACTGCACTATTTCGGCATTCCAAATACTTATATGCTGCACACCTTTACCACAGGCGGCATGGCGCTGCAATGGTTCAGGGATCAGTTTTGTGATATGGAAAAACAGCGTGCGGAGAGCCTAAAGCAAAATACTTACAGATTAATGGATGATGAAGCCGGCCAGATCCCCGCGGGCAGTGATGGTTTAATCTGTTTGCCGCATCTAAACGGGTCAATGGCCCCGGATGTAAACCCCGATGCAAAAGGTGTTTTCTTTGGTTTTACCCTCAAACATACCCGTGCGCATTTTATTCGCTCTATTTTGGAGTCTTTAGGCTATATCATTCTGAGAAACATTGAGAGCATTGAAAACACCGGCCTGGTTATTCAGGAAATCCGCTCTTCCGGGGGTGGGGCCAAAAGTCAGCTATGGAGCCAAATTAAATCCGATATTGTCGGCAAACCGCTCATCACAACCGGCAGCGCTGAAGCAGCCTGCCAAGGGGCCGCTATTTTGGCAGGCGTAGCCACAGGCATTTTCCCTTCGATACCAGACGCCTGTGAAATGATGCAAGGGGAAAAACGCCGTTTTGGGCCAGACCCTGCCAATAAAGACCTTTACCGCAAGGGCTACAGCCATTATAAAATGCTCTTCTCCAGCCTTCGTGAACTATTTGAAGTATCCCGCTAAAAAAGAACCTATATCCAGAGGTAAAAAATGAAACTTATTGTCATGCTTACACATAACGACCAAACAGTAAAGGATGCTTTAGAGACCTTCAGATCTGTAAAAGATTTGCCCGTCCAGGACTGGGGCTTCAAAAACATTGGCCTGCCGGTTCCGCAGATGAAAGAACTGGTGGCAGAAATGAAAGCCGCCCAAAAAACAACCTATCTTGAGGTGGTTACCTATACTGAACATGAGTGTGCAGAAGCAGCAAAGTTGGCCGTGGAATGCAAGTTTGATAAACTGTGCGGAACCAAATACTTCCCCTCGGTTATGGATGCAGTCAACGACAAAATAGACTATTACCCATTCTGCGGTAAGGTGTGGGGCAATCCCTCTGTGCTTGGGGGTGAGATTGATGAAATCATTGAACATGCCAACGAACTGCATACCTTGGGCGCCAAAGGCTGCGACTTGTTAGCCTACCGCTATACCGGCGATGCCGAAAAGCTACTAAGAATTTATTTGGAAAAGGTGCATACCCCTACTATCGTGGCAGGGAGCATCGGTTCCTATCAGCGCCTGGATTTAATGTGCGTCTTAAACCCCTATGCCATTACCATGGGCAGTGCTTTGTTTACCCGCAATTTTGAAAAAGAAGGTTCTTTCAGAGATAATCTTGCAAAGGTAGTAGATTATCTGGATTCAAAGTAAAATTTGCAGATATACATAGAATATAAGTAGAGGAGCAGGAAATTAAAGCAAAACGCCTTGAATACATTCTCAATGAGCTGAAACAAAAGAATGTTGTCTCTATTGACGAACTCGCGGATCAGCTTAGTGTATCCCGTTCTACCGTCTTTCGGGATTTGCAAGACTTGGAAATTCAAGGGGTCCTCACAAGAACGCATGGTGGGGCTGTTTTGCCCCACTCAAAAACCTCCTTTGAGTTACCCTTTGAGATGCGCGAAGATCTTTTTCTGGATGAGAAAAGGAGAATCGCAGCGGCAGCTTTAAGCCTTATTCATGAAACAGAAACTATTCTTTTGGATAGCGGCACTACTGTCTACGAACTTTCAAAGCTTCTCTTAAACACTAAAAACATCTACATTGCCACCAATGACCTTAAAACAGCCATGCTTCTGACACAGAACTTAGACTCCGAGCTGACTGTTTTTGGCGGTGCATTGCGCAAACAGCATTATTCCCTGAACGGATATTTCACGGAAAGTATTATCAAGCAAATCCACGCCGACAAGGTATTTCTGGGCGTGGATGCGGTTGATCTCGACATCGGCTATATGAACTTTTCCGTGGAAGAGGTGCAGTCAAAGAAATTGATGATTCAGGCTTCAAGCCAGGTAATTGTTTTGTGCGACCATTCCAAATTTGAGAAAATTGCTTTCATCAACACCTGCCGGTTTGACGAAGTTGATTTGGTAATCACCGGAAAAGAAATCAAAAAAGAGATTCTAAAAAGGCTAGAAGAGATGAAGGTAAATGTGATGATCGTCTAAGCCTGCAAATTTTTATCGGCTAGCCATGAACTTCTCAATCCAAGCAATTGAAAGCGAGAAAGATAAAACATTATCTGCTGAAATGATGCAATCCACCTCACCGTGGTCTGTTTTTGGGCGAAGCTTTGAAGAATGTTTAAGTGCCTTCAATACAGAGGGCAAGTTCGCTTTTGGGGCTTATTCCATCAAAGATCTCTTGGGCTTCGTAGTTGTGGATATCACCGGGCCTTTGCCTTGTTACATTCAGGCACTCTGCATCGCTCAAAAACATCGTGGGCAAGGCATTGGCTCCGCCTTGATGGATTATGCGGAGCAATTCATTTTTCTGCGTTCACCAAATGCATTTCTCTGTTATTCAGACTTCAACCCCAGTGTCCGAATCATGTATGAGCGGCGGGGTTATTCCCTCATAGGCACATTGCACAATTACATGATTCCTGGGCACGATGAGTATCTGATGCGTAAATCCATCAGCGCGGTAATGCCCTTCAGGCGCTATTCCTTATAATTCCATTCCCAGGCGCAGAGCTTTTTTATTGATGTCAACAAAGGCCTTTTTTACGTTTTCTTCAATAATCTTTTCCCAATTAATATCCTGAAGCTGCATATATTTGATAATAGCGCCAAGAAGGATGATGTTCATCACCTTGGGGCTGCCCAAGTTCTTTGCTTTCGCTGTCGCATCTACCACAATCAGGTGCTTTGTTTTCTTGCGGATCAATGCTTCAACATTCTGGGGGTATTTGTCCGTTCCGGCCTGAACACCAATAGGGTTGACCTTGACGGTATTCAGAACCACAATGCCTTCACCGTCATCGCGTAGATAGTCAAGGTTGCGCAGCACTTCCAGCTCTTCAAAACCGATCATGATATCGCCTTTGCCTTTTTCAACAACAGGCGAATACACTTTTTCGCCAAAGCGAACATGGGTAAGCACCGGGCCCTCCCGTTGAGACATACCGTGAACTTCACTCATCTTCACATCCAGACCCTGACTCATCAAGCCCAAAGTAAGCAGTTTGCTGGCTAAAATGGTTCCCTGACCGCCAACACCGGTGAGCAAAATGTTTTTTGTTCTCATCTTATGCCTCCGCCTTAACAATAGCTTTTACAGGGCAAACCTGAGCGCAAACGCTGCAGCCTATACACTTTTCCTGGTCGATGGATGACTTTTTCTTTTCCACCTGAAACACGATTGCCGGGCAGCCTGTTTTGGTGCACTTCTTACATCCGATACAAACGGCTTCGTCCACGCGATATTTCTGGCTGAAAGATCCCGGAAATTGCTGCCTGTCAATCTCTGATTGCTTTTTAAGAGCGCAAGGCCAACGTGTAATAATAACCGAAGGCTCATCCAGACTCAGCGCCCAATCAAAGCTTTCTTTAACTTGCTGAAGTTCATTGGGGTTAATCACGCGCACATGCTTGATGCCGCAGGCCCTCACCAGCGCTTCCATATCTACAATTTCTGTCACCTCGCCCATAGCAGTCAGTCCGGTACCGGGGTTCTCCTGCTGGCCGGTCATGGCCGTAATACGGTTATCCAAAATGCAAGTAACCATATTGCTGCGATTGTAGACCACATCCAAAAGGGAATTGATTCCCGTGTGGAAAAAAGTAGAATCGCCGATAACGCCTACCACGCGCATCAGGTTGCCTTCTTTTTTATTGAAAACCTGCTGCGCGCCATGCCCCATACTAATGCTTGCGCCCATGCATAGGTTGGTATCCATCGCGTTATAGGGTGCGCCAAAACCCAGGGTATAACAGCCAATATCTCCGGTAACCATCACATTTTTGCGTTTTCCCAGTTCATAAAAGAAACCGCGATGGGGGCATCCAGCGCAGAAAGTGGGTGGCCGGGCTACAATGGCCGCCTCCAATTCTTCATCCGCTTCCACATGCCTGCCAAAGACTGCCTGGCGAATTACTTCGGGAATCATTTCTCCATTGCTGGGGAAGAGGTCTTTGCCCTTGCAGGCAATGCCCATCGCCCGCACATGCTCTTCCATGTAAGGGTCATTCTCTTCAATAATGTACAGCTCCTCAACCTGGCCTGCAAATTCCCGGATGAGTTCATCCGGCAGAGGGTTGGAAAAGCCGATCTTAAGATAAGAAGCATCATCACCGAATACCTCTCGGGCATACATGTAGCAATCCCCCGAGCAGATAATGCCGAGTTTTTTATGGCCATATTCCGCTCGGTTCCATTGGCACCGGTTGGAGTATTCTTTAAGAAGCGCCATATTCTTTTGCAGTTTTACCTTCATCGGCCGGGAATTGGCTGGTACCGTGATGGTGCGCTTAACATTTTTGGTATACTCGCGCAGCGGAATTTCCCGGCGCTCCTTGAACTCAACCAGGCTTTTGGAATGGCACACACGGGTGGTCATGCGATAAAGCACCGGAACGTCATATTGCTCACTGATGTCCAATGCATCAGCCAGCATTTCCTTTGATTCCTGGCTGTCTGCGGGCTCAAACATGGGCAGCATGGCTGCCTTGGCGTAGTTGCGGTTATCCTGCTCATCCTGGGAAGAAAACTGACCCGGTTCATCGGCTGTAATAATCACAGTTCCGGCATTTACCCCGGTATAAGCAAATGAAAAAAGAGGGTCTGCGGCAACATTCAGGCCTACATGCTTCATTGCTGCCAATGAGCGGGCGCCTGCTAATTGCGCACCAACTACGGCTTCCAAGGCAACCTTTTCGTTAGGCGCCCATTCGGAATGAATCTCTTGATACTTTGATATATTTTCGAGAATTTCGGTGCTGGGGGTGCCAGGGTAAGCAGAGGCAAAGTGTACGCCTGCTTCATAGGCACCACGGGCTGCGGCTTCATTTCCGGTAAGTAAATGTTTCAAACTTCCTCCAGAATTCAGGTTCTCAGTCTGGCGTTCCGCACCAATGCAGCGGAACAAAAGGGTTTAATAAGGAGAGGTTATTCCGTCAGGCGTAAATATAACATTATGTCCCGCCTTTGGGTCTTTACTGAACAAATGCTCTGACTTTAACATAATAAAAATTAACGTTTTCGCTTTGTGTGATGTGAGAAAGAGGAGCATAAAAACTTTTTGCTTCAAATCACCGCTATAATCATTGCCATGCAAATCCTTCCCTTAGAAAAAAAAGATTACGCGCAGGCGGCCGGAATTCTTAGCCAGGCATTTTTTGAGTATCCCGATATTGCTTATTACTTCCCTGACCTGAATAAAAGAGAGAAACAGCTTAATTGGCTTTTCAATATCATTCTTCTTCAAACAGAACATTGCGGAAACGCATGGTCCAGCACAGATGGAATGGGGGTAATGACTTTGCAGTTTACGCATATCATAAAACCCAAATTATGGGATCTAATGAAAACAGGAATATGGAGAGCACCCTTCATAATGAATTGGAAAAGTCTTCGCAGATTGCTTTTTTGCGAATCGTACACTTCTAAAGTGCGCCAATTGTTCATGAACAGCCAGCATTATCTTTATCTTGCTTATCTTGGCATCAGCCCCAAAGCACAGGGTAAAGGTTTAGGAAAAGCTTTTGTAAGGCATGCCCAATCAGTCGCACTCGAAAGAAAAGAGGTTCTTTATTTGGAAACCCACCATCAGAAAAATGTAGATCTTTACCAAAGGCTGGGCTTCAGGCTGATTGCAGAAAACCCCATCCCAGGGCATTCCATTTCTTTTTTTAATATGGTTTGGGAAGAAGCACAAACTAATTCTTAGGCTGAAGTTTCATCCCCATCAGGCAGGCACTGTTAGGGAAAATCATCAAATCTTCAAATCCCATATGGCGATAAAAGCCCTGCGCGTTTTGGTTGCTTCCATCCACTCCAAAAAAGACCCCTTTTGAACCTAAACCGGCCAGTTTTTCAAGCAATCGTTGGATGAGTTTTTTGCCGATGCCGCGTTTCTGCGCGCGTGGAAGAATATCAATATGCAGCTCAGAGGGATAATCCCGCACAAAATCAAGGATGGGCCAGGGTTGGTGGATGAGGCGTATCATAGCCTCATCGGCTTCGGTTCTTTCTTCCGCAGAAAGCAAAGGGAACTTCTCTTGAAAAGGCGGCAGCCACTGCTCCAGCGCCCAATCAAGCATTGCCTCTGCATCTAATGCCGAGAATGTGTATCCGCAAACTCCCTCTCCGTCCTCGGCTACAAAGCAGGTTTGAGGGCTGTATACCAAATAAGGGTCTGCATAAACTGCCCATAATGCTTCCGGGTGAAGGTATAAAGCGGTGCCGTCCAGACCGGCCTTGCTCGTTTTCAGGCATATATCCCGCACGGCCGCCAGATCTTCTGGCTTTGCCGGCCTGATAATGTACTCACTGAACATACTAAGGCTCAAAAGGAAGCGGCTTAATCAAACCTGAAACTAAATCGCGCCGCACAACTTCAAAATAAGCTTGCTTGCCTTCGCTAAGATAGTCTCTATTAACATTAATGAGGGTCAATTCGCCGGAAGAAGGAATGGCAGGCTGTTCATTGCTCAGCAGTGCCCGCAGAGTTTCTTCCAGAGTCAAAGAGGATTCTCCGCTCGCAATGGTGGCTACAAACCCTTCCCCCGTACCCAAGCCAGTCTGACCTTCCACCCCAATGATGAGAACGCCTTTGCTTCTCAGATAGTCTATTAACGCCGCGGAACTCACTTCCGGCTGGACAAAAACAGAAGTAACCCCTTCCCCAAGCAGGGCATCGGCAGCAGCCTTCCATTCCGCCTGATTTGTTGGGCTGCTTACCTGAGCAGATTTTGGATAAAAAGTAACCGGCGCATTGCGGCTGTTGCAAATACCGCAGTAATACTGCTCGCCTACTTTAAAACCTCCTTCTGTCTTTTTGCCGGCATCGGTGCCTGCCTGACTGATAACCCCTGCACGGTAATCAGGCGTAATCAGGCCAAAAAGGTAGCCTGCCACAAAGGCATTCTGTTCATGGTTTCCGGCCTTATCAGAAAGCTCAGGCTTATAGATGAAAACATTGGAGGGGGCGTTGGGCACTTCACCCTTTACAGAAAGGAATTTCGTACCTGGGGCAGCGTTTGCCAGCGTAACAAGCGCCTCGGCCGGGGCGGCGGCAACCACCAGTACCGTATTGGGCGTGATAGCTTCCGGCTTAAGGGCAGGATTAATGGCAAGAGTAAGGCCTTGGCTATCAGCAAGAGGTTTTAACTGGCCCATCAGGTTGCTTGTGCCATCCGGTTCCCAAAGAATAATATGCTTCTGATCCGCAGAGATTCCATCCGATGGCTTAGACAAGGGCGTCTCCACATTTGCCGGAGCTTTTCCCTGAACAGGTTCTGTCTGAATAGCTGGATTGCCAGCAGAGGCAGCCTGTATGGTAAGTGCTACCGCAGTTTCAATGGAAAGGGGGCCCTCTGGCGCAACAAATGTACCCTGGGCTGCGGCCATCGTCTGCGCCACTGCAGTAGCCGGGCTAATGGGTAATGCTTGCTCTTTGCATGCAGCCAGAAGCAGCATAATGCATATCAGTAAAACAAATAATCTACGGGCAGGTTTCATGCCCCTATTTTACCCTAAGCTGGACTGCCAATTTCCAGGTGGTACATAACATGCATCGTTATGATGAAAACAATTGAGGAATGAGCCATGCCTTTACCTACCACTGAGACAGAAGCAGAAAACGCAGAAAACTTTGCCAAGATTGGGCCTCGCAAAATGAGTTTGAGCTTACAAAATGCAAACCCTGAAGAAATTAATTTCTTCATCAACTTGCTTTCTGACCAGAATCGTATTGGCTTAGACTATTATCTTTTGGCCCTCCTGAGCACTCTTACCATTATTTTGGGGCTGCTCTTTAATTCTGCCTTTATTGCCTTTGGGGCAGCCCTTCTGGCGCCGTTTGCATTACCCTTTATTGCGATTGCCCTCTGCGCAGCTAAGCCTTCCCTCAGGTCTGCTTTGGCTGCTTTTTTGCACCTGCTTATAAGCGCGGGGTTATATTATCTGGGTGGGCATTTTGCAGCCGTTCTGGTAAGGGCAGGTAGCGGCTCTTTGCCCCTCAGCTTTTTATTGGAAAATACTTGGCTGCACTGGATTGCTGCGGTGACAGCCGCAGCCCTAACCGGATTTTTTACTATCCGCCAATACGAAGGCCGCAGGCTCAGTTCTGCCTTCCTAAGCGCCTTAGTGCTTTTGCCTTTTGCACTTCTTGGCTGGCGGCATCAGGCTTCTGGCTTTATTACGCAGGATTTTATTTTTATTGCCATTCGTATTTTGCTTGCCCTTTTTGCGATGTGCATGACATTCTGGTTTTCTCACTTGCCGCCCCGCAAAGCCAAAGGTTGGATCATTTTCTCAACCCTTACGGGCAGCCTTATACTTCTCTTTGTCCTGGCAATCCTTCATACAAATGGCATCAAGCCGCCCCAAACGCTCGTTACCCAAACCCCTGTAACTGCCACTCTGGGCAGCATGAGGCCTACCCAGCCTGTCTTTACCATTGTGCCCAGCAACACCCCTACGGTTCCGCCCACCCTTACGGCTACCCCATTGCCAACATTTACCCCTACCCCCGCACCGCTCAAAGCCTTGGTCATTGCCTTTAATGGGCTGAATCTACGGGCCGAGGCCGATATCAATTCTGCTTTCGTGAGCTTTTTGCCATACAATACTGAAGTTACTTTGCTCAATGAGACTGTAAGTCAAAACGGGGTGGAATGGGTAAAAATCCAACTCGCCGATGGCACCATCGCTTGGACATTGGGTGAATTTCTGCAAAAAGCAGGCCATTAAGAAAGTATCAGCTCTATATTGTTGAGGGGCAGGCGCACCAACGTATCATCACCTATGCGCAACAACGCGGCCCGGGCAAAAGCCCCGCTGGCGAAGGATTCCGGGTTTTTGGATATCTCTTCAATGCGTGCCAGCAAACCATGATACGGCTTCCCGAGCAGGCGAACCGGTGAACCGGGCTTAGCCTGCTCCAGCGGCTTTTGAACAAGAGGATGGCTTTCAGAATCCCAGACCCGAAAGAGGATGGGACGTTCCGCTCCGCCCGAGCGCCCTTTAGGTTCCAAAATAACGATCATACCCAGCATGTCTGTAAGCAGCGTTCTACTTATCTCGTCCAAGCTAATTTCACCCATCCCCATTAAAAGCAGCACAGAAAAGGGCAGCGATTCTTTGAAAACACCTGAATCATACGCCGCAGAAGCCAGCACCAAAGCAGAAAGCTCCAAACCTTTCACCCGTTCCCAAAGCCTTTGTGTCAGCAGACCATCCAGCCAAAGCACAGTATTCTTCAGATCTTTATCTAATCTGCGGGGCTGCTTCACCAACTCTTCAGTCGTAAGGTAAACAAAAGGCCCAGAACATCGCTTGCCCAGCATCAATTCTGCTTGAACGGCCATGGATTGATTGGCAAGCACAGCCCCCTTCCCCGTTAGAATGGTGGTGATAAGCCCCTCATAAGGGGCCTTTAAACGCAATTTCTTCTCACCATAGGCTAAAGTCAGGCGTCCATCCCTGGCCAAAATCAATGCCCCGTCTTCAGAGGCCCGAAGGTAGTGCCCCAGAAAGCCTTTTTTCCATGCTATCAAATCACCGGCTGAAAGCGGGTCGCCTTCCTTGCGCTGCAATGCCTTCTCTAAATCTTCGGGCCTGATTCCAAACTCCTGAATGAGGTCAAAAAATTGATAATGAGCCGGAAAGCTTGCCTCAGCAATTAAATCACCTGCCTTTACCCTTTGGCCGGCCCGCACCAAAACCTTCCCTTTGCAGGGCAAAGAAAGTTCCAGCTCAACCGGGTAATCGCGGGAAAGGATTAAAGTTTCCATCAGCTGCCCAACTCAGAAAGCCAGTTTGCCACTACCGCCGCGCGGGCACGTTCATCCTTGGGCATTTCCAGCGGCCTCCCCCGGGCATCCACAATAAGCCCTGAACCCTTGCTCAATCGGTTGAGCGTTCCCCCGATGCCGGGCGCGCCCAAGCCCAGATCGGCATCCTCTGCGGGATGCAATAGTATTTTTTGTTCCGTGTTGACTTCAAGGTCTAAATACTTCAATTCAGATTTAAGAATCTGTTGTTTTTGGATTTGAGCGCCAAATTTGTGGCGCAATTCCAGCTCAAGCACCGGCTGCCCGGCTTTTTGCGGGCTATTAACCGTTACGACAGTACCTAAATTTTGGAGCAGGCCGCAGCCCAATACCTGCACCGCAATCATGGGGTTAAGCGGAGCCAGAGCACCCAGTGCCGTCATCACACCTTTTTCATCAAGTACATACGTGGTGATGCCATGCAACTCCAGTCCGTCCATCACTGCCAGCAAAAGTTGAGCATGCGACCCAAACGCGCCCAAGCTGCTTCCCGTCAAGATAACAGGTTCAGGCATAAAGTTTTCTTCAAAATACCCGGCTTTCTGCCAGGCTTTCCGGCATTGCCTGAGGGCAATGCGGAACCAGCTTTGTTCAATAATTTGATCTTCCACGGTCACGGGGGTAAAACCCGGATGCATCTGTTTATTGCTGAGATAAGCAAGGTTTGCACCTTTTTCAAGCAGCATACTGTTAAAACGCTCCGGCTCATCCTTGTCTTTCGCCTGATAGGCCCATGCCTCCGGCAAAATAACGGCGGCTTTTTCTCTCTGGCTGATAAAAGCAGTGCTAATCCGGGGTTCAAAACTGATCAGAAGGGCATCCTTTTCAACGGTATTAATCTGCCTGACAAAACGCACCATCCTGGCTTCTGCCAAAAGGACAGGAATAAACTGACAGTTTAACTGCGCCTCTAACTCGGACAGCCCTTGTAATTCCGCCCTTCGAATACGCCGGAAAGCCGCAAGCATGGCCGTCATGCCGGCGCCAAGGTCCTGTGTTCCTAAACTTGGGCAGATGTTTCCTCCAAGATGAAAATTAGAATCCTTGCCAAAGGCCCGGTCCGTTTCGTCTTTAAGGCGGGAATTACCCAGGTAAACTATCTGCGGCGGAATAGCCCGGTTATGCGCCTTAAGCATAACCCTCAGGTTATCCAGGGCAGCTAAAACCGGTTTTTCTGCTCCTTCTTCTATGCCCCCGGCAACCACAAATAAATCAGCATCTGTGCGCAGAAGGCGTTCCAGCTGTTCAACAACGCTCAAGCCTTCCTGTAAATTCAGCACATCCACTATCTGCGTGTAAAAGGCAGAAGCCAGGGCCTTTGCGGCCTTTAAGGAATAATCGCTTGAGGCCCCAATCAGCACTGTTCGGATAAGTTTTCCAGCGGAAAGCGTCAGGGCATATCCCGTTAATGGCAAGTTGCCAGGTTTGACCTGAGCAAGCGCTTTCTGCACGCTTTCTGATAAAGGCTGGTTTGGCACTGCCTTCTCGCAGGCAAAGCCACGCAGCTCAAAATGGCCGGCTCGGTCATCAAAAAGCCAGGCGCGCGCTTCGCAATTGGCAACTTCAAGACAGATGTAGTTTTGCATCAATACCCCAACCATCCCATCATAAGCGTCTGCACCCAACCAATGCGACCAAGCAGGGCAATAAGCGCGGTGGCAAAAACCCCCGCAAAAATAGCTCCAAAACTGATGCCGATAAAAACTTGCCCCACCTCGGAAAGCCCTTCGCTAAGGCTGCTATACGATTTTCCGCCCTGTTGTGGCAGGCGATGGCGGTCAAAATACAGCAAAACAGAAATAACCCCCAGCAGCATGGCAGCAGCTTTTACAATAGCCAGCCACTCCGGCTGATTTTCTTGATACAGCACAACAGGGCTGAAACGATTAACCAGCGCCAAAATTTGCGGGGCCAAGGTTCCCCTTGCCAGACCGTAAAGGCTTACCGCAGCCAATGTACCCATCATTAAAGCCAGAGGGATGCGCGCCAAATGGCGAACATTCCCAAAGAAACTGCTGAGAAGCAGCAAAATAAAAAAGCAACTGAATAAACTGAGATAAAAAGACGGACCTTTCCCATTCAAAAGCGGCTGGATAAGATGAGGCAGCAGCACCTTTTGAACAAGCAGGGCTGCAGTGTAACCGGCACCAACTCCAATCAGCAAGGTAAGTGCCACCCTGAAGAAGAAGTTATCACCGGCAAGGTAAGAAAAGACCATAACAGTCAAAATCAAACCCAGAATGCCGCCAATTAAATCCAGATTGATCAAGCTTTGCCATCCCTTCGTTCATTTTCATGGCCAAGCCGGATCAGTTTTCCTAGAAAACCCAACGCCAGAAAAGCAGCCATAACCCCCATGCCTGCTTCAAAAGCCGGGGTGGCTCCATCTGGCAAAGCGTTTCGCAGCAATTTGCCATCCGCCTGGTAAGGCGAGCTTTGCAAACCCGCAATCTGCCCAGAGTCGTAGTACGGCATCAGCATTACCTGTGCGGCCTGCGTGCTAAGCACCAGGCTGAGCCCGGGCAGCAAGGATGTATTCACTTGTTCAATCCATGCTTTGGCGGATTGTGGATTATCACCGGCATAAAGGACTGCGGCATAAGACCGCATGGCAAGGGTGTTGGAAATGAGGGGCGAATCAGGTTCACCCACCTGCAATCCTGCAGCGGAACTGAGCATGCCCAGTGTGCCGCCAGGGAGGTAATCTACCCGAAAGTCTTGGCTGAAGCCCGCTTTTTTAGCCAAATCTTTGCCAAGCCAAAGGCCATCCGGCCATAGGGCAACAAAACGCAGTGGGTTGCCTTTTTCTTTTAACCTTGCAAGAACCGGCAGAAAGTTAGCTTCCATTTCATCCGCGGTAGCCGGTTGGTAGTCCAGAATCACCAGCACCTTTTCGTTTTTCTGAAGGCCATTAAGCCGCTCCCAGAATGCAACACCGGCTGCATTAGGCAGGGGTGCAGGGGCAGGCTGATTGCGGGAGCTCAAATAGAAGACTATAAGAATTATCAGCAAAAGCAAAAACCCAATCCAGCGCCAGAGGTCTGGTCTTCGTGAAGGCTCAAGTTTCTTTTGGTAATGAGGCTTCTCCTCTGAATCGACAATATCCCGCAGCAATGCAGCCTGTGCTTCTTGCAGGCTCTTACCGCTTGCATGCTCCGGCTCCTCAGAAACCGGCTCTTCAGCTTCTTTGGCATCTGCTGGCATTTCGTGGTTAATGTCCGAACCCGCGTCTTCGCCCATTTCAGACCCTTCAGGATGATCAGGGGAAGAAACATCTGCTTTTTCAGGCTCATCTTCCAGCAGCAAGGCTTTGTTTTCACTCTCCATATTATCCAGCAGGCTTGGCTGCAGCACTGTTTTCTCGTCAAACTCTCCGCTTTTCAGGCGTTCCAAATCTTCTTCAGACCATTCCGCTTTCCATGCCTCAATACCTACAGGCTTCTGGGTTTCGTTTTCATTCGGTTTCAATTGCAAATCACGTACCCGCTTAAGCCAAACAGGTATTTCTGCAGCTTCGGACGCGCCCCCTTTTTCATCCGGTTGCGTATTTTCCATAGCCTGATCTTCATGAATAACGCTTATCCATGTATCAAAAGGCCTGTCAAGCCGTTGTTCTTCCTGTGCCTTCTGGGAATGGCTTTCTTGTGACTCGCGGTTATAAAGGCCGCGGGGGTTTCCTTCGTTTTGCATGCGTTGGCGAACCCGTGCCTGCCAGCTGGGTATCTCCTCATGGCCTGCCTGCGGCGGGTTAGGAACTTCTGCAGGGGCAGGGATCTCCTGTAGGGGCTGCTCACTGGGTTCAAAGATGTGCTCTTCTTCAGGCTCTGCGCTCTTTTCTTCCGTCATGGCGCCTATCATTTCAGAAAGGTCTTCTGCTTCGGCAGCTGAAGATGAAACGGATTCGGCAACTGGGTCAAGATCTTGTTTGCAATAAATACAGCGGGTAGCCTGAATCAGGTTTTCTTTGCCGCAGTGCGGGCAGGTAATATATTCTTCAGCGCTCATCGTATGGCCTCTCAATTCCAAATAGGATGCGTACGGCGATAAACAGGCCTCCGATCCCCATGCCAATCAATAAACCTCTTGCACCAATCAGGGGCACCTGGCTCAAGCTTGTCAGCCAAACTTCCACCTGAGGGCTGCGAAAAAGATGTGAAATATTCATTCCCAAAAGCAGAAAAAAGAAGGCGCTTAACCCAAAAGAAATCGTCAGCAGGTTAACCCCCTTGCGTTGGAAGAGCTTAAGAGCGGCAGCTGCCATTACCAGGGCAGATAAGCCCAAAAGGCTGGCCTGCAATGGACGTTGAATTGCAGCAACCCAATAGCTGTAGTCCGGGTTATCCACCCCAAAGACAAGCCCGCCAATAAAGGTCAGCCCAAAAGAGACAACGAGTACAATGCTAAGCACTGTTTGAGAGCTGCCCTTGCCAATGCGCCGCAAATGCCTTAGAAGCAAAAATGCAATGGCAATAAGCGTGCTTGCAGCTGTCAGCAGAATAACAAAATCCAGCAGATAAGGCAAAAAAGGGATAAGCTTCGCCTGAAGGAATAGACCTGCCAGCACGGTTATTCCAATCACTGTGCTTAGGATGGCATTAAAGCGAGGCTTCATCAAAATTCACCCATCACTTTAAGAATAGCCGCTGCCAGAAGGCCTATGCAAAAGAGGATTCTTAGCCAATCTGCCGCTTTCAGAACTGCGGTGACACTGCGGGCAGGTCTATCAGAAAACACGCTTGCAAAATAATCTTCACCTAAGGCTGAATGTGAAGCCATCGGCCAAAAAGCAGCCTGCGCCGTGATGTCGCTGGCCGCAGAAATGGTTTCGAGCGCAAACTGACTGGCCAGGTCCAAAGCCAGCAAGCCCTCAGGGCAAAAACTTCCGTGCATGATCATGCCGGCATTTTTAGCTTCGGGCACGCTATTCAGTAAACCAGCCAGGTTGCCCATCGGGCCAAGCCCTGATAAACCGGTATTTTCAGCATGCGGACCCTCTGGTATTAAAGCGTTTGTATAAAGCGTATATGAAAGCTGCTGAGAAAGCAGGGCTAGGCTTCCCTCGCCCACACCTGCCATGGCAGGTTGATCGGCATTGAAAGAGCGCCGTAAAATTACGCGTTGAAGGTTTAAACCCACTAAACTGCTCAGTTCCGCACTCTGAGCAAAACCCGAACCAAAATTCATCAGGATTCTGCCTCCGCTTTCTGCAGAACGCTGCAGAAGCGAATCAACAGCCATTGCTGAGGCCGGCAAACGCATATCTATTCTTGAGCTTGACCGTGCAAACAGGGTGACAAGGGCTAAGATAAGTGCAGCAATCAGCACAATCAGCAAGGCAAGAAGATCATTCATAGTAAGCAGCGGCATATTTTTCAGCGTTGTATGGGCCTGCAATTCCTGATTTACTTATGTTAAAGTATAGCACAGTGCCGCCGCGCCCAAGCCTAAAAAATAGCCCGTTCCCTCTTTAGAAACCAAGAAAGCCCCGTGTTAAACAAGGCTTCCTTTAATGATCAATTCTGACTCAGGCGTGAATCGCCTTCCCGTCAACAGCTTCGGCAGCTTCCATCAGCACTTCACTCAATGTGGGGTGAGCGTGAATATTTTCTGCCACCGCTTCAACACCCAGGGCATTGGATGCTGCCAGGGTCAATTCAGGTAAAAGCTCTGAAGCCTCTGGCCCGACAATCGAAGCGCCCAGCAAGCGATTGGTTTTGGCATTGGCAATAATTTTGGCATAGCCGCTGTATTCGTTCAGACCAAGGGCTTTACCATTTGCCATGAAGGGGAACTTTCCCGTTTTAAGCTCAAACCCGGCTTCTTTTGCCTGCATTTCACTGTACCCAAAAGAGGCTACCTGGGGCGTGGTGTAGACCGCGCGCGGAATCATGCGATAGTCAATCGCTTGTGTTTTCTGCCCGGCAATCACCTTGGCGCAAAGCATGCCCATGGCCGAAGCTGTATGGGCCAGCAACAACTTGCCTGTTACATCCCCGATCGCCCAAACCCCTGGAACATTGGTGCGCATGGACTGGTCAATAACAATATAACCGCGTTTATCCAATTCCAGACCAATCTTTTCAAGGCCAAGGTCAGCACTGTTGGGTCTAAAACCAACCGCCACCAAGGTCACCTCTGCTTCCAGCGTTTCTTCCCCTGCAGGGCCTTCCAAGAGCACCCGCGTGCCCTCTTCAGTTTTAAGCACATTCTTCACTTTAGTTCCGGCATAAATCTTTACACCGCGCTTCTTAAAGGCTTTTGCCAGTTCCGCAGCTGCCTCTTCATCTTCATTTGGCAGAATGTGTGGGAGCATTTCTACCATGTCTACCTTAACCCCATAGCTTGACCAAACGGTAGCCAGCTCGGCCCCGATGGCGCCCCCGCCGATAATAACCGCTGACTGAGGTAATTTCTCGGCCAGAATGGCATGGCGAAAATCAAAAATCTTCACGCCATCCGGCTCCCAACCTGGGATTACAGAAGCATGAGAACCGGTGGCAATGACGATATCCTTGGCTTTAACGGTCTCTGAATTGCCGTCCGCAAGGCTAAGTTCCAGCGAATGTTTTCCGCTGAAGGCTGCCTGACCATAAATCAGTTCAACACCATTCTTTTTCATCAGAAAAGCAATGCCCTTCGTCAGGCGCTGGCTGACCTGGCGGCTGCGTTTGAATGCTTCCGCATAATCGCAGTTCAGGTTGTCAAAACGAATGCCGTATTCGGAAGCATGCGCCCGCATGGTATAAACCAAATCAGCATTGCGCAGTAATGCCTTGCTGGGAATGCAGCCCAGATTCAGGCAGATGCCTCCCAAATCTTTTTTTTCTATCAGCGCCACTTTTTTACCAAGTTGTGCCGCTTTAATGGCACAAACGTATCCCCCGGGGCCTCCACCAATCACTGCAACATCAAATGTTCTCATCCTTAACTCCTGAAACAAACATGTTCACTAAACGCAATAATAAGCGTATCATGATTTCCGTTATAGTTTTATGGGATTTGCAAAAAAAAGAATTTTAAGAACGCGCTAAAATCCTGAGGGCAGTTCTTGAGTCGGTAATCAAGGTTTTAACATATCCGGCACCAATGGCTGCTGTCACTGCCTCTGCTTTAGCTGGTGAACCAACCACACCAATGACATTTTTGTAAGTTTTCATTTTGTTTAAGTCGATTGAAACCGATCGGGAATTAAACTCAACATCCATGATATTTCCAAATCTATCAAAATACTTGCCGCATATCTCCCCTACCCCTCCTTGAAGTTTAATTTGGTTCAGTTCTTGCTGGCTGATTAAATAGTTGCGGAAAATGGTTGAAAACTCAGCTTCCATGCAGCCTACCCCAACCAAACCAATATCGGCTTTCCCGGCCATCTCAAGCACTTCTTTTACGCTTTGCTCCTGCATAATTAACTCTCTGCTGACAGCACTGCTCAAAATCCACGGAGACGGGATAATGATTGAGTCATTACCTAACTGGCTTGCCAGTACCTGGGCCAGGTTTGTCCCCTCAACCATCTCGCCATCTGTTGCTCCCTGCAGACGAATAACCCTGACGTGCATGGGAACCTTGGCCTTGAATTGGCGTATGGTTGCCGCCACGGCCATGCCCAGGGAAAGACCTAAGGTGTAGCCATCTTGCAAGTTTCTGGAAAGAACTGATGCAGCCACACTGCCCAGAGTATCCACAATTTCCGCATAGCTGCCCTCTTTAAAAGGGATAACATGCACACCAAGTAAGTTTGGAAATAGAGAACGGAGCTCATTTTCAAGTTTTGGGTCTGACTCAAACGGATAATGAATGATTATTTCTACAATTCCTTCGTCAATTGACTCTTTAAGCAAACGAGAAATCGTAGAAGTGGAATAGCCGTATTGCCTTCCTATTTCCTCTTGCTGCAGCTTATCAACATAATAATACCTGGCAATTTCTGCCATTAGAGATAAGCGATCATTCTTCACTTTGACCCCGAGATTTGAGTTGGAAACAAAACTTTAAGCTGTGGCAGAGTTAACGATTTCTTTTGCCACTCTCTGGATTTCCACGATGGTATCATCTTCGCCAAAACCCGTCAGCAAACTAATTCCTTTAATGACAGGAACGTTTATTTTGCCGGGAATGGGGCTTGTGGTTACAACAAGATCAATGGGTTGTCTTTCCACATATCCTTCAACAGAACTTGGCAGAATGCATGTAATTTCTGCCTCAAGGTTTATTTCTTTCAAGGCATCTTTAACTTTTTGGGCAACCATGGATGAACTGACAACGCCCGATCCACAAACTGAAAGAATATTTAATTTTCGCTTCATATCGCCTCCGTTGATTTAATTATATCTTGAATAGTTTCTTGATATTTTGTTCCAGACCCTCTTCCGATGAAGCGTAAAGTATCTGCTCAAGCGCATTCTTATCCTTAAATACTTCCACAATATTCATCAGCCAAAAAATTTGATCCTTGGATTCTTTAAGCGCCAAAAGAAAAACAATCTGCACATCCAAAGTGTTTTCCGGTGAACCCATTTCTTGGAATTTAACAGCCTCTTTAAGCGTGGCGACACCCAAGGCATTCTTAATAACAAATTCCGGGTCTGTATGGCATAAGGCAACCGGAATGACGGTTGGCAAGCCGGTAGGAAAAACTTCTTCACGTTTAATAACATGGTCATAAAAATCTTTAGTGACCAAGCCTGAAGAAAAAAACTTATCAGAAAGAATTTTGATAACTTCTTCCTTATGCTTTGCAGACAGGCCTGCACACATGTTCTTTGAATTGATGACAAGTTCCAATGTAGCTCCAAAATCTACTGGTCGTAAGACAGGTGCGCTTACGACCAGTCTATCTATTCAGAAGGAATCTTTAATCCAGCTGATTTGAATATGGTCTTTAATCTGCCTTCAAATGCTATGCTTCTTTATCTTCATCAACATCCAGGGCAGCCTGTGCTTCCATAAAGGCATGCACCTTTAGTTTGTTTTTCTTCCAAAGGATATATAAAGGCACAAAAACTGCAAGCTGAACGATGATTGCCGCCCAACCCCACGCAGCAACCGGCATAAACAACAGACCGCCTGCAATGGGTTTATTGGCAATCATACCCGCAGTTACCATTGCGCCTTCTGCCAATGGCGTTGCAGCAAATTGACTATAGACTTTTGTGAAAATCGGAGCAGTCCATGTAGATACATACAACCCGATAGAGAACCATATTGCACTTAAAACAACCGACTTAAAGATATTGCCATTCGTTGCCGCCACAAAGGGCTGAATAATAAAGGGGATGGCAATAAGGTCTACAAGCAGCAAGGTCTTATTTCCGGGCAGTATGGCACACAAAAGAAGCATGATGGGAATTAAGATAATCCCGGAAATCAAGGTTGCTGGTTCACCATAGCCGGTTGCATCATTAACACCAATATAGAGATCGGTGCCCTCTTTTACCTGCTTCGTAGAACGCTTGCGGGCTGCGTCTGTAATAGGCATAAAGGCTGAGGCAAAAATATTGGCCACACGTGGGAAGATGGCCATCACTGCGGCAGTTGAAATAGAAATCATAAAAATATTGCCCCAGGCAGCCAAAGTTCCCAGAGCACTGATGTTGCCCAATAAACCAATCAATAAACCAAGCAGCAAACCCAATACGATGGGTTCTCCCAAAAATCCCAATTTCTTGCGGATAGACTCCGGGCTCCACCTGATTTTATAAGCCCCAAGTTTATTGAGCACCCAGTTGCCGGCCACAGCAAAAGGAGTGCCTGGTGCAATATGCAAAGCTGGGATTGTACAGTTTTGGTATCCATAATAAGTGGACCAGCGCTTTGAATTCATTTCAACAAAAATAACATTGTAAAGAACCTGAATAAACATCAGAGCAAGCGCCAGCCAAATATTATTAGTGAGTGCATAAACCATCGACCCCCAGAACATGTATGAGTAATTGTTCCAAAGATCGCCCGGCATAAAGACATTTGTAAATTTTGTCAAAAACAAAAAGACCTGAAACAGCAAACCCAAACCCAGAAACATCATGCCTGCCCGGGTTGCATAAGCAATAACAGAAGTTGCCTGCCAACCAATATCGACAACCGGCAGATTAAGCCCGGTGGCTTTCACAAAGTTTTGCACGGCAGGCACAATAATGGGAATATACGAATTGTTTAGCCAGGCAAAACCCGTTAAACCTATCCCTGCGTTTACCGCTGAAAAGAAAGACTTTTTAAGTTCAACTTTGAGGATCAGGCATATTATAAAAATGATAACCGGAACAAAAACTGCTGCACCAAAAGTATTAAATACGTTGCTTAGTGCCTGCATAATATTGTCTAACATATTTCTGCCTCCAAATATAATTTTTTAAGAATGATTCATTAAATAACTTTTTGTGTTTTTTCCTTATCCCCCTTTCCCTGGGCAAACAAACTGCCATGGCTCTTGTGTGGCGGTCTCAAATTCAAAATATCCGAAACGAGCGAGCGATCTTCGCTGGACATTTTAAGGTCAACACCTCTAAGACTTGCATAAGCACCCAGCCAGGGTTTAGAAAAATTCAGTCTTTTTAATACGAAGTCCGGGTTAGCCCTTCTGGGTAACAGTTCGTTCTTGTCTAAGACATAGAATGCGTTGGACTTTACAAGCGCTTTCCAATCGAAGAAGAGATTTTGATACAACTCATCAAGACTTGCCTGGGGTTTATTTGCCGGCAGAGCATCCAACGCATTATTGATCTTTAACAGCATCTTGGATTTAATGCTTGCCAACTGCATTTTGCCAAGCACAAAAACAATGAACCAAATAATAAGTAACAATAAAGACACTTGTTCAATTTTCATAGAGTTGCCTTTGTCACTAGAATTATCAGCTAATTGTACTAGAGGAATGCAATACTTATTGCCTAATTCATATTTTTGCAAATATTTGCAAAAATATGGGCTTGCTATACGATGGATGGTATCCCTGAAAACTTCACCTTTCCACTCTCAAACTTTAACAAAACTAAGAATTCTTGGGTGTAGATGGTATCACCATATGGGGAGGGTTTGCGCCGCATGGTCATTAATCTGGCTGTAGCGCTGGAATGATGCTTTTTTTATTGCCTTTTCGCACGAAACCATTTCTGCATATGTCACTTTTCGCATGCGAAAAGCTGGCAGATGACTTACTGGTTGTTTCACACCCAATGCTCTGCCCGGATGAAACAATAAGGAGCGGGCTCAGCCGCTCCTTATATTCAAAAGCATATAGCCTTACTTACCAGAAATGGTAACACCGCTTACCTTTGCCCAGGGCAAAATTCTGCTGCCATTATTCTCACGAACGCTGCTAAGAGCTTCTATTGAAAGCAGCATCTGGGCGATGTTTGTTGAAATCATGGTCTCCGTTACCGGGTATGCAATACGGCCATTTTCAATCAGAAAACTGTTCTTTGCAACGCCGGTCAGGTCACCAGCAGCAGAGGGCATGCCCCCAGAAAAGCGGTTAAGCAGTAAACCATGTTTAACTGAGGCTATCATTTCATCAGTATTTGCCGAACCCGCCGCAAGAATGAAATTCTGAGAGGCATTGCCTGCGCGCATGCCGCCTGTTTTTGCGGCACCGTATCGGCTCAATGAAAAAGAAGTCAGATTGCCGCCTTCAATGAGCTTTTGTTCATTGGCAAGGTAGCCATCGGGGGTAAGTAAACTGGTTGCCGCCAAAGCTTCGTTTGCCGGGTCAAGGCTAAGGTTAAACCCGGGAACGGCAACCTGGCTGCCAAGTTTATCCTTCCAGATACTTATCCCTGAAATAAGGCTGCGGTCTGAAAGAAAACCCATTTGAACATACCAAAGGATCTCTTCCAGCATATTGGGTGGAAGAATCAGGTCACCTTCAAAATGCCCTTCTAAAACCTGCGTGTCCAGGAGCTTAACCGTATTTTCAAACTTACGCCTCACCCCATCCCGTTCAATCAAAGGCTTATCAAAATCCTTGAAAGCACCTGAGATAAAGTCAAAAGAGGTGGTTTTCTGCCCTTCCCTTGCCACCATCATACCTTGAAAGGTATAAACGCCGTGCTGTTCAGAAAGTAAAACGCCCTTACTGTTGGCATACACTCGGTTTTCCAACTCGTGGCTTATAGAAAAGCCATCAAAAACAATGGAGGGGTATTCCTTTTTGAGCGTTTTAAGCAATTCCTGCTGGGTTTGCAGCATACTTTCTTTGTCAGCCTGCTGGGGGCCAAACACAAAATCTTTGTTTTCAGTTTCTTCAGAGACTTCTTCAGCCGCATCTAGCTGAGAAACTTCTGAAGCCTTTAACGCCATATTTACTGCATCGCTAATAGTGGCGTTCGAAAAATCGGTAAGATCATTTTCGCCCTTGCGCTGTTCCTTCAGAATCTTAAGTTTGCCGTGGTCTGCAAGGCAGCTGCGAATCATGCTGATTTTTGCGCCCTCATAATAGACCTCGGTGAGTGTGTTTTGGTTAAGCGTACATTCGCCGGTTTCAATGCCCTTGGCTTCTATTTCAGCCAAAACAGAGCTTGCCGCTTTTTTTAAGGTATCGATTGAGGAGTTCATGCTCGGCCTCCTATATTGACTTTACATTTAACTGCGGGGCCGCCCATGCCCACCAGAATCATTTGTTTCTTTCCGCACCAGCCGCCGTTAGACCAAGAGAGCGTATCACCAAGCATATCCACCGTTTTAAGAACCTCAAAAGCAATACCCGAGATGGTGGTATCGCGAATGGCTCTGCCAAGTTTACCGTCATTAATTTCGTATCCTTCAACAATACCAAACATAAACTCACTGGTCATATCCGCCTGGCCGTTATTGGAACCCTTAAGGTAATAGCCATGTTTGATAGCGCCTATCATTTCCTCCACCTTGCTCTCTCCGGGCAAAATGCAGGTGTTGCGCATCCGAATTAAAGGCTCATCCTGGAATTCGTTTGCCCGGGCGTTGCCAAGCGGCTCGTGCCCAAGCCCCTGAGCGCTCTCCCGGTTGTGCATAAAGGCTGTTAGCTTTCCTTCGCTAATTAGATGCGCATCCTGGGCAGAGGTACCCTCATCGTCCACGTAAACCGGAACAGGGCAGGGCTGCCCAAAAGCCGTGTTGGCAAAATCGTAAAGGCTTACCAACTCACTGGCTACCATTTTGCCAAAATTGGGGCCAGCCACAGAACCACCCCTCACCAAATCCGCTTCCACGGTATGCCCAATTGCTTCATGCGCCAAGAGGCCGGCAATATTAGAGTCAAGCACCACATCTTTGATGCCCGGCTCCGGGAATACGCCTTCTGCCTTTCTTTCCAGTGCCTCCGCCAGTCGCTCAAGCTCTGTAAAAACGAATTTTGGGTCAGGGAATTTGGTAGTAAAGCTGCCCAATCCGCCCAAAACCTTGTAAATCTCCACTGGGCTGCCGTCTTTTGCCAGCATAGAGAGATTAATCATCACATTGGAACGCGGAAAATACGAATGGGAGCGCACACCTTCGCTGGTATAGAGCAGCTTTTCAACCTCATTCATATTAACACGCACCATGCGGCTGAGCAGCTTTGGGTAACGCTCGGTAATATAAGCATCCAATTCGTTGGCAAAGTCCATTAACTTTTTAGAGCTGAGCGGCAAAGCCATTTCTAAACCATCTTCCCGGCTTTGAGCTCTATTCGCAGGAAATGGAGGCTGGTTCAGCCCTGCTTTGGCATCCAGCAGAGCGGCGTTGCTCTCCGCAGCATTTAAGACCTGGTCAAGGTCCGCCTCATCCGCGCTGTAATGGCTGGAAGAAGCAAATCCATACGCGCCATTTTTGATGACCCGGGCATTGACGCCCTTGGTATGCTGATAGAGGTTATTCATCAAGTCGCCATTTAGCAAAGTAACCTGACGGTTAGCATTTTGCTGGGCCCTTACTTCGGTATAACTTTTAAAGCCCCTCTTCTTAAGATAATTACCTAAATAATCTTCAAGCATTGTTCTCCTTTGTGACAGGTTCTAAAGGTCCTGATCTTCAACAAATTGATAAAAAGCTTTTTCTGCGCTGCGGTCTTTTTCCGAAACGGTACCAACCGGCGCCACATAGGCCATAAACTCTTCTTCTCCGTCCAAACCAAAAATCTGGTCACAGAGTGTTCCGTCAAAAGCGGCAATTGCACAAGTGCCCAAACCCAGACTTGCGCAAGCCAGGTAAAGATTCTGGTCGATATGGCCGGCATCCATCAAGGCCACTCTGTGTGCAAAAACCCCATAACGCCATTCACAGCGGTAAGGGATAAATGACCAGTAAAAAATAACGCTTGCTTTTTCCGCCCACGTTTGGCCCATCAGGGATTCTGAGATCGTTTCTCTTTCCTCGGCCAATGACCCAAGAAACTCCAGCTTATGCTCTACCGGCAGGTAATGATATTTTCCAGCCCGCAGCCCCTCAACATGACGAACGATCAGATAGGTTTCATAGCCATGCCTGGCCCCGCCGGAAGGGACAGTGCGCAGTGTAGCATAAGATTTGCCGCGGATATCTTTCACACCCTGGGTAGCCCAAAGCATAAATGAAAGGGCAAGCAGTGAAACAGACTGGCCGGTATAGACTCTGGCACTCTTGCGCACAAGCAAAAGTTCCAGCAGGTTTTGCTCAAGATGGAGAGCCTCAAAATTTCTGGGCAGGCTGATTGCTTCGCTGTCAGGGCACATCGCGGGTTTGACTAAGGGAGGCTGCGGTTTTTTAAGGTCCTGGTCTGATTCAAATCCCTGCAAATCCGCTTTGAAGCCGTGTTTCATAAAATCACGGGCATCCTGAATAATTTTGGCTTGTAATTGAGGGTCTAACATTATTCTCCTTTAGCAGCTTTGCCTACGCTCTTTTCCTCTTGCAAAACAAAGCTGTCATATTATTTTAGAATTCAACTTATGAATCGTGCTGTAAATAAGCCAAATAGGCTGATATTTCTTGTTCTGCAAGCGGAAAACTGGCAAGGGCAGCAAAAAGCCGGGCAGCTGTGTAACCGGAGGCATCAAGCATCAAAAGACGTTCACGTTTCTCAGCAATTGTTCCGGGAAGAATCAATGCGGAAAGGCACTTTACTAAGGCATCCTCCACCAAGCGGATGGTCCCTTCCAATGATTGCTCTCTGGCATGACCTTTAAGCGCTTGGGCAGAAAGGTCCACAACTCGGTTTGAGCCATAACGCCAGCTTAACTCAAAAAACTGCATACGGTAAGGCTGCAAGGCAAGGTGCAGGTAAGCATTCAGAATAGCTTCATGAGAGGGTTGATTTACAGTCAGGTAAAGTTCATCGCCCTTCGAGATAAAAGTTTCCCCAGGAACAAAAATAGGAATGGGAATGACCCATAATCTCTTCACAGCAGGTTTGAAGTCTGAAAACTGATGAATGATAAGCTCTGCTTGTTCTGCTGTACGCTGATATTTAATGAACTGTGTTTGGTAAATAAAACCAAAGGCCGCGTTAACTTCTTCCACCCCAACCACTCTACAAAGATCCAGAAGAGCTGAAGGCAAATCATGCAGCAAAGCTTGAAAAGCAGGCTCTGCCCAGTTACGGGTCAGGTTAGCACGGTCGGCTTCTTTTAAGAAATCCTCCAACTCAAAACTTTCATAGGGCCTTCGGGTAAAAAGTACCGCCTGCAGCATGCTGCGTGCTTTAGAGAAGTCTGCATCCGAAGGCCTGTTTTCGATGCCAGTATGCTTAAAGTATTGAGTAACCGACTGGGGCCACTCAATCGCCTGAATTAATTCGCTTATACGCTGTGATTCTTCCTCGGGCGCAGGGGGGAATATACCCGAGGCCATTAAGCCAAGGCTTATGAGTTCAAGTGATTCATTACGCTTAATTTGGACAAGTTCCGGCACAAAATCAATTTTAACGCGCATCACACGAATGATGGGCGTTAAATAACATAAAAAAGGGCTTAGCTTTGGTTTCCTTTCAGCTATTCTTCATCCAAATAAGACTGCCATTCGGGTTTTCTGCCGCATCGCGCATAAAAACCATGCTTGTGTGCTACAAAAGAGTCTTCAATTTCTTCTTCCGAGGCCAGCTTAAGCGCTTTTGCCATGAGGTATGCAAACTCCGCAGGGGCATCCCCATTTGCGGTTACGATGCCGCCATCAGAAACAGCTTGTTCTTTGATATAAGAAGCTTTATTGGTATACGCCTCTGCGCAGTATTCACGCAGGTCACTCAAAAGATTGCTGGTATGTCTAATCTTATTGAGAAAACCATGTTTGGCCGCAAAGACCGTGGCATCACAAATAAAACCAATCGGAACATTCTTTTCAACAGCCATCCGCACCAAAATGCTTACCTTTTCAACCTCCGGCATGCGCCAGGTTTCTCCGCCAATCAATACCAAGCCGGCAAAATCCTCAGGCGCATCTTCCAGCATATAGTCTGTCTGAGTTTTAAATCCGCCAATGGAGCTTGGCGTTGATGTTTGAACGCCCACAGTTTTCACAACCAAGCCGTTTTTTTCTGTATTGGTCATAATGTCTGCCGCCAAAAAGGCGCCTTCCCAATCAGCATATTTTTCAACCAAAACAAAAAGCACTGGCATCTTTTGCATATTCTACCTTCCTAACATGCTCTGATAAGGTTCCGCAAACAGGGCAGGGGTGCCGCCGGTATGCCAGAAAAGCACTTTTTCATTTGCCTTAAAAAAGCCTTTGCGGGCAAGGTCCAGCATACCTGCAGCAGCTCTGCCAGTATAAACAGGGTCAAGCAAAATGGCATCTTTGCTGGCAAACAGTTTAATGGCCTCCACCTCGCATGCCTGCAAAACGCCATATCCCGCCTGACAATAATCTTCGTTAAGCAAAATATCCTGGGCATTCAACTCTATTCCAAACTCTAAGATGCGTGAAGTTTGGTTAGCCAATTGGGAGATGGTTTCCTTAAAGTCAATATTTAGCTTATCAATACCTATACCCAGCACTCTACCCTTAAACCCGGAAAGTTTAGCACCCAGCGCCATCCCTGCATGCGTACCGCCTGATGAAGAGGGGAAGATAATCCAGTCCGCTTCCAGCCCCTGTGCCATCAATTCGCGCATCGCTTCCAGATATCCTAAAGCTCCCACAGCACTCGAGCCACCGTAGGGGATCAGGTAAGGTTTTTTACCGGCCTGCCGGGCTTCTTCAAAGGCTTTACGCAATCTTTGGTCGCGTTCCGCCCTTTTCACGAAGATGGTTTCTGCACCGCTCAGATAGTCCAATAGAAGGTTGCCCTGCCGTTCTTCGGGTTCATCGCCGGCCAGCACCAAAATGCAAGCCAGGCCAGCCTTGGCAGCTGCGGCAGCCACCTGCCGGCAATGGTTGGACTGCACCGCTCCGGTGCTCATCAATGTCTTGCAGCCCTGCTCTAATGCGTCTGCAAGCAAATATTCAAGTTTGCGGGTTTTATTTCCGCCAATGCCAAGGCCGGTAAGATCATCGCGCTTAACAAAAAACTGCGGCCCGCCCAAAAATTTAGTGAGGCCAGGTAAAGCTTCAATGGGTGTTGGTAAATAAGCCAGGGGGTAACGCTTAATCATTGGCAACCTTCTTTCTGTTCTGGGCTTTTCCAAAGCTGCGGGCTATATCTAAAATTTTTGGCAGTATTTCCGAATAAAGTTTGTAAAGGGCAGGTCTAGCCACAAAATCCCAAGCGCCTATATGGCGTACAGTTTTTCCGTTAAAACCTTCCTTAAAGCGGTAAACACCCCAAAGAGGATCCTCCTCGTTGAACTCGTCCGGCGCCCCCCAAAAATCATAAGTGTGGCAGCCTAGTTTTTTTGCTAGTTTAATCGCCTCCCATTGCAGAAGGTAATTGGGCATCAGTTCGCGGTTGAGTTCAAGAGACATACCGAACATATAGCGCGCAACACCGGCAAAATGAAAAAGGATAAGCGCAGCTATTGTTTTTCCTTCATACTCGGCAAGCAGACCGTGTGCCATACCCGCTTGCATAAAAGACTGCCAAAGCTCTGTGTAATAGCCTTCGTGACGCACCACAAAACCATCCCTTACCCCCGTTGCTGCATAAATACGATAAAGTGCCGGCAGGTCAGCTTCAGTTACGGATCGCACCAAAACGCCCTTTCTGCTTGCTAGACGAATGTTATAGCGGGTTTTTTGCTTCATAGTCGCCAGCATATCTTCTTCGGATTGCTGAAGGTCAATAAATACGCTGTTGCGGAATTGAATTTGATCTTGTGAGAAACGCCATTTTCTGTCGCGCAAAAGGTTCTGCATCGCTTCGCCATTCTGATTGAACGTTTCGCCTTCCGTTCCAGGCTGGCCGGTGCCCAACAGAACATCTGGGTCAATTTTAAGGAAGATTGCCTTTTCTTTTTTGGTATACGCTTCCAGGTCTGCCAAAACATTTTGGGCAGCTTGCACATGATGCCAGTCCATTACCGGCCCTTTTGGGCAATAGAGCACTTTTACATGTAATCCCGGCATAAGGCTCACCTGCCGTAAAAGCAGCATGGCGGCAGCCTTTACCTTGCCACTGGGTTCTTCCCAAAGCAGGGCAATGGGCTTCCAACCGTTGCGCTCTTTGGAAAGTCCCCATTCCCAGGTTTGCAAGATGTGTGGCTGAGGCAATTCGCTAATTAAAGCATCCCACGCCTTGGCGTCTTTTATTTCAAGAGCCCGCATCTGCACCCCCGCTGCGTCGTGTTCGGTAAATCTGATAAAGGCGGTATAAGAGTGGTTTATAAATGCGAATAAACGCAGGCGCGCTGCGTTGCACCATGCCACCAAAACCACGCTTGAAGCGGTAAACACCCCAAAGCCCATCTGAACGAGACATAAAATCGCTTTCCAAAACTTCTTCGCTCTCATCCGGAATACCCCAAAGGTCATAGGTTTTTGCCTCATGCGCTTTGGCATAGCGAATGGCCTCCCACTGAAGAAGATAAGCAGGCATCAGATTGCGGTATGCGTCATCAGATGCTCCGTAAAAATACCAGGCGCGTTCTCCATTTAAGAAGAGCATCAGGTAAGCCAATGCTTGCTTATCAAGCCTGGCCTCCAGCAGAGCCACATGCCCATCTTTTTTGAAATAATCATAGGCCTTTTGATAATATTCTCTGGCATGCACAAAAAAGCCATCGCGTTCGGCGGTTATCTTACTGATCTGATGAAACGTCTGAATATCCTCAGAGAGGGTAACGCCAAGGCCTTTTTTTTCCGCCAGGCGGATGTTGTAACGCGTTTTTTGCTTCATGGAAGCCAGTATTTCCTCATCACTGCGGGTAAGGTCAATCAGGCTGGTGCGGCGCGGTTGGATCGTTTTTTCTTCTTTCGTAAACCCCTTAAGCCATTCATCATAAGGGAATTGCCGGCAAGGTTCAAAACAATCCGGCTCCACTTGAAGGAATATGGCACGTTCCAACCGGCAAAGCTGGTCTACGGCAGGCCAAAGTTCCTGCCAATTGACACCAAGGGGACCTTTAGGGATATAGGCAATACTGTAATTCATTGGAAGTTTGCGAAAGAGTATCTGCGCTGCCGAATTAGAGGAAGCAAGCCTCTTGGCAGACCAGCCAAACTGGCTTTTTAAATGACCCCAGGCAGAAAGCTGAAGCAGATGGGCCTGAGGGTATTGATCCAGGCATTGCTGCCACTCAGATTCGGATAAAAGCTCCAAGGTCAATTAGCGCCCTTTGAAACCAAACACAGCGCCGGCTGTGCGCAGCATGATAATGAAATCCATACCTAAGTTGCAATGCTCAATGTAGTAAAGGTCATATTCCAGTTTAGTAGCCGTTTCATCCACAGTTTCTGCATAGGCCTGGTGAATTTGTGCCCAACCCGTCAGGCCAGGTTTAACCACAAAGCGTGCACGGTAAAAGGGCACTTCTTTTTGGAATTCAACAACCAATTCACTGCGTTCCGAACGTGGCCCCACCACGCTCATATCCCCCTTGAGCACATTCAGCACTTGCGGCAGCTCATCCAGATGAGATTTGCGCAGAAATTTTCCCGTGCGCGTTATTCTGGGGTCATTAATCTGGGTAACCAGGGCTTCTTTTTCCATGTCTTTATTGTTCTTCATGGTGCGAAACTTATACATAGTATAGGCCTTACCCGATTGGCCAATACGTTCCTGACGATATATAACCGGCAGCCCGGAATCCAGAATGATCGCCAAGGCAATGATGGGATATAAAACAATAAAAACAACCAAGCCCAATATCCCAAGCACAATATCGACTAAACGCTTAAAAATACGGTAAAACCCGCTGTTGGGAGAGTGATCTAAAAACTCACGAATTACCCAGTCTGACTCCAACAGGCTGATAGGCACGCGGTTGGTTAATGACTCATATGATTCTTCCATGGTAGAAAGGCCCATACCATTTTCCTGCGCGGCTAACAGCGTTTGAAACATACCATGATTCATTTTATTGGAAATAGCCAAAATAAGATCCGTGATGTTTTGCTCAACCACAATCGCATTCAAGGATTCGTGGTTTCCGATTACCGGGTAACCATAAATTTGCCTGCCAAGCTTGGTTGGGTCATCATCAATCAGACCAACCAAATTGAACGGGCGTGGTTTTTGCTTTGAAATCTCATAAGTCAGGCTTGTACCAGCCCGCCCAGCCCCGATAATTAAAACTCTTCTCTGCTTGGAAACAGCTGCAAAAAGCTGAATGAAAACAATGCGCCAAATAAAGGTGAGCGAAGCTACCGCAACTACAAAAAAAGCAACGCCAACACGGGGCAGTGAATCAGGCGTGGAGGCAAAATAGACAATCAAATACACCAGACCAGCTAAAATAGTAGCGGTACCCACGCCTTTGAAGGTATCGCGGTAGCTGCTGGCTTTGCGAAGTTCATACAGCTCAACCAGAAAAAGAACCCAAATAAGCGGCAAAAAATAAAACCAGCCAGGAATTCGCGTTTTAATAAATTCCAAATTAAAAAGCGTTACCTGATCAACTCTGGACCAGAAGTAGATAGCAATAAAAAGGCCCAAATAGCCTGCTAAAATGTCACCCATCAGTAAGAGAAAACGCTGTTCACCGGGGGCTAAGCGCAAATTATTTGTTGAAGTTGACTGCATAACAGTTTTTTCTCCGCAAAATCAAGGTGTTTTGATAGATCCAAGTAAAAAACCACTGCCCCAGGCAACATGCATCATTGCAATTGCCAGAGCAACCAGGGGAATCATCATTATATCTTTCTTTTTAATAGCAATCTGCGTGCCAATTGCCAATAGGATAAAAAGGTAAAAGCCGACTGCCGCCAAAAATACAGGGCGCAAGGGGGCAAACATGCTGGAAAGCAGCAACAAAAAAGCAAAACCCGCCACCATTATCGGTGGCAGAGCCTGCCGCAGTTTAAGACTGCCAGGATAGCGCTTTAGCATCTGAGCCTTCCAAAACCCATAACGCCAGTATTGTTGAGCAAGGCTTTTGAAGTCCGGCCTTGAAAAATAAACAGACCGGATTTGCGGGTCAAGATAGATTCTGCCTCCCTGGGCAGAAAGCCTAGTATTGAGCTCATAATCTTCGTTGGTAAGCAAGGTCTCATCAAAGCCGCACAGGTTCAGCAGTGTGCTGCGCTTCCAGGCCCCAAAGGGGACGGTTTCAACATATTCCGGATGCTGAGAGTAACGGTATTTCGCCCCTCCAACCGCCAGAGGGTGCCCTGCTGCGGCAGCAATGGCTCTGGCTGTGGCGGAATTGTTCTGAGGCCTGATATCCCAAACCCCGCCAACATTTTCAGCGACATTTTCTTTTAAAGCAGAAACACTGCGTTGAACATAATCCGCAGAGGGGATCGAATGAGCATCCAGGCGAACGATAAATTCTCCTTCAGAGGCCTCAATGGCACGGTTAAGCCCGGAAGGGATGATTTTTTTAGGGTTATCTACCACCTTTATTTGCAGCTCAGAATGATTCTGTGCAAAAAGGCTTATTTGCTCACGGGTAGAATCTTCAGAAAAGCCATCAGCAATAACCACCTGCATAGCTTCAAGCGGAAAACTTTGGCCGTAAAGCGCTTGCAGCAGATAAGTAATGGTTTTTGCCTCATTCCTACAGGGAATGATGATTGAAACTTGGGGTTTCATACTCCTTAAACAGCAAAGCTAATCTTTGCAGATGTGGGCAATCGTTTCAATTTCCACAAGTCCGCCCTTGGGCAGAGCAGCTACTTCCACCGCTGACCTGGCAGGAAAATTCGATGTAAAGAACTCACCGTACACTGTATTCATTGCTGCAAAATCAGATATATTCTTAAGAAAGACGGTGGTTTTAAGTACACAATCCAGGCAGGAACCTGCTGCTTCAAGCACAGCCTTCACATTCAGCAGAGCCTGACGGGTCTGAGCTTCAAGGCCTTCAGCCAATTCGCCAGTTTCAGGCACTATTCCGAGCTGCCCAGATGTAAAAATTAAGTCGTCAAGCGTTGTCGCGACGGAATACGGTCCAAGAGCTCTTGGGGCTTTTTCGCTCACAATGATTTTCTTGGCTGGGCAGCAATTACTCATATTCACCTCATTAATATAAGATGTGAGCATTATATCATTGCCTATTTGACCTCATTGGAACAGACCACAAAATAAGGTTAGGAAAACCAGACAGGCAGCTTAAAACTGGATTCTTTTTTAAACTTGAAGGTAAAAAACCGTTGTAAATTTACCTGCCCTGCATGAGGACGCAGCACATCCAAAGGGCTCGCCAGAAGGCGATGGCATTGTTCTGCAATCAAACGTGCGGAATTGCCGCCGTTCTGCAAGGGCAGCAGTTTTAACATTGCCTCTTCATCCAGGTCGGAATAAACCTGTTTGCCTAAAGCCAAAGCAGTAAAAATAGCGCTGCTGTTCTGAGCAATCAGCATGGCGGAATTGGCTATCATTTCATGCAGATTCCCATTTATAAGAATGCTTTCCTTAGGGAAAAGGCTGCGTATTTCACGGATAGCACGGTGCGGCTCTTCATTGGGATGTAGTTTAAAGATAATTTCTTTGCCTTTGGCAAGTTGTTTTACCTTCAGCAGAAAATCCATACGTTTATCCGGCTTCATGGTTTCCCGGATACTGGAAGTGGCCACAAGCACATAGCCGCGCTTTTCAAAATGGTTGTGAAGATAAGCAGCCGCATTATCGAAATTGGGTATCCCCGTAACAACCAACTTCTCAGGCATAATGCCTCGGCTAATGAAAAGCTGGCGGTAGCCTTCAGAGGCTACACAAAAAACGTCATAAAGTTGTGAAAGTCCCATTGCGGCCGTATTGGCAAACCAACGGGGAATAAGGTTCTGCTTAACCAATTCAAAGCGCAGGCCTGCCTTTTCAAGCATGCCCTCCTGAACCAGTAAAAGTCTGCTGGATTGAATGCTGCGGGGAATAATCAGGTCAGATCCGGTAACAACAAGGTCATAATCTTTGTTTTTGTTTCCGCTGTCAACTTTCAGCTTTTGCTGATGCAGATAAGCAAGGGTTGCACGTTGATGTCTGCCGCCCAGAATACTAAAATCCGCCAGGTGTGCTTTGGCAGCCAGGCCAATAACTCCTTCTGCAAAATAGGGGGTGAAATAAGAATCCGCCTGAGGAAGATTTTGAGCTATCTGGTGCATCATGGTGGTTTGGTTCAGAGAACCGCAGACAAAAAGGATTTTATCAACCATCCCTGAAAGTTTAAAACCCAAAAGTCAAAAGGGGTTTAAAAAAATATTATGGTCTGAATTGCGTGGGTTATGATTTGGTTAAATGACTAAAAGACCGCAGGCATTAAGCCTGCCATTGGCCTATTTCTTTCCAGCAGTGGTCCAAATGCTCTGCCATCACATCTTTAAGCTTTCTGCGGATGGTGTTGCGCACTGCCATCATCAAAGGCAGCCCGCCCATCTCATTAAGGCGTCTTCCAAGGTCGCGAGCTTCGCGATGATGGCATTGAAGGTCAAAAGGCCCGCCTGGCACAACGCTCAAAAAGTCATCCGTGCGTCCAATCTTTACCAGTTTTTCAATGATGCTGTTTACTTCCGCTTTGCGCGGCGCATCCAGTGACCTGATTTCAGGCTCGCCAAAAAGAAGGTTAAATAGATTCATGGTTTCGCCTCCACATTGAGACAATTTTACTATGTTAAGGTAAGTAAAATACGCTTTGAACGTCAGAAAATAAAAAACACCTATCTAAGAAAGAAAATTTTCCAACGTTATTTTTTGAAATCATGCTATAATGTGTTTTCCGCGTTTCGGGAGGTTCACCCTTTCCAAAACGCATTTTACGTTAACCAAATCGTTGCGAAAGCACAACAGTCATTAACATTAAAAGGATTAAGGGAAATGCCAAGTTCATATCTCACCCGTGAGGGATTTGACAAGCTCCAGCAAGAGCTGGAATATTTGCGCAATGAGAAGCGCAAAGAGGTGGCCACACGTCTGCAGGAAGCCATGGAAGATGGCGAACTGATAGAAAATGCTGAATATGAAGATGCCAAGAACGAGCAGGCCTTCACTGAGGGCCGCATCAAAGATCTTGAGCTGCTTCTTGCCAATGCACGCATTATTGATGAAGATGATGAAAATGAGCATGGTGCAATAAATGTGGGTTCTAAGGTCACCATTAAAGAAGGAAAAGAAAAACCAGAAACCTACATGATCGTTGGCCCTGCAGAAGCAGACCCCAAGCAAAACCGCATCTCTAATGAGTCGCCATTGGGCCGCGCTTTGATGAACCGCCATGCCGGCGAGAAAGTTAAGGTGGAAGCACCGGCAGGGGCTTTTGTGGTCGAGGTTATGAAAGTAGAGTAAGCCATCAGCAAATTATGCCCCACCTTAACAGGTGGGGTTTTTTTAAGAGGTTATATGTTAGAAGATTCATTTTCTGAACTGGAAAGAAACCGTTACGAAAAAATGCTTGAAATGCGCGCTCTGGGCATTGAACCATATCCTACGCGCAGCCACAAAGACACCGAAGCCGCTGAAGCCATCAGGCTCTTTGAGCAAGCAGAACAATCTGCTGAACTTACGCCCATTCAGGTCACTCTTGGCGGCAGAATCCGTGCGATTCGTAATATGGGCAAGCTCAGCTTTGCCCATATTGAAGATAAAACAGGCAAGGTTCAGCTCTTTTTCCGTATTGATGAACTTGGGCAGGAAAAACTGGATTTTTTTGCAAACCATTTTGACCTCGGCGATTTTATTGAGGCAAGCGGCAGCATGTTCCGCACCAAGCGGGGTGAGGTAACGCTGCAAGTAAGTGATTTCTGGATGGTGGCCAAAGCACTGCTGCCTTTGCCGGCCGATAAGGATGAAGTGGTTGACGGCAAAGTGGTTCGGCATTCACAGCTATCTGACCCCGAAACCCGCTACCGCACCCGCTATGTCGATTTAGCAGTTAACCCGGATGTGCGCGAAATATTTAGAACGCGTGCCGCCGTTCTAAAATCCATGCGTGAATTTCTGGATAACCAGAACTTTTTAGAGGTTGAAACGCCTATCTTGCAGCCTATTTACGGCGGTGCGGCGGCTCGCCCCTTTGTTACTTACCACAATCAATTACACCAGCAACTCTACCTGCGCATCAGTTTTGAGCTTTATCTTAAGCGCTTGATCGTCGGCGGCTTTGATCGCGTGTATGAAATCGGCCGTGACTTCCGCAACGAAGGTGTCTCTTTTAAGCACAACCCGGAATTCACCCAAATGGAACTTTACATGGCCTATGCAGACTATCACAGCATGATGGAACTTGTTGAGCAGATGGTCAGCAAGATAGCTCAGGACGTGCTTGGAACCCAAAAAATTCACTTTGACGGGCATGAAATTGACCTGACCCCACCCTGGAACCGCATCCAAATCAAACAAGGGTTGATTGACCTGGCAGGCATTGATATCAGCCAATACCCCACAGCCGAAACATTGGGTGCAGTCCTCAAAGAGAAAAAAATCAACTTTAAACCGGGCACTCCACACGGCAAGATGATTGGCCTTTTGATGGAAGAATATCTTGAACCTGCCTGCATTCAGCCTACTTTTCTCTATGATTACCCAAGAGATATCTCCCCTCTGGCCAAAAACAAACCGGAAGACCCCAACACAGTCGAGCGTTTTGAAGCTTTCATTGCCGGTGTTGAATTAGGGAATGCCTTTACGGAATTGAATGACCCCTTGGAACAAGAAAAACGTTTCCTTGAAATGGGCCGAGCCTATGGCGAAGGCGAAGAAGAACACCATCCAATGGATGATGATTACTTGCGGGCAATGGCTTATGGCATGCCTCCGATGGGCGGTTTTGGGATGGGTGTTGACCGCTTGCTGATGTTCCTGACCAATAATCACAATATCCGCGAAGTAATTCTCTTCCCACATTTGCGGGATACCGGGGAAGATTCTAAGGAAGAATCATCTAAAACAGAGTAAAATCCTAGTGGAGCGATCCATACTGCTGAGAGATGCCGCTCTGACAAGCGGCATTTTTTGTGGCTTGTAACTTGCATCAAGTGTATTATGTCTGAAAACGATCTGGTTGAACGCGCACTAAAAGGAGACCTGCAGGCCTTCAACGATTTGGTTTTAATGTACCAGGAATTGGCTTTCAACCTGGCTTACCGCATGCTTGGCAGCGATGCAGCTGCCGCTGATGCCACGCAAGAAGCGGTGATCTCCATGTACCGCAAGCTCGAAAGCTACCGCGGGGGTTCATTTAAGAGTTGGTTCCTGCGCATTGTCAGCAATGAATGCTTGGACGAGCTGCGCAAGATGAAAAGACACCCAAGCCTTTCCATAGACCAAGAGAATGAGGAGGGAGATATTAATGAATCCTCCGTCTGGCTAAGAGATGAAGGGCTTAGCCATGAAGAGCATCTCGGCAACCAGGAGCTTGAAAAAGCACTGACCCATTGCCTTAATAACCTTGATGAAAAATTTAAATCCGTTATTTTGCTCATTGATGTTTCCGGGGAAAATTACGAAACCGTTGCCAGTGTAGTAAAAGTGCCTATAGGTACCATTAAAAGCAGGTTAGCCAGAGCCCGTCAGAAAATGCAGGAATGTCTGCAAGGTTTTGGGGAACTTTTGCCGGAAAGATTCCGTCTCAAAAGTGAGGATTTTGATGAATAAGCAAAGCCAACTCACTTCTGAAGAGATGGAGGTTTTAAACGCCTATCTTGACGACGCCCTTTCGGATAAAGAAAAGGCGCGCTTTGAGCTGCTGGTTCAAAATTCTGCCCACATAAAACAAACATTGGAAAGTTTCAGAAACCTGCGTTGGAATTTGCGCCATTTACCCAAGCGTAAAGTTCCCCATCATTTTGTACTTACGCGTGCAGAGGCACAAGCCATTAAACGGCGCAAAGCCTGGTTCCCTATTTTCGGGTCAGCCTCTTTAGCCTCCCTGTTAGTGCTTTCGATGATGTTTATTCTGCCCGTATTCGGTGCAAAATCCAGCCCTGTGCCAACAAGCTTAGCCGTGCAGCCGCAAGCAAGGTCATTCGCTCAACCGCAAATTGAAAGCGCCCCATCATCAGAAGAGGTCCCTTCCGCACCCTCGCCAATGTCCGCTAAATCAGAAGCAAGTTCGGCTGAGGTTGAACCGCTTGCGGCAGCTCCTGCACTTGAAGGCAGTGCTGATAGCAGTGCAAGCCTCGCACAGGTTTTTTTCTTTGCTTCACAAGGCCGTGGCGGAGGCCTGGGTGGGGGGGGCCTGGGTGGTGCAAATTCTCAAAATGATAAAATAAGTGCCGCCGTAAGCTATAGCCCTTCCCAGGTAAAATCATCTGAAGGCTCATACAACTATAACAATTTTGGGAATGCGCCAATAGGGCTTGTCATCCCCTCTGAACCTCTGTTTGGAAGTGCACTGGCCACATACCCCTCTGCTGAATTGACTCCCAGTATCGCAATTGAATCTGAAGATAACAATCCTCTTATTTTAGGGCTCGACCCGGAAAACGCTGGCAAAATTATTGAAATGAGCCCCATGATGGTGCAGACTGAATCAAAGCCTACAGTTGAACTGTCAGAACCTGCTGCAACCGTTGCGCTTCCTGCAGAAATTACAAACCTTGCTGAAAATCCGGCAGCAGACGTGAAATACAAAAAACAGTCAAACTTGATTTTACTGGCCAAGCTCACTGCAGGTCTGCTTGCCCTGATTTTTGCTGGCCTTGCCCTCTATTTCAAGAAACACTAAAGTTGGCACTCAGAAAATCTCAAAGCTTGCCCGGCATGTGATAAAGCTTTTTACGCTTTATCATTGACGTTTCAAGCCGGTTCAAGCAAACATCTTCTCAAAAGTTCTCTTTTAGAGCCTGCCTTGGAATTTCCATTATAAAAACAGGCTGACTTTTCGAGTCAACCTGTTTTTATATATTTATTTGCGAAATACTTATTTATGGTTTTTGCGTTTGGCAGAGGCAGCCAGTAAAAGCCCACCTACTAAAGCGCACACCAATGCAATTCCCAGATAAGCTGCAAGGTTATTAGAATCCCCAGTGTAAGGTATGCTCACAATCGCTTTTTGCGTTGCAGTAGGGCTTGGCGTAGCAGTAGGATTAGGTACTGCAGTAGAAGTAGCCGTTGCAGTTGGAGTGATAGGGGTATTAATGGGGCTTGGTGGTTTAATCAAGCCAAAATTCAAGTCACTTATGTTTTTACCATCCAACACCAAAACGCTGTAGGTCGTTACAGTGCTTGTGCCCGTATAAGGGTCTACAAGTTTAATACTAACGGTATAAGTACCAGGCTGAAGCCCTGTCACCTGATAATCGCCTTTGTCATCAGTCAACAAGTCTTTTGTAAAACCTTTTTCATCTGTTACCGTTACTTTATAAATATTGATTCCCATATCAGCATTGTTAAAAACACCGTCTCCGTTTACGTCGTGAAATACCTTTCCCGAAAGTGAGCCTGGCTCACAAACCAGGCGGTCTGAATGCAGGGTTTCATTAATAACAAAGGCTTTCCCGCTCCCGTCCGCCACTGCACCCACTCCAAACGCAATCGCTGATTTGGCTGGCATATTCTGAATAAACAAGGTCACTTCGCTGCCATCCGCGCTGACGCTGACGGTCCCAATCCCCGTCGCTGCTGCCGTATATCCATTGCCATACAGCATCCCCATCCCCGAGGCAGAGCCCGTTATCACCACAATAGC
>JAYFRD010000016.1:0-63794 GCA_034926255.1 Anaerolineaceae bacterium | reverse complement strand
TTAAAAATGTAGTTGGTGACAAGCAGCGTCCAAAATAGTTCCCATGGGAAAACCCCAGTTAGGGTAGCTACCAAAATAAAGGAGGCGGTATCCAGAAATTCGCCGATGATGGTAGAGGCGATGGTGCGGGCCCAAAGCATTTTGCCGTTGGTCCAGTGCTTCATCAGTGCCATGATGAGGGCGTTGGAGAAGGAACCCACCAGATACGCACAGATGCTGGCCAGCAAAATGCCACCGAAGCTGATGCCGCTCAGAATTTTATCAAAGGTTTCTTGCCCTACAGTTTGCTGCCAGATTGCTTCGCCGGGCAGTTTTTGAATGGCAAAAAACATGAGAAAGGCAAAAACCAATGATGCAAAGCCCATCCAGATGACGCGGCGTGACCTAGCATAGCCGTAGACTTCCGTCAGAACGTCATTGAAAATGTAGGCAACAGGGAAAAAGAGCGTACCGGCATCAAAAGCGAGCGGAATCTTGCCAAGCGAAAGCCCCCAATCAATAATTTTAGCGGAAGAGGCAAAGTTGCTAAGCACCAGCACCAGCGTAAATATGACGGCAATAATATCCAGGTTCTTAAAACGATAGGCGGGGTCAAAAATGGTTTTTTCGTCAGGCATCAAATTAATCCAAGCTTAAGGTTATACTTTTATTCTATCGGAAATACGCTAATTTGCAGAGGTGAGGATGAGTATTTTAATCGGATTGGATATCGGGGGAAGCACTACAAAAATAGTTGGCTTTGAAGGCCAACACCTGCTGGAACCCTTGTGGGTGAAGGCGAATGACCAGGTAGCCTCCGCTTACGGTGCGTTTGGCAAATTTATTGACAAGCACCATATTAAGCTTAAGGATATTCGCAAGATTATGGCTACGGGCGTTGGCCTTTCCTTTCTTGAAGGCAATATGTTCGGCATTGAGACGGTGCCAGCCCCGGAGTTTGATTGCGTGGGCGCCGGAGGACTTTACCTTTCCGGTTATGAGAAAGCCATTGTGGTAAGCATGGGCACCGGTACCTCCATTGTGGCTGCCGAAAAGGGGAAAACACAGCATGTGATTGGCTCAGGGGTGGGCGGCGGAACCTTGCTTGGTTTGATGGGGAAGCTTATTAACGTGCATGACTTTGAAACGATAGAAGAACTTTCCAACGCGGGAGATCTCAGCAAGGTGGACCTGACTGTTGGGGATATTACTACGCTTGAAATCCCGGGGCTTAAACCGGATACTACTGCCTCCAACTTCGGCAAGGTGAATGATTTGGCAGAGGACAAGGACCTGGCTTTAGGGGTGGTTAATATGGTTTTCCAGTCAGTGGGTACCGCCAGCGTGCTTTCAGCACGGTTAATGGGCCTGCGTGATATTGTGGTTACCGGCAATATGACCCGTATGCCTGCCGGAAGAAAGGTGCTGCAGGGGTTTGCAGACCTTTACAAGCTTAATTTTATTGTGCCTGAAAAGGCGGAATTTGCCACAGCGGTAGGCGCGGCGCTTTTGGAACTTCATCAGTAAGGCTGGGCATGCAGCGTTTCTTTTTGCCTGAAGAGGCTTTTAATGGGGAGCAGGTGCGGTTTACTAAAGCTGCTTCGCATCAGATTGTGCAGGTGCTGCGCATGAGCATGGGCAGGGACAAAGTGGCCGTGATTGACCCAGAGGGGCGTGAATCGCTGGTGCGACTGATGAGCGTGCAAGAGGGACTGGTGCAGGGCTTGCAAATTGGCCCCTTGCCAGCCAATGAAGAAGCTGCTTTGCGCCTATGTTTATGTTTTAGCCTGAGCAGAAGGGAAAAGGTGGAACTTATTTTGCAGAAATGCACTGAGATTGGGGTGGCCGCTTTTCAGCCTTATGTGTCATCGCGCAGCCTGGTGCAGGAATGTTCTTTGGAAGAAAAAAAGCAAAAACGACTTGAAACAATTGTTCAGGAAGCCTGTGAGCAGGCGCACCGTCAGCATATTCCACAGATTCAGCCTGCTTTGCCTTATGAAGCTTTGCTCAAAAACCCTGCGGAAGGCTGCCAGAAGCTTTTGGCCTGGGAAGAGGCTGAAAACTGCCAACGGCTGAATAAGGAACACATAGGAGGCCATTGTGAACCCCTTTATTTGCTGATTGGCCCTGAGGGAGGGCTAAGCGAGGATGAAGCAAGTTTGGCAGAAAAGGCTGGCTGGCAGGTTATTTCGTTAGGCAAAAGCATTCTGCGGATGGAAACGGCCTGCATCGCAGCGGCGGCTATTGCCATTTATTTGGGTGAAGAAGCTCACCAGCGCTGCAAGTGACGGTGAGGCAGCAGGTTGCGCAGACGGCCCGGATTGGCTTTGCCTGCCCCCAAGTTCAGGTTGGAAGCACTGCGTATAGCTATTATTTTGCCCTCCAGCCCAGCGGGGTAATGCAAATTGCGCAGCTCCAAGCCTTGTAGCCAAGCCTGCATTTGGGCATCATTGAGGGTGAGAAAACCTTTTGTAAAGGCGTCTCCAAAACGGAGTATAAAATCGGGCAGCACTTCCGGTTTGTCTGCACTTAACTTGGCCAGCGGCATGCCTAAAGCGTAATAGGGGAGACTGAGGAAGGTTTGCAGCCAGGCGGCAGGCAAGAATATAAATTGCGCGTCTCTTTCAAAAACGGAAAGATGATGCTTTTCCAATGCATCCTCCAGCGAGAAGCCGTAATCATTGTGAATGTTTTCGGCAAGCTGTTCTTTTTTGAGCGCGGTAATGGGTTCAAGGCGGGTACTTTCAAAGGGACGGCAAGGAGCGGTTTCTGACGCAAAGCTGATTGAGGCTTTTTTGATGAGCTTAGCCGCAAAAAAACCGTTGGTGCCAAAACTATCCGGCCAAACACGCAGGCTGCCTTCTACAGCAGGGTCCAAATGCTTTTTCTCGAAGTGCAGAAGGCCGGCTGTGCCATATTCATGGGTGCGGGTCTGTTCAATTTCAAATGCGTTTGGATAGCGCTTTAAGAGGTCATCAAGCACAAATTCATCCTCTTCCGGGGCCAGAGAGCAGGTGGAATAGACCAATTCACCGCCTATACTGGTGGCTGCAAGCCCTGAAATGAGCAGGGCCAGCTGACGCTCTGCGAGACGCAGGCGTTCTGCTTCGCTGATGGGGCGGTGAGGATGGGTGGCGGAATCGCGCAGAGATTCCATTGAGCAAGGTGCGTCGAGCAGAACGCGATCAAAAGTTTCAGGAAACCAGAGCCCCCATTTTTCACCGGGGAAGTTGGTGAGCGCGCAGTTGACTGAACCCCAGATATCCATCACCGAGCGCAGGGCTTTAAGGCGGCTGGGGCTGGAATCGTTGGCGATGACAAGATCTTGGTCAGCCTGCAGGTCAACAAGCTGGGTGGTCTTGCCGCCGGGCGAAGCGGCCATATCCAGGGTGAGGCGGGGTTTTTGGACCTGATCAAAAAGAGAAACCGGCAGGATTGAAGCCGCGTCTTGAATATAGTAATAGCCAAGCTGGTGTTCCATGGTTTTACCTGGGCTGGTTTGGGCATTGAGCAGCTGCCAGGCATATTTGGAAAAAGGCAGCGCTTTAAGCTGCCAGCCATAGGAAGCAGCCAGGTGCTGAATAAACTGCTCAGGTTCCGGGCACTTCAACAGGTTCAGGCGCACTGAAGAAGGGGCCGGCTGAAGCGCACAAGCTTTAAGGGCTTCAAAACGCGCAGGAGCCAAAAGCGTTTCATAGCGGGTAAGGGCTGAAAGGAAGTCATTCTGGCTTGCGGTGTTTTTGGGGTTCATGCAATCTCCCCTTTATCAATGCAGAAAAGCAGTTCTTCTCTGATTTGGGTTTCGCTGACAGACCATGGAAGCCCTGTGGTGGCTTCATGCAGGATCCGGCGGTGGTAGTCGGCGAGGGAGTGACGGCCGGCAAGATCTTTGGCAGGCAAGGAAACGAGCAAAATTTGGGCAGGAAGATTTTGAAAGAATTGGCGGTTGGAGCCGGGCAGTCTTTTTTCAAAGCGATGAGCTTCCTTGAAGAAAAATGCGAGGTCTGCTTTTTCTTGGGGTGGGTTTGCCAGAATGTCTTGGAGGAATGCCCGGCCGGGGCTGTAAAATGCGGTAAAAAAAGCGTTCAAATAGTCCACGCGCGGCTTTTGCAGGTCATAGGCCTCAAAAACGGGTTTGGCGCTTAAATCCAGCCAGGGCAGCATGAGCGGATCAAGCCCGGCTGCAAGGTCAAGCACTTTTTGGGCTTTGGCTACATAGGGGTTGAGTGCGGAAGCAAATTCTTGGATATTTGGGAGCCTTTCGCGGGAAGAGGCGTGCTTGGCCATTATTTCGAGGGAGTAGGCTTTCCATTCGGATTGGGATGGATTAGCGGCTGAAAAAACTCGCAAGTTGGTGATTTCGGCAGTGCAGTCCATTTCTTCAAGGTAGGGAGCCACAATCTGATGGAGCTTTTCGCGAAAACGCTTTTCAAGAGCGGCTTTATTCCGGGCAAATTTTGCTTCCTGCATCAGGATGTCTTCAAGCAAGTCCCGAGGCAATTCCAAGCTGCGATACTTTGCAGAAAGAAGCGTTTTTTGAATCAGGTTCTCACGAAATTGGGGGTCAGTTTCCGGCATCAGGGCCTTTCCGGATGAGATATGCCATTTCGTTGGGGAAGTTGTACTGGCTGATTTGCACAGATTGCAGCCCTTCCACAAGCTCATTAAATCGCTTTTGATAGGTGGGGCGCATGCCTTTGCTATTTCCGCCGAGGCTTTTAAGGGGGAATGAAACCAAAATGCTGCGAGCGTTCAAGCTTTGCAAGAGGCGGGGCGCAAGGGTTCGATCCATCTGGTCAAGCAGAGGAATGAGTTTAAGCATGATGACCATATCCGCTTCTAATGTGGGATAAGCTGCAGAAAGGTCAATGTTTTCGGCGTGACCATTCACAGCAGTTTGGGCAAAATAAGCGTTCAGAAAGTCTACCATCGGCTGCAACGCATCAACAGCAATATAAGTAAAAGCAGGCGCAAGAGGCATAAAGGGAATGGCAAGCGGATTCAGACCGCAGCCTAAATCAAGCACGGAAGAAGGGGCCGGGATGCCCGCCAGGCAGGTTGCGTAAAACGATTCAATAAAGGGTAAACGCTCTTGCGTGGAAGCGTGCAGAGGCATTGCTTTTTTGGCAAAAGCTTTCAGTGAATCTGCGGAGTTGTTGGGCAGAGACTTTAAATAATTCTGAAGCTGCGCATAGATAGTAGTTTTGTCATAGTAAGCCCCAACCAACTGGTGCAGACGAGTGCGCGCAGATTTTACAGCAAGGGCCACTTTAGGCTGGCGGGCAGCTTCTTCTTCCGCGATGCGGCGAACAAGGTGCGGGTTCATCTGCCTGTACTTTGGGCTTTTGGTAATTTCAGCAGTAAGGTGATCGGGGTCAAGCTTAGTTGGGGGCATGCGAACGCAGGTCCTCCATTAATTGGGTCATAAAGCGCAGGTTATGCAGGGTGGCAAGGCGGAAGTAGGAAGGGTCTTGCAGTTTATAGAGGTGGTAGAGGTAACCCAAACTGTAGTTTTTGCAGAGCGTACAGTTGCAGTCTTCCCAAACGGGACCAGCCGCGCGCACGCTGGATTCGGAATTTACGTATTTAAAATTGAACCAGTGCGGTTGTGAGCTGGGCATAAGCCCGGGGGTGGTGCGCGCATATAAGCGGCCGTGGCGGGCATCGCGAGTGGGCATGGCACAATCAAACATTTCGTAACCCATCTCAAAACAAGCCGCGATGCTTACAGGGTGGCCAATACCAAGGGCGTGGATAGGGAATTGGCGCGGAATGAGGCTGCGGGTGTATTCCAGCACGTCCGTAAGCAGGCGGGACTGGGAGTCAAGCGGCCACCCACCAAAGCCAAAGCCATCAAAACCAATCTCAAGCAGCGCTTCTGCGCAGCGTTTGCGGAGGTCAAATTCGCCGCCGCCCTGTATCACTGCGAAAAGCAGAGGACGGCTTGCGCTTTCTTTTTTGCGTTTGCGAATCAGCAGATCGTAGGTCTGGCGGGATTCTTTTGCCCAGGCAATTGTGCGCTGAACCGAGGCTTCTTGCTCGGTGCGGCTGGCCTCTACATGGGTGCAGTCATCCAGGCAAACCAAGAGGTCAGAACCATAGGCGAGCTGGAGTTGAATGCTTTTGCCTGGAGTAATCTGCAGTTTGCGGTTTGAACCTTCAGGGAAAAACAAAATGCCATCTTTGTTAATTTTGCCGAATTTGGGATCCTGACGAATCAGGGAATAGGCCTGAAAGCCCCCAGAATCCGTCATGATCAGACCCGGCCAGTTGGCCATGCGGTGCAGGCCGCCAAGCGCAGAAATAACGGTGGAACCCGGTTTTTGCATCAGGTGAAAGCTGTTCATTTCTACGCCTTGCAAGCCGATGGATTGCAAGTCTTCCCCCGTGAGGCTACGGACAAAGCCATAGGTAGCGTCGGGAAAGAAAACAGGGAGTTTAAGAACCTGCCCGTTGGCGTGCAGCGTTTTCAAGCCTGCCGCCTGCGCTGAGGTTTATCAATGATCAGGATGAATTCAAGCTTGCGGTTTTGGACTTGGGCGGCCACTGCCTGCACTTCCCCTAAAAGGAGCTTTTCTGATGGCATGGTGAGATCGGCAGCCAAAAAAACTTGCTGCTGACGCCCGAATGCCTTGCTTACCTCGTCAAGTAATTTTGAGAGGCGGTATGGGGTATCCATGAGGATGACTGGATTGGGTGAAGCGGCCAGCTTTGCGAGAACAGCGGCGCGCTGTTCTGTTTTTGGGGGCAGAAAACCGGCAAAATGAAATTGACCGAGATTGAAGGGGCAGACGGAAATGGCAGCCATGAGGGAAGAGGCGCCGGGCACCGGAATGACAGGTACCTTTGAGCTGTATAGCAAATCAAGAAGCTGCCTGCCGGGATCATTAAAAACCGGAGTGCCGCAATCAGAGATAAGGGCCAGGTTTTCGCCGTTCATCAGGCGCAAAAGGATGGATTGAATCATTTCGGCTTCGTTGTGCTCGTTCAGTTCCACGATTGGTTTTTGGATGTCCACTGATTTGAGGAACTTTGCTCCTTCTTTGCGCTCTTCGCAGATGAGGGCATCTGCCATTTTTAGGACTTCAAGAGCCCGCAGGGTAAGGTCACCAGGGTTGCCGATGGGCGTGGAGACGATGTAAAGCGTGCCAAAATCTTTTGCTTGCATGATGTTTTCCTTTTGAGAATTATAAGCCTCAAATGGGCTAATAAGGTGACAGCCTGTAGGAGGCAGACTTTTTTCAAAAATACAGGATCTCATTCTTGTGGCATAATAGGACGGTTCAAAGATTGGGAGAATAATGAAAAAACTAAGCCGATTGAGTAAGGTTTCTTTGCTGCTTGCAGTCCTTTTTACTGTTGACAAGGCATTGAGCGTTTTGCGCGTGATGCTTATATCACGGCAGTTCCGGCTTTCGGCTGTGCTTGATGCATTCAATTCTGCCAATAACATCCCGGATATGCTTTTTATGATGATTTCCGGCGGGGCGCTGGCTATCGCTTTTATCCCGGTGTTGAGTGAGGTTTTAAGCGAAGAAGGCCGCGAGAAGGCCTGGAAATTGTTTTCCAATATTCTGAATATGGCCCTTATTGTGACCATCCTTTTTGCAGTGATTGTAGGCATTTTTGCCAAGCAGATTGTAAGCAGCAAAATTGGAGTGGCACCGGGCTTTACACCAGATCAGATTGCGTTGACTGCCGACTTGATGCGTTTGAACCTGATTGCTACCATTATTTTCTCGGTAAGCGGTTTGGTGATGTCTGGTTTGCAGACAAACCAGCACTTCTTTTTGCCTGCATTGGCACCCATTTTTTATGATATTGGGCAAATTTTCGGGGTGCTCGTACTGGCACCGACAACACCTTACCAGTTCGGCCCGCTGAAGCTGCCTGCTTTTGGCCTGGGTGTGAACGGAATGGTTTACGGGGTGATTATCGGCGCGCTTTTACACCTGTTGATTCAAATGCCCGGCCTTGTTCGCTATCATTTCAAATGGAGCCCTGCCATCAGCCTGAAAGATCCTGCTACGCGAAAAGTGCTTAAACTGATGGGCCCGCGTGTGCTGAGCATGTTCTTTATTATGATGATTTTTAATATTCAAGATAATCTGGCTTCACGACTGGCGGAAGGCTCTGTAACCGCACTCACCTATGGCTGGTGGCTGATGCAAATTCCAGAAACGCTCATTGGAACCGCTATTGCTACGGCAGTGCTGCCTACCCTTGCTGAACTATTTGCCAGTAAAGAGCTGGCGCTGATGGCTTCAAAAATTGAACGGGCTGCCAAGATTATGCTTGCAACAACTGTTCCAGTGGCTATGGTGGCTGGCATGGTACTGCCCCCTGTTTTAGGGCGCTTCTTTGGCTTTTCATCCGCTGAAACCATGCGCGTGGTGGAAGTAAGCCGCATCTTTATGATCGGTATTGTTGGGCATTCGCTGGTTGAACTTTTTGTGCGCTCTTTCTACGCCTTACAGAAACCCTACCTGCCCACTATCGGTGCCGGCCTTACCATGCTTATTTTCCTTGCGCTTGGGGTGGCCTTGCTTAAGCCCATGCAGGCGGCGGGAATTGCGGCAGCCAATACCATCGCTTATGCAATGCAAGCGGTTTTTCTTTTTGTTTTTTTGCGAAAACAATTTGCAGAACCCATTACCCTGTGGCAGGCACTTCTGCGCGGTGCTTTAGGCGGAATTGTTGGCGCCGGAATTGCTTTTGGAGTGCTTTACTTCAGAAGCAGCTTCCTCTTTGCCATTTTGGCTTTTTTGGCTGGCATTTTGGCTGCCGGCCTGCTGGTGAGGAAAGACCTTAAGGAACTTGCAAGTCTTTAAGCTGGGATATAATCTAAAAAAATGAATGAGCATACAAACGATATGAATGAAAAAATGGATAGCGAAATCAATTCTGAAGCACTTTCTGAGGTAAGTGAACAAAGTGCCCAAGCACAGGATACTTATTCCCAGGACAGCTTGCGTGATGAAACCATGTCGATTGAAAATGCCCATGGCACGGTTGCAGCAGACGATTTTCAGCAGGCCCCTAAAAAGAACAGGACCTCAAACAAAAAAACAGGTGCGTGGTGGGTGCTGGGTGGAATTATATTTTTTGTGCTGGCGATAGGGTTGGGCGTTTTCAGCGGTTATCAACGTGGAGTCAATCGGCGCCTTGCTGCTCAGAAAGAAGGCCTGTTGAGCGTTGCCGAGCAGCAACTTTCACTGGCTTACGAGGATATTAACAATAACCAATTGGATACCGCCAAGCAACGAGTTGAATACATTCTGCAGATTTACCCTGGTTTTCCAGGTGCGGCTGAAATGCTGGCGAACATTCTAAGCAAGTTGGGCGCTGCCACCCCGGCACCGACGCAAATGGCTTTGCCATCAATTACCCCGGAAGGGCCAACCCCTACACCGGATTTGCGCGGAGCAGAAGAACTATACAATACGATTAAACAGCATTTTTCAGAACAGAAGTGGTCTGAAGTGCTCAAAAATATTACGGTTATCCGTGAAAAGAATTACAGTTTTAAGACATCGGAAATTGATGGTTTCTATTACATTTCGTTGCGAAACGATGGGATTAACCAAATCTACAATGGTAAATTGGAGCAAGGCATCTGGGAGCTTAACCAGGCAGCCCAACTTGGCGCCATGGATAACCAAGCTGCCGGAGCCATTAACCTGGCCAATATGTATGTAACCGGCGCCAGCTACTGGGACAGTAACTGGCCAGAGGCCATTCGCATTTTTGGGGAATTGCGGCAGAGTTTTCCGAACCTTACGGATGCAACTGGCATGACTACCACGGAAAGGTACCGCGTGGCCTTATACAAGCAAGGAATGGCCTTTGCAGCTTCGAATGATTTTTGTTCTGCGCTTGAATGGTATAAGAAATCATTGGCAGTTGCGCAGGATGCACAAATTTCTGCGATGGCCGCGCAGGCCGAAGCGGAATGCAATAAGCCTGCACCTACGGCTGCAGTAACGCCAACCAACACCCCTGTTGCACCAGAGCCAACCCATGCGGTGGAAGAAACCCCAGTTGTTCCCAGCCCTGAGCCAACTACGACGCCATAATGATAAAAAACTGCATCCCACGGTGCAGTTTTTTTTGTGAAAGACAAGCTCTTTTTAGACGGGGTCAGGTATTTGTTCTGCGTAAAGGTCGGGCCCGGTAACACCGGTGATGCGCACTCTGGTAAAGGGCAAGCCTGCTTGAGCACCCTTGGCAATTATGAGGCCGTCTACTTCTGGGGCGCAGCGCCAATTGCGGCCGATGAGAATGTTCTGTGATGGGTCTGAACCCTCTACAATCATGTCAAATTCTTTACCCACCAGGCTGACTTGTTTTTTAAAGGAAAGTTTGCTCTGCATTTCCATAAGTTCCATACGCCGGGCTTCTTTTACCTGATGGGGAATAGGGTCGCCTAAAGAGGCCGCCGGGGTGCCTTCTTCAGGACTGTAGGTAAAGACACCAAAGTGATCAAAGTGCATTTCTTTAACGAAATCTTTAAGCATTTGAAAATCTGCCTCTGTTTCCGTGGGAAAGCCAACAATAAAGGTGGTACGCACTACCAAATCCGGAATTTGCTGGCGCATTTCCTTTATGGTTTGGCGCACCCAGCCAATATCCGAAGGGCGGAGCATGGATTTAAGCACTTTGGGGCTGGCATGCTGCAAGGGCAAATCAAGGTAATGCAATAAGTTGGCGTGATTGAGCATGAGTTTGGTCAATTTTTTGGATTCGAAGCCGGGAAAGGCGTAGAGAATGCGTACCCAGGGAACCTGCGCAATTTGCGGCAGCAATTCTTCAAGCAAGTTTGTGAAAGCCGGTTTTCCGTATAAATCCAGCCCATAGTCTGTTGGGTCCTGCGCAATCAGGTTAATTTCCTGGACACCTTCTGCCTGAAGGAAAAGAGCATCTTCGATAACCTGTGCTAAAGGGCGACTGACGAGCGAACCTTTGATGTTAGGTATGGCGCAATAAGCACAAGTTCGACGGCAGCCATCCGCAATCTTAAGATAGGCGCTTGCGCCTTGAATAGCGCAAGCATTCAGGTCGGTTTGGTTGACAATGCGCTGATATTCGGGGAAGTGAGCAAGGGGGAGGGCACTTTGCGCCCCCAGAGCGGCAATTAGTGTTGCCAAGTCTTTCAGGTTGCGTGTTCCAATCAGCCCATCAATGCCCTCTACCTGTTTGAGCATTTCTTCTTTGTAGCGCTCGGAAAGGCAGCCAGTAACGACAAGCTTTTGGCCGGGCTTTTTGCGTTTGGCAGCTTCCCGAACGGTTTCATAGGATTCTTCACGCGCATCATGAATGAAGCCACAGGTATTTACCAAAATGAATTTTGCTTTGGCAAAGCTTTCTGTTTCAATCAGATGGTTTTTGCGCAGTAATTGAGCGTAGCTATGGGAATCAACCAGGTTTTTAGCGCAGCCGAGGCTGATGATGTGAAAAGTGTTTTCAGGTTTCTTTTTCATGGCAAAGTTGTTGGGGTTGGTTCAGGTTCCGGAGCAAGCGGGGAAGGGGCTGTGACAGGTTGAGATGAATCAGGCAGGAGAGGCTGACCATCCAAACGGTTAGCACCGTTTGCGGTGAAATTAACCTTTGCGATGGTGCCAATAGGGCCAAAGCCTGTATATTTTTGATCATTAAGAATTGCGTTGTATGCCGCGGCATTGCCGGTTTCCAGCAATACGCCTTCTTTTGCCGTGTATTGAAGTGCTTTACCTGCGCTTAAACGCCCGGTAAATACAATTTCCCCATCCACTGTAAGGCGCACCCACTCCGTGGAGGAAGGTATGATGACAAGGCGAATTGGGTCATCAGAAACAATAGGTTCATAGAGGGGAGTTGGTGTTGGAATGGCCTCTGCAGGTTGAGAGGGGGCGGGATTGGCGGCAATTTCAGTTTCATTGTTGGGCAGTTCCGTGCTTACCGGCAGGGGCGTTTCAGCGAGGACTTGCGCAAGGTCTGGCAGGGGTGTTTGGGGAAGAACGGTTGAGCGAATGGTTGCCATACGGGCCATTCCCCAAATCAGAAAAGCAAGCATTCCAACAATCAGAAAACTGCCAAAGAAAAGATCCAGCGTAAAAAACTTTTTTAGGGCTACAGTTACAGGAGAAAGCACTTTAGGTTCGGAATAGGTTTTTTGGGGCTTTTTTGATGTTTCCAGACGATGCAGCTGAAGTGCCTCAGCAAAACGAAAGAGAATTGAATCTTTATCCAGGTTTAAGAATTGGGCATAGGACTGAAGACAACCCTTTGCTTGCATGCTGTTGCTGAAATAGCCCAAATCACCTCGTTCAAGCGCTTGAAGGTGGTCTTTATGCATATGGGTTTGCTCGGTAATGAGTTCCCAAGGGATGTTGAGATAACGGCGCCGTTCAGTGAGCTTTTGCCCTATTTCCTTAAGAATGTTTTGAGCGCGCGAACCTTCCACAAATTTAATCTGGTCATCGGCCGTTTTTGCCTTGCCAAGCATTAAGAATCCTGTTTTAGGTTTTGCGGGCTGAGGGTCTTTTGCTTCCGGAATGGGTCGAATTATAGAAATTTGAGGTTTTTGGTTTTGCTCTGCAGGCAGTGCGGATAAATTTACCTCAACTTCGCTGCCTTCTTGCGCAGCGGAGGCTGGCTTTGGAGGTTCGATGGCGGGTGCTGCCGCTTTTTCGGCCTGGCTGAGATAGTTTTTGATTTCTTGCGGGGTGAGCTGCAGAAATTCTGAATAGAGCTTGATAAAGCCTTTTTTTTGGGCTTGCGAAGCTATGGAGTCGTACTCTTCATCTTCCAGGTCTTGCAGTAACTCGATTCGAATATGCGTGGAAGAAGCCACCTGTTCAAGCGGGATATGGCGCTCTTCGCGTATTGTTTTGAGAATGGAGCCGCTAAGTTCTTGCATGCGCCTAATTTTAGCTTAATCTGCAAAGAGAATTATCTTCATTAAGATGGTATCTGCGTAAAGGTTTTAAGATTTAAAAAGAGCGCTCTGCGAAAACCAAGGCGCTCCTTTACCGTTTTGTGTTTTGTCCGTTTATTCCGCGGCGATTGCTTCGGTTTCAGTTGGCTGAGCGGGCTGTTCAGTGGCTTTAGATTCTTCGACCTTGAAAATTTTGGGAGCTTCGGCTTTGGTAACTTCGCCTTCGCGGCGGATGTTGAGGGTAAGCTCGGGGATGAGGTCCAACGTGAGGTGCACAGGGATCTTGTATTCGCCAGTTGCACGGATCGGTTCCATAACGATTTGGCGGCGGTCAATTTCAATGCCTTTTTGCTCTTTTACTTTGTCAGCAACCATTTGGCTGGTGACTGAACCGTAAAGTTTACCCGTTTCGCCAGCCTTTACTGAGAAATCAATGACAACATCGGCAAGGATTTCAGCAACGCCTTTAAGCTCGTTGTTCATCACGGCGCGTTGGGTAGCAGCTTTCTTTCCAATGGATTCTGCAAGTTTGATGGAACCTGAGGTTGCGGGGAGAGCAAGGCCTTGGGGAACAAGATAGTTTCTGCCATATCCATCGGCGACTTTTTTAATATCGCCGGCGCGGCCAAGCTTATAAACATCTTTCAAGAGTAATACTTTCATAACAAGCCCTTTCTTTAGCTGTTGTTGTGTTTTGCTCAAAATGAAGGGTACAACACCCGAGCCCGCCAAGTTTACCATAAAGCGTGGAGAATGTGGAAGAGAATCAAGAAAATGCTGAAAAGAAATTGAAAAAAGAGAACAGAGAGCTGCGTTTTGGCAGCTCTCTGTAAAGACAGGTTTAGATGATGTGTGTGAGAGTGAGCACCAAGCCTACGATTATTGTGAAAAGAAGCAGGAAGGTTGCGCTTTTGCCCTTTTTGAGGAATCTGAACATCAGCAAGGTGTACAGGAGGGGAAGCAAGCCCGGCAATATCTGATCAAGGAATTCCTGAATTTTAAAGGCTTTCTCACCAAAACCTATTTGGAGTGAAGATGAAAGCCCGACCATCGAATAAACCATGGCCCCAACCACCATAAGGCCTACAATCGTGGCAGCCTTGGACACTTTTTGAACCAAACCGCTTTCACTGGCTTTACTGAGGATATCTGTACCAAATTTATAACCCCAGATGCCACCAAAGTAACGCACCAAAATATGAATAAGATTGAAGACAAGAAGGAAAAGTATGGGGGCAAAGGCTAAACCCTGCTGAGCCAGGGGCAAAGCCAGACCGAGCGAAATGATGCGGATTGTGCCCCAGAACATTGAATCACCAATGCCGGCGAAGGGGCCCATTAAGCCAACCTTTACGCTATTGATTGATTCCAGATCAAACTTGGGGTCGGAGGCGGCATTCTTTTCCATCGCAGCCGCAACACCGGTGATAAAGGTGACAACATGCGGTGTTGTGTTAAAGATGGCCATATGGCGCACCAAGGCTTTAGCTTGTTCTTCCTTGGTTTTATAAAAGCGTTTGATTGCCGGCCACATGGCGATTGCAAAGCCCAATGCCTGCTGTCTTTCATAGTTATAGCTGCATTCCAATGGGAAAGATGCCCAAAAAAGTTCGTTGAATAATTTTTTATCTTCTTTTGAGACGTTATTTTTGTCCATCGAACATCGCCTCCCAATTAGAATCCTGAGAATTTTCTTTATCCACAGTTGTTTTTTCTGGTTTGTGCCCATTTTCGTTATTCTTCTCAAAAACGACCACAAAGGCCAGTACGATGCCGAGCAGAGTAATCGCTATTACAGGCAGCTTAAGGAAGGCCATGAGAATAAAACCCAAGATGAAGTAAAGGAAATTCTTGCCGTTCATCATGGGGATTAGAAGGAGGGCAAAACCTACTGCCGGAAGCAATTTGCCAATATTGGTGAGGGCTGACATGATGGTTGGGGGGATGGTCTGCACAAACCTGGCAACCACATCTGCGCCCAGAAGAACGGCAATGAAAGCCACCGCAAAATACATAGCGCATTGCAAAAGCAGACCAAAAATGTTCAGCCTTTTCATGCCTGCAATATCTGCGTTGGAAGCAAGTTTGACGGCTGTGTTCATAAGACCGCTACGAATGATGAAGATAAGCGCCTTGATGGATTGTGCAAGGATGGCAATAGGAAGGGCCAGTACAACTGCAATTTCCGGGCCTTGCTTAGAAAGAATGGCGAATGCAGTACCCAAGCCAGAGCCTACCAAAACATCCGGTGGAATGGAACCCCCAATTTGGATGGCGCCCATAAAAATCAGTTCCAACGATGCACCGATGATTACACCAGATTTCAAATCTCCCAATGCTAAACCAACCAAGGGAGAGACAACAATAGGCCTGATGACCATTGGGGTTCCAAGCATTTTTTCAAGAAACCACAATGTTGCCAATATTAGACCAACAAATAATGCTGCTAACATTCTGTTCTTTCCTTTCTTTTATTTGAATTTTGATTTAAGTGACTGAAAGTTTTGCTGGCTTTCTCCCGGGGTTTGCCGCACATCCACTTCCAGTTTCATTGCTTCAATCTTTTCAAGGTACTCAAGGTCAGTATTTTCCAAATAAACTGCTTTTGCAAATTCTTTTCTTGCACCCGTCTTCATCATCCCGCCAAGATTTACACTGCACTTCTGCCCGGTGCATTGCAAAATCTCATATGCAGCCTTTGGTGAAGCTACCACAACAAAGATTTTGACGTTTTGGAGTGTTTCCGTTTGCAGGAATTTGCAGGCTTCTTCTATGGAAAGCGTAATGGATTTAACCCCCGGAGGCGTTGCAAGTTTAATTACCTTTTTGCGGAGCTCATCAGCAGCTGCTACGTCATCCGCAATCACGATTGCCTGATAATCCAGACTTGCTTTCCAGCTATAGATAACCTGCCCGTGTAAAAGTCTGTCATCAATGCGTATGAGCTGAATCATATTTTCTCCGTTTCAAGATTTACTAATCAAATTTCTTTTGAATAAAATGCGTTAGGCTCGGATAAGTAACCTTTGTTAAATCCCTGCCCCTGTCTTTAGCCAGGTAATAGGCCAGAACCTGGAAGAATGTGATGTAGCCCAAGAAAGCAAAGAGGTAGTTTTCTAAAGGGATTTGGAAGGCAGCAGCTTTGACGTCATTGCTGATGATGTAAGCTTTGGCGCCCACTTCTTGTTTAAGAAAATTGAACAAATTTACAGTTTTTTCCTGATCTTGCTGGTTTTGAGCCAGCAAGAAAAAGGTCATTGAGGGCAAAAAGGCATTTTGAGGGCCATGTATTGATTCTTCCAGATCAAAATAGCGGCTGAAGGTTGGCAGCATTTCCATAAATTTGAGGTCTGCTTCTTGTGCGAGCGGCAGGAGATCCTTTTCAGCAATGAAGATGAAATGGCTGGTTTGTGCTAATTCTTTAGCATGTTTGCAGTACCAGGCGCTTGCAGTGGAAATAATGCCAGGCAGTTTTTCTGAAGAGGAGCCAAGTTCCTGTGCAGCATGTTCGAGGATAGCTTTGTTTTCCGAAAGAATGGAAAGAAGGAAAAAAGTAAGAACAATGCAGGTCATATCAAAGCCGGCAGTGCGGAACAAAAATGGCTCGCCTTCCACTTCCATCGGAACTACAAAATCTGATGCCTGCGGAATTCTGCCATTTACATTATCTGTTACTGACACGCAGAAAGCATGAGCGGACTTTGCTTTTTCCAAGCAATTAAGAACCAGTTTGGTATCGCCACCCTGAGAGACAAAAATATAGCAAGTAGCATGTGTTTTTAGAAGCAAATCTTCTCTGGCAAGGAAATCGCTGGGGATAAAGCAAGCAATCTCTTTATGCGTAAGCCTGCGAATGTATGGAGAAACAGTTAAAGCTGCAGTATGGGAAGTGCCTGAACCCACAATGACAATCCGCTCAAACTTTTTTACCGAGGCGGCTTGAGAATAGAATGAAATCAATTGATTTTTTCGGGATAGGAAATTTTTAATCAGGCGGGGTATTTCTTTTACATAATCGATGAATTCCATATTCTAACCCTGTATAGACAATGATATAAAATGTATATACAATTAATAACAGAGCAGCAGGCAGTTTGTCAACTACTTTTTGTTTTTTTACTTATAATTTCTAACGATGGATACACAGAAGCCTATTGCGGTTTACTTGCAGATACGGAATGATCTTCTTTCTGAAATCATGAAGAATGGTTTTAAGGATGGAAAGCTGCCTTCTGAAGCCGAACTTTGCACAAGATATGATGTAAGCCGTATGACGGTCAATAAAGCCCTTACGTTGCTGGCCCATGATGGGATTATTGAGCGCAAAAAGGGGAAGGGTACTTATATCCGGCCGAGGCAGGTTAATAAGGTGCTTGAAGAGTCGGTGAGCTTTTCGGAAGATATACAAAAGTTAGGCTCTGTGCCCGGTTCTGTTCTTCTTTCTTATAAAACGATCAAGGCCGCAAAGGTTCCTCTTATCGCCAATTGGTTAAGTTTAGAAAGCAGTGATACGCTTTATTACTTTCAAAGACTGCGCACCGTTGACCAGAAGCCCATTGCCATCAGCCAGACCTATCTTTCCAGAAAGGTAGTGCCGGATTTACCGATTTCGTGCCTTGAAAAATCTCTTTATGGATTTCTGAAAAATGAGCTGAATATTCGGCCAGTCTGTTCAGACTATCTTATACAGGCTAAATTGCCTACAAGCTGGGAATCTGAAATGCTTAAAACAAGCAGAGAAGCATTGCTTTCGGTAGCACATCTTTCTTTTACAGAGGATGGACACCCTTTTGAATACAATGAAACCTCGTATCTGGGCAGCAAATATATTTATTTGAGCAATCCTCTGCTGCAACCGGTTGGGAGAATTCAGGAGGTGAATTTCACAAGAAAAAAACGTGTGCCAGAATTTTAGTTCATTCTCGTTTTAAAAGCCTTTTCTCAATCTTGATAAAGAGGATTTTTTGAAAGTTTAAAGGTTTTTGCAGCTATTGGACTGTGCTGAAAACCCTTAGGTTATACTATTATGTACAATAACTTCTATGATAAGGACTGGTATGACTGAAAACGATTCCTTCGGCAATTGGCAGGAAAAGGTCTATAAACCTTCCATTCAAAAATTCCCTGAGCGCAAGCCAGAATTTAAAACTTCTTCGGACATCCCGCTGCCTCCCATTATTGGGCCTGAGCAGGTGAACCCTCATCGTTTTGAGGAGTTGGGCTTTCCGGGAGAGTACCCCTTTATCCGTGGGGTTCAGCCCACCATGTACCGAGGGCGCTTGTGGACCATGCGCCAATATGCCGGTTTTTCGACGGCAGAGGAATCGAATAAGCGCTATCGCTTCTTGCTTGACCAGGGCCAAACCGGTCTTTCGGTTGCTTTCGATTTGCCAACACAGATTGGCTATGATGCCGATGACTCTATTGCTTTGGGGGAAGTAGGAAAGGTGGGCGTTTCAATCTCTTCCATTGAGGATATGGAAACGCTTTTCAAAGACATTCCGCTGGATAAGGTCTCCACCAGCATGACCATTAACGCACCTGCCGCAGTTTTGCTGGCCATGTATATTGCTGTGGCAAAAAAGCAAGGCGTGGAATCGAAAAAATTGCGCGGCACCATCCAAAATGATATTCTGAAAGAGTATATTGCTCGCGGAACCTATATTTACCCGCCCAAGCCGAGCATGCGGCTTATTACGGATATTTTCCAGTTCTGCCGAACTGATGTTCCCAACTGGAATACCATCAGCATTTCGGGTTATCACATTCGTGAAGCAGGATCTTCCGCGGTGCAGGAAGTTGCTTTTACCCTGGCAAATGCTATTGCCTATATTGAAGCGGCCCAAAAGGCCGGCCTGGATGTGGATGAATTTGCCTCCCAACTTTCCTTTTTCTTTAACGCGCATAACAACTTTCTTGAAGAGATTGCAAAATTCAGGGCGGCCAGAAGATTATATGCCAAGCTGATGAAAGAGCGCTTTGGTGCTAAAGACGCGAACTCAATGAAGCTGCGTTTTCATACCCAAACTGCAGGCTCTACGCTGACGGCCCAGCAACCGGAAAACAACGTCATCCGGGTGACGCTGCAGGCGCTGGCTGCTGTGCTGGGCGGCACACAGTCACTGCATACCAACAGCATGGATGAGGCCCTTTGGCTGCCAACCACAAAGAGCGTTCAGGTGGCTTTGCGTACGCAGCAAATAATTGGTTATGAAAGCGGGGTGGCCGATAATATTGACCCGCTGGGCGGATCTTATCTGGTGGAAGCACTGACAGATGAAATTGAAAAAGGCGCAATGGAGTACATTCGCTACATTGACCAGATGGGCGGGGCTATGAAAGCCATCGAAAGCGGGTATGTTCAGAATGAAATCATGAATGCATCATATGAAGCCCAGAAGCGCATGGAATCCGGTGAAGATGTGATTGTGGGGGTTAACAAATTCCAGGTAAAGGAAGAAATAGTGCTTGAACCCCAGAAGATTGACCCAAGTATCGAAAAAGGCCAGCATGACAAGCTTGCCAGGCTGCGTGCCAATCGGGATAATGTGCTGGTTGCCAGTTTGCTGAAGAAACTGGAAGATGCTGCTGTGGGCAATGAAAACCTCATGCCTATTTTTGTTGAGTGTATGGAAGCCAAGATTACACTTGGAGAAACCTGTAACACCTTGCGCAAGATTTGGGGAGAATACCGCGCCCCGAACTTCCTGTAAATGGAGAGAAAATGCCAGAAATAAAAAAAATTAACCATGTTGCCATTGTTGTTAAAGATATTGATGAATCCCTGAAATTTTGGGAAACCGCTTTTGGCCTTAAGCTGCATCATGTTGAAGATGTGCCCTCCCAAAAGGCCAAGGTTGCATTTTTGCCGGTTGGAGACAGCGAAGTTGAACTGGTGCAGCCTACTGACCCTGAATCAGGGATGGGTAAATTTCTTGAGACAAAGGGTGAGGGCTTGCACCATCTGTGTTTTGAGGTGCAGGATATTGATGCAACCCTTGTTGCCCTCAAAGAAGCAGGTGTGCGTTTAATCAATGAAACGGCACTGGAACTTCCCGGCAGAAAAATGGCCTTTGTGCACCCAAAGGCTGCCAGTGGTGTGCTTGTGGAGCTCTACCAATTGACTTGAAAATAATTTGTGTTTAATGGCAAAACAGGCAGGCATTTAAACTTGCTTGTTTTTGTTTAAACCCTCTGCTGATTTTTGCTGTGATTGAAAAAATTTTGGATAAAAATTTGCCAAAGTTTGGTGCAGAACTTATTTGGATAAGAAGCAGAAGAAAGGTAAAATAGGGCAATTATCCTTTCCACTCACCAAGTTCAGGAATTGGAGAAAATATGATCATTACTAACGGAAAAATTGTAACCTGGGGGCCTGATAGCCAAATCCTTGAGGGACAGGATTTGATTATCAAGGATGGGCTTATTGCGAGCATTGTGCCTTCCAGCAGTTACGAAACCGCCAATGAAGAGCGGGTTGACGCATGCGGTCAGTTGGTTATGCCGGGAAATATGTGTGCACACACGCATTATTACGGAGCGTTTTCGAGGGGCTGGGGATACCCTGGGGAACCCGCCGCCAATTTTGTAGAAATTTTGCAGAGGCTATGGTGGCGTTTGGATAAAGCACTTAGCCCGCAGGCGGTGAAATATTCTGCACTTGTTTGCCTTGTGGATGCCATTAAATACGGCACCACCACGCTTTTTGACCACCATGCCTCACCGAGCTGCATTGATGGCTCGTTGGATATTGAACATGACGCCATGGTTGAGGCTGGGCTGCGCGGTTCTTTATGTTATGAAGTTACAGACAGGGATGGGCCGCAAAAAGCTTTGGCCGGCATCAGGGAAAACGCGCGTTTTATTGAACGCGTGACCAAAGGCCAGGCTGACCCTAAACTGCGCGCACATTTTGGCTTGCATGCTTCGCTTACACTTTCAGATGAGACTTTGAAAGCTTGCATTGAGGCCAACCCGTGTCAGGCTGGCTATCATGTGCATGCCGCCGAAGGCATCGCGGATGAGGAGGACGCGCTTGAGAAATACGGCAAACGCGTTATTGCACGCTACAAAGCGCTTGGGATGCTTGGTCCTAAGACCATTTTGGCACACGGGGTGCATTGCAACCAGGATGAGATTGAAATGATTGCAGAAAGCGGCGCATGGCTTTCGCACCAGCCGCGCTCCAACATGAATAATGCGGTTGGTGTGGCCCCAATCCCGGCCATGCTGGAAAGCGGCGTTAAGGTTTGCCTGGGAAATGACGGTTTTTCCAATGCCATGTGGTCTGAAATGCAGGCTGCTTATTTTATTCACAAGGATCACAGGCAGGACCCGCGCACGATGGGCGGTTATGATGTCATGAAAATGGCTATTCAGAATAATTCGCAGCTGACAAGCGAAACTTTTGGCGGTTTGCGCATAGGTGTAATAGAGCCGGGTGCTGCTGCTGATATTATTCTCGTGGATTATCAGACAATTACCCCCCTGCATGCGGGTAATTTAGCTTGGCATATCCTTTTTGGTTTCAGGGATGGTATGGTAAGTTCAACGATGGTGGATGGCAAGTGGCTGATGAGAGACAGGCGGCTTCTTACGTTGGATGAAGCTGAAATTGCTGCAAAGGCACGTGAAATTGCTGCCGAAACCTGGAATAGCATCGATTAAGGAGAGAAGAGATGGCAAAGACAATTGCGATCATTGGCGGAACCGGCAAAGAAGGCAAGGGGCTGGCTTACCGCTGGGCTAAGGCCGGTCACCATGTTTTCATTGGTTCGCGAACCCTTGAAAAAGCGGAAGCTGCAGTAAAAGAGCTTGAAATCTTAATTGGCGAGAAGGTTGAAGTGTATGCCGCAGTTAATCAAGACGCGGTAAGAAGAGCAGAAATAGCTGTACTCACTGTGCCATTTGCGGCACATCGCGACACTCTGGAAGGATTGAAGGATGCGCTAAAAGGCAAAATATTGATTGACGTTTGCGTGCCTATTGTGCCACCCAAGGTTGCAAAGGTGCAAATGCCAGAAGAAGGCAGCGCCACCCAGCAGGCAAAGGCAATTGTTGGCGAAGATACCTTGGTTTGCTGTGCTTTTCAGAACATTTCGTATGAGAGGCTGATGTCTGATGAAAAGGTGGAATGCGATGTTATTGTCTGCGGAGAAAAAGATGCCAGGCCGATTGCTTTGGAGCTTGTGAAAGATACAGGGCTTATTGGTTGGGATGGCGGCCAAATAGAAAACGCGGTGATACCGGAGGGGCTTACTTCCATTCTGATTGGCTTGAATATGAAATATAAAGTTCCTTCTTCCGGAATTCGGATTACAGGGATTGAATGAAAAGAGCCAGGGAACTGAAGCTGAGCGCTTTGCGTGGCATCCCCCAGATTAAAGAAGGGGATGATTTGGCTGTGCTGATTTGGGAGGCCCTGAAAGAAAACGCGAAGAAACTTAAAGATGGGGACATCCTTGTTTTGGCGCAGAAGATTGTTTCAAAAGCGGAAGGCCGCCTTGTGAATATGAGGAATGTGCGGGCCAGTAAAGAGGCGAGTGAACTTGCTGAGTTTCTTGGTAAAAGGCCTGAACTGGTAGAAATGATTTTGCAGGAAAGCAACGAGGTGCTGCGTACCCGGCCGGGAACCATCATTGTGGAGCACAAAAACGGCTTTGTTTGCGCAAATGCCGGCATTGACCATTCCAATGTAAAAGGGCCGTGGGGTAACAACGAGGACTGGATTTTGCTGCTGCCTGAAGATTCTGACCGTTCCGCACAGAAAATCCGTGAAGGATTGGAAGATCTTTCAGGGAAAAAAATAGGCGTGATGATTATTGATTCTTACGGGCGTGCCTGGCGCAATGGTATTGTGGGCGCATGCATTGGCCTTGCCGGTTTGCCGGCGCTTGTGGACATGCGCGGCAAAGCGGATATGTATCAATATCAGATGAGGGTGACGGTAATTGCCGCGGCGGATGAATTGGCTGCGGCAGCTTCTCTAATGATGGGCCAGACAAATGAGGCAACGCCGGTAGTGCTGGTGAGAGGCTTTCCGTATGCTTTGCGCGAAAGCAGCGCGGCAGAATTGGTTCGCGATAAAAAGTCGGATATGTTCAGGTGAGCGTTCTGGAAAAAGACATTTTTGATGGAATGAGCGTAGTGGCTTTGGCCGGAGGGGTAGGCGGGGCAAAGTTAGCCCGCGGGCTAACCCTTGCACTTAAAGGGGATGACTTGACGGTGGTTGTGAACACCGGAGACGACTTCATGCATATGGGCCTCTGGATTTCACCGGATTTGGATTCAGTTTGCTATGGGCTGGCCGCCCTCAATGATCCGGTGAGAGGCTGGGGGTTGGCAGGAGAGAGTTGGACTGTTTTTGAGCAGTTGAAAGCACGAGGCGGGCCGGAATGGTTTCAGTTGGGAGATAAGGATCTGGCAACGCATCTTATGCGCACCCAGTTTTTAGCAGAAGGAAAATCACTGAGTGAGGCAACCGCCATTCTTTGCCAGGGCTGGGGTATTAATGCAAGGGTATTGCCGATGAGCGATGCGCCTTGCCCTACACGCGTTGAACTAAAAGATGGACGCGTTTTAGATTTTCAGCATTATTTTGTTGGAGAGGCTTGCAAACCTCAAGTAAAGTCTATACTTTTGCCTCAAACAGAAGCGGTTGATGCCAGCCAGGCCGTTTTGCAGGCCCTTTGGGACTGCGACTTGATTGTTATCTGCCCTTCAAACCCCTGGCTGAGTATAGACCCGATTTTGAATGCAAAAGGGATGAGAGAGGCCATGGCAAAAAGGCCGGTGGTTGCTGTTTCTCCTTTTATTGGGGGGCAGGCAGTGAAAGGCCCTGCGGCCAAGATGGCGGCAGAACTGGGCTTTGGTTCGGATGCCAATGCCCTCGTTTACCATTATCAGGGCTTGCTCAAGGGGCTGCTGGCAGACCGTGCTGACCGAGAACTGAGCCCAGAGGCACAGGAGCAAGGTATAATACTAAAAAGGTCTGATATTCTTATGAAGGATGATCAGGATAAGCGCCGTGTGGCTGAAGAAGTTTTGAAGCTGGGGCTTAACCTGATTGCAGAACGCTCATCATGAATTCTTGGGTTCTTGTTCCAGTTAAGCCATTCAAAAAGGGGAAGTCTCGTTTGCGTGACTGTTTTAGCCGGCAGGACCTTTATGCATTGAATTACAACCTTTTTGTGCAGACTATCCGGAATATTAAGGAAGCAACCTGCTTTGATGAGGTGCTTGTGGTGAGCAGGGATAGGCATGCCCTTGCAGTAGCGGAGGGTGAAGGTGTTTGTATTTGCACAGAAAACAGACCAAGCAGCCTGAACCAGGCGGTGCGTCAGGGTATGGAATTTATTGAAGCAAATGGCGCAGGCAGCGTTTTAGTATTGCCCACTGATTTACCGAGGCTAAGACCTGAGGCCATAATAAGCCTGAAAAATGAAATTCCAGAACAGGGTGTGCTTATTGTGCCGGATCATTGTTATAAAGGCACGAATGCTTTGGGAATGAGCCGCCCCGGACTTATTCAAGCCTCTTTTGGCAATAATTCATTTCATCAGCATTGTTTACAAGCGCAGGAAAAAGACTTGAGCCTGCGAGTCTATTATCATTATGCCATTATGCAAGATCTTGACACAAAACCGGATTTGCACTTGATCCGGCAGCACCATCATTTCTTAATGCCCATTACAAGGGAAGAAAGGACGTTCACCCATGTTTGAAAGAGTAGCAATTTATCTGCAGGATTCCCATGACTTACGCGATGGATTGGACATCGCTCAATATGCTGAGGAAAAAGGATTTGATGGCATTTGGCAGGCAGAAAGCCGTCTGGTAAGGGATGCCATTGTGCCCATGGCGGCATATGCTGCTGTGACCGAAAAAATTCATATCGGCTCGGGCGTCATCAACAACTGGACGCGCAATATCGGTTTGCTGGCTTCCACTTTTTTGACATTGGATGACCTGGCCCCCAACCGTATCATTTGTGGGATTGGCGCCTGGTGGGATCCGCTGGCAAAGAATGTGGGTATTGATCGCAGTAAACCGCTTACGGCCATGGAAGAAACCATTACGGTCATGCGCAAACTTTTGAATATGGAACGTGTGACATTTGAAGGTGAGTTTGTGAATGTGCACGGTATTGAACTGGATGTGGTTCATGGCAGAAGGGAACCCCGCAATGTGCCGATTTACATTGGTGCTACCGGCGACAAGATGATGGAAATGACCGGCCGCCTTGCAGATGGCGTGGTAATGAATTACTGTGTGCCCATTGAGTACAATGACATGGCTATTGAGCAGTTAATGGTTGGCCTGAAACATTCCGGGCGCAAGCTGGAAGATTTTGACAGACCGCAACTGGTCGTTTGTTCGGTGGATGAAGACCATGACAAGGCCATTGATACGACCCGTGAATTGCTGTGCCAGTATCTGGCTCAACAACCTCATATTGCCAAGGCCTCCGGTGTTTCGCAGGAGGTGGTGCAGAAGATCCAGTCCATTTTGGGCTGGCCTGCTACACATGAGCAAATTCAGGCTGCCAAACATCTTGTGCCGGAAGATCTTATTGAGCGCATTACAGCATCTGGAACGCCTGCTGAAGCGCGGGCAAAAGTGCAGAAATATATTGATCATGGCTGCACCTGCCCGATTCTGTACCCTGTTGGCGGCAATATGAAGCTGCTTATTGACACATTTGCTCCGAGCCCACAGGCATGAGAAAACTGGAAGCCAGCGATTGCTGCTTTGTTTGCGGAAGGGAAAACCCTGCCAGCCTTAAAATGGAGTTCTATGAAATGGAACCTGGCAGGGTAGAAGCACGCCTTTCGGTACCGCAGGTTTATGGCGGCTACCCCGGTGTGGTTCATGGAGGAATTATTACTGCCATGCTGGATGAAACATCCGGCCGGGCAGCGCAAAACGGGCCTGAAAATTTTATGTTTACCAGTGAGATTAACGTGCGTTTTCGTAAGAATGTGCCTACTGAACAGCCACTGGTTGTTACCGGCACTTTTGTAAGACGGCGGGGCAGCGTAGCCTTTGCGCACGGAGAAATAAGGGATGAGGCAGGCGAACTGCTTGCTGAAAGCAACGGTGTTTTTGTGGACATCCCGAAGGAAAAGCTGGAAGCAATTGGGCATCAGAATCATGAATGGAAGGTGTATCCCGATGGGCATTGAAATGAAACCCTATTACAGGCCGCTTAGCCTTGAAAGCTGCGGCTACCTTGTGAAAAAGGCCGGCGATAAAGCCAAAATTCTTGCCGGAGGGGGCTATATTCCGGATGCGGCAGATACCCGCAAGGGTGACGTTCTGATCGATTTACAAGCACTGCATCTGGATCAGATTAAGTTTGGGGAAGGAAGCGTAAAGTTAGGCGGGCTTTGCAACCTGAATATGCTGGGGGTGGCCTTTCCGGATTTACCCGAGCTCAGAAATGCGATTCAGCATCAGGCGGGAGCGAACGTACGCAATACTTTAAGCCTGGCAAACTTTTTGCGCTTTGCGCATTTAGGTCAAAGTTCCCCCTTGCTGTGCGCGCTTGTGGCCTTGGATGCTCAAATTCTGCCTTTGATGGAAGAGAAGCTTTTTGGGCTTTGGGATTACGTAAGAGAAAACAAGGCAATTCCTGTTATTCGGGAGTTGATTCTGCCAGCGGCGGCAAGTTTTGCTTATGGCCAAGTTGGACGAAGCGAAATGGATCTACCGCAGGTGTATATGGGGATATTCTTTAAGAAAAGCGGTGAATTGCGCGTAGCATTTGGCGGACCCAGCATTTTTGTTGCGGAAGGAAGCAAGGAAAGCGTTCTTGAGGCTATTGCGCAGGCCTTGCCGGTTTTGCGTGATCAGTGGGCTGGAGCAGCGTTTCGCCAGCAGGCTTTAATTGCCTTGATGGAGCGTTTAGTGGATGAAAGACAAGATGCATTAGCGCAAAAGGAGGCGAAATGAAGATTGAATTGCGCGTTAATGGCAGCGAATACGCTTTTCCTGGTGATGCCTCCATTAATTTAAGAGATGCTCTGCGAAAATTGGGGTTCCTGAGCGTTAAATCAGGCGGCTGCCTGCTTGGAGAGTGCGGTGCCTGCACAGTGCTTTTGGATGGAATGCCTGTTAACTCCTGTATGCTTTTGGCTGTGCAGGCCTCCGGCCATGAAATAGAAACCGTTGAAGCTTTAGGAGAAGAAAAAGAACAGGGTTGGAAGAAAACACGCGGGCTGGATTTGATTCAGGAAGCTTTTATTGAAACGGGGGCAGTGCAATGCGGGTACTGTACGCCGGCCATGGTGCTGGCGGCAAAGGCCTTGCTTGAAAACAACGCGCAACCTACAGAAGCTGAAGCAAGGGAAGCCCTTTCAGGCGTTCTTTGCCGGTGTACAGCTTATGTAAAGCCTGTGGAAGCTGTTATGCTGGCAGCCAAATGGATGAAATCGGGAAAAGATCATTCCTTTACCACGAACACGAAGGTTCAGCCAAAGCTTGTTAGACTGGATGATATTCCGGCGTACAGACGCGTGAATCAATCTGATCGAAAATTGGATGCTTCCAAGTTGGTGCAGGGCAAACCCTCTTTTACGGCGGACTTGCAGCTGCCAGGAACGCTTTATGCCAAGGTGTTACGCAGCCCCTATGCACATGCTGAAATTGTTGAGATTGATACCCGTGAAGCAAAGGCTCTGCCTGGCGTAGCGGCGGTACTGACGTGGGAAGACCTGCCACGGGTAGTTTATTCCACAGCGGGGCAGTCTGACCCAATTCCAGGCCCGCTGGATATGTTCTCGCTTGATAAAAAAGTGCGTTTTGTGGGTGACCGCGTGGCATTTGTGGCAGCAGAATCTCCTGAAGTGGCTCAAAGGGCTTTGCATTTAATTAAAGTGAAGTATAAGCAGCTTCCGGCTATTCTGGATTTGCGCGATGCCATGAAGGAAGGTGCGGTGCGCATTCATGATGAACCGGAATACGTCAATTTTGCGGATTCTGATGCAAGCAAGAACCGCCCGGCGGAGATTCGCATTGATATCGGCAACGTAGAAAAAGGCTTTGCGGAAGCTGACCAGATTTTTGAACGTGAGTATGTGGTGCCGAAAGTGCAGCAGGCCCATATAGAGCCGCATGTTGCCCTCACTTATTGGGATGAGGATGACCGATTGGTGGTGCGCACGAGCACACAGGTTCCTTTCCATGCCCGCAGAATGTTGGCACCGGTATTGAATTTACCGGTCAAGCGCATCAGGGTGGTAAAGCCAAGAGTTGGGGGCGGGTTTGGCAATAAGCAGGAAGTGCTGATTGAAGATGTTGCCGGCCATTTGACAATTGCTACCGGAAAACCGGTACTTTACGAGTTAACGCGTGAAGAAGAAATGATCGCCTCACGCTCAAGACACCCAATGCGTGTACGCATTAAGACCGGTGTAAAAAATGACGGCACGATTACTGCCAATGAAATGTATGCCCTTTCGGATACCGGTGCTTACGGCTGCCACGCTTTAACGGTAACCGGCAACACCGGGCATAAATCCATGGCGCTGTATGTGGGGGATGGGCCTTACCGAAAAGCCCCCAATATTCGTTTTTATGCGGATATTGTTTATACCAATACACCGCCTTCAGGCGCTTATCGCGGGTACGGTGTGCCGCAAGGTTACTGGCCTGTTGAACGCCAGATGGAAGGTATTGCCAGGGCACTTAAGCTTGACCCATTGGAATTCAGACTTAAAAACAGCCTGCGTTCCGGGGAATTTCACCCTTTCAGTACGGCCTGGAATGAAGGGCGTGAGCCTGTGCCAGAGACCGTAGAGACTGTAGGCCTGGCAGAGTGTGTGAAACAAGGCCGTGAGGCCATTGGGTGGGACCAGAAATACGGAAACCCTGCCTGGCAGAACGTGGAAGGCAAGCCCCATCTGCGTAGGGGCATTGGAGTAGCTTTGGTCATGCAGGGCACGGCTATCCCTTATTTGGATATGGGCGGGGCCAGCCTGAAGATAAACGATGATGGATCTTTCAATCTTTTGGTTGGGGCAACTGACCTCGGTACTGGAAGTGATACGGTGCTGGCCCAGATGGCGGCAGAAAAACTGGGGGTAAAAACCAGTGATATTCTGGTCTATTCTTCAGATACTGACTTTACCCCCTTTGATGTGGGTGCTTATGCTTCTTCAACCACTTTCATCTCCGGCACGGCGGTTACAAAAGCCGCTGAAGAAATGGCTGCAAAGATTAAGGCACGTGCCAAGATGATTTTTGAAAGTCAGAAAATAGCAGTAAGCCTTGAACAGATTCGCCTGGAAGGCGGTTATGCTGTAACTGAAGAGGGCCAAAAAGTAAGCCTGAGTGAAGTGGCGCTGGATTCTTTGCACCGCCACCAACAGGAACAACTGATGACGGTGGCTTCACATGTAGCGCATACTTCGCCTCCGCCCTTTGGCGCCCAGTTCGCAACGGTTTTGGTGGATACACAAACCGGCGCAGTGAAAGTGGAAGAGATGGTTTTTGCGGTTGATTCCGGGGTAATCATCAACCCCATAACCGCTTCAGGACAAATCGAAGGCGGGTTGGCCCAGGCTTTGGGCTATGCCGTGTGTGAGGAAATGGTCTATGATTCACACGGTGTTGCCAGAGAGCGTGACCTTGTGGATTATCACATCTTCCGCGCGGATGAGATGCCTGCCATTCATACCATTTTTGTGGAAACGTTTGAGCCTTCACACCCCTTTGGGGCAAAGGCTGTTGCCGAAATTCCCCTGGATGGAGTGGCTCCTGCTGTGGGCAATGCCGTTTTGGATGCCTGCGGCGCGGATATCAGTGCCAACCCGGTGACCCCGGAAAGAGTGCTTGCCGCCCTTGGCAAATAAATAAAAAAGTTAAAAATGGATTGGCGATGAACTATTTTGTGAAGAACCAGGTAATGAGTAATAAAGTGTATGTGGTGGGACATATTAACCCGGATACGGACTCTATTGCTGCGGCAATGGGTTATGCCTGGCTGCTGGCTCAACGGGAGGGTATGGATGCCATCCCTGCCCGGGCCGGTTCGGTAAACCGACAGACTGCCTATGTGCTGAAAACTTTGGAATTGGATGCGCCCATGCTGCTCACGGATGCTTCACCGCGATTCGAGTCGGTGATGCGCCGGCTGGATGTAATGACGCCTGAAAAGCCACTGAACCAAGCCTGGTCAATTCTTTCCAGAACCGGAGGTTTAGCCCCCGTGGTGAATCCCGATAACACTCCTTACGGGATTGTGACTGGTCAAAGCATTTTTGACTTTTTGCAGAACCTGATTGGCCCGCACCCGCGCAATAAAGAAATGACCTTAGGTGTTCTATTGGATATTCCATGCCGAGAAGCGGCGGAAACGGATATTCCGCGATTTCAAGCCGGAACGCGCATTAAGGATGTGCTCAACCGCATTTTGCGCTCCGAACAGAATGAGTATTGGGTATTAGATGACAATAAGCGTTATCTTGGCGTTGCCCGTCAGCGTGATCTGTTGAACCCACCTAGAATAAAAGTTGTTTTGGTGGACCATAATGAACCGCAACAGGCGGTAGCCTCTTTGGATGAAGCGGAGTTGCTTGAAATTTTAGACCATCATCGCCTGGGTAACCATTCCACGCATCAGCCCATCAAGTTTATGGTGGATATTGTAGGGAGTACATCAACTTTGGTTTCGGAGCAAATGGAAGAAAGCGGACTGAGCGCCCCTCCGGAACTGGCAGGGCTGCTGCTTTCCGGCCTGCTTTCCGATACGCTTATTTTGCAATCTCCAACCACCACACAGCGAGACCGCATTGCTGCGGACCGTTTGGCACGCTGGGCTTTTGTGCCCGGCTCTCCTTTGGCGGAAGAGACTTTGCAAAGCTGGGGCGAAAAAGTGGTAAAAGCCGGGGCCGGCATCATCACGCAGGAACCTGACAGTGTGGTGCGCAGCGACATGAAAGTATATGAAAGCGGGAATTTCCGCTTTGCAGTGGCACAGGCAGAGACTTCGGATATTTATGAGCTTGGGGATTATGTGGGCAAGCTTCAAAAAGCGCTTAAAGACCTTAAAAATGAAAAAGGACTGGATTTCACTATTTTGATGGTAACGGACATCGTCAAAAATTCCAGCCGGCTTATTATGGTTGACCCTCCCGCAGAGCTGGATGAATTGCCATACCGACCTCTGCCGGACGGAACCTTCTTTGCTGAAGGCGTGGTTTCCCGTAAAAAGCAATTACTGCCGCTTATCCTTTCTCTTTTGGAGGTTGGATGAGCGATATTCTGACCCGTTTGGCAGCCTTAAAAGCAGAAGGAAAACCTGTTTGCCTGTGTGTGGTTACCAAAACCAGAGGAGCAGTTCCGCGGCATGCCGGTACAAAAATGCTGGTTTTCCCGGATGGAAAATTTGAAGGTACCGTTGGCGGGGGCGGGGTGGAAGCGGCTGCCCTGCAAGCTGCTTTAGAGGCATTGCGCGATGGAAAAACGCGCACGGTTAAGTATTCTTTAAAAGAGGATGCGGATAAGTCTTTGGGTGTTTGCGGCGGAGCCATGGAAGTGTACATTGAACCCCTGCTGCCCGCAGATACTTTGCTGATTATCGGTGCCGGACATGTTGGCAGGGCAGTGGCTAAGATGGCGGGGCCTTTAGGTTTTCGTATTGTGGTTAGTGATGAACGGGAAGGACTGCTTGACCCTGAAGTTTTTAAAGGCTGCCAAATGCTTCATGCCAAAATGGCGGAATTGCCTCAAAAAATGGACATTGGGCCACGTACATTTATAGTGGATGTAAGCCATGGCAGTGAGGTAGATGTGGCAGGTTTGCCGGCTGTACTTGCGACAGAAGCAGGATATATTGGTGTCATTGGTTCCAAAAAACGCTGGGCAACAACCCTTACCGGGTTGAGAAACCAGGGCGTAAGTGAAGAAGCTATCGGGAAGGCAAAATCGCCCATTGGACTGGCTATAGAAGCTGAAACACCGGAAGAAATCGCGATAAGTATTTTGGCGGAAGTGATAGCGAAAAAGAACACGCAAAGCGCGTAGTTTAACAAGCCTTCATTGACTGAAGGTGAAGGAGACTTTATGTGGAAGAAATACCACATTATTGAAACCCAGCAGGAATTGAAAGAAGTTCTGGCAGAAGCCGGACCTTATACCCGTATGATTGCGGGTGGTACTGATTTAATGGTTGAAATGCGAAACGGCAAGTGGGATGACCTGGAATGCCTTATTGATATTTCGCGTATGGCTGAAAGCACTTTGATTAGTGAAGATGCTGAAGGCAAAATCCATTTGGGATGTCTGGTTACGCATAATGATGTGGTGGCTTCTGAGCTTCTTCGGCGGAAAGCATTCCCGCTTTATCAGGCCTGCTGGCATGTAGCCACTCCGCAAATTCGCAATTCGGCAACGGTTGCGGGCAATCTGGTTACAGCCTCGCCTGCAAACGATACGATTTGCCCCTTGATGGGTTTAGAGGCAGAACTTTTACTCAGTTCTCTAAGGGGCGACAGACTTGTAAAACTAAGTGATTTTTACCTGGGTGTACGCAAGACGGTTCTTGAAAAGGATGAATTTCTGAAGGAAATTATTTTTAAGCCCCTCAGTAAGACGCATAAAGGCAATTTTAAGAAAAGTGCTTTGCGCAGGGCGCAAGCCATTGCCACTTTGAATGCCTGTGCCATTCTGGAAATGGAAGGCAACCTGGTAAAAGCAGCCAAAATCACGTTGGGTTCGGTGGCGCCAACCATCATTTTTGCGGCGGAGGCGCAAGCTTACCTTTGCGGCAAAGCGCTTAACAAGGAAAACGCAAAGATAGCCGGCCAACTGGCCGCCAAAGCTGCCACACCCATCAGTGACATACGCGCTTCGGAGGCTTACCGCAGCTATATGGCAGGCGTGCTGATTGAAAATGCACTATTAGAAATTGCAGAGGAAAAGCTTGAAGCCATCCCAGAAAAGCCGGCCACGCTTTCTACGAGAAAAAGCCTGATTAAGCATCCGGCGCAAGGTTGGAACGGCCAAACCATTTCTACCCATATCAATGATGAAGAATACCAATTGGAAGCCTGGGATGGCAACACACTGCTTGATTTTATTCGTGACAGGGTAGGACTTAGCGGCACAAAATCTGGCTGCGAAGAAGGCGAATGCGGGGCTTGCACCGTCTATATGGATGACAAAGCGGTTTTAAGCTGCCTTACACCCTGGCCGCGTGCCCATCATGCCAAACTACGGACCGTGGAAGGCATTTCAGTCGGTGGAAAGCTGCACCCTGTTCAGGAGGCCTTTATTGAACATGGCGCGGTGCAGTGCGGTTACTGCACACCGGGCTTTATTATGTCTGCCGCTAAACTTCTTGAAGAGTGTGAAAACCCCAGTGTTGAAGTAATCAAGCAGGGTATTTCCGGAAACCTCTGCCGATGCACCGGCTATTACAAAATTGTGGAAGCAGTTGAAGATGCCGCAGGAAAGATGGGAGGGTAACGATGAAAACCGTAGGTAAAGCCCTTGCGCGCGTGGATGCCCTTAGCAAAGTGACCGGCAAAGCCAAGTATCCGGGTGATTTTCACTTCAGTGATGCTTTGGTCATGAAAACGCTTTTTGCAGGCAGGCCGCATGCCCGAATTCTTGCCATTGATACCAATGAGGCAGAAGCAGTGCCCGGTGTTGTGATGGTACTTACCGCTAAGGATGTGCCTGTCAATGAGCATGGATTAAATATTGCAGACCAACCCGTACTTTGTGGGCCAGGTTCCGCAAAAGAAGGGAGCGATGTTGTTCATTTTGTGGGAGATCAGATTGCCCTGGTGATTGCTGAAAACAAGGCGGCAGCCAAAAGGGCGCTTGGGCTTATTAAGGTGGAATGGCAGGACCTGCCCCTTGTGGATACACTTGAGAAAGCATTGGCCGAAAATGCCCCGCTTTTGCACGTAAACCGCGAGTCAAATATTTATCATCACAATATCGTGCGCCACGGGAATGCCGAAGAAGCCTTTAAGTTGTGCGATGTGATTATCGAACGCGATTATGAAACACCAGTTCAGGAACATGCTTACCTGCAGCCGGAAGCCGGAGTAGGCTTTGTGGATGGGGAAGGCAGAATAACGATTGTGGTCGGGGGACAGTGGACGCATGAAGACCAAGAACAAATTGCCCATTCCCTCCATTTGCCTGCTGAAAAAGTGCGTGTTATTTACCCCGCAATTGGGGGAGCATTTGGCGGGAGGGAAGATATGTCCGTGCAGATTAGCCTGGCTTTGGCGGTAATGCACCTTCAGAAAAAAGGTATCAAGCGCCCGGTTAAAACCGTATGGTCTCGTGAGGAATCAATCATTGGGCATGGAAAACGGCACCACTACAAAATGCACGCGAAGTGGGGCGCTACCCGAGATGGACGCATTAAAGCCATTGAAACCCAGATTTATGCTGATGCGGGGGCTTATAACTTCACATCCACCAAAGTGCTTGGCAATGCCACCTTACTGGCTTCAGGCCCATACGAAGTAGAGAACGTCTCTGTAGATGCCTATTGCGTGTATACAACGAATGTTCCCGGAGCAGCCTTTCGGGGATTTGGCGGACCGCAGGCCATCTTTATGGCGGAAAGCCAGGCACAATTATTGGCTGAAGCTCTTGCAATGGACCCTGTAGAATTCCGCATGCGCAATCTGTTGCGAGAAGGCTCCGTTCAGTCGATGGGAGGAATTATTCCTGCAGGTGTCAGCATGGTTGAGGTGGCAGAGCGATGCGCTCTTGAAGCGGGGTGGATTAAAACAGAAAAGGGCTGGCAAAGCCCAACACTTGAGGAAAGCTGTTTGCCTCACATCAAACGCGGGTGGGGTTATGCGTGCGGATATAAGAATATAGGCTTTTCTTACGGCTATCAAGAGAACTGCGCGGCAACAATTATGCTCTATGGTGAAAAGACAATCGAACGAGCTGTGCTCTTCCATGCCGGGGCAGAGGTGGGCCAAGGGGCGCACACTGTTTTTCGGCAGTTTACCGCGGAGGCGTTAGGCCTTCCCTTTGAAAAAGTAGACCTTCACCTTTCGGATACGGCCAGTTCGCGCAGTTCAGGCAGTGTTTCTGCTTCGCGGATGACCTTTATGGCCGGGAATGCCATCCTGGGCGCTGCAAAAGAGGCCCTTGCCCGCTGGGAAAAAGGCGAAAGGCCTGTGAAGGTGGATTACACCTATTATGCAGATAAAACCACCAATCTTGACGCCGTAGACGGCCACTGCATCCCCAGCGTGGCATATGGTTATGTGGCAGAGGCTGTTCTGGCAGAAGTGAACACAGAAACAGGGCAGATCAGTCTCAAAAAGGTTATTTGCGCTGATGACGTTGGCAAAGCCATTAACCCGCAACTCGTTGAGGGGCAGATTGAAGGGGCTATTGTGCAGGCAGCCGGCTATACACTTCTTGAAAATTGGGTGCAGCGGGATGGCAGGGTATTGAGCAAGGAATTTTCCACTTATCTTATCCCAACGGTATTGGATATTCCTGAACAAACGCAATCGGTTATTTTGGAATACCCTGAACCCCGCGGACCTTATGGCGCCAGAGGGATGGGCGAGATGCCTTACCTTCCTTTTGCTCCTGCGGTGATTGAAGCTGTTTACCATGCTACGGGTAAACGGTTTTACAGCTTTCCTTTGACTGATGAAGTTGTATTGAGGGGATTAGGCAAGCTGGATGAATGAAGCTTCTGCGTTGAAAGTGCCTGGAGTGATCTTAGCGGCGGGTGAGGCCCGCCGCTTTGGCAAGGTTAAGCAGCTTATGCCTTGGGACAAGTTTACGGTGCTGGAAAGTGTTATCCACGCTGCGATTATTGCCGGGCTTAGTCCTGTTTTGGTTGTGCTGGGGGCAAATCGAGAGCCTATTCAGGAAGTGGCAAGAAAATGGCCGGCAGAGATTTTAATCAATGATGAGTGGCAGGAAGGGCAAGGAACCTCGCTTAGCCTGGCAGCCAGGAATTTAAAAGATGATATTGAAGGATTTGTCGCTTTGCTGGGCGACCAGCCGCAAATGACGCCCGTTTTGATCAGGGCGATTGCTGCAGCCGGACTTTCCTGCCAAAAAATAGTTCGGCCTTTGATGGGTGACCGCCGCGGACATCCGGTTTATTTCCCTAAGGCCTGCATAGACATGCTTAGGTCCCTTGGCCCCGGGCAAAGCGGAAGGGATGTGGTAAGAGCCTTCCCGAACCATTTGCTGCCCTGGCTGGACGGACGAATGGCCTTGGACATGGATACGCTAGAAGATTATTATGTGCTGAGAAGCCTTTTTGAACTTGACGATAAAGGATTCAAGCCTTTATAATGCCAAAACGCAATGGAAAATAAGCGCCTGGCTTAGCGAAAGCTAAGTGACGAGGGTGGGGGTTCCTTTCCACAAGGAAAGGTTAACCAAATGATTTGGGAAAATCGAATGATCGGCGGATGCCCCCCTGAATTTCCTTTCTGATTTCCATGCGAATAAAACTTGCACCCGAATTAAGATGCGGGCGGTTGGCGTATCTTGCGATATGCCAGAAAGGAAGCAGTATGTGCGGTATTGTTGGCTATCTTGGGGAACGGGATGCAACGCCCGTGATTGTGAACGGCTTAAAAAAACTGGAATATCGGGGGTATGATTCAGCCGGTGTGGCGGTGCTTCAAAAGGGGAATATCGAAGTGCGCAGAGAAGCAGGGAAAATTGCCGGGCTTGAAACGCTGATTGCAAGAGACCCGCTGCATGGAAAGATTGGGATCGGGCATACACGCTGGGCTACACATGGTATTCCCAGCCAGCAAAATGCGCACCCGCAGGTAGGTTCCACTGGGAGGATAGTAATTGTTCATAACGGAATCGTAGAAAATTTTCTTGCTCTTAAAGAAGAATTGTGCGCTGAAGGGGTTGCGTTTAAGTCGGAAACGGATACCGAGACCATTGTGCATCTTATTGAGCATTTTTATGCTCTTTCCAATGATCTTTATGCAGCGGTTTCAGAAACCCTTAAGCGTATTCGCGGGGCACATGGGATTGTTGTTCTTTCCGCTGATCACCCTGAGCAACTGATTGCCGCACGTTTAGGGAATGCCGGCGGCATTGCCATTGGCTTGGCAGAAAATGAAAGCTTTATCGCCAGCGATTTGCCAGCAATTGTAGAATTTACCCATAGGATTATTTTTTTGGAGTCCGGGCAGGTTGCGGTTGTGAAGCGAGATAGCGTCAGCATCAATACCTTAAACGGCAAACCCATAAAGCCTGTCATTCAAAATGTGCCCTGGGATCCGATTTCTGCAGAAAAAGGGCAGTTCAGGCACTTTATGCAAAAAGAAATTCACGAGCAGGTGCGTTCCCTTTCGGATACGATGGTGGGCAGGGTAGATTTTGACAGCTATCGCATCACCCTGCCGGATTTGCACTGTGATGCCGAAAGGGCTAAATCTATTGAGAAAATAATCATTACCGCCTGCGGCACAGCTGCTTATGCGGGCATGGTGGGCAAAGTGATTCTGGAAAAACTGACCCGCATTCCCACTGAAGTGATGATTGCTTCTGAATTCAGGTATGCAGACCCGATTGTGGATGAAAATACAATTGTGCTTGCCATTTCGCAATCCGGTGAGACAGCCGATACATTAGCGGCCATGGATGAGGGGCGCAAACGCAAGGCGACAATTTGGTCAATCGTCAATGCGATTGGCTCGCAGGCCATGCGCGTTGCAGACGGATTTATTTCCATGCAGGCAGGGCCGGAGATTGGTGTGGCTTCTACAAAAGCCTTTACTGCGCCCATCATGAACCTGTATATGCTGGCTGTTTATCTGGCTGATCTGCGCGGTAGCCTTTCAAAAACGCGGCGTATTGAACTGGTCAGAGACATGCTGCGCATCCCAAGCCTTGCAGAAAAAACGCTTGCCAGGGAAGAAGAAGTAGTGGCAGTGGCGGAACAATATAAAAATAGCTGCAGCGCTTTATACCTGGGCAGGGGCGCCAATATGCCAATTGCCTATGAGGGAGCCTTAAAGCTTAAAGAAATTACCTACATCCACGCGGAAGGATACCCAGCTGGCGAAATGAAACATGGACCCATTGCCCTGGTGGATAAGGATTTGCCGGTAGTAGCACTTGCTACGCAGGATGCCTGGTATGAAAAAATGGTTTCGCAAATTGAACAGGCCAAAGCGCGCAACGGGAAAGTGATTGCCGTGGCAACGGAAGGCGACGAGCTGATACCTGCGCTTGCGGATGCCATTTTCTGGACGCCAAAAACCCCTTGGCTGCTCAGCCCAGTTATAAACGTTATCCCTTTGCAGCTTTTTGCTTATCATATTGCCGTGCTGCGCGGGTTGGATGTTGACCAGCCCCGCAACCTTGCAAAATCGGTAACCGTTGAATAGGCGTGTTTCATTTGAAAATATGTTGAATGCATATTTCCTTTTGATGTGCGCTTCAGCATTGTTTGGGCATAAACTTGAATTGCTCTGGCAAGGTGTTTACAATAAGCGAAAATAACCGTGTAGGAGTGTTATGGCCAGCGAAAAAGACGTCTTAAAGGCTTTATCTTCGGTGATCGACCCGGATTTGGGTAAAGATCTAGTTAGCCTGAATATGATTGAAAACCTGAAGGTAGAAGGCAAAAACGTCAGTTTTACAGTTGTTCTGACTACCCCCGCCTGCCCTTTGCGGAGCTTTTTTGAAAAGCAGTGCCGTCAGGTGGTGCTTGAACAAACCGACGCAGAGTATGTGGATGTGAAGGTAAGCTCGCGTGTAGTGGAAACTAAAAAGGTGATGATTGATAAAAATCAATTTAAGCATGTCATTGCCGTAGGTTCGGGCAAGGGCGGTGTAGGCAAAAGCACGGTTGCTGTTGCCATTGCAGAGTCCTTGGCGGGAGATGGCGCAAAAGTGGGTTTACTGGACTCTGATATTTATGGCCCCAATATTCCACGCATGCTGGGCTTGGACGGACCCGAACCAAGCCCGGAGGGCCAAAAGATTAAACCTGCAGAAAAAGATGGCATAAAAGTAGTCTCCATCGGGTTTTTTGTTGAGGAAGGCCAGCCCCTTATCTGGCGCGGCCCTATGCTTCATTCGGCCATACAGCAATTTTTGACGGACTTTGACTGGGGTGAATTGGATTATCTGATCATTGATATGCCACCCGGAACAGGCGATGTGCAGCTTTCCCTTTCACAGACTTTGCCGATCAGCGGTGCGGTAGTAGTGACGACCCCTCAACAGGTAGCTGTTGATGATGCCGCAAGAGCCATTGCCATGTTTAAGAAGATGAGCATCCCCATTCTTGGGGTTGTGGAAAATATGGCTTACCTTGAAATGCCGGATGGCAGCCACTTAGCCGTCTTTGGCGAAGGCGGAGGCGAGCATTTAGCCCTCCATGAGGGCGTGCCCTTCTTGGGCAGCGTGCCTCTTGACCCGGAAATTGGTAAGGGCGGGGATATCGGCAGCCCTTTGGTAAGTCAGGCTGAAGAGAGAGCCTCAGCACAAAGCCTGCGGAAGATTGCCAGGGCAGTTGCTGCGGAATCAAGCAAGGCTGCACTGGGCTGAGTTTCGGATGATATAATCTGTAGCCATGTCAGATAAAAAAATAATCAAAATACAATTTAATTCCAAAGGACGCGCCTATGACTTTGCCGCGCCGGCAGATTGGCAAATATTGCCTGATTCTTATGCGGTGGTAAATACGGTTAGAGGCTTGCAGCTTGGTAAAGTGCTGAGTGTAAGTGAAGATGAGCATGGAGAAGGTGGGGAACTGGTTGCGATTGAACGTGCAGCAACGGAAGAAGACCTTGCAAATAAAGAGATTCTGTTAAAAAAAGAGGATGATGCCTTAAAAAAGGTTTCAGAATTTTTGCGGCATTCGCGCTTCCAGGATGTTAAAGCTATCAGTGCGGAATATTCACTTGATTCAGCCAGAGTGACCTTGTTTTTAAATTATGACGCAGAAACCAACTTTGACATCAAAAGTTTTTTAAGAGAAGTTTCTCATTTATTTAGAGATTCCCGCATTGAGGTTCGGCAGGTTGGGCCCAGGGATATGGCTAAAACCATTTCAGGACTGGGTGCATGCGGAATTGAAAAACGCTGCTGTTCACGTTTCTTGAAGGATTTCAGCTCTATTTCCATCAAGATGGCCAAGGCACAGGATATTTCATTGACGCCAAACGAAATTACCGGTATTTGCGGACGTTTAAGATGCTGTATGGCTTATGAATACCCTACCTACGAGAAAGCCCTTGAAAATTTACCTAAAAAGAAAAAGCTAATTAAAACCCCCTTGGGTGAAGGCAAGGTTATTCAGTTAATTCCCCTGGCCGAAACGGTGATGGTGAGCATCCCTGAACTTGGAGTGCGCAAGTTTACAAGAGAAGAACTTGAAAGCGGTGTGATGGCGGAAAAGAAACCTGAAATGACCAAATCCGCTATTTATGAGACGCACACCGAGGAAGATGTAGAAATTATCCATTTTGCACCGGTACCGGAACGCGATAAGCCTGAAAATGCTGAAAGGCGCAGCCAGCATGGAAATTACCCGCGTAGGCATGATACAAAGCTTCATCATAAGCTGCCTGCTTCTGAAGGAGATATTTTAAACACTGCCGGGCAAGATTCTGCCAAAAGCAAAGGGTATAGCCAACGCAGGACGACTGGGCAGGAACATCGTGCACGCCCGACTCAAGATGCAAAACCGGAAGGGCAAGCGCATCAAGGAAGCGTTAGACAAGGGCAAAACCCTCAACATGCCAATAAAGCAAACGGCAAAGCAGCGGAAGCCGGCCAAACTAATCAAGCTCAAAAATTTAAGAGACCCAGAAGAGAATGGATCAAAAAGAGCTGAATTGGCCTGAAGGAACAAAAATTCTGGTGATTTTGGCCCATCCAGATGACCCGGAATTTTTTATGGGCGCTACCATTGCCTGCTGGACGAAGGCTGGATATCAGGTGCAGTATGGACTGCTGACGGATGGCGAACGCGGGGTGAGCAGTGCCTACCCGGATTATCATGTGCTGCCTTCCATTCGGCATATTGAGCAGAAAAATGCTGCTGCCAAACTTGGTGTTCATCAGATTGATTATTTTGGCTACCCGGATGGATACCTGACACCCAGTATTGAGATACGCAAAAGGATTGCAAGCTTTATTCGTAAAGTGCAACCGCAAATCGTGGTTGGCAGTGACCCTACCATGCTCCTCAGCCGAGGGCGTTATTTGAACCATCCTGACCACCGCGCTGCCGGGCAAATTGTGGTGGATTCAATTTTCCCGGCGGTGGGCAACCCCAGTTTTTTTCCTGAGCTCATGGACGAAGGGCTTATGCCCTGGCAGGTAAAGGAGCTTTGGCTATGCCTGACCAATGAGCCGGATGTACACATGCATGTGGATGAATATTGGGACAAGCGCTATAAGGCTTTGTGTGAGCACAAGTCGCAAATCGGCGACCCGGAAACCCTTCTAAAAAAGCTTACCGAAAGGCGTAACAGCTTAACGGAGCCATATTGTGAAGGATTCAGAAGAATTATCTTTGGAGGCTGACATGAATCTATTTGCCGAAGCAAGTGAGCTTTTGCCGCAAATAAGCAGGGACAGGCGTCATTTTCACCAGAACCCGGAATTAGGGTTTGAGGAATTTGAAACCGCCCGTTTTGTGGCAAAGAGACTGGAAAGCCTTGGCTATGAAGTAAAAACAGGTGTAGGCAAAACAGGGGTGGTGGCTTTTTCAAAAGGCTTGACAGATGGGCCGGTTATCATGCTGCGTTTTGATATGGATGCTTTGCCAATGTCTGAAGCCAATGAAACGGACTACAAAAGCCAGTGTGATGGAAAAATGCATGCCTGCGGGCATGATGCCCATACCGCCAGCGGCCTGGCAGCAGCTGAATTGATTATGCGCCACCGGGATGCGTTCCGTGCCAGTTTTAAGCTGGTGTTCCAGCCTGCGGAGGAACTGGGGATGGGTGCGCCGGCCATGATTAAGGATGGGGTTCTTGAAAACCCGCGGCCTGACTTTGCCTTGGGCATGCATGTATGGAATGATGTTGAAGTAGGTTGGCTTGGATTAACCGTAGGGCCTGTTATGGCTGGCTGTGACGAACTTGTTATCCAAATTGAAGGGAAAGGCGGGCATGGGGGAATGCCCCATTTAGCCAAAGACCCGATTGTTGCGGCTGCAAATGTGATAATGAGTCTGCAAAGTATTGTTTCACGCAATTTGGATCCCTTTGAAAATGCCGTGCTCAGTATTGGAAGTATCCATGCCGGGAGTGCGAGCAATATCATTCCTTCAAGCGTAGAAATGAAGGGAACGCTGAGATCTTATACAAGTGAAGCACGGGCTTTGATTCTGGAACGGGCTAAAAAAGTGATTGAAACAGTCTCTGACGCTCTGGGCTGCAAGGGGTTACTTCGCGTGGAAGGTTCCATGGCGCCCACTGTAAACAACCCCGAAGTGATTGCGCTGGCTTTGCAAGCAAGCCAGAAGCTTGGGGTTGAGCTGAAGATTGACCAGGCTTTTCATACGGCCGGGTCTGAAGATATGAGCGCTTATTTGCAGGAAATTCCCGGGGCTTTTATTTTTATCGGTTCTGCGAACGCCAATGAAGGCAAGAATTTTCCTCATCATCACCCACGCTTTGACATTGATGAAAACTGCCTTCCGATTGGGATTGCGCTTATGCTTGAAACTGCCCTGCTTCTTTGCAAATAAAGGCTGCAGGTATTTCCAATATCCTTATCTTTATGCGGCAGGTGCGCAAGCCTGTTTTGGTATGGTTTTTCGACACAAGTTTGAAGGGTCAGTATGGTCGTTAAAATAAAGAAAACAGTGATCGGATTTGTATTGAAACAAGCTAAGACATCCATGCGCTTTATGTATAATTCTTGATATGCAACATAAAAATGAGAACAGTCAGATGAGTCTGTATGCTCATCTGGAAGAATTAAGGCATCATTTGCTTCTGGCTATGGCAGGATTAGGGTTAGCTGTTCTTATTTCCTTTATATTCACCCCCGCCGTTATCAACTTTTTGGCAATGCCTGTGGGCGGTGTGGCTAATTTGCAGGCCATTGATGTGACTGAAACCATTCAGGTTTATATGAAAGTGGCGTTGCTTTGCGGGGTTATTCTGTCTTCACCCTGGATTTTCTACCAGCTTTTTTTGTTCATTGGCAAAGGCCTGACCGAAAAGGAAAAACGTAGTTTGCTGGTTGCCATCCCTTTCGTCACTCTGCTTTTTGCAGGCGGCGCTGTTTTTGCTTTCTTTATTATGCTTCCACCCGCGATGACTTTTTTTTCAGGTTTATTGAATATCCAGACAGTGATTCGTATTCGTTCCTATTTTGATTTCACCGTTAATCTCATTTTTTGGATTGCAGTAAGTTTTGAAATACCCTTGATTTTTTATATTCTGGCCAGGTTTGGCTTTATTAAAGCAGCGCAAATGACAAAGGGGTGGAGGATTGCTGTGGTTGGCATTGCGGTTTTAGCGGCCGTGATTACGCCGACACCAGACCCTGTAAACATGGCAATCTTTATGATTCCACTTTTTGGGTTATATTTATTGAGTATTTTATTGGTGCGGATTGCGGCAAAAAACCGCGCTACCGCAACGGAGGAGTGAAAATGGGTATTGGATGGCCTGAAGCTATATTGATTTTAGTCATTGTTTTGCTTGTTTTTGGCGTTGATCGCATCAGCAAGGTTGCCGGAGAAATGGGGAAAGGTGTAAGAGCCTTTAAAGACGGCTTAGGGAACACTGAGAAAACAGATCCAAATGAAGAAAACGGCCAAAGCAAAGAAAAATCAGAACGGTAAGGTCTGGCAGATCCGCAATGTCTTTTTTGAATATAGGTTGGCCGGAGATTCTCTTTATCTTCATCATAGGCTTTCTTGTACTTGGCCCTGACCGAATTGTCAAGCATGCGCAAGAACTTGGACAGTGGCTTCGCAAGCTGAAGTCTAATGAAACCTTTCGCGAAGTGGTGAAAACAACGGATGAAATCAGAAATTATCCCCGCAAAATCATGGAGGAAGCACGTTTTGAAGACATCATGCTGCCGCAGGATCCCGTACAAGAGCCCCAAAAGCAGATGCAGCATCCCATGACCACGCGGGGAAGTGTGGGGCACAACGTTGAACCGAATACCGTGCAGGAACCAGAAAACAAGGTGGATGAAAAACAACCCGACCCTTGAGCCAGGCTGTTTTGTCATATTAATGCATTTCAGCTGCGGATCATCGCGTTGAAGGTATTCATCATATTGGAAAATGCTTGTTGGATATCTTCCGAAATTGGCAGGGATTGGTGGTTGAAAGCTGCCTCAAAAATGGCCAGCAACTGCCCATCTGTAAATTGACTGGCAATGCCCAGAAATTTCTTTGGGTTGAGCATCAGTTCGGGCAAGTCATTGAAAAAGCGCTGCTTTAGAATGGAAGGCAGCTGAGCATGTTCAAGTACGCGTTCCACACGGTTTATCAGCGCTATTTCCTCTCGCAATTGGCTAACACCTTGCGCTTGCAGATTTAACGATTTTTCAGCCGGGAGAGTGCCTAAATCCACTCGCAGAATTCCTGAGCTTTCTTGATAGTTCCAGTTGATTTCGTGATTTTCGCCATCCAGGGTACAGGAAAGGGAGGCGGGCAGGCTGATGCCAAATACTTCAAGATTCCACTGCCTTGAGGCGGGAGCCCCCCGGAAATTACCTTGCCGTGCAGCAATTTGCAGCTGCCAGGTATTTTCGCTTATTTCCTGAGTGATTTGGGTAGTGGCAAATTGACCTTCGCGATAGGCCTGCGATTGTCCGTCATCCTCATAGAAGGTATAAGTGCTGGCTTTGCCTGGGACGATGCGGAGCGTAAGCGAGGAAGGTATATCAGCACCGTTTGAAATGGCATCATTGTTGAGGGGAATAATTGCCCCGGAGGGGATAAAGGCTGGGATTTCATGCGGCCTTCCGTAGAGGACAGTCCATGAGCCACCCTGGGTGTATTCACCAGTGAAAAGGTTATACCAGTCGCCTTTGGGCAGCCAGAGCGGCTGACGTGTCAGCCCGGTGGAGGGGTCTTGCGGCACGGTGAACGGTGCGGAAATAATTTGTCCGCAAAAAAGATAGCTTTGTTTTGCAGCATACGCTGAAGGTTCTTCAGGCCAGCGGTAATACAAAGGCAAAATGGGCGGTTGGCCGGTCAACGTGTTTTGCCAGGCAGCCGTGTAAAGCAGGGGGATAAGGCGATGCCTGAACTGCATGGCCTGGCGCGCAGCCTCTTCCACATCCAGTCCATGTTTCCAAGGCAGGCGTTCACAATAGCGATTATTGGTTGAATGAAGGCGCATGATGGGGCTGAAAACCCCATATTGTACCCAGCGCAGATAGAGCTCATCATTTTCAACGCCTTCGCAGTGACCGCCAATGTCATGGCTCCACCAGCCAAAGGCAACGTTGGCTGCGGCTGCAGTAAAGGCGGGCTGGAAAGCGAGGGAAGCCCATGAAACGATGGTGTCGCCTGAAAAGCCGATGGGATAGCGATGACCCCCGAGGCCCGGCCAGCGCGAGAAGATAAAGGAGCGTTTTTGGGGGGTGCGCCCCAAGTTGAAGTAATGCAAGTGGTTAAGCCAGTAAAGCGGGTCAAGACCAGAGGTTTTTGTTTTTGTTCCTTGCTGCCAGTCCATCCACCAAAAATCAATGCCTTTTGCTTCCATGGGATGATGAAGTATTTCAAAATAGGCCCTTGTAAAAATTTCCGAGGCGATATCAAATTCGATGGGTTTCTTCGTTTGGGGGTCAACCCCAAGGGAGGAGGCTATATGCGCGTAGCTTTCTTCGTGCGCGTGGATGCCTTCCGCTGGGTGAAGATTAAGCGCGGTTTTGAGTTTAAGGCTGTGGAGGAATTGGACAAAGTCATAAGGGGTTGGAAAAAGCTCTTTATTCCAGGTGTAACCGGTCCATCCAGAGCTTTTGTTGCCTGTTTTGGTGATATGCCAGTCCATATCGATGATGCAAACAGAAAGTGGGAAGGAGCGTTTTTTAAATTCAAGCATCAGTTGGGTGAGCTGTTCCTGGGAGTACGGCCAGTAACGGCTCCACCAGTTGCCAAGGGCCCAGCGCGGCAAGAGCTCCGGTTTACCGCTGACAGACTGATAGGCCTGGATGGCCTGCAGGTATTCATGACCATAACCGAAGAAGTAAAAATCTTTTTTGAAATCATTTGCCTGCCTCGGTTCAAGCCAACCTGTTTCTGAAAAGACGAGCGAGGTTGAGTCATTAACGAGGCTCCAGCCGGAAAATGAAACGAGGCCATCTTCCAGTGGCACGGGGCCATCAGCCCGATCCAGCGTGCGGGCAGTGCCCTTCAGGTTGCGGTAGTCTGCATCTCCAAAATGCCATTCGGTACCGCTTTGCTTAAGCAGGATATTTAAATCCCTCCAAAAAAAATCCCCGCCAATTTTGTAGCTTAGATAAAGGAATTCTGTTTCAATATGCAGCCATCCATTTTCTTCCCAGGTTTTAAAGGGGGGCACCGCTTGTTTGCGGTACCAGAAAACTTGTGAGGCGCGGTCTTCAAATATTTCAGAAGGGTCATATTCCAGGCGGATAAGGCGATCTGTAAGCACGGTAAAGCGGGCTTTGCCGGATTGAACAATGGCAAGAGGGTCTGCTGTTGGCTGGAAATTTGGGGTTGATTGCATTGGGAGGCCTCCGGTATCCGTGATGGATTAATTGTACCTTTGCTTAAGGAGATGGCCTGATACAATTAAAAATAGTACCGGAGGTTTTAATATGGAAAAAGAGAGCATAGAAAACACTGAATTGGGTCAATTGCCAGGTTTAGACAACGATTTGAAAACAGTTGAAAGCCAGACGAAAAAAAGTGGAAAGTGGCGCACCCTTTTTGCGCTTTCCATGGGATATTTTGTAGACCAGGGCGAGGCCCAAGCAATGTCCATCTTCAGCCCTGTACTGCGGCAAATTTGGGGGCTTTCCATCAGCAATCTTTCATGGATTACTTTTATTCGTTCGCTTTTGCAGTCTCTAAGCTCACCTCTGTGGGGGTATTTGGCTGATAAATACAACCGAAAAAAGGTCATTTTTTGGGGAACCGGTATTTGGGGCATTTGGACTATTTTAGTAGGGTTAACGCAAAATTTTGGGCAGTTGTTAGCCGTAAGGGTTGTCTCAGGCATCGGTTTAGGATGCCTGATGCCTGCCACCTTCTCGATTATGGCCGATATTTTTGCCCCCAAGGTTCGCGGGAAGATGTTAGGCATTCTTGAAGCCGTGGGCACATTGGGAATTATTATTTTCACAGTACTTTTGAGCAGCCTGGCAACGCCAAGCGGCTGGCGCTGGGGTTTTATTATCCTGGGTGCAGCGAGCATCCTCTCTGGGTTTGTCATTTTGCTGGCGGTAAAAGAGCCTGTGCGTGGGGCAGCAGAGCCCGAAATGATGGGTCAGCTTACGGCAGAGGCAGCAGACCGCTATCAGACCACCATTGATGGCATCAAGAAGGTTTTGGCGATTCCAACCATCAAGGTGGCGATTTTGCAGGGTTTAGCAGGTTCCATGCCCTGGGTGATTATGGGGGCATTCTTTATTCTGTGGCTGGTAGAAAAACGCGGCTTGAGCACGCAGGAGGCGCCTCTTGTTTTTGGCGCTATCCTGATTGGAATGGCCATCAGCGCGGTTTTAGGTGGAATTTTGGGTGATTGGGCAGAAAAAAAGAGCCCAAAGTATGGACGTACCATGGTGGGACAGTTTTCTGTTTTCTCTGGAATTCCGCTCACTTATATTTTGCTGACCCACACTGAAACCTGGACAATGACTCAAATAGCGCTGTTTTCTTTTGTGACGGCTCTTTTTATTGGCTGGCCAGGCAAGGGTTCAAAAGAACCCATGATGCAAGGAGTTGTGCCGCCCGAGCTGCGCTCGACTGCATTTGCCGCTACAACTTTTATTGAAAGCGGCTTTGCCGCAATTATTGCGCTTTTATTCGGTTTTTTGGCAGATAAGCTGGATTTGCAAACGGCCATGCTATGGACTATCCCATTTCCATGGTTTTTATGTGGACTTTTATTTTCGGGTTTTTACTTTACCTACCCAAAAGATTCGCAGAAGCTGCGCGCCATTATGGAAGGCCGAGCAAAGGAATTAGGTATTCGTCCACATTAAGAAAGTGAATAAAAAAAGATCGCCTCTTGGCGATCTTTTTTTATTCTGCGGGAGCGACGGGAGTTGAACCCGCGGTCTCGGCCTTGACAGGGCCGCATGTTTGACCACTACACCACGCCCCCGAAATGCAGAGCAGTAGTTTATCATGCCGTTTTGTATTCGTCAAGCAAAATGTTTTCCTTGTTTACACTGGAGTTTTCATTGCTTTATTAGAGGTGGGAAGGATGCCTTTGAAGAAAATTTCGAAGGTCTTCCGAGTCGCCATTTTTTGGGAAGTGACGTATAGTAATTGAGAAACTGCCTATAGATTATAAGATATTGCATTATAAATGAGCAGAACAGGATTCTGTTCCACACGCTGCAAGGTTAGAAACTGGCATTAAATAACAGGCTCCCTTGATTAAGAGGTGAGCCTGTTATTGGATGGCGACGTGAAAAAATCTTAATACTTGATATTAAGTATTGTGATTATGCTTCAGCAGCTTTCTTGGCCTTATCTGCAGCTTCTTTGACAGCTTTTTCAGCTTTATCGGTTGCTTCAGAGACAGCTTTATCTACTTTACGATTAACCTCACCGGCTTTATCTTTTACTTCATCTGCAACATCGGCGACCTGCTTGCGGGCATTTCGGGTAAATTCTTCAGCTTTATCCTGGGTGGTGGCCGCAAACTCAGATGCTTTTTCTGCTGTCACTTTTGAAAACTCTTCGGCTTTGGCAAGGGCATCTTTATAAGCTGATTCAGCCATTTTTTTTGTTTCCTCAAAGGATTCTGTGCCTTTGTCTTTGAGTTCAATTGCTTTTTCTTTAATAACCTGACGGGTTTCTTCACCGGTTTGCGGTGCAAGAAGCAAGGAAACAACAGCTCCGGCAAGGGCACCGAGCGTAAACCCCATTACAAAACTTCCGAAATCATTTGAATCTGACATATTTTGACCTCTCTTTTATTTTTTAAATTTGAATAAATCAACAAGTTTATTAATACTGGCAAGCGAAGCATTTAGTTTTATCACTGGCTCAGTCATATTATCGCTCAGAAATTTAACGGTTCCCTTAAGTGTGTTTACCGTATCGGTGGTTGAAGTTAAGATGGGTTTCACCTCATTTTGCAAAAGATTGGAAAGCGAAGCTAATTGAATAATCAAAACAATCAGTGCTACTCCAATCACAAACATCTGCAAAGCCAAGAGGATGATAAATATATCGCGGACTTTGGCGGAGACTTCAGCCGGCCCTAAGGCCAGGAAAACAAGGCCAGTGATGATTGCCAAGACCAAAATGCCCAAAATAATGGCTACAAGCCTGATCTTTTTGCTTTTTTCCGGTTCAGATTCAAGCTTGAGCAATTTTTCTTTATCAATTGTATTTGTTTCAGTTTCCATAAGCACCTGTTTTTCTATTATAGCTGAATCTGCCAAAGATTAACGGTGAAGGTTGTACTTCAATCTTCCATCACCATTTCCATTTCATCCTGCATGATTTGTTCTGTATCTGCATCAATCTCAATTTCGCTGAAAATCGCTTCCTGCTTAATTTTTATATAATGCTGTTTCACCAATTCAAGAACGGCGAGAAAAACAACAATCATATCCAGCCTGGTGGGCTGTTCATTCAGAAGTTCAGAAAAACTTGCGTGAGGTTTCAATCTCAGAAAATGAACAATTTCTTCAACTTTTTTGCGCAAAGTCATTTTGGGTATTAGTTCGTGGGCAGTATCTTCCTGGTTTTGTTCCTGAGCAGCAAGATTTTCAAGTGCAAGGATGAGATCAGTTAATTCAATTTCCGAAAGGTCAAACTGGACATTAACCGGATAATGCTGAGCTACGTGGAGATGGGTGCGCAGGTTCAGATTAACTCTTTCCTGCATCCATTGCGTAGCATTTTTGATTTCACGATAGATTATTAATTGATGTGCGAGGGCATCGCCAGGGTCTTCTTCTTCAGGCTCGCGGGCGGGCGGCCTGGGAAGAATGGCTTCTGACTTTATTTGGACGAGTTTGGAGGCGATGACGAGAAATTCGGAAATGTACTCCGGGTCTGCCTGCTCGTGTTCTCGTACGTAGCCTAAAAATTGGTCTGTTACCTGGGCAAGGGCTAACTTGCTAATGTCCAGTTCAGCTTTTTGTATTAAATCCAGCAATAATTCGAGCGGACCAGAGTAAATTTCTGTGTCAATTTCATAATGATCTGTTTTGTGTATCCAGGAACCAGCCATGGCTTAATTATAGCGTATTCAATTAAGGCATTTTAGCCAATTTGCAGGTGCATATCCGAGTGTAATCCAAAAAATGAGCATTCGTTTGTAGGATGCGTAATGGGCAACACTTCCTTTATCCTAAAATGCGCTTTCGCAAAGGAGAAAAGGTATAATCTATTCATAAAACGACAGGAGTTAAAACAGAACCGGCGGGTTATTTGTGGTCAAAAATTGACCTTAAATAAGCCGAAAGTTCTAAACAAGATGACAGCAGAAGAAAATCTTAGGATGCACATTCCGGAAAAGGTGAGGGATAGCATGCTGATTAAGCGTGCATTAACGCACCGTTCTTTTTTAAATGAAAACAGGCATGCCCTTGAAGATAACGAGCGTCTTGAGTTTTTGGGGGATTCAATTCTGAGCTACATTGTTGCTGAGTGGCTTTACCATCAGTACCCGGAGAAAAAGGAAGGGTCACTCACTAAAATCAGGTCTGCACTGGTGCATACCCAGCAGCTTGCCAAATTTGCGCGGGCCATAGATCTTGGCCCGGCTCTTTATCTGGGCAAAGGTGAAGCTTTGGCCGGAGGCAGAGAAAGGGATGCCATTCTTTGCGATGCATTTGAGGCCTTGGTGGCAGCAATTTATATAGGATCGGATATAGATACCGTAAAAGCTTTTGTTTTGCCCATGATAAAGGCTCAATCTGAAATTGTGGTTGCTGAACATGCGGAAGAAGACGCCAAAAGCCGGCTGCAAGAGTTCATTCAGGGGCAGGGCCTGCCGACCCCTGTATATCAGGTGCTTTCTGAAAGAGGACCAGACCACGATAAAAAATTTGTGGTGAGCGTTGTTATTAACGAAGCGGAATTTTCTCAGGGTGAGGGCCATAGCAAGCAAGCTGCTGAGAAAAACGCAGCCGGGCTGGCGCTTCAAAAACTTGGACTTAAGGAATAAACATGGAAGAAAAATTAGCATCCCTGGAGTTACAGGGCTATAAAACATTTGCCAAGCAATCTACCATGCGGTTCCCAGCTCGGATTACGGCAATCATTGGGCCCAATGGATCAGGCAAGTCTAACGTAGCGGATGGAATCCGCTGGGTGCTGGGGGAACAGGCTTATTCCATTCTGCGTGCCAAGAAAACAGAAGATATGATTTACTCCGGCTCCGAGCTGCGCTCGCGAGCGGGTATGGCCTCTGTTTCCATTGCCTTCAATAATGCCAATGGATGGCTGCCCATTGATTATGGAGAAGTGGTGCTGACCCGGCGCGCTTATCGGGATGGCCAAAACGAATATTTGCTGAATGGGCAGCGGGTAAGGCTAAAAGACATTCACGAACTGCTTGGCAAGACCGGGCTTGGGGACCACACTTACACCATTATTGGCCAAGGTCTTGTGGATGTAGCACTTTCCATTAAACCCGATGAACGCCGCAAACTTTTCGAAGAAGCTGCTGGTATTGGAATCTACCGCACGCGTAAAGAAGAGGCGCTAAAAAGGCTTGAAAATTCGCAGCGCAACCTAGACCGGGCAACTGATATTTTGGACGAAATTAAACCTCGTTTACGCAGCCTGGAAAGGCAGGCAGCTCGTTTTAGCGAGTATCAGGTTATCCAGGAAAATCTGGAGAAAGATTTGCGGGATTGGTATGGTTATCACTGGTACAAGGCCCAGCAAGAAATTTCTGCAACCAAGAACGACTTGCTAAAGGCAGAAAATGATTCTTCGCAAGTTTTGGAAAGAACGCAGGCACAGCAGAATAGCTTGGTTGGGCTGAAAGAAAAAATTTCTGAAAAACACAGTCGTGTCAATCAATTTCATCAGGAAATGCAGGCTTTGCATGAGTCTATGCAGATTAAACGGCAGGAATTGGCGATTTTAAATGAGCGTAATGAAGCTTTAGAGCGCAGCATTCAGCAATTGGAAAGCGATAAGGAAAACCTTGGCGAGATTGTTGGATCTGATAAAAAAAGCCCTGAAACGCTTTTTGAGGAAATCAGCAAGCTTGAGGATGCCCTTAAGCTTGCACAGACAGCCAAAGAAGAAGCACGCCAAAAGCTTGAGGCCACTGCAAGGGAAAAGCAAAGTTTAGACCGGCAACGTGCCGAATTACAAAATCAATTAGTTGCAACTGAAAAAGAACTAGTCGTTTTCCGTTCCCGTTTTCAGGACCTTCAGGAAAGGGCGGCAACGCTAAAAAATAACAGCTTGGGATACACGAATTCCCTGGCTGAAACAGAGAAGGAAAAGCATGCCAGCCAGGAAAAGCTTGAAAAGGCTGAACGTGAATTAGCCCTTTTGGAAAATGATTTAAAAGAACTGGATTCAGAACGCGGCCAGGTTTCTGGCGAGAAAGATTTGTTGCGCCAGCAGACAGAACAAAATATGACTCAAATCAACCGCCTTAACATGGAAAAGAATAAGGCCAGCAACCGATTGGACCTTCTTAACCAGAGCCAGGCCAGCCTGGCTGGTTATTCGGAAGGGGCTAAGACCTTACTCAAACTTTCGGCTGAGAAAAAGGGGCCTGTTATGGTGGATTTGGCCAGCAAGCTTGAAATACCGCAGAAATATGAAACGGCGATTGCCGCAGCCTTGGGTGAAGCCATTGATTTGGTTGTGGTGCAAGAAGGTTCAACGCCTGCTGAAACGCTTTTGGCTCTTGGGTCAAAAGTTCAAGACAGGGTAGCCATTACCGGGCAGAATTGGCCTGCAGAAGAAAGCAAGCAAAAAAGCTGGCAAGCTGAAGGCGTGATTGGGGTTGCAAGTGAACTCATTGGCAAACCGGCCGGCCTTGAACCTGTTCTTCAGCGGATATTGGGCGAGTATTTGGTTGTCAGTGACATGGAAAAAGCAGAAAAAGCCCGCAATGAAAATCCAAGGATGAATATTGTCACTTTGGGCGGTGAAGTTTGGCTGAAAAACGGCTTGGCTTTGATTGGAAAAGTAAAAACAAGCGGCAAAGTGAGTTACCTTCGCACCCGTAAAGAGTTGGAAAATGAGCTTGAAGCGGTTGAAGCAGAATTCGAAAAGACCAGGCAGATCAGCAAAAGCCTGGATGCACAAAAACAAAGCCTTGATGCAAAGCTGAATGAGGTAAATGCCAAAGAAAACGCGCTTAAGCAGCAATTTGGTGCTTTGCAGCAGATCAAGAATACTGCAACGCTGGCTTTGGCCAAAATAAACAATCAGCAGGATTGGCTGAACCGCCAGATTGAAAGTTCGCGTAAGGAACTTGATACCTCTGCTGAAAACCTTGCAAGATTTAAAGATTCCATTGAGGAGAAAGATCAAAAAGCAAAATCTTTCTATCAGGAAATTGAAAAGATTCGCGTTCAGCAGCGCGAAAAGCATACCGATGAATTGCAACAGGCTTTTAGCAACAGCGAAACAGAGACCAAAGTGCTTAACCAGCGTTTAAGCCTGCGTCAGGTGAATCTGAAGGAGCTTGAAGGCCGCTTGAAGGCCAGCCTTGAAAGATTGGCTGGGATAGAGGGGCGCCTGGAAATAAGTAAAGGCAATGCCAAAGAGAATACTGAGAAAATTGCTTTGCTGCGTACAGATTTGGATGAAAGCACAGAAAAGGCAAAGATTTTGCAGGCGCGAAGCCTGGACCCAGAAGTGAGCCAGCTGAATCTGTTGGAAAAAGAACTGGAAGGATTACTTGCTGACGAAGCGCTGACCCAAAAGGATTTATCCAACCGAGAACGACTGGTGACCCACTACCAACTTGAACTGGCCCGCCAGCAAGAAAAACTGAATGCTTTGCGTGCGCGCATTGACGATGACTTTGGTTTGATTGAGTTGGAATACCGCAATGCTTATGCAACCTTAACCCCATTGCCATTTCCTGATATGGTTATTGAAACCCTTTCGGAAGTTCAGGAACTGCCTGAAACGATTGATGATGAAATCCGAGATTTGAAAGCACAAATCCGGCGGATGGGTGCCATCAATGTGGAAGCACAAGCAGAGTATCAGGAAGTTAAGCAACGCTTTGCGGACCTGGGCACACAAATTAAAGACCTCACCGATGCGATCGCGGATATTAATAAGCTCATTAAAGAGCTGGATGAGGTGATGCGCACAGAGTTTACCAATACTTTTAATTCCGTCGCAGTAGAATTTTCCAAAATGTTCTCTCGTCTGTTTAATGGCGGCTCTGCCAAACTCATCCTCTCAGATAATGAAGACCCGATTGAAGGAGGCATTGAAATTGAGGCCCGCCTTCCGGGTAAGCGTGAACAAGGTTTGGTTTTGCTTTCGGGTGGGGAGCGCAGCCTTACTGCAGTGGCGTTGGTGTTTGCATTACTGAAAATTTCGCCCACCCCGTTCTGTATTCTGGATGAAGTGGACGCCATGCTGGACGAATCTAACGTTGGCCGGTTTATTGATTTGCTTAAGGACCTTTCCAACGATACACAGTTTATTCTTATTACGCACAACCGTAATACCGTTCAGGCTGCGGACGTCATTTATGGCATTACGATGGGCAAAGATGGAGCAAGCCAGCTGATGAGCCTGCGTCTGGACGAAGTGGATGACAATCTTCTTAAATAGAGCAAATGGATACAAAAAAGCGGTTGGAAAATATCCAACCGCTTTTTTGTATACGTAAAAATTTATTTGGGTGTTACAGCGGAATCCACAATTGATTGAATTTGAGCGGGAACTGCAGGAATTGCAGGTACTGCATCTGCCCACGCAGGCTCAATTTTGATATCGGTGCGACTGGCTTTTGTTTCTGCAAGCCAATTGGCAAAGTGAGAAGCCTTCAGCTCTTCGAACTTATATTCGGTGACAGGATTTTCTGCACGACCGACCAGTTGGATGAGGTGATAACCAAATTGCGTTTTAACTGGGGCGCTTACTTCGCCGACTTTAGTGAGGGTGAAGGCAGCTTTTACGAATTCTTTATCCCAATTTTGATCTTCAAGGCCCATCCAGCCCAAATCTCCGCCGTTATCCTTGGTGCCATCGGTGCCATACTTTTTGGCTGCTTCAGCAAAGTCGGTTCCGGCTTTGATTTCATCCAAAACTTTGTTGGCTTCCTCTTCAGTGGCAAGCAAAATATGGCGTACCCAAACCTGTTCCTGAATCGGCTTCATATCCTTGGTCATTTCATCACGAAGCTTGTCACGCAGCATTTGGGAGCGAACCAGATTTTGCATATCCTGATAGCTTAGGCCATATTGCTTAAGCATAGAGGTATATTTGCTCACTTCCTTGCCGTAGACCTGGGTGGTGTAGACGGTTGGAGTTGGGGTAATGGAAGGTTCTGCGGTTGGCCCGGCGGCGGTCGGCGTTTGCTCTGAGGCTGGTTTAGTCGGCTGAGCCTGTGCTGTTGCGGTTGCCTGATTTGACAGGGCTGATTCTGTTGAATGGACCTCTGTTGGGTTAAGGGTAGGGGCTGGCGTGGGTGTATCAGTCGGTTTAATAATGGCAATCTGAGTGCCAGAAAGGGTAGGCGTGTTCACCATGGTAGGCGTGATGGTTGGAGTGAGTGTTCCGTTAGGGAAGAAACCAAAAACTTCCTGCATTTGAACGCCCAATTCTGCATCACTCACTTTAATGCCAAGCTTGTCGGCCTGCTCCTTGATAAGTTGGTCATCAATCATACGGTCAAGAACATTCTTGCCAAAATTGGTGGGGTTATTAAGCTGGTCAACAAGCGATTTGGCGGTGGACATAAAGTTACTGCCCATTGAACCAAACATTTGCGCATACTCAATATAACTGGCTGCCTGGTTAAGCGTGGTTAAGCGAGCATATTTAACGTTTGTTTCAAATTCTTTGGAAGTGATTCTTTTATCGCCAATTGTGGCCACTGCCTTGTTAGGGACGGTGTAAAGCTGGTGAACCAAAGAGTAAAGTACAAGCACTAAAACAGCAAAAAGGACAATACCGCTTATGATCAGAATCGTGCGAATTTGGTGTTGTTCCTTTTCCTGCCGGGCAATGTGCTTGCGCGTGACCAGCTTTTGCTGTTCAGTTTGTTTTGACATGGCAGCTCTGGTTATTCTCTGTTGTAGTTATCAGTCCAAAGATCGCCTTCAAAAGGAATGAGGGCAATGTGGCGGGCATTTTTGACGGCGGAAGCGACCGCACGCTGATGCAATGCACAGCAGCCAGTCTGGCGGCGAGGGCGGATTTTGCCGGTCTCGTTGACGTAACGGGTCATTAATTCAGCGTTCTTATAATCAATTTTCAGATTTTTATCAGAACAGAATTGGCAAAACTTTGGGCGTGAAACATACTGGCGGCGGTTGCCACCTTCTCTATCGCCACGGCCTTCACGGGGGGTATAAGCTCTTTCAGACATTGTTAGCTCCTCTTAGTCTACACGGACGATGATGGTGCGCAAAACCTGTTCGTTATAGCCCAGGCTGCGTTTAATGTTGGTGATTTCGGTTGGGTTAGCTGTAAACTGAACCACCACATAATAACCTTCGCGGGTTTTGTTGATGGGATAAGCTAACTTGCGTTTGCCCCATTTATCGGTTTTGGTGATTTCACCTTTTCCGGTGGTAATGAGTTTTTCGATAGTTTCGACAGCAGCTGCGGTAGCTGCTTCGTCCAGGTCTGCCTGGAGGATGTACACAAGTTCATATTGATGCATGCGTTCGAGGCTCCTTTCCTCGGGTTTGCTCCGGTTTTGCGCCTCAGGCGATTACGGAGTGGAAGGCTTGAAGTTCAGGTATCCCTGAAATTAACGAGTAAAGTTTACCACAAAGATCTGATGACGCAAGAGCCCTTCGCTTTTACGAAGGGCTCTTAAAATGCCTAAAACAGGCCCTGTCTTAGTTTCAGCAGGAACCTCAGCGGTTATGGCTGCTGCGTTCGGATTTATCGCCTGAAAGAAGCGAAGTGGCAACCGAAACAATCAGAGAGCCAAGCAGTGCTGCCCAAAAGTTATCCACGTGGAAGCCAATATTAAAGAGGCCTGAGGAAACTGAAGAGGCCAGCATAAAAACGGCAGCATTTAAAACAAGACTAAAAAGGCCGAGGGTAAGGATAATCATTCCGCACGAAAGACCTTTAAGGATGGGAAGTAATACCGCATTAAGAAGGGCCAGCACTGCCGCCATCACCGCATAAGTAACCCAGCTATTGGGGCTTACATGTATGCCTGGAACAATCAATGCTGCAACAAACAAGGCAGCCATAATAACCAACCATCGTTTTAAAAGATTCATATCAACTCTCTTTCTGATTTTGTAATCATTCTTAAATCTATTTTACATGCATTTAAAAGCAATACCTTATAAAATCTATACTCCTTTCCCCAAGGGATTAAAAGTAAATGGCTTTTTTTGGGTTTTCTTGTCCCAAATGGGATAAAATGGTCTTAAAAACAGGGATACTTTTATGCTTAAAGAGATTGCATTCAAAACGGAAAAATTCCAAAGTTGGAAACATTTAAGTTCAGAAATTCAGGCTTTAGTAGATGAAAGCGGTGTAAAAGAAGGTGTTTGCCATATACACAACCCTCATTCTACTGCTGGCATTTTTGTTAACTCTTATCTTGACCCGATGACTCCGGAAGATATCCTTTATGAAATGAACCGCTTGGTGCCTACCCGGGTTGATTTTTTTCATCAGTTTGATACCCCAACGGATGCTTCTGCCCATATCAAATCCGTGCTTATGGGCAACTCCCTTTCCCTCATCATTCATGAAGGCAAGCTGCTGCTGGGCGGATCTCAGGGTGTTATTTTTGCAGAATTTGATGGACCAAGGGATCGTAAAATTATTGTCAAAATGATCGCAGACTAAAACGAACCATGAATTTTGACCCGCCCATTCTTAACCCATTGGCCATTTTTATGTGCCTGTTTGCTGCCTTTATGTGGGGCACCTGGTTCATCAGCCTAAAATATCTGGGTGATTATCCTCTTGAGGCATATTACCTGACCTTGTTTGCCACCTCTTTTATTTTTGTATGGATTGCAGGGTTTGTTTTAGATGGTTCTGCCTTGCTGCAAAATTTGAGGCAGGTTTGGATGGATGATAAAAGCCGCATTTTGATTACTTTTTTGTGCGGAATGCTTTATGTTTTTGGGATGATGATTTCAGTGAGAGTCATTAAAGAAATTGGGCTTTCCCTTTCCCAGCCCCTGCAAGCCTCCATCAACCTAATTGTAGGCACTTTCCTTTCGGCTCTGATCGGGGGCATCCCTGCCGGGCTGACAGTTGGGCGTATTTTGGTTTCAGCTGTTTTCCTTGGGGCCGCAATTTTTTTAACCATGCGGGCCGGGATTTTAAAGAGCAGAAAAACGCAAGAGCAAGAAAAAAATGACGGCAGAGATAAAAAACCTGTCAATATGCGCCGTGTCATTGTGATGCTGATCATTGGGGCTTTGTTTGTTCCGGCCTACTCCACTGGGCTCTCATATGGGCTTAAATCTGTTACGCAGGCTCATGGGATGGCCGTGATGCCTTTTATGACCGTTTTGGCAAGCGGTGCTTTTGCAGGAATACTGATGACTTGCGGAACGATCCTTACCCAAAAAAGGCAATGGCACGTTTTTAAGGAGCATGGTTTTGAAATACATAAATTGGGTGTGTTTTCCGGTTTGGCGCATTATGGCGGTAATATCATCCATACCTTTGCTACCAGAAATTTAAGCGCCGCCATCAGTTGGCCGCTTGGCATCACCGCCGGCCTATGGACGCAGCTGTGGGGTCTGGTTTACGGAGAGTTTAAAGGCGCACCCAAAAAAGCTTATTTCAGCCTTTTTGCAGGTATCCTTTGTTATTTGATAGGCGCGTTTGTTATTGCAAGTATTATCTGATTTTTTCTTATATCTCCGTTTTATAGCGCTTTAAACGCCATAGCGCTTTTTGGTGAACCCCTGCCAAGGGATAAAGCGCACCATACTGCCTTAAGGCAAAAGAAGCGCTGATGTTGCCATATTTTGCAGCCTGGCTTGGATCGCCGGTTTGATGCAGGCCTACGATAAAACCTCCGCAGCAGGCATTACCCGCACCGGTCACATCCACCACTTTGCGAACCGGGTAGGAAAGGATGTGCTGAGGATTTTTTGTTTTGCCGCACACCAAACAACCGTTTTTGCCAAGGCGAATTAAGCTCATTGGGATGCCTTGTTTTTGCCATTCCAGCGCGATGGCGTTAGGATCGCTAAGCCCACTTAACGCGCGTGCTTCTTCCAAGTTTGGCGAAACAATGTCCATCATGCGGCCAAGACGATAAAATTCCGTGCGGTTTTTGGGTACGCAGAAGGGATCCCAAGGCTCCCAAAGAACAGAAAGCCCTTTCACTTCCCTGAGGAAGGGAAGCCAGGCTTCGACCATTTCTGGAGCGGCATGCAGATGGACCCCCGCAGCTTGCGCATAGATGCCCTTTAAAGGGCTGGGCTGCGGCAAAAGCTGGCGTAATTCCTGGAAGTTTGTTTTGAAAACTTCAGTGCGCTTCCCATCCTGATCAAAAAGCTGCCATGCTCGGGGCGTGTGCGCAAGTTCAAGCCTTTCCAAACCGCTGAGGTCGAAGTTGGCTTGCAAGGCAGGGAAGTCTTGCGGATTGAAGTCTTTTGCCAAACGCGTAAGCAAGCCTACGTGCTCTGCCCAAACACGCATGCCCATTACCGCGTGGGTAGCCCCGCCGCCAAGCGTTTTCATGTGAGTCTTTCCATCAGGCTGTACGATATCGTCAATAATCAGGGTTCCGATGGAAAAATAAAAGGCATTATTCATAAAATTAGTTATTTACTGCTTCTGACCAGGCATCCATAAACTGATTCATTTTGCCAAGGTCCCATGGGGTTGTCATTGCCTCTCGAGTCCAACCTGAGCTCGTTTTGAATGCGCTGCTGACAATAATGGCATTACAAAGCGGCACAAAGTCTTTCAGATTTTGGGCGTTTGCGCCTCCACCAAGGATAAGGGGGGTACCCAGTTTAGCGGCAGCTACCGCTTTTAGCATGGACTGGGATTCTTCCACAGAGAGGCCGGTGAGCACAATTCCATCTGCACGACCAAATACCGCTGCCTGGCGAGCTTCTTCTTCAATTGGCATTCTGCCCAAGGGCTGGCCGGTACGGTCATACACATCCGCAAAAATGTTAATTTGATCAGCGGAAAGTTGATGGCGATAAGCAACAGCTTCGTGAGCGCAGCCTTGCAAAATCCCTTCTGCCCTTACCATCGTGCCCACGTAGACCTTAATGCGCACAAAGTTTGCCTGAATAGCCTCCGCAACCGCCAAAGGTTCTTTGGCGGCATGAGCCATCATGCAAACCCCCAGTGCAAGGTGGGGGAACTCTTTGCGAAGCGCACTGCCTATCACCGACATGCGGGCAACGGTATCAGGCTGTACGTGAGGATTGATGGGGAAATCTCCTAAGTCTTGAATATAAAGCGCTGGTATGCCAACCTTGACAGCTTTGGCAGCATTATTGAGAGCATAATCTGTGGCCTGCTCAATATCTACGGATGCAGGATGCCCCGATGCGGGCGAAGGAGGCAAATGCAGGGCTGCGATAACCGCAGGTTTGCCAAACTCAAGCGCAAAGGATTGCTTCATTCCTGCCAGCTTTCCCATGTTTCACTGGAGCGAATTCGGGAAATTCCACCCCCGCCTTGAATGCTGCGGCCACCTTCAAAGTTACGGAAGAAAGGTTCTCCAACGGCTTCCGAGCGGAAGGCCGCATAGAGTTCGCCAGGAATTTGGGTAAGAAGCGGAGAGAAAAACTCTCTTACCCGGGGGAAGGTGAGGTTTTCATCGGCCAGTTTCAAAAGGCCTGATGCGTCTTCAGGAACAAAAACGCACACCTTGCGCCCAAGCGCCTTGGCTGCCACAAGTACTTCTGCTGCACGGCTTGAGTCACGCTCATCTGCGCTGATCAAAATAGTAGGGGTATGCGTTTCTTTTTCAAAATATTGTAAATGTGCCCACTCTTCCACGTCCTGACCGAGGGCAGAATCACCACTGGCTTCCAGAATTTTGGCGGCAGAGAAAAGCGCGATGCCAAAATTAGGGCCGCTGCCAATGAATACATATTCGTTTTCGTTTTTCCATTTTTCCGCAAGCACTTTAGCGGGAGTTAAATTCTTTTGAATGCATGTTTCAATGGCATCAATAACGGTATGGAGTTCTTTGCGGTATGCTTCTGCCTCGTCTTTGCTGAGTTGACCGCGTGAAAGGCCAATTTGGATCGCCATCAAATACAGCGCCAATTGATTGAGCACAAAACTACGCACACCCGGAACAATGGTAACCACCGGTGATGGAAAGGGTGGGTTGGGAACCTTGAAAAGCAAGTCTCCAGCGCTGGCCAGACGGCTTTCAGGTGTTGCGGTAAAGGCGACTGTATAGGCGCCAGCCTCATGGAACATTTTAAGCGCTTCGTAAGTGCGGCTGACCTCGCCTGAGACGGAAATGGCAATGACAAGGTTGGTTTTTGGGCCGGTCTGGGGCAAAAAACCAGCCTGATAACGAGCCATATGCATGGCTGTGCCAATTTCAACAGGCAGCCCCGTGAGTTTTTGAAAAGCAAATTGGGTATTGATGCTGGCATGGTGCGAATCACCGCAGCCTGTAATAAAGATGCGCTGTAAGGGTTTACAGACTTCCGGGGTAAAAAGTTCCTTATTAAGCTTAACAAGCGTGTCAAATTTATCACGCAACATGGCCGGGATGCTCTTTATCTGTTCAATCATGTAATTCATTTCAGTCTCCTTTGAAATCCTATGTATTATCCAACGCTGTCGTATAAGATACGCTTCCAGGCGGGTATATCAATTTCCCATATCACATTCACATTTTCGGGTTTATGGGTCACTTTGCGTTCGTCCACTACCGTCATGCCATCCGTTGCGGGAAGACCGTAGGCGATATCCACAAAGTAATCACCAGCATTTTTGACAATGGAAGGGTCTAAAGCAATGGCCATGGTAATAGGGTCCGGCAAAGGGAGGGACGGGTCTCCGAGCCATTGTTTGTTTGTAGCAATGGCCTGACGGTTACAATCCATGGAGAAATGGGCAAGTTCGGTACCAATCTGATGAATTTGCTTTTGTTCTTCATCGCTGATGTTTGCCTCGCCACGACAGAGTTCCCAGCCGACTTGGACCATTTTCATGCCGGAGTGATAAACCGCATGGGCGGCTTCAGGATCAAACCAAACGTTATACTCCGCAGAGGGCGTGATATTGCCTACCGTGTTGGCAGCGCCGGCCATCATATAGCAAATTTTGACTTTTTCAGCGATATCCGGCGCAAGGCATAAGGCATTGGCAATATTTGTAAGGGGCCCCAGCGTTATCAAAGTGATTTCGCCGGGATTTTCACGAATAGCAGCTACCATGGCTTCAACCGCACCTTTTTGGACAGGTGTTTTGGTGGGAGGATAGTTCATGCCGCCCATACCATCCGGCCCATGGAAGAAGAATGCCCAGCTTGGTTCACGCACCAAAGGACGTTCTGCGCCGCGATAAAGGGGAGTTTCCTTTCCACAAAGCTCAATGGTATAACCTGCGTTTTGGCAACCCTGATCAACCGGCACGTTGCCGGCCACTACGCTGATGCCGATTACCTCGACATCTTCAGCCTGGAGTGCCATTAGAATAGCAACAGCATCATCCGAAGCAGTATCCGTATCAATCCAAAATTTTCGCATGCTAACTCCTCAGAAGTTCCAATAAAAGCTGTCGAACAGCTTCTGCATCAACCTTTGTGCAGACTTTAACAGATGGCCTCTCCCCCCACTGTTTAAGGGGGTCTGCAATCGTATAGCCAGCGCAGCGCCCGCCAGTTTCAACAATTACAGGGGTTTCCATGAAACCAAAGAGTTCAGGTTTAATCATATATGCCGTTACAGAGGGGTCATGCGTATGAATCTCTTTATGGTTAAAACCGAAGGTTCTGGCGTAGAATTCCTGATAAAGGGGCTGAATTTTCGAGAGAAAATCCGTAGCTTTATTTTTGGCTGCGTAAAGCTCCTGAAAATAGGATTGATCCAGGATGATTTGTGTTGTCACGTCCAAGCCGAGCATGACTAGCGGCCAACCTGCCCTGAAAACCATTTCTGCTGCGTGCGGGTCATGATAAATATTCGCCTCAGCGACTGGGTTTAAGTTCCCGCCCGCGTAGCAACTGCCGCCCATCAGGACTACTTCCTTGACGTAGCGGGGCAGTTCAGGGCAGAGCTGCAAAGCCAAGCCAATGTTAGTAAGGGGGCCAATGGGGGCAAGGGTTATTTCGCCCGGATGCTTTTTGCAGGTTTCAATAATAAAATGAGCGGCGTGCTGGCTGATTGCCCTGCCATTGGGGGGAGGCGGGAAAGCGTTGCCGCAGCCATCCTTGCCGTGAATATCTGCCGGGAATTCGCCGGGAGTTACCACCAACGGGCGGGAACAACCTTGCGCGACAGGGATATGCCCATGCCCTTCCAACTCAAGAAGGCGAAGTGCATTTTGGGTTCCTGTTTCAACAGGGCAGTTCCCAAAAACAGTGGTGAGCCCTACTACTTCCAAATCCGGAGAGCGCAATGCTGCCAAAATCATCATGGCATCATCCACCCC
>JAYFRD010000002.1:0-64022 GCA_034926255.1 Anaerolineaceae bacterium | reverse complement strand
TATGACAATGCCTGTGCAGAGAGTTTTTTTGCCACCTTGAAAGGAGAGTGTGCTGACCGGATATTTGATAACAGAGCTGAAGCGAGAACAAGCATCTTCGAGTATATCGAGACTTGGTACAATCAAAAAAGGATCCACTCGGCGCTGGGTTATCTCAGCCCTGTGGAGTTCGAACTAAGGGGAACTCGTGTCCACTAAATTGTTGCCACCCCACCGTGCAGAAAGATGCGAAAAGGGGGAGGGGTTTTGTGTAGTTAAGATGGAGCCCTTTTCGCAGTGCGCCATGCAACGAAGAAAAAGGGTAAAAAGATGCAATCGCCCTGAGTGGCGCAATTTGCCCTTTGCAAGCCCTGCGCTTCATGTGATAATTCAATTCCGTTGTTAAGTTCTCTTTAACGAAGGAGCAGCGGATGAGAAAAGGTTTTGACCCCAAAAAGTATTTGGATGAACAAACCAAATACATTTCTGAACGAGTCAATGATTATGACAAACTCTATATTGAGTTTGGCGGCAAGCTGCACGATAAGCATGCCAAGCGCGTTCTTCCCGGTTTTGATGAAAAAGCAAAGATTGATGTGCTACGCAAGCTGGCTGACAAGCTTGAGGTGCTCATTTGCATTTATTCCGGCGATATTGAACGCAAAAAAATGCGCGGCGACCTTAACATCACCTATGATATGGAAGTGCTGCACCTGATTGATGACCTGCGCAGCAACGGGCTTGAGGTTAACAGCGTAGTCATTACGCGCTATGAAGATCATCCGGCTACCAACCTTTTTATTAACAAGCTGGAAAGGCGCAGCATTAAGGTCTACAAGCATTTTGCTACCCCGGGCTACCCTTCTGCTTTGGATACGATAGTGAGCGATGACGGCTACGGCCGAAACCCCTACATTGAAACCAGCAAGCCTATTGTGGTGGTGACTGGCCCAGGCCCCGGCAGCGGCAAAATGGCCACCGCCCTTTCGCAGCTTTATCACGAGTTTAGAAGGGGCAGGGTTGCAGGTTATTCCAAATATGAGACATTCCCCATCTGGAATTTGCCGCTTAAGCACCCGGTGAATGTGGCTTATGAGGCCGCTACGGTGGACCTTAAAGATGTAAATATGATTGACCACTTCCATGTGGAGGCTTACGGAACCATGGCCGTTAACTACAACCGCGACCTTGAGGCTTTCCCGCTGCTTAAGCGCATTATTGAAAAAATCACGCGGAGTGAATCCGTATACAAGTCTCCCACCGATATGGGTGTAAACCGTGCCGGCCTTTGCATTGTGGATGACGAAGCCGTTCAGGAAGCCGCCCGGCAGGAAATTACCCGGCGTTTCTATAAAACAGCCTGCGACTTCAAAAAAGGCCTGCTTGAGCAGGACGTACTTGACCGCATGATGATGATTATGGATGAAATGGGCCTGAAGCCGGAAGACCGCAGAGTGGTTTTGCCCGCCCGGGAACGAGCCGCGCGCCTGCATGAAGAAGCGGAAGATTCAGAAGGCCTGAATGCGGTAGCAATTGAGCTTTCTGACGGCGAAATTATCACCGGAAAATCCTCCGGACTGATGGATGCGCCTGCTTCCGCCTTACTGAACGCGCTGAAGCACTATGCCCAAATCGCAGATGAACTGCATCTGATTTCCCCTGTGGTTCTTGAGCCGATCCGCGGCCTGAAGGCTTTGATGGCAGGCAATGAAAAGACGCAGCTTAATGCCCAGGAGGTGTTGATTGCCCTGAGCATCTGTGCCGCCACCAACCCTATGGCGCAACTGGCTTTGGATAAGGCGCCCATGCTGGATGGCTGCCAGGCGCATTCGGCTACCATGCTTGGGGATGAAGATGAACGCATTTTTCGCGAACTGGGTATTGACACAACTTGCGACCCGGTTTTTGCTTCAAGCAGCCTCTTTTACGATATGTAGCAGTGTTTTGAGAACAAGCCTGCCCGAAAATGGGGAAGCTTAACAAGTATGTTATTAATTAGCCTATGAAAATCGAGAAAAAAGAGTTAATCATCCGCTCTGCCTGCCCGGAAGATGCCCCCATGCTGACGGCCTGGTGGAATGATGCCAAAGTAATGGCCCATGCCCCTTACCCGGAATGCTTTGGGCTGAGCGAAGAGGCTGTGCTTGAAGGGCTTAAGACACAGCAAGCCGGCAAAGAAACCTGCCTGATTGCGTTTGAAGGTAAACCAATCGGCGAATGCAGTTATGCCCTTAAACCCGGCCATGCCAGCATGGGCATTAATATTTGCGTGCGTAAATACCAAAACAAGGGACTTGGCACGCGCATGCTCAAAGATTTTTTACGTTTCCTGTTTACGGATAAAGAGCTTAGGTCTATCCAGGCAGTTGACCGCATTCAGATTGAAGTGAACCCCAAGAATAAGCGGGCCTGCCATGTCTTCGAAAAACTTGGATTCTTATGCGTCAAGACGGAAAAAAACGCCCGCAAAGATCTGCTTGGCAAAACCCAGGCGCTGGCTACCTACAGCCTTAGTTGGGAGCGTTACGCTAACTTTGCCAAGTAAGACGCCGATTTTTGCCAGATGAAATAAAAATTCAATTTAAAGGAGCCCAATGCCAAATTTCAGCATTCCTAATGAAAAACTAAACCAGGCTGCCGCCATCCTTCAGCGTGAGGGGATAGATTGCTGGCTTAGTTTGGCTGCCGAAACGCGCATGAACCCAGACCCAGCCCTGGACTTGATACTTGACCTGGAGATGACCTGGCTTTCAGCCTTTTTGGTGACGGCAAAAGACGAGCGTATTGCCATCATCGGACGTTTTGACGCCCAGCCTGTGAAGGAAATGGGCGGGTATTCTGAGGTAATTGCCTATGATGAAGATTTGTTCCCGGAGTTGCTTAAGCTGCTTGAACGGCTGAACCCCAAGACGATTGCCCTCAATTATTCAGAAAATGACGGTGCATCCGACGGTCTTACGCACGGGCAGTGGCTTTTGCTTACAAGGGCGCTTGCGGGAACCCCCTACGCGGAGCGTTTGGTTTCCGCCGAAGGAATCATACGTTCCCTGCGCGGGCAGAAGACGCCCAGCGAAGTTGAGCGCCTGCGCCAGGCCGTGCGTACAACCGAAGCCATCATCAGGCAGATTGGCCCGCGCATCAAAGCGGGGATGAGCGAATTGGAACTCTACGGGATGGTACAGGGCCTCATGCAGGCCCACGGCGTAGAAGCTTCGTGGGACCCGTGCCCGAATGTGAGTGCGGGCCCCAACACGGCAGTTGGGCATGCCCTGCCGGATGGGGATGTTTGCCTGCAGCCCGGGCAGGTGGTGCATATGGATTTGGGCGTGGCCAAAGACGGCTATGTTTCGGATATGCAGCGGGTATGGTACTTGCCGAGACCCGGCGAAAAGGGACTGCCGGAGCCTGTCCAAAAGGCTTTTGATGCGGTGCGCGGAGCTGTTGTTGCCGCGGCAGAGGTTCTACGGCCCGGCGTTGAAGGCTGGAAGGTGGACCAGGCTTCAAGGGAATATATTGTAAAAGCGGGTTATCCAGAATACCGACATGCCGTCGGGCATCATTTGGGGCGATCGGTGCATGACGGCGCCGGTTTGCTTGGCCCGCTATGGCCGCGTTACGGCAAAACAAGTTCCTACAAGGTGGAAGAAAACAATGTTTTTACCCTGGAGCTGGGGGTTCTGGTGCCTGAATATGGTTTTGTGGGTTTGGAAGAAGACGTATTGGTGAAGAAAAACGGGCTGGAATGGATTTCTGACCCGCAAACAGAAGTGATTATTGTTGAGGGCTAAGAGAGATATGCAAGTTTCACCTGAACAGGCCGATGTAGATTATTGGGTGCGGACCCTTTTGCCACCGAAGGATGTTTACTTTCTGGACGATTCTTTTGAGCCTTTGCAAGCGAAGGGCGCGGAAGTTTTGGCAGTGGATGCCTTACTTTCCCATCCGCAATATGGCAGCCTTGTCTATAACAATGCCTATGAATACTGGAATATTAATAAAGCCAAGGTGAGGCGGGCTTTGGCAGCAGAACCGGATTGGTTTGGCGGGCTGCCCATGCCAGAGAGGGCCCGCCTTTTCAGAGCACAAGCAACCCTGGGGCGCGGAATGGTCTTTGGCAAAGAAGTGCTGCATGGGCATGCTTTTGCCAAAATGATTGAACATGCAGGGGTGGAAGGAAAGCTGGTTCTTAACCATTTTTTGTGGAACCGTTTGGACTTGAACATGCAGCAGCAGACGGTGGAAAGGGTTGCCAAATACTGGGAGGACTTTGACTGCGAACCCTGCCCGCTGGATGCCTCCGTCTGGATAAGGGAGCGGGCAAACCGGTTTATTCATCAGGAAGGCTGCAACTGCTTTGCCGCGAGCTTATTCGGCGCTTCAGGGCAGGCTGCATGGCTGGAAAAATGGGTGTGGAAGGAAGAATTCCTAAGGGCTTTAGGCGAATTGGGCTTTGAAGCGGGCAATGATGAGACCCCGCAGGCCGGAGACATAAGCGTTTTTTATGACGAATATGGACGTGAGGTGCACACCTGTTTTCACCTTTCTGAAGAAAAAGTACTGAACAAGAGCGGACAAACCAAATATAACGCTCTTAAAGTGCTCTGTTATCAGCAGGTTTTAGAAGATTGGAAAACTTGCAGCCCGCGGCTTTTTTGCAGAGCTGCAGAGGCTGCATAAATTATTCTGAAAATATTGAAAGCGGCAGAGTTGCGGCAACCGAAAAGATGCCCGCATCCACAATCTGGGTGATTTTAAGGTCTACGCAAAGGCTGGCCAAGAGGTAGGCATCGATGGGGCTCATTTGGTAACGCTCAGCAATAAAGCTGACCATATCGCGAATGGCCATCTGAGCCGCCCGATACAAATCGTTTTCTACCCCCAGCGTACTGAAAAAGCCACGGCCATCCAGCTCCGGCAAAAGGGGCGAGGCGGTGGTAAAGCGCGGCGCGCGCAGGTGCCGGCCTTTTAGCAGGTTGAAGCGCAACGAGGCCCCAAGCGGAGCTTCAAGGGCGGTTACGCATACTTCGCCATCCCCTTGGGCGCAATGGCCATCTCCGATGGAGAAAAGCGCGCCTTCAACCTGCACGGGCAAATAGAGGGTGGAGCCTTTGCGGATATGCCTTGTATCCATGTTTCCACCGAAGTTTCCAGGCGGCATGACCGCTAATTGGCGGGCACCTTTTGGGCAAACGCCCATTGTTCCAAAAAACGGCGCAAGGGGTATGCGGATGTTTTCACGGAAGGGCACATAGCGGCCGTTAGAAAGGTCAAAAGTTCTGAAATAGGGCTCTGTAAAGTCTTGACTAAGCAGGCCCATGCCGGGCAGCACGGCCATCCAGCCCCAGCCGCGCGGCTGAACATCCAGCACCTCAACCGCCAGAGTATCGCCCGGTTCAGCACCTTCCATATAAAAAGGGCCGGCAAGCGGATAGCATTTATCAAAGTCCAGCGAGGTTAAATCCGCAACCGTGGAATTTAGATTAAGCAGGCCATTAGAGAAATCCGAGATTTCTGCTGAAACCGTATCCCCTTCTTTGAGGTATTGAAGCGGCTTGTGGCTTTCATCCCAAAGCAGGTGATAATCTTGAAGACCGAATGTATAGTGGACCATTGCGGAAAATCCTCCTTGGAAGCAAGTGATGGATGATGTATGCAAGATTATAACAATCATTCGGGCAGGGATGATTTTGCAGACTCTTGGTGTTTGGACCATTTTATAAAAACTTGCAAAATTTTCTTTTGCCAGATATAAAACCCTGTTCGGGCAGCCTGAAAAAAGGTCAAAGATTTTTCGCGGGGGATCAAGGTGAAACTTATGCTGGCCGTTGCTTTTCGCAAAGGCCGCTGCTTCTCATCCTGCGCGAACCTGTCTCTGCCAACGCCGTACCGGGGCCTGCTTCCGTAGAAGATATTATGCTCTATACCAAAAAGGATTCCGCAGAAGAGAATTCTGACCTGCGTCAGAATTCTCTTCTGTGATGCCCTGCCTGATTAGTTTATTGCCTCCAGCTTTGTGACCATTTCATCAATCAGATCAAAGCCACCCTGCCAGAAAGCGGCCTGGTGCACGTCTATGCCCGCCTCCTGGAGCAGTTCCACAGGGGGCACTGAGCCGCCGGCAGAAAGAATGCGGAAGTATTTAGGCTTAAAGGCTTCACCTTCCTGCCGGTACATCTTATAGAGTGCAAAGACCAGCAACTGGCCAAAGGCATAAGCGTAGACATAGAAGGGGCTGCCGTAAATATGCGGGATGCTTACCCATTCATACTTGAATTCATCGTTCAGTTCAACAGCCTCCCCAAATTGCTCTTGCAGGTTCTGATGGTAGGCTTTGCAGAGGTCATCCACCGAAGAATCCTGAAGAACCATGGCATGGGCCTGGCGCTCAAAGATGCTGAAATAGATTTGGCGCATAATGGTAGCATAGGCATCATCCACCTGCCTGAAGAGGATATCCTGACGCACGGCGGGGTCTGTTTCTCTCCCCAACAGGAGGTCTGTGAGCGTCATTTCTCCGAAGGTGGAGGCAGTTTCGGCAAGCGGTAAACAAGGCTGCTGGGTGAGGGCGGTGTGCCCCTCTGCCAGCATGGAGTGCACAGCGTGGCCCAGTTCGTGCGCCATGGTGGAAACGTCATCACTCTTGCCTTGATAGTTCAGCAGAACCCAGGGGGTGAGATGCGGGCCGAGGGTAGAGCAGAAAGCGCCACCCATCTTGCCTTTGCGAACTTCGCTGTCCACATGGTTTTCTTGGAAAACGCGGGCAGCTTGTTTAGCAAAATGAGGGTCGAAACGCGTGTAGGCTTCAAGGGTGAGGGCAACGGCCTCTTCATAGGCATACTTTTTATCGGCTTCGGAAACCGGCGCGTAAATATCGTAGCGGCGCAGTTTTTGCAGCCCCAACCGTTTTGCCTTCACTTTGAAAAAGCGTTGGAAGATACCCGCGTTTTTGCGGGCTACTTCCGTGAGAGTCTCTACCACTTCATCGGGAATATCGTTCATCTTGTTGCGCACGGAAATGGGGCTTTTGAAGCCGCGCAGATTCAGGTTTTCGTTGTGCCAGTCGCGCACCAGGTTTTGATAGATTTGCCCCAGAATGGGCGCGTCTTTGCCGTAGACCTGATAAAGTTCCTGATAGGCTTTGGCACGCAGGTAAGGATCGGCGCTGCGGGCAAGGGTCATCAGTTCTCCACGGGTCATTTCGCCTTCCATGCCCTCTATGTTGAAGGTATAGCGGTTGGTAAGCGAATCGTAAAGCATGTTGAGCGCAGAGGAACCGGTTGTGTTTTTGATGTTGATTACTTTTTCTTCAGGCTCGCTGAGTGTAAAGGGCTTGAAGCTTCGCAGCTGCTGCAAAAAATACGCATCATCAGCGCTGGCTTTAAGCAGGCGGGCAGCGTTTTGCTCATCCAAATCTTTCCACCAGAGATTGAAGAACATGGTACGGTTTTCTATGGCGGCATTTTCCTGCTGGGCGCGGCCAATAGCGCTTTGGGCATTCTGGTCTTGCGTGTTGGCGGCAAAAGACAGGTTGGCGAAACCATACAGGCGGAAAACCAGGTTAACCATGGCTTCATAATCCTTGAGAATTTCTAAGAAGCGCTGAACGGAGATTTCTGGATTAAGTTCTTTACGGTACTCCTCAAACCGGGCAGCCATGCTGTTTAATTTTTTATAAGCTTCTTCGATGGCAGGGTCTTTAAGATCTTCAAAAAGTTCTTTTAAACTCCAGGGGCTCTGAATGAATTTTTGTGTTGTCATTGATTATTTTGTATTCCCTTCTTTGTTTTTTTAAGTTACATGGTTATGATCGTTTTTCTTAAGCTCTACGCCGGGCTTGCCTAAAGCATTCATTTTTAAGATACATTATTAAAAATGGCCCCTGTGTGAGCGGAGCAGGTTTATTTTTCGGCTGATTGGCGACGGTATTCCTGCCGCAGTTTATCAATGGGCTGCCGCGATTGCGTTTGCGCGTCCCAGTAAAGCCAAACTGCCCAGCCATTGGCCGGCCCGCCTTTAATTTCCCGCGCGATGGAGTGGATGGAGCCGCGGCCGGTGCCGCAGACCAGAGAACCATCCGCCTGAACGGTAGCTTTGGCTTTGCTTTCCGCCCCGAAAAAAAGGGTATCGCCCGGGTGCAGAAAGCCTTGCTCTACCAAGACCCCAAAGGGAATGCGTTCCAGCTTGCGGGGTTCGGGGGTAAAGAAAACAGGTTCATTAAAAACATATTGCACAGCCTGGCTGAGGCGCCTGCGGGCATTGCGCACGTAACCTTCATCCAGCTCAATGCCGATGTAGTGCCTTTGCAATTTGCGGGCCATTGCACCGGTGGTGCCAGTTCCAAAAAAGGGGTCGAGCACCAAGTCTCCCGGGTTGGTCGTGGCCATAATGACGCGGTAAAGCAGGGCTTCGGGCTTTTGGGTGGGGTGCACCTTTTGGCCATCTTCTTTAAGGCGTTCGCTGCCTGTGCAGATAGGCAAAAACCAGTCTGAACGCATTTGCAGGTCTTCATTGAGGGCTTTCATGGCATGGTAATTGAAGGTGTAGCGCGCGTCTTTTTGAGGCTGGGCCCAGATGAGTGTTTCGTGGGCATTGGTAAAACGCATGCCTCTGAAGTTTGGCATGGGGTTGGCTTTTACCCAAACCACATCGTTGAGAATCCAATAACCGAGGTCTTGCAGGATGCGCCCAACGCGGAAAATGTTATGGTAAGAGCCGATGACCCAAAGGCTGCCGCTGGGCTTGAGGATGCGCCTGCATTCGCGCAGCCAGGCTTGGGTAAATTCATCATAGGCCTGCAGGGTATCAAACTTATCCCAATCGTTATCCACTGCATCCACCTTAGAAACGTTGGGCCGCCAAAGCTCGCCCTGAAGCTGAAGATTATAGGGAGGGTCTGCGAAAACAAGGTCTACGCTACGGTCCGGCAGGGTCTTAAGCACTTCCAGCGAGTTGCCCTGGATAACGGTATCCACCAATGCGGCAAAAGAATCTTCCATGCCCCTATTGTACCGAATTCAGAGTCGTTGGCGTTAAATGATTTTTGTTTTTCCCAATCAGAAAGCGGAAAAAGACCAAGTAGAGCCGACCCAGACGTTTTTAAGTAGATCCGAGAGTTTGATACAGGATTATAGATTTTTGCCGGTGGCTGAACAAAAACCAAGCTTATTGCCCTTTTCCGCCAGAATCCTAATCCTTCGTATGAAGGAATGAACTATATTAGGCAAGCGGCTTCGTATGGATTCTACGATGGAAAGTTTATTTCGCAAAAAAAGTCGAGAAAAATTTTTATTCTTTGCTATAGTAACGGCAGAGGCAAGATGGAAGAGCGCAGTGATGCAGTGCAAAGAATGCAAGATTATATTGCCAGCCATCTTCTTGAAGCGTTTTCTCTCAAAGCGCTGGCAAAGAATTCGCAGTATTCCCCCTGGCATGCGCACCGCCTTTTTGTTAAAGTCTTAAAAATGAGCCCAGGAGATTATGCCCGCAAATTAAAGCTTTCTTCTTCTGCACTGGAACTCAGGGATTCAAAAGTGCTTATTCTTGATTTAGCGCTTAAGTACGGTTATGCCAGTGTAGATGGCTACCAAAGAGCCTTCCGCAAAGAGTTTGGCTGCAACCCCAGAGAATATGCCAAAAACCCCTTGCCCATTACCCTTTTCATTCCTTACGGTGTTAAAAAAACAAACAGAAAGGTATCAGACATGGAAGAAAACACGATTTTTGTGCAGTTGATTCACAAACCGGAGCGCCGAGCAATCATCAGGCGGGCCAGAACCGCCAAGGCGTATTACCAATATTGTGAGGAAGTCGGCTGCGATGTTTGGGGCATACTCAAAAGCATCAAGTCGATTAATGGCGAGCCTTATGCTTATTGGCTGCCGCCGCAGATGGTAAGACACGGAACATCCGTTTATGTTCAAGGGGTTGAAGTTTCACCAGAGTTTGCCGCCCCACTGCCAGATGGTTTTGAATGGATAACGCTGCCGGAAAGCGATTACCTGCTTTTTCAGGGGGAAGCCTATGATGACACAGCCTATGAAGATGCCATTGGTTCGCTTTGGAGGGCCATCGCAAAGTATGACCCAGCGCGTCTGGGTTTTAGCTGGAACAAGGATGCCCCAAAGATTCAAATGGAGCCGATTGGCAAGCGGGGATACATTGAACTGCATCCGGTGCGGCCGCTGGGCCAAGCCGCTTTGTCACTTTAATCTGAATTTAACCCAACCTGGAGTGAAATTCAGGCAAGCCCAAAGCGGGCGTTAAGCAGGGGGAGGATATTGATAAGGGCTCTTCATATGGGTGTATTTAACGAATTACAATGAGAGCTTCTTTTACTTTTTCAAGGGTGCACTTCCTGGCAGCAGGGCCCTCAGGCAAAACCCCGGCCGGATGTTGAAGGGCTGAGCGCGGAAAATGACTAAGTATGCACTGGAACATGGTTATCCATCTGCCTGCGGACTATAATTTAAAGAAGGAGACATTAACTATGACGAGCATCAAACCCGCTTACCCTAAAGAATTCCGCTATTATCAGCCCATCCAAGTGCGTTATGCCGATCTGGATACCTTGCACCACGTTAATAACGTAGCCATTATGGAGTATGTTGAACATGCCCGCACCGGCTACTATCAGGTCGCAGGCATTTGGGACGGGGTGATGCGCGGCGGTTTTGGAATGGTAGTAGCCTCTGTGAAAATAGATTATTTGGTTTCCATTCAATATGGAGACCAGGTGCGAGTAGGCATTAAGATTGCCAGCCTGGGCGGCAAAAGCCTGCGTTATGCATTTTCCGTTGAATCCGCAGACGGCGCCACCCAATTTGCACGCGGTGAAGTGGTGATGGTGGCGTATGACCATCAGAGCGGGCGTTCCCGTGAAATACCTGAGGAATGGCGCCAGAATTTGGCTGTCTACGAAAAAAACAAGGAGTTATTAGCCCATGCCTAAGACCGCAACGCTGCCCGAAATTGACTATAAAGCCCAAGAGGTCTTTTTGGTGGACCTTCTGAAGATGCCCAGCCCAAGCGGCCACACTGCTGATGCCATTCAAATGGTGGAAGAAGCGCTTAAGGCTTACCCTGAAGTGAAGCTAAGCCGAACCCTCAAAGGTGCTTTGCTGGCGATAGTGCCAGGCAGAAAGCATGAACTTAAACGCGGGTTGACGGCCCATGCAGATACGCTGGGTGCGATGGTCAAGTTTATTAAGCCCAGCGGCAGGCTGGAGCTTACCAACGTTGGAGGCTGGGCGCCTACGAGTGTAGAAGCGGAAAGCTGCACCATTTTCACCCGTAAGCGAGGCAGCTACCGCGGTTCTTACCTGCCCGTAAAAGCCTCCGTTCATGTTTATGGACAGGCGGCACGCGATGAGGTTCATAAGCTGGACAATATGGAAGTGCGCATTGACGAACGGGTGAGCAGTGCGGAAGAAACCCGCAAATTGGGGATTGAAGTTGGCGATTATGTAGCATTTGACGCCCGCCCGGAAGCCATCAATGGTTTTGTGCGTTCACGCCACCTGGATGACAAGGCCTGTGTTGCCAACATTCTTTCTGCCATTAAGAGCCTGTACGATGCCGGACTTAAACCTGCCTATGATAGCGCCATCCTCATCAGCAATTATGAAGAGACCGGTTTTGGGGGAACCTCGGATGTGCCGACCTCTATTGAAGAGTTTGTGGCGGTGGATATGGCTGCCATCGGCGAAGGGCAGGCTTCGGATGAATTTCATGCTTCCATCTGCGTTAAGGATGCCAGCGGGCCTTACCACCACGCTTTAAGCAACAAACTGCGGGAGATTGCGGATAAATATCAGATTCCCTATAAAACAGATATCTACGTAAACTACGGTTCTGATGCCAAAGCATACTGGCATGGGGGCGGCAATGCTGCCATTGCCCTCATTGGGCCAGGAGTAGATTCTTCGCATCATTACGAGCGTGTGCATCAAGAGGGTATGCTGGCCTCAACACAGTGGATTATGGCCTATCTGCTGGAAGAGTGAGACAGACGCGATTTAGCTGTATTGCGAAACGCAGGGGCCAAGCGTGTTATGTGCTTAAGGGATTATTGCGTTGCTTCCAGGGTGCCTGCCAAACCCAATTCCGGGGCGATAGCACGCATGGCATGAATGACGTTGCCCACATGCTGCCAGAGTTCAATGCCAATTTCCTGCGCGCCTTCTTCCATCAGACTGCGTTCTGCACCGGCCGCAAAGGCTTTATCTTTCCATTTCTTTTTGACAGAAGACGCTTCAAGGTCATACAGTGATTTGGAGGGGCGCACCAAGGCCACCGCTGTAATCATGCCTGTGATTTCATCGCAGGCAAAAAGCATTTTTTGGAAGAAAGTGAGGCGGGGGTGTTCCAGGCGGTCTGCGTGGCTGGCAATGGCCTCCAGCACTTCTTCAGAAATTCCAGCCCGGCGCAGCAAGGGCAGACCTTCCAGCGGATGGGTATCTGCGGTGGGGTGAATTTCCCAATCGTAATCATGCAGAAGGCCGGCCAGGCCCCATTTTTCTTCATCTTCGCCAAACTTGTGGGCATACCAGCGCATGGCAGCTTCTACACTGAGCATATGCCGAATGAGACCCTCATTTTTGACATACGTTCTTACCAATTCAAGTGCATGATTCCTATCCATGCTGCTCCTCACGTTACTTAAGGTTGAAGAGTATTTCAAGCGTATCCCCATCCTGCACGATGTACTCTTTGCCTTCCACGCGCAGGCGGCCTTTGGCGCGGGCTTCGGCTGTGCCGTGATAGGCAAGCATATCCGGGTAGCTGATTACTTCGGCACGGATGAAGCCTTTTTCAAAATCCGAGTGAATTACGCCTGCCGCTTCAGGTGCTTTTGCGCCCCGGCGAACCGTCCAAGCGTGCACCTCTTTTTCGCTGGCGGTAAAGAAAGACTGCAGGCCCAAGAGGTTGTATGAAAGTTTGATAAGGCTGCTCATGCTCAGTTCTTTCAGGCCGTATTCTTCCATGAAAAGAACAGCATCTTCCGCGGGCAGTGCGGCTATATCCATTTCCAGTTTGGCGGGCACGCTGACAACATCGGTATGCGGGTGCGGGCTTTGGTAGTCAATGGTTTTTTGGTCTTCCGATTGGTTAAAAACGATAATCTGAGGTTTGCGGCTTAGGAAACCAAAGCTGGAAAGCACCTTTTCTTCTTCCGGGCTAAACGTGTAATGCCTTAAGGGCTTATCCTCTGCCAGTACCTTCTGCAGCCTTTCAAAAACGTCAATCTCCGCCTGAATTTGTTCCCTCGGGCGGGCAACGCCGCGGCGGTGTTCTTCGCGCAGTTTTTCCAGCCGCCGCTCAACCATAATAAGGTCATTGAGAACGAACTCCGTATCCATGGTCTGAATATCACGCACTGGGTTAATGCTGCCGGACTGGTGGGGGACGGTGGGGTTTTCAAACTGCCGCACCACGTGGATAAAGCCATCCATTTGGGCCAGTTGGTTCACCAGCACACCCTGCAGGCCCTGCTTGCCGGCAGAACCATCCAGACCGGCAATATCGGCATAGGTTACCTTTGTGCGCACAATCTTTTTGGGGTTGTAGATGCCAATCAGTTCATCCACGCGCGAGTCAGGAACGTCAACCACTTCGGTATGCACTTCTATCTTGCCGCTGGACATGCCTGCGGCAACAGCGGACCCGGTGAGGGCTTTGAAAAGGGTTGTCTTGCCTGATTGCGGCAGACCGATGATTCCAAGCTGCATACTGACTCCTGATTTAAACCATTATCCGGCGAATTTTAGGCTGATTATATCTCAGAGTGGGGCTTGCATATCTAAGGCGCAGACGTGGAGGATAAACCGAGGGCAAACTTTTGAACCGGCGAAAAGTGCTGGGCAAAATCTTCCAGGAAGTAGGCATGGCTTGAAAAAAGGCGGGATTCATCTGCCATGCGCCGGATTTCGCCCGCGTATTCAGCAGAATCTTCATTTAATGGCATCCATGAAATAAGGCGATAGCCCGGGGTTTGGGGTATTGCGGTACGCAGTTCCATCATCCAAAGCAGGGTACGGTCTTTCCTGAAAAAAGGAATGGGTAAGCCAAAAATATTTTGATTGGAAGCGGAAGTGGAAGAGATTTGCTTTTCCATCTCGCGGAATCTTTCGTCCGATTCAAGCAGGGAAATCAGGGTTTGGTAACGCGGGTCCTTTTTTTCGCGCAGATCCGCACTTTCATTCCAGAACTGGTTAAGCTGCATCTGGTAATAGGTATCTGCATAGGGGCCGCGCAGTGAGTGGCGAGAGCTGCTTGCCAAGTATTTTGGTTTGCCGGCTTTGCTGCCCAAAAGGCGATGCCACCAGCCCCAGTCGCGCATGTCATCTTCAGAATAGCCCGCGAGGGCCATCTCATAGCGGGTGGTGGCACGTATGCACCAGTAAGGGTCAATTACAAAACAGAAGGCAGGCCAATCTGAAAAATGGGTGCGCCAGTTTTTGGCAAATGAAAAATCAGAGCTGCGCTCATGATTTCTGATTTCCAAATCGTGCATGAGCGCTTTTAACTGCAGCCTGTTTTTGACGGGAATATCCTGGTAGAGACCGATAATCTTTCTCATTTCATCCGAAAGAATGATCGGGCGAAGACGGTGCTGCTCTTCCTTTAGAAACCATTGCACAATGCTGACCACTCTGGCCCCTTTTATTTCAGGGCTGTACCCGCTGATTGATCTTGCGAAGTTTCCGGTGGTGCTCCACTGCCTGAAGGACTTATCGCTGATGAGGCCTGCCTCAGGGTCCAGCAGGTTAATTTCTGCTAAAATCGTTTCGCGCTCAACCCCGGCGCGTTTTACCCAACCCGATAAAATGTCAGCGCTGAGCTGTGCCGGGTCGTTTGTTCCAATATTGGAAATTGATTTTGCCATTTTTTTCCTCCGCAAGTTCCTTCTTGTGCGGTTGACGGGTTCCCTTTGTAAATTTTATACTCTCAATACTAACTGATTTTATCCTGTTAATGAATCCAGTTATTCATTCAAAATGATCAAAAGGAGAGAAATGAAAAAAATAGCCGTGATTGGTAGTTCGGGCGGCCACCTATTTGTTTTGGGCGGCAATGACCCGAAGGCCTTACTGAGTGAAATAATTCAGCAGGCCAACGCTGCACAAAGTGAAGTTTCACGAGTGGCCTTTGTAGGTGCAACAGGCTCAATGGACCATGTAGGTGACAAGACCAAGGCCGCGCTTTGGACCCTCAAGAAGGGGGCGCTGCATTCGGGTGAGCTGCTGAGCCTTGAAGAGGCAAACAAAGAGGCCAAACAAGAGTCTGACCAGATTGCTGCGGAGATCCGCAGCGGGCTTATTGACGGCCTGGTGATGGTAAGCGCAGACCCCAAGAACCTTAATAAAGAAGTTCTCTTAGCTGCCGCCGAGAAAAAGATACCGGTAGCAGGCACAGGCGGCACGTCTATGGCTGAAGCCAGGGCGATGGGCGCGCATGTGATTGCTGCTTCCGGCACCACAGGCACCACCAACCGCTCCCGCGCGGTTGCCAATATTTCTGCACTGGCGAGCGAATGGAAGCTTAAGTACACGCCTGTTATTGGCAAAACCACTACTGCCGATACCGGTAATATCTGGAAGCGCATCAACTTCCGCTCCATCATGATGAGTTCTTTACCTGCTTTCATTGCCATGGCTTTGATCCTTGCTGTTGGTAAAATCCCTGCCATCAGCGGGCCGGTAGGGCCTCTTTTTGACAAACTGATTGCCGCTTTGCCTATTGTGGTGGCTGTGGTGGCAGCCAAACAGGTTTCCGGTTTGGAAGAAGTGGGCATTGTTGCCGGTGTGGTTGCCGGCGTTCTTTCGGTGGAAGGAGGCATCCTTGGCGGCATTGTAGGCGGTATTCTAGCGGGTGTTTTTGCCAGTTATTTACTGAACTGGTCTTTTAAGATGAAGTTTCCGGCCACGACCGCAAGCCTGGTTGCGGGTGCCATCGGTGGCCTGGCTGCCGGCCTTTTGGTGTATTTCCTGATTGCCCCTATTGCGCTTTGGGTTGGCAATGGTATCCGCTCTTTGATTGATTCTGCCATTGTCATCAGCCCTGTTCTTGCCGGGGTTATCGCCGGGGTACTCATCTGGCCTGCAATCATCGGTGGCGTATATCATGCGGCTATTCTGCCAATTGTGCTTCTTGAGATGGAAAAGACCGGCTCCAGCTTTTTAGGTGCTGTGGATATGACCGGCCTGGTGATGGTTTCTGCGGGGATTACCCTGGCAAATATTATTGCTCCGCGTGAGAAAAGTGAAGCTTCTATTGCGCTGCCGGGCTTCCTGGTTAATATGGGCTTTGGCACTTTTGTTGAAGCAGCTTACCCGTTTATGTTTGCGGATAAACGTGTTTTTGGCACAGCGTTATTCTCGGCCGCTCTTTCGGGCGCTTTTGTGGGGCTTTTCAATGCCAGAGGCACGGCTTATGTGCCCAGCCTGGTGGCACCGGGTTTATCCAACAACCCGATGGGCTTTGCCATCTCTATGCTGGTTGCTTTAGTTTCTTCCTGCCTGCTGACGATTCTGTTCAATAAAACGGCAAAAAAGAAAAACGCTGAAGCTGTTGTGAAGGAGGCTGAATGATTAACGGAGATATGGCCCGAAAGTGTGAATTTGGCCGCGAAAAAGTGCTGGCGGCAATCAGGGAACATGGCGGCACTACCCTGCTGGCTACCGGAATCACCGGGGATGACGCCCGCATGGCGCTGGCTGCCGTAAAGGCCGGAGCAAGGCTTTTAGAACCAAACCACCCTGCGGTCGCTCTTGCCCGCGGCTATAAAGGTGTCAACTCTATGCATGAGGCTGAGGCACTGCGCCATGAAATACCCTTTAAGGAAATGTGCAAGGTCACCAAGGGAGTGCGCGCCGTGGTTGGCCCGGAGCCTTATATCACGGTGGGTGTGCCCGGCTCATTCACTGAAACGATGCCCATGCCTTTTACCTTAGAACAGGCTACCCAGCTTGCACTGGCTGGCGCGGATGGCGTGCATACCCATAAATCCACATTTGAGGATTTGAAAGAGGTCATTGAAATCTGCCATGCCAACGGCCTTCTGGTGGATGCTTACATTGCCCACCCGCGTGACCGGCACCTCTTTGGCATTCCCGCAGAGGGCCCAGACCAGGTTTCTGAAACGGCCAAGCGTATGCAGGATATCGGTACGGACTTTATCGGGCTGATGACCGGAATGAGCTATGAAGGCGTGGCCGCGGGTCAAATTCCGGACATTATTAAAGAACGGCTTGAGGCATTGATGAAGGCTGTGAGCGTGCCCACCCTGGCTGAAGGAGGCATTAACCTGAACAACTTCAGAGCCTTTAAAGGCACCGGTGTGAATATTTTGGTGGTTGGCACTTCTTTTGATGATGCGGCAAAAGCTGCTGTTGCCAAGGGAGTGGAAAGCTATTTAGCAAAGTAAAGCTTACTGATTTTAGAGATAAGCCAGGGAAACTTACTTTTCCCTGGCTTATTCATCAGAAAACTTGCTTTAAGGCCTAAGTTCCCTCTTTATCAAAAAAGATAAGCCTGCATATATGTACAAAAAAGTTCAGTATCGGAGGGACAATGAAAAAGATTTTTGTTATGCCGGCCTTGACTGAAGGCCTCAATTTGCTTGACCGCTTGGCCCCTTGTGGTAAGATTATTTTCCACTCGCCGAAGTGGCGGAATAGGCAGACGCGCACGACTCAAAATCGTGTACCCTCGGGTATGTGGGTTCGATTCCCACCTTCGGCACAGAGACCTCTTTTGGGGTCTCTTTTTGTTTTAAACGGCAATACCCGTATACTTAATGACTGAAAGAGAAAGGAGTTTTATGCCACGCGCACGAACAAAACAGGAATTGCTTGATTTTGCAGATAAGGAGTTTGCCCGGCTGCAGCAGCTTTTAAGCCAATTTACTCCTGAGGAAATGGACAGATGCCAGGTTTTTCCGGGGCGAAGTGTGAAGGATGTTCTTGCTCATCTTTATGACTGGCAAGTTTTGCTGCAAGGATGGGAGGCGCAAGCTGCCATGGGCCAAAAGCCGCTTATGCCCCGGCAGGGTTACACATGGCGTGAAATTCCGGCGCTTAACGAAAAACTCTATGAAGAGTCCAAAGACCTTTCCGTTGAAGTGGTACTTAAGAACCTAAAAGAAGGGCATGAACAGGCACTCAGGAAAATCCAAGACTATTCTGCAGAAGATTTAGAAACAAAAGGCAAATTTACCTGGACCGGCAGCAGCAACCTGGCCAGTTATTATGCTTCTACCACTTCAAGCCATTATGTCTGGGCAAGCGAACTTTTCAGGAAATTATTAAAAACAAAATAAATAAACATATTTTTGCAAAAAAAAAGCAAAAAGCGCTGATTTTGCTGAATTGGGAATGATATTTCCATTAAAAACCTTATTTTTTTCTTATTTACCCTTGACAGGAAGTTAACATAATTTAGAATTAATTTCTAAGAATTATAGTTGAACCCTGAACCAACCTGGCGCTGAACCAGGGAATCAGCGCACGAAGGATCGTCAGTAATGCAAGAGCGGATTAGTGGCGATCCTTTTTTATTCCTATTCGATTAAAAACTCTCATGATAAACTAAACAAAATCGTTCCCCTTTTTCACTGCAATGGAGGAAACTGTGAAAAAAGAGTTAATCCTTTCCCTTATTGTTTTTGTTGTTGGCACGTCATGCGGCAGTTTTGCTTTGCTGGAAAAAGCAATCGGCCCAAAAAGCGAAAAGATTTCAACTACGCCTGTGGAAGTTCAAGCGGCTGCGGAGGCCTCTGCAACCCCAACGGTTTATACATTTCCAACCTTGCCAAGAGCAACAGATACTCCACCGGCGCTAAGTTTTACGCCTTCGCCCATCCCAGAACCTGATTTCATATGGGAAGTACAAAAGCTGCCAGCAAAAGGGGCCGCGGTTTTGGAATCGGATTTTTCCGCTGCCCGAGGACCCTGGGGAGAAGAATTTCTTGAGTACGGTTCCGGGCGCATTGAAAACGGTTACTTAGCAGCCAAAGCAAGCTACACCGGTATTGTTTTTGAGTCTGGCATGCAGGAAGTTTTGCAGGATCTTATTTTTCAAACCCAGATTAAATTGGATGCTGGCGAAGAAAACGAGTCAATAAGACTTAGCTGCCGCAGAAGTGAGTCAAATAGTTTTTTAGTACAGGCGCGTATCAATCGCGATGGAAAAACAGTGATAAGAAAGTATGCTGAAAATTATGCGCAAGGGTATATAGAGCTGCCCAAGGCTGCCGGAACGGCGCAGCCGTTGAGGGATGGCGAAAGCACCTTGACCCTGGCTTGTTTAGGCAATACCATCGCGGTCTATCATGATGATTACTTACTGGCTGCGGCTATTGACCCCGAACCGCGCGCCGGAGAAATAGCCTTGGGAATAGTAAAGCTTTCAGGCAAATCTGCTGAAATGCGCTTTAAGAAAGGGTTCATCTATCATGCAGACATGGCCAAGTTGGCACTGCCTCGCCAGGCTGGTCTGGATTGGGATGTAAACGTTTTGCCTGCAAAGGCAAATGAAATAGATTCGTCAAATTATGCCAATTCGTTTCATGGATGGCCGGATTATTACAACAATAACCCTGGGCAGATTCTTCTTGATAGCGGGTCGCTGCATATTTACCTTCATGATCAATATGTTTATTCCCCCTCCAATACAGAGGCGCAGGAAGATGGTATTTTGGAGGCATATCTTGATTTTAAAGACAACCCGGAGATTGGGGCAGATGTGCTGCTCAGTTGCCGAAGAACGGAAAAAGGGCGCATCAGCGTTGAGGTAAGCGCCAGTGGAATAGTAAGTTTTACAAGATTTGATGCATTCTCTTTTGAGAGCATGGACTCTTTATTCAACCGGCCCATTCCGTTACAGGTAAATTCCAATCGTCTTACTTTGGCATGCATTCGGGATACGATAGCGGTTTATCTGGAAGGGCAGCTTTTGGCCGCAGCCAAGGATGACCATATTACTGCCGGGGATATGGCCATTGGCGGGGTGCGCAGCGGCAACGCAGCATCAGACATTTTCTATGAGCACGCGAATATTTATGATGTTGACCACAATCAGCTTGCTAAAGGCCCAGGGCAGTACCTAAACCAGCTTGGGCAGGTTTTAGCTCCTGATGCAACACAGAATGAGCCGAGCTTTAGCCAGAGCACTGGCGAGAGTGTGCCGACTTTTCCAACGGTTACGCCGGAAGCACCCAAAGCAGACATGCAGCAAAGCCCGAGCCCAGCCCCAGCAAAACCTGATGGGCCAATGGATTGGGATGTAAGCATCTACCCGCCGAGGGGGTATCAGGCTGTAAACAGCCCGCTTACAAGCACTTTTGACCGCTGGTCGGCTGGCACTTACAGAACCGGTGAAATCAAAATCAGCGGCCAAAAGCTTAAGATCACGGTTAAAAGCCCAAACACTTTGCTTTTCTCGCCTTCGAACTCCCTTGACACGGTGAAAAATCGCAACATCCTCGTGGAGGCGGATGTATTTTTGTCTCAGGATCAGGATGAGGTTGAAGCAGGGCTGATGTGCCGCTTTCAGGATATTTACCATTTTTATGCCTTTGTCGTCAGCTCAAGCGGAAAGGTGCGGCTGGAAAAACAGGATGGCCAAAATAATATAGTAACCCTTTTGGAGAAAGAGACAGATGTGCTGAACCCGGATGGAATGCACTTGGGGCTTGCCTGCATTAATAATACCCTGGCACTCTACCGGGATGAGGTTCTTATTGCTTTCCATTATGATGATGCTTACGCATATGGAGACGCAGGATTAGTGGCAGGTTCATTTAATCAGGTGCCGGTTTCGGCTTCATTTAGCAATGCGGCTATTTACTTTCCTGTGATGTCGCGCTTGCCTTGAAGGAGATTTAAAAGGGCCTATTGTTTTGAGAGCGCGCCATAAGTTGCATAATAAACAGACTGGGTTTGATTGGTTATTTACCCAGTTTGTTTTTGTGCATAGGAAAGTAAATTTAAGGCTATTAAGGGCTAACGGTTCTCAAAGAAGACGATGGTTACCCCCTCGCCGCCTTCTTTCTCGCCGCCGCTTTCCCAGCGTTTGGCCTGAGGGAACTGACGGATTTCTTCGCGAATGATTTGGCGCAGAATGCCTGTGCCTTTGCCGTGAATAATGCGGCCAAAAGGCAAGCCTGCCAGCCAGGCGCGCTCCAGATAGCTACGCAGCCTGTCCAGTGCGTCTTCAGCGCGTTCGCCGCGCAAGTCAAGCTCCATTCCAGGTGAAGAAAGGCCGGGCAACGAGGTGCGGCCGCCAGTTTGAATGACCTTCGCTGCAGTTTCCGGTGCTGCTTTTTCAGCAGCTTCTTCAGAGCGTTTGCGTTCAATTTCCATTGGTTTCAGACGCAGCCGTAAAGAACCCACCTGCACTTCAATTTCATCTTCATTCAGCGAGGTAACCAGACCTTCCACTTTTAGCTTGCGCACAAGCACTTTTTCGCCGATTTTAAGCGGGCCGGCCTGGCCCCTAGGTTTGGGCTGACGTTTTGCCTTGCGCGCTTTTTGGGTTTCACGCGCTTCAATATGGTCGAGCTTTTGCTCAAAATCTTTCAGGGTTGCCGTTTCAGGTGCACCTAGCTTTTGGCTGGGCTGACGCAGTTTGCTCATTGCTTTGCGCAGTTCATCCAATTCTTCACGGAGCAGGTCCAGCTCTTGCTGGGCTCGGGTTTCAGCCCTTTCAGCCAGGTTTGCCTTTTCTCTGTCCAACTGTTCCAGGCGGGCGTTCGCTTTATTACGCAAATTTTCGGCTTCTTTGCGGGCTTCATCCGCGGCTAAATAGGCTGTTTCGGCAAGGTTCCGCTGGCGGTGGATTTCATCCAGCAGGTCATCTGCGCGCAAATCCGTAGGGTTAAGTTCCTGCCGGGCTGCCTGAATAATCTGCGGGCTCAGGCCCAATCTTTCGGCAATGGCCAGCGCATTGGAACGCCCCGGCAGGCCAATAACCAGGCGGTAAGTAGGCCGGAGGGTTTGCAGGTCAAATTCCAAGCTGGCATTAATAGCCCCCGGGGTGGTGTGTGCATAGAGTTTAAGCTCGGGGTAGTGGGTGGCTACCAAACAGGTAATTTTCTTTTCAATCAGATAACTGAGCACGGCCCTGGCCAGCGCAGAGCCTTCCTGCGGGTCTGTGCCCGCCCCCAATTCATCAAGCAGCACCAGACAATTACGGTCGGCATGCCGCAAAATTTTGACAAGCTGGGTGATGTGCCCGGAAAAGGTGGAGAGCGATTGTTCAATGGACTGCTCATCGCCAATATCGGCAAAGACATCCTTGAAGAGGCTTAGCCTGGAACCGCTTTGTGCAGGTATCTGCATGCCGGATTGCGCCATCAGCACGGCTAAGCCAACCGTTTTTAGGGTGACCGTCTTGCCGCCGGTATTGGGGCCCGTCAGCACCACCGCGAAAGTTTGCTCATCCAGCTGCACATTGATGGGCACCGCCAGGCTTTGGTCGAGCAAGGGGTGCCTGGCGCGGATGAGCTGAATGGCGCTGCCCGGGTGACCCTCTTCTGTTTTGGTTTTGAAAGGGGTTAAGACGGGTTCCGCAGCGCGAAGGCTTTCCGCATAGCGGGCTTTAGCGAGGGCCAAATCCAGGCCGGCCATGGCTTCGGTGGTGGCGTTGAGGCTTGGGGCGTCTTCGGCAATGCGCTGCGTAAGCGCGCGCAGCACCCGCAAAATTTCATCGCGTTCAGCCAGTTCAAGTTCTTTGTATTTATTGTTCCACTCCACCACGACCAGCGGTTCCACAAAGAGGGTTGCCCCGGAAGAGCTTTGGTCATGTACCAGGCCTTTGATTTGGCCCTTAAATTCAGACCGTAAAGGCAGGACATAGCGGCCGTTGCGAGTGGTAATAAGCGTTTCTTGGAGCATTCGTGCGCTGCGCGGTTCATTAATATAACGTTCCAGGCGTTCAAAAAGCCGGGCGTGGGTTACCTTCATCTCCGAACGAATGTTTTTCAGTTCAGCAGAGGCTGAATCCAGCACTTCACCTCGCTCCGAGATGGTGCGGTTAATGTGGTCAATGAGGCCGCTGCCATCCGAGAGTCCCTCCGCCATCGTCTTTAAAGCGGGTGTTTCAGCATTTTGATTTTCAATTTGCCGCCTGGAATCACGCGAGAGCTGTAAGGTGTTACGGATGAAAAGAAAAGTTTGGGCTTCAAGGGTTACGGAGTGCAGAGCCTGGTCTGTCAGGGGCCTAAGATCAGCCGCGCCTTCAAAGCTGAGATCTCCCAATGTTTCCAGCAGCAGGCGAGCCTCACGGGTGAGTTTTTGCATGGCCTGCGCTTTTTCCAGGTTGGCAGTGGGGCGCAGTTCAATAGCCAGTTGTGCGGAAGCCGGGAAAGTGGTAAAAGCCTTGAGCTTTTCGAGCACCTTGTGGTACTCCAGGAGAATCAGGGATTTGGGATTCATAGAGAAAAGTGTATCACGATTGACCCTTCCCACGGGCTTGTGCGCAGGCAGCAATAAGCAGCTGCAAGGCGAGAATGACCTGCCAATAGCTATTTACAGATTCTTGCATCTTGGCCTGTATTGGTATAAAGTTAGCTTATGCCCAAGGTTGAACTGAACAGCAAGGCCCCTGAAATTGTCCTTAATACTTTTGAGGGCAAACTTTTCCGCTTGAGTGAACAAGAAGGCAGTAAGGTTTTGCTGGTTTTTAACCGCGGTTTTACCTGACCATTCTGCCAAAAGCACATGGCGCAGTTGCGCGATGCCGCAGAAGAATACCGTAAACACAATACCCTGATTGTGATAGCCGGGCCGGACAGCCCCGAAGCTTTTAAGAAAGTATGGAATAAAGAGGGGCTTTCTTTTATCGGCCTGCCGGACCCCAGCCACAGTGTTTTGAAAACCTATGGCCAGGAAGTGAACCTTTTTAAACTTGGCCGCATGCCGGCACAAGTGTTGGTGGACAGCAAAGGTTTTGTGCGCTTCGTTCACTACGGCCACTCTATGGCCGACATTCCCTCCAACGAAGAAGTGCTTAGCCTGATTGCGGCGCTTTAATTCCAGAAAAGCATTTTAAATACTGCCCGTTTGAACATCAAAGAGGCTGTTGTGCCCGGGTGATAGGGATATTTTATGGCCCTGTCATCGGACCGCATGCAAAACCTGCCATTTTGCAAGAAGGCTGATATTATTAGACTTCCATTGCAAAGCAGGAGTAGATTTAGATTTTAATGGTTGAAGGATCTCTTAAAAAACTCAACTATGGCTACGTTTATGCCTTTTTTTCAGCCATTACCGGAGCAACCAGTTCAATTTTTATCCGTCATCTGCTCTTAAAGTATCAGCTGCCGCCTCTGTTGATTGCCTTCTGGCGAGATTTTGCGGCCACTTTGCTTTTGTGGGTCAGCCTTTTAATTTTCAAAAAAGAATGGCTGAAGCTCAACCGCAGGCAAATTCTCTTTATGTTGGGTTACGGCCTGCTCTTAGCGGTGTTTAACATATTCTGGACTTTTTCAGTAGCTTTTAATACTGCTGCAATTGCTTCGGTTCTGGTATACAGCTCCGTAGGATTTGGGGCTTTTTTAGGGGTTTTTCTGCTGGCAGAAAAATTAACTTTGCCCAAATTGTTTGCTGTGATTCTGACTTTTTTTGGCTGTTTTCTTATTTCCACTAAAGGGCAATTAGAAGGCCTTAACCTTACCGGTCTTGGGATCGGGCTTGCTTCCGGTTTGTGCTATGCCTTTACGGCGGTGCTTGGCAAGCAGAGCTCCAGGCTGGGCATAAACCCCTGGGCTACTACTTTCTACATGCTGCTTTTTGCTTCATGCTTTTTGCTGCTGGTTAATGTACTGCCGCTTTCAATGATGCCCGGTAGGGCTGGCTCGGTTGCGAACCTTGCGAACATTCCATCAAGTGCTTTCATCTGGATTATTCTTTTGGCTATTTTCCCCACTGTTCTTACTTTTGGAACCTATCAAAGCTGCCTGCGCTACCTTGAATCCAGCGTGGCAAACATTGTTCTGACCTTTGAACCTGTTTTTGCTACGATAATTGCTTTTTTGGTATTGAAGGAAAAATTGGCGTTTATTCAATGGCTTGGCGGGCTGATAGTGGTTGCGGCCATCATCAGTTACAGAATCTATGAGCGCGAGAGAACGCGTATGACGCTATTGAGACGCGGCTGATTTATGCCCAGCCTCTTTTATTCATAAGTTTAGGCTTTCAAGGCTCTCCACTCAATATGCCAGTGCCTTAAACCCTTGAATGGAAATGCCGAAAAATTAGCGCAATAAGAAGAAAAAGATTAAGAGGATATGCAAACCCGATAGCGCTACATTAAGCTTACTTTTGCAGTCCGTTTAATATTTCTACCAAAGAATCATGAACAATTTGGTAATTTTTGGGGTACTTCATATAGCCTGAAGCCTCGATCTTTTCTTCGCCGTAATCCGCTTTTAATGAGAAACCATAACCATCCAAAATGGCATTGTCACGCTCATTAAAGCCATTCCAAGCTGCCACCTTGTTTTTGTCGAGTATGTCTGCAATTTGGTCCAAGGTTTTGGAGTCTATTTCTTCATCAAGATTCAAATCAACGCCGTTCATCCCTTTTGCCAGCAAGTGTGCCTTGCCTTCTTTCTCCCGCGTGAGGGTGTAAGCCCAGTAACCTCCGTTATAAGAACCAAACTCGTAATGGAAACTTTGCAACGGCCCTTGTGGAGCCTCAACCTTTTTTGTGCAGGCTGCCCCGAAAGCAAGCACAAGCAAGATACTGATAAGGGTTAAAATAATTTTCTTCATCTACTCACCTTTTTGTTTTAAAGACGTTATATTCCTGAATTTGTTTCCGGCTAATACTCCCTTTCAACGATGTGGATTATGCCTTCAGGCATGGAGTTTAGATATTTTTTGAAGAAAAGCGGGTAAAGATGCTTATCAGCCAGCTGATCAAGCGGAAGCCAAACCATCTCTTCTTTTGCGCCATCCATTGTTTTGCTTTCAGCGTGGATTTCCATGCTGCCGCGAGGCTTCATCAGATAGTAAAAGGCAATTTCGTGACATTTCTTTTCTTCACCCCGAATAGGCATGATAAAAAAGTTTTCAAGGATAAAGGCAAGCCGTTCAATTTCATAATGGATGCCTGTTTCTTCAAACACTTCACGCATTACGGCTTGCGTAGTGCTTTCGTTTTGCAGTACTCCGCCGCCAACAGAATAGTAGTAGGGTTCCTTCTCGTTGTGTGCCATGAGGACATGTCCGTTTTCGATGATGATGCCCGTTCCGCGCAAGCGGAACCAACCTTCTTGGTCGTTAAGGGTGCATTCACGCATCTTGGGAATTTCCCTTTTGTTTACGAAAAACACCGGGGAGAAAGGGCAGTACCAGCACGAGCAGCCCAGCAAAGATTGCCAATGCCAGACGGAAGCCCAAGCCATCTGCCAGCTTGCCACCCAGTGCCAAGCCAATGCCCTGGCCCACATTGGTGAAGGCCATCAGAATGGCGAACATGGAGGCAGCAATGCGCTGATCGACCACCCGCATGCACAGCGCGAAGGTGATAGTTTGCGCTGCACCATAGGCAACGCCAAAAAAAATTACCAACCCAATAGCAAATGCCAGCCCCAAGCTTGCTTTGATTAAAAAGGCGACTGCAAGCAAACTAAGTGCGACCATCAGCAGCATTGTGAGGGTGGCGGCTTTGTTTTTGATTTTACTCATCAGCCAGCCGCCTACGAAACTGCCGGCTACAATACCCAGACCCCAAAGCGAAGTGACCAGGCCGGCCTGGGAAAGGGAAATACCCAGCTCTTGCTGCAAGAAAGGGTTAATGAGCTGGTTGGCGCCCACAATGACCATAAAGATCAGCAAACCAGCCAAGCCCACCGCAATGACCGGCCAGGTGCGAAAGGCGCTGAAGGCTGACCACTCGAAGCGAGTACCCGCAGGCCTTTCGCCATCATGCACTTTTGCGAGCAAAGGCAAGGGTATCAAGGTAAGGGCGGCCAGCACCCAGAACACAGAAGCCCAAGAAATGTGCTGAGCCAGGAGGCCAACCGCGGAAGCGGCCACAATAGTGCCGATAGCACGGCCACCCACCATAAAGGCCTGGATTTTGCCCTGTTCTTCCACAGGAGTGTTATCCAGTGCCAAACCATCGGTGCAGGTGTCGTAAAGAGCCATCCCTAATTGGAGCAGGAAGGCCAAGGCAACAAAGCCCCAATACGCTTGAAGCGGATTGATGAATGGAACCATTATCAAGCAGATAAATTGAACCGCCAGACCGATGAAAATGTAAGGCAGGCGATGGCCTTTGCCGAAAAGGTTGACCCGGTCTGAGAGCATACCCAGAAAGATTTTGATGACAAAGGGGATGAGGGCAATGGCCCCGAAAATGCCCACCTTGGTCATATTCAGGCCGCTATCCAAAAGGTAAAGCGCGTTCAGTGAGGCAAAGTAACCCAAGATGGTGCCCTGGGTAAAGTAAAGCGAGGCAAAAATAAGGTAGCGCAGGGTATTGTTTTTTGGCATTTCATCCTCCTTGGGCCTTAAGACGACCTTGATAAAAGTATACCCGCGAAAAATTTTTTGCGGCGCTTAACCTCTTTTTCCAGAATGCTCTCCAGGTAGCTTTCCGCATGCGGAAAGGGGTATACGGAAAGGGGGGGTGCGTGCGGAAAGGTCAATAGTCAACGAGGAAAATGGATAAAAAAGATAGCACGACAGCGCAGAAAGCCGGCAAAAGAAAGAAGGCTTTACGCCTTCGTCATGCGCAAAGGAGTGGGAGTGCCATGCGGAGGGGAAAAACAGATGTTGATTTGCATTCAGAAAGCCCCTACAGAGGCTGGCGCAACATGGGTAGTGCTCTTTTGAAATCCCTCCAAGCTTATTTAGACAATCTTAGGCAAGAGACTTAGCTGTACATATTCTGGTGAAGATCGGCAATTTTGTTCATCCTATTTAAAGATATGCCTCAAATTCAGCATGAAAGCCATTACAATAGAGTTATGCTCATCATCCATAATACATCACAGCTAATTGCGCTTACGCCCAAAGCCCAAAGCGGCAAGATACTGGGCACCCTGAACCCACTGCCAAACGGAGCGGTGGCCATAGATGGCGAAAAGATTGTGGAGCTGGGCAATTCCTGGCAGCTTCTGGATAAATACCCTCAGGCCGATAGGTTTGATGCAGAAGGGAAAGCCCTGCTGCCGGGTTTTGTAGACCCCCATACCCACCTTATTTGGGCAGGCGACCGTGCTGCCGAGTTCGAAATGCGCCTTGAGGGAAAGTCTTACATGGAGATTATGGCTGCAGGCGGAGGGATTGCCAGCACAGTAAAGGCCACGCGCGCAGCGAGCGTGGATGAGCTGATGGACCAGGCGCGCGAGCGTGCCATGGCCTGTTTTTGCCTGGGTAGCACGACCATTGAGGCCAAAACCGGTTACGGGCTGGATATTGACACCGAAATACGCCAGCTTGAAGTTATTTTGAAGCTTAATGAAGAAGGACCCTTTGAACTTGTGCCAACCTTTATGGGCGCGCACGCCATTCCCCAGGAATACAATGGTGATATACATGCCTATACAGAATTTCTTACTGACAGGGCTTTACCGGCAGTTCATCACTGGTGGCTTTTAAATGCAAAAGGACAGCCTTTACCTTTTGTAGATGTGTTCTGCGAGAGCGGTGTCTTTGATATTGAGCACACCCAGCAGATTTTAGCCAGTGCCCACGCTTTGGGCTTTCCGCTTAAGCTGCATGCAGATGAATTTGCCAACATTGGCGGGGCCTCTTTGGCCGCAAAGATGGGGGCCAGTTCTGCAGACCATTTGGTGAAAACTTCACTGGATGACATCAGAGCTTTAGCTTATACCGACACAGTGGCGGTAAGCCTGCCTGGTACTCCCTTTGGGTTAGGCCAAACAGAGTATACCCCTGCAACAGCCATTTTAGAGGCTGATGGTTTTTTAGCGTTGGCAACAGACCTCAACCCCGGTACCACCTGGAATGAGTCCATGCAGATGATTCAGGCGATTGCCTGCCGTTACCTCAAGCTTACGCCCGCACAGGCTTTGGCTGCTTCTACCATTAATTCTGCTAAGGCCATCTGGCGCGAAGACAAAGTAGGTTCCATCTGCCCGGGCAAACAGGCAGACATGATCTTGCTCAGAAGCCCAGATTACCGCAACCTTTCTTACCGATATGGCAGCAATCAGGTGGCGGCCGTTATCAAGAAGGGCAGGGTTTACCCTCAGCTGCCATGAACGCAGGTTTTTGGGATCATTTTTGGCTGCGGATGGTTATTAACTATCTGATCATCCTGCTAGGTTTTGCGGTGATGGGGTTTGTTATGCACAAGGTGCTGAACTTCCCTGCAAAAAATACGCTCATCCTGCTTGTGCTCATCGCCTTCTTTTTCTTTGCCGCGCAAGGGCTTGGCCTCATTCACATCTCTATCTTTTAAGGAAAACCATGTGCCCCAGCATTGAAGAAGCCCAAAAATGGTATGAAAGCGGAGACCCCGTTCACGATTTTGCGCATGTTATGCGGGTGTACCGCCTTTCCGAAAAAATTGCGTTGGCTGAAGGGGCTGACCTTGAGATTGTGCATGCGGCTGCGCTGCTGCATGACAGCGTTGGTTCTGCTCCGGGCGGAGACGGACAAGCCCGCCAAGAGCATCACATTGCTTCTGCGGAATTTGCCGCCAGGGTACTCAGGCAGGAAAACTGGGCTCAGGCACGCATTGAAGCTGTGCAGCACTGCATCCGCGCCCACCGTTTTCGCCACAATGGTGAACGGCCGCAAACGCTGGAGGCACAGTGCCTTTTTGATGCTGATAAACTGGATGTTCTGGGGGCGATTGGCGCGGCACGAACCATCGCTTTTGCGGCTTTAGCCGGCCAACCAGCCTATGCGGAGCCTTCGGAGAGCTTTCTCTCAACAGGGATTAAAGAACCGGGCGAGAAGCATAGCTCTTACCATGAGTATCTCTTTAAGCTGCGTAAGATAAAAGGACAGCTTTTTACAAGTTCAGGCAAAGCCCTTGCCGAAGCCAGGGACCGTTTTCTCAGTGAATTTTACAGCCAGCTTCAAGCAGAGTGCCGCGGTGAGCGATGAGGTGATTAGCAGTTTGTGGCTTTATCCAATCAATGTTTTCTTTCTATTTTTTTGTTTGTACTGCGTTGTTGAAAGCAGATTTCAGCTTAGGGATGTTCTTTATAAATTTACCTTGCGCGCATTTTGGGAAGAATATGTTGGGCCTGATGACCGGGCAGCCATTCTGCGTGGCGTACCTGAAAAAATATTTATCTTCCAGCAGTTATTAATCTTTGCAGTGCTTCAGCGCATGGTGATCACCGGCGGGTTTGGCAGCATCTTCTGGTATCTTGTTTTCAGCCTTTTGTTTGCAAAGCCGCTGGGTATTTTGAGCACCATTACAAGCTTTGACCGTAAAAATGCGGGGCAGGTACTTACCCTTAAATTTCTTTACCAGGCAGCTTGCCTGAGAAAAGACATAAGGCAAAGCCCTTTGGTGATATTTCTGCTGGCAGGCGTACAAATATTCTTCATTGCCATTTTTGCCTCGCCCTTTTATTATGCCGAGGGGCTGCGCTTCTTTTGGCGGGAACAAGCGCCTTCACTGCTTTATGGATTAATTCCTCTGCTGATTCTTGCCTACTGGCTGCATAGGCGTTTTCCGAAATTCAGCACTTATTTCACCATGTTATTTTTTCTCAGCCTTCTCTTTTTCTGGATCAAGCATCTTTCCGTTTTGATTCCGGTGCTTAAGATTGTTATCAGTGATGCATTTGGTTTCAATTCCTTTCTTACTGAATATGCAGGAAAAGGTTGGTTGATTGCAGCTTCTTCTGGCCTTTGCGCCTCGTTTTTTACGTCTATTGCCCACAGTATGCAGCTTCTGCGTGAAGAACAGAAGATGCAGGCAAAACACCCTCTGCAGCAGGCCTGGTCCAATGAAATTCAGCATGGTGTTCAGGTGGTCGGGCAGAGTATTCTGATGCTGATTTTGGTTGCTGAAAAGATTGCCACCGGCCCTGTTTTTTCCGGCAATCTGATTATTGGGGCTTTCTTATGCTTTAACAGCCTGCGCTTTTTGGAAGAATCCATTCTCTCCCTTAGGAGCCTGCACTTGAAGCCGCTTAAAAGGGTCTTTTTGATTTCAGTCATTTGTCTGGAGGCTGCGGCCGCCCTGCTTGTGCCCGGGGCGAGGTGGTTTATCTGGAGGGCTACACCTTATGGAATACAAGTGATTCTGACAGGGATTATCTTTATTATTCTGTTTGAAAGCAATTTGTACCACCTGCTTTTAGAGGACTACCGTGACCGATTTATCTGGCGTGTAAAGGGGCAGTATCTTTTGCCGGAGAAGCCTGAGGTTAAGGAAGTTGAGGGGGATTCTTAAGCGATGGAATGCCAGGGTCTCTGGATTATGTGAAAAATCCCACAAATTAACCGTATTTTCCCGCAAAAGTAATTCTATAATTTTAGTTAGCTGATTATCCCGTGAGGAGTTCAGGATGTTGAATTATTTCCTAAAGCGTGTGATTTCTTCGATTATGACTATTTTCATTGTCATAACGCTCACTTTCTTTTTAATGAAGGCCATTCCTGGAAATCCTTTTACGGATGAGAAAATGCCCAATAAAGAAATTAAGGCTGCCATGATGGCCAAATATGGCCTGAACAAACCAGTCTGGCAGCAATATTTGCAATACCTGAATAATTTTATTCATGGAGATTTTGGTGTTTCATACACCAAAGCGGGAATTACGGTTAATAAAGTTATTTCCGATGGCTTTCCCTACTCGGCGGTGATTGGCATTTATGCTTCCCTGTTAATTGTGTTCGTGGGGATTGGGATGGGTATTGTCAGTGCACTTAATCAAAACAAGGCGGTTGACCGCATTCTGATGACCCTTTCCACATTGGGGGCAACTATTCCCAGTTTTGTGCTTGCCACTGGTTTTCTTTATCTGTTCAGCAAAACACTTGGCCTTGTGCCCGCCTTTGGAATTGACAACCCTAAAGGCTACATCGGTCCTATTCTGGTAATCGGCGCTTTTTCCATGGCTTTTATTACCAGACTTACGCGTACCAGTCTCCTGGAGGTCTTGCAGCAGGATTATATTCGTACAGCAAGAAGCAAGGGACTTTCTGAAAACAAGGTGGTTGTAAAGCATGCCCTGCGTAATGCACTGCTGCCGGTGGTAACCTACATTGGCCCGATGATTGCTTCCATCGTTACGGGTTCTTTTGTTATTGAAAAAGTTTTTGGCATTCCCGGTATTGGCAGTCTTTTTACGATCAGCATCATTAATCGAGATTACCCACTGATTATGGGCATCACAGTCTTTTTTGCGATTTTACTGGTAGCAGCGGTGCTGATTGTGGACTTTATGTACGTTTTGATTGACCCAAGAATTCGACTGGACTAAGGAACGGCTTTATGGATGAATCAGCAAAATGGCAGAAAGCTGACCGAGAAAACCTGAAGTCTGAGGCAATCTCGCGGCCTATCCTGACCTATTGGGAAGATTGCTGGCGCAGGCTGCGCAGCAATACCAGCGCCATCATTTCAATGGTTGTGATTTTGGTTGTTGTGCTTTCGGCGATATTTGTGCCTTTCTTCTGGCCCCACAGCTATCGTGAACAAAGTTTGGAATTTTCCAGCATTCCGCCTGAACTGAAACTCTATCAATTGGGTGATGATAACTATGTTTTTATCACCAATGAATTCAAGAGTATTGATACTACGGCAGACGGGCATCTCATTAAGCTTTCCAAAATGATCAAGGATGATAAAACAAACCGAACTTATCTTTATGAAGTCAACGGTAAAAGACTGTTGGTTGATTACAGCATTTACTTTAAGGCTAAAACAGAATATATGGCCCAGGCCGCTAAACTGAAAAATACCGATGCACTGGTGAAAATTGCCGAAGTTTCTTACCTTAAAGATTACTTTGGTGGGCACGCCCCTGAATCGGGGGAGATTCCCTTGGATGAAGCGGCGAACATTCTCAACAACAAAATTGAGCGCTTCCATGTTTTTTACGATAAACAGAAAATAACGCCTTTTAAGAGCGTACTGAACAAAACCTACATTTGGGGTACAGACTCTTTAGGCAGGGACCTCTTCATTCGTGTCATTTACGGCGCCAGAATGTCGCTTTTGGTTGGGTTTATGGCTGCCTTGATTAACTTCTTTGTTGGGGTTGTCTATGGCGGTATTGCAGGGTACTTTGGCGGGCGAGTGGATAACGTGATGATGCGCATTGTGGATGCCATCAGTTCCATCCCGATGATGCTTTACGTCATTCTCATTATGGTGGTGTTAGGCCCGGGCTTAAAATCCATCCTGATTGCAATGAGCATCACTTATTGGGTGGGCATGGCAAGAATTGTGCGTTCACAGGTATTAAGCATGCGTGACCAGGAATTTGTACTGGCGGCAATTTTGCTGGGGGTACCCACCCGCAAGATTCTGAGCCGGCATCTCATCCCGAATGCCATGGGCCCCATTATGGTTGCCATTACCATGCAAATTCCTGCTGCCATGTTCACCGAGGCATTCTTAAGCTTTATTGGCTTAGGTGTTTCTGCGCCCAAGGCTTCTTGGGGCGCCTTGGCCAACGAAGCCTTGCCTGGCCTTTACACCAACCCCTATCAGCTTTTTTATCCAGCCCTGGCCATGAGTCTGACCATTCTTGCGCTCAACCTGTTCAGTGATGGCCTGAGGGATTCTTTAGACCCTAAACTTCGAAAGTAAAGGATTTTTGATGTCCCGTCGGCTTCTTTCTGTAAAAAATCTGCATACTTCCTTCTTTACACATCTTGGTGAGGTCAAGGCTTTACGGGGTGTCAGTTTTAACCTGAACCGCGGGCAACTGCTGGGTATTGTGGGAGAATCGGGCAGCGGCAAGAGTGTGACCAGCCTTTCCATTATGGGCCTGCTGCAGTTCCCTGGGCGGGTTGTAGAAGGAGAAATCCTTTTTAAGGATCGCGACCTGCTTTCCATGACCAAGGATGAAATGAGGAAGATTCGCGGCAGGGATATTTCCATGATTTTTCAGGACCCAATGACCTCGCTGAACCCTGTGTATACCATCAGCAATCAAATTATGGAAAACATTAAGGAGCACGAAAAGGCAAGCCGCAAGGAAGCTCTTGAAAAAACGATACACTTTCTTGAACTGGTAGGCATTCCTTTTGCCAGTGAAAGAGTGAATAGTTACCCTCATGAATTTTCCGGAGGAATGCGCCAGCGGGTGATGATTGCCATGGCTTTGGCTTGCAGCCCAGAGCTTTTAATTGCAGATGAACCTACTACAGCCTTGGATGTGACCATTCAGGCCCAGATTTTGAACCTGATTCGTAAACTTAATCGGCAATTGGAAATGTCTACCATTCTGATTACGCATGATCTTGGCGTTGTAGCCGAACTTTGTGACCAGATTTTGGTGATGTATGGTGGACTGGTGATGGAAAACGGCAGTGCAGATGAGATTTTTTACGACCCCAGCCATCCCTATACCCTGGGGTTGCTCAGCTGCTTACCCAAGGTGCGCGAAGACGGCAAAAAGTCGCGGCTGAGGCCCATACCTGGTACGCCGCTGGACCTCTTCAATCCGCCGAATGGTTGCCCGTTTGCATCACGCTGCAAATACACGATGAATATATGCTTGCAAGAACAGCCCCCCGCTTTTCAGGAGAACACGCATCAGACCATGTGCTGGCTGATGTATGAAAGTGCTCCCAAAAATGAAGCTTATCAAAAAGATAAAGAGGATATCATCCATGAACGGGCATAAGCTTCTGGAAGTTAAAAATCTTAGAAAGTATTTTACAAAGTCAACGGGCTTTTTTGGCCAAAACACGCAAATTACACATGCGGTTGAGGATATCAGTTTTCACATCAACCGCCAGGAAACTTTTGGGCTGGTGGGCGAATCCGGGTGTGGCAAATCTACTGCCGGGCGCACGATTATTCGGCTTTATAAGCCGACTGCAGGCCAAATTATTTACAATGGGCAGGATTTGGCCAAGCTGAACAGGGCCGAACTGCTGCCCTACCGCAAAAAGATACAGATGATTTTTCAAGATCCTTATGCCTCACTCAATGCCAGAATGACCGTTATGGATATTCTGATGGAACCGATTGATATGCATTCGGATTTACAGTCACGGGAAGAAAAGAAAAAAGCCGTTCATGAACTGCTTGACCGCGTAGGGCTCCTTAAAGAGCATGCAGACCGATACCCCCACGAATTTTCCGGCGGACAGCGCCAGCGCATTGGCATTGCCAGAGCCCTGGCTGTTCAGCCGGAATTTATTATCTGTGATGAACCTATTTCGGCGTTGGATGTTTCCATCCAGGCCCAGATTGTGAATATGCTTGAAGATTTGCAAAAGGACCTTGGCCTCACTTATCTTTTTATTGCTCATGATCTTTCCATGGTGCGGCATATTTCAAACCGCATTGGCGTCATGTACCTGGGGCACCTGGTTGAAGTAGGAAAAAGCGAAGAAATCTACCAGCATTACAAACATCCCTACACGGAGGCTTTACTTTCCTCTGTTCCTATCCCTGATCCGCACAAGGCACGCAGCCGTCAGTCAATCATCCTTCAGGGAGATGTGCCAAGCCCCATTAACCCGCCGAGTGGATGCCCTTTCCGTACGCGCTGCCCTTATATAATGGAGGTTTGTGCCATTGAAAACCCGGGGCTTAAGGATGTTGGTAATGAGCATTTTGTGGCCTGCCACAGGATTAATAAATAACGAAGCCGAAAAATTCAGCAGACAGGCTTCTGAAATTTAAAAAAGAAAAGTTCAAAAATTATTAAGGAGGAAGAATGAAAAAAGCAAGTTGGATCTATATTGTCCTGGTTATGTCGCTTGTTTTACCTATGCTGGGCTGTGCACCCAGTGCCCCCGCTCAACCAAGCGCTGAACCAACCCAAGCTCCCGCAGCTACGAAAGCGGAAGCCGCTGCCCCGACTGCTGATGCTGCAGCAACCCCTACCCAGGCGGCAGAACCCGCTAAACCAGAAGGCAAGTATCTGGTGTGGAACATTGGCAGTGAGCCCAAAACCTGGGATCCGCAATTGAATACCTCCGGTGCCGGCGGCCATGTAATCATCAACCTTTATGATGGCTTGGTTCGTGATACGAAAGAGGGCATCAAGATGGCAGCCGCAGAGTCCTATGAACTTGGCCCGAATGCTGAAGGGGTCAAGGACACCGTGTACACCTTTAAACTTCGTGAAGGACTTAAATGGTCTGATGACAAGCCCCTCACCGCCCATGATTTTGAATATGCCTGGAAGCGTGCCTGTTCCCCTGAAATGGCATCTCCCTATGCGTTCCTGGTGAATGATTACATTAAGGGCGCCCAGGAGTATTTTGATGGCAAAGGCAAGGCAGAAGATGTGATGGTGAAAGCCTTGGATGACCGCACCTTGCAGGTTGAACTAAAACAGCCCACCGCCTACTTCCTGAATCTCGTTTCTTTCTTTACCTACATGCCTACTCGTGAGGATATGGCCAAAACCGGTGAAGGCTGGGAAAAAGACCCTGCCAAATGTGTTACCAATGGCGCGTTCTATCTGGCTGAATACAAAATTGGCTCTCATCTGCTTTTGAAGAAAAACCCGAATTTCTGGAATAAAGATAACGTAAAACTGGATGGCATTAAAGCGCTCTTCATTACCGATTCCACCACTTCCCTGCAGGGCTATCAGGCTGGTGAAATTCAGGTAACCAGCAATATTCCCGGTGAAGAAATTCCGCGCTTGTTGGCAGAGGATCCAAACTTCGTCAGCGAAGCTGCCCTTGGCACAGTTTATTATCAGTTCAATATGGATAAAGCCCCCGTCAATGATATTAACGTTCGCAAGGCATTGGCCTTGGCTATTGACAGAAAATTGATTGTTGAGCAGGTGCTTAAGAATGGTTCCGTTCCCGCGGCTGGTTTTGTTGCGCCTCCTTTCAAACTTTCTGATGGCAGCAGTATGCGCAAAATGGATGCAGATGGCATTGTGCAGGAAGAATTTGAAATCAATCCTCTGGCAGCGAATGTAGAAAAAGCCAAAGAGTATCTGGCCAAAGCTGGTTACCCCGACGGCAAGGGCTTCCCTGAACTGGAGATTTTGTATTATTCTCATGGCAGCGAACAAAAAGTAGCTGAGGCCGTCCAACAGATGTGGGAGAAAAACCTCAACATCAAAGTTAATTTGAAAGTGGAAGAAGTTGCTGTTTACCAGAATACGCTCTCAAGCGGCAACTACACCATTGCCCAGTACGGTTGGAGCGCCGACTACAACGACCCCATGACCATGCTTTCGCTCTATACAGCAAATGGCCTTAACGATTCCCGCTGGCGTTACAAACCCTATGCAGGGGTACCGGATGATACCACCCTTAATCCGGATAACGAAGCCTATGATAAAGCTGTGAATATGGCTGCTTCTACCTCTGGCAAAGAACGCGACACTTATCTGGTTGAAGCTGAAAAGATTTTGATGGATAATATGGTTCTTTGCCCCATCTACTTTACAACTTATACTCAGGTTATAGATAAGGCTAAAGTGACCGGCCCCGGGCGAACACCCATCGGCCAGTGGGACTTCCAGTACTTTACGATGAATTAAAGTTCTGAAAAACCAAGATTAGTTTGTTTTTTGAAGACAGCCCTTCTAACGAGGGGCTGTTTTATTTCCTGATGCTATAATATTGCCCAAGCCTGCTGGCATGGCCTTTCCAAAAACCATGAGGAAATATGTGGATCTATGTAGTTGAAGATGAAGAGGTTTTAAGACTTCTGATAGTCAAGTACCTCGAGAAAGAAGGTTATCAAGTTAAAAGCTTTGCCGAAGGTGAGGCTGCACTTCAGGCTGTTCACGAAGAAGCCGGCCTGTGGGTTATTGATATCATGCTGCAGGATATTGACGGACTGACTGTATTCCGGGAGGTAAAAAAGGCCCGTCCGGATGTTTGCACCATCTTTATTTCAGCACGAAACCAGGATATTGACCGTGTAACCGGGCTTGAATTGGGCTGCGATGACTACATTCCTAAACCTTTCCTAATTCGAGAACTCATTATCAGGGTTAATAAACTTCTCCAAAAACAGAAAACGCCCTCTTCTTTGCTGCATATCCCTCCCTATTCAATTGACCGTGAAAGGCATATGGTTTTTGAAGGGAGAAGCGATATTGAATTAACTGCCAAAGAATATGACCTTCTGCTTTTTTTGATGCAGCACCGCAATTCAATAGTGAAGCGCGAACAAATTCTTAACCATGTTTGGGGTTATGGCTATTTTGGGTCTGACCGCGTTGTAGATGACATGGTGCGCCGTTTGCGGAAGAAGCTTGGGCATTTGGATATCCGCACTGTATATGGTTTTGGGTATCGTCTTAACACACAGCAGCCCATATGAACAGGTTCTCAGTGCATCTTTGGCTGCAGGATAAGCCGCTTACCATACAGCTTTGGATTAAGCTGACCCTGTATCTCTGCCTTTGCACACTTTTGGTTTTGTTTTCATTGTTTTTTTTGGTACCGGGCGTTAAATTCAGCGCCGAATCAGTGGTGCCCCTTATTGTGCTCTTTCTCATTGTATGCGGTATGAACATTTTTATTGCCAAACTAAGCCTGCAAAACGTGGTTGAACCACTTGAGAAAATTAAAACAAACCTGGATCATATTAAGAATAAGAATTGGTCAGAGCCTATTTATCAAGTATCTCGGAAAGATGAAATCGGAAAACTCATCAATACCCTTTCTCAAATTCAGAGAAATGTTACGGAAATCAATGAAGAAGAAGAGTTTTTTTACCAGAGTGTTTCTCATGGACTTAAAACCCCAATTATGGTGATTCGTAATTGCTGCGAAGCATATTTTGACGGAATCTACCATGATGAAGCGGTCGAAATAATTTTGAAGGAGAGCCGTACGCTGGAAATTGGTATCAAGAAGCTGCTGTACGTGACTTCGCTTGAGCATATGCTTGGCAACAGGTCTGATTTTGCGTGTTTTGACCTGGATAGAATGCTTTCGGAAAGCGCCCAACGCTTTATGGGAAATGACAAACATGTGAGAGTAGATTATGAACCCATCTCGGATGTTTTTATTTCAGGCAACAGGGAAGCCATCCAGACGGTTTTTGATAATATTTTTGAAAACGCATTGCGCTATGCCAAGAGCCATATTGAGGTGAAGGTTATACCAACGGAAAAAGAAGTGTTGGCAAGCATCACAAACGATGGAAACCCCATCCCGGAAAAAACCCTCTCCATGTTATTTGAGAAGTTTTTCCGGGGTTCGGGTGGGCACTTTGGCTTGGGGCTTTACATTTCCCGCAAGATAGTCAGCTTTCACCAGGGGGATATCTGGGCTGAAAACCTAAGCGATGGGGTGCGTTTTTCAATCACCCTAAAGAGGAATGCCCGGGAAGCTTAAGATAAGCCTGCCATGGTTTCAAGGGCAAGCTTTACCATTTGGGCTGTTCCAGTTTCGCGTTCTTCCACGGTAGCTGTTTTTCCAGTACGGGCACTGTCGCTGACGGTAAGCACCGCCAAGGCATTTACACCGGCAAAGGCCGCGTTCATATACAGCGCGGCGGCTTCCATTTCTGCGGCAAGAATGCCCATGGTTTTCCAATCTTTTCTGTCCGTTCTGTTTTCACTGTAGAAGAGGCTGCTGGAAAGGATGTTGCCAACCATAAAGTGCATATTGAGACGGCGGGCGGTGCTGACCGTTTTTTCCAGAAGCTCAAAGCTGCAAAGAGGGGCATATTTACCCGGAAGCTGGAATTGTTCTTCCATATTGGAATCGTGGCAGGCGCCCATACCGATAACAATATCGTTCACATCCAATTCATCGGAAATGGTGCCGCAAGTGCCAATACGCATCAGGTTTTTGCAGCCATAAAAGTGAATGAGCTCGTAGGAATAGATGGCCATGGAGGGCATACCCATGCCGGTGCCCTGCACGCTGATACGCTTGCCTTTGTAAGTGCCGGTGAAACCGAGCATATTGCGCACAGAGTTATAGCAAACCGCATTATCCAAAAAATTCTCGGCAATGAATTTTGCCCGCAGGGGATCCCCCGGCAGGAGGATGTTTTCGGCAATTTCTCCCGGTTTGGCAGAATTATGGGGGGTTGGTGCTGAATTAAGAAAACTCATCAGAATCTCTCCTAAAATTTGATATCTGGGCAAGGACCCAGTTTAATAATTATCTGTATAGAGCCATCAGGCGGCCTTATTGCGTGGCGCAGGCAATGCAAGGGTCAAAGGCTCTCACTACCCGGCCAACGGCTTTATCCAGCTCCAGATTAATTCCGTTGGGGCTGATGTAACGGTTTGCAACAACCATGAGGGCGCGGCGAATGGCGCGCATGTTATGGGCAGTTGGAATCACAAAATCAGCGTCTTTAATAAGACCATTTTCCACTTCATAGCGATGAATAAGCGGCCCGCGCGGCGCTTCAACCAGACCAAAACCCACTCCATCCTGAATGCTGTAGCCTACTTTTACATCCTCATGCTCAAGGTCTTCTTCCAGCATTTTGCGGGATTTTTCAATGGCATAAACAAGCTCAATGCCACGGCAAATATCAAATAGGAGAATGCCGTGGGCAGGGTCTCCGAACTCCGTTTTGAAGCGTTCCAGATATTGATTGGCTTCGGGCATATTCAGCTTGCGAGCCATGTTGATGCGTGCCAGGCTGTTGGCTCGCATGATTTCGCCCTGGAAGGTGCTTTCGCCCGCGTAGGAATAACGCGAATCTTCCATAATCAGGTGTTTTTGATAGTCACGCGGCTTAAAGCCTGCCTTTTCTTTACCGCCTGGGTCCAAGACCCGCAGGCGTTCGCTGTTGAGGGTCAGGGAGTCATCCTGCGTGGAGGCCAGATAATAAGTGGGTTCATCATCACCCATCGTACCGATACGGTCGCGCAGGGATAATGAGAGGCGCCAGTAGCAATCAAAAAGGCCTTTGGCAATGGGCAAAATCTCATCCAGTTCTTTAATCATGGCATCTGCGCGCTCACGCACAATGCCGCTGGTAACACCGCCCACCACTGCTTTTACGGGGTGAATAAACTGCCCACCGGCCAAGGTAATGAGGTCGGTACCGGCTTTGCGAACGCGCAAAGCAGATTGTGCCAGACTGGAATTATCCGTGCCGCAGCAGTCAAGATCTTCCATGGCAAAGATGGAATTAACGCCAACCCGGTCTGGCAGGGTGAAAAGGAATAGAGAAGTAGCCTGATTTTGAATAAGCTGGCCCAAAAGCAGAATTTCGCGGATTCTTTCCGCAACGGGGGGAGGCGTAATGCCATAAAGGTCTTCAAGGGCCTTCACAGATGCCACATGATGAGCGGTAGAACAAACGCCGCAGATGCGGGGCACAATTACCGGCATTTGTTCTGCAGGTGTGCCAACCACAAAATAACGGAAACCGCGCATTTCCATGGCCTGAAAGTCAGCAGATTGAACAACGCCGCCTTCTTCTTCAATGACTACACGGGCATGGCCTTCAATACGACTCATGGGGAAGGTTAAAATCGTCATCAGAGCACCTTGTTTTTACTGCGGGGTTGCATACCCTCTTCTTCATAATCTGCGAACTGAAAAAGAAATAAAGAAAGTTGGGGGCTTTTTAAGGCTTCTTCAATCTCTTCGTCAGGGATTTCTGTAAGGCGATTGAAGGTTCTTTTGATGTTATCAAGCCAGACTTTTGATTCTTTTTCGATGAACATGTCTGAAGGGCCCCTGCAACCCACACAGGGGTGCCCGGGGCGTGTGCACAGAGCTCTGCAGCCGCCCCGTGTGGAGGTGCCAACGCAGAGATAACCCTGGTTGACCAGGCAGATATCTGGCAGCACATCGCCCGCCTGAAAGCCGGTGAGGTGCTTGGGTTTCATATCCCCCAGTTTTTTGCGGCCGCATTCCGCGCAGACGATGGCTGCCCCTTTGAAACCCTGCGGGTCGGTCAGTGCCGCCATAAAGAGCTCAGGGGTGGGCGGGCAGCCGGGCAGATAGAGGTCCACTTCCACAAATTTATCCACGGGATGCGATTTTGGCAGCAAAGAAGGCAGATTGTGCCTTTTAAGGTCTTGGTTAAAAAGGCGGCGGACCTCATCGCGGTCGCCCAGGTTGGCAACGCCGCCGGAAATGGCACAGGTGCCAACCGCGACCACACGTTTGGCGATGGAAGCAGCCTTGCGCAGATTGTATTCATCTTCTTCGTTGCGAACCCCGCCGGTAATCAACAAAGTCTCAATTTCATCAGGCATTTTATTGGCGGTGATTACCAGCGGCATGTAAACCAATTTGTACTGATTGAGCCACTCATCCGCATTCAGAAGGGAAACCTCGCAGCCAGAACAGCCGGAAAGCTGCAAAACGGCGAATTTGGGCATTAATTTTGGCGCATCCATGCTGCCTCTTTCCACAAAAGTTGAGAATTCTTATCCAATTATAACCATTTATGCACAGGCTTTTGAACAGGTTTTCCACCCTTTATCCACAGAGGTTTGGGATGATTGGGTGTTAAAATGGTACAAAAAATGTGAGCTGCAAATGATAAAACCGGAATTGAAAGAAATTGAATCGTGGGCAAGGGAAATTGGGCAAGTGCTGAAAGGTATGCAATTTGAAGACCTGCAGACCGAACATAAGAGCAAAGCTGACCTGGTTACGAAGGCTGATAAGCTCAGCGAGGCCTTCCTTAAGGGCAAAGTGCTGCAGGCCTTTCCTGACCACACGATTATGGCGGAAGAAAGCGGCTTGCAGCAAGGCAACCCGGAGCACCAGTGGTTTATTGACCCCTTGGACGGGACGCTGAATTATGCCCACGGTCTGCCGATTTATGCCATTTCCATCGCTTATGCCTATAAGGGGCAGCTTCAAATGGGGGTTATCTACGCCCCAAATCTGGATGAGATGTTCACGGCTGAAGCGGGCAAGGGAGCCCAGCTGAACGGCAAACCAATTCATGCTTCCGGTACCGCCCAGATGATTGACGCCATGCTGATTACGGGCTTTCGTTTTCATTTGCTGGATACACCACGCTCCAACATTGACAACTTTGTCAACCTTTCACATCTTGTTCAATCCGTTCGCCGGCTGGGATCTGCCGCTTTAGACCTGGCTTATGTAGCCTGCGGGAGGGTGGAGGGCTTCTGGGAGATTTCTCTCTTCCCCTGGGATGCCGCAGCCGGTATATTGCTGGTACGCGAGGCAGGCGGCATTGCAGAACCGCTTTACGAATCTAAAAGCCTGCTTGAAGGCTCGCCCAGCCTTTTGGCTGCAAATGCCGCTTTATTCGGTACCATTAAAAATGTGCTGGAAACAAAGAAATACTGAACCGGGCAAATTGTTCGTGTTTTGAAGATGCTGAAGCAGGCTGAAGCGGTTTGAGGACGGGTCTGTGCGGGTTTTAAATAAATATGCTTTATGCGCTATCGGCTTTTCCTTCCAGAAAAGCGCGTAACTTAGCATTAATAGGCGCATTCAGCAGCCTTTTTTTCTCCATTTCTGTCAACGTGTTCAGTCGGTAAAAATTGCGAAAATCCTGGAGAATGCTCACTTTTTCGCCCTCGTAGGGCAGTAAAAGCCCTTTTTGCCCCGCTGAAACCTGACCGGGCTTAAGCACTTTGCAGTAGAAGCCCGGAAGCTCTGCCCGTTTGAATTTGTCGATGAAGCCTGGGTCTTGCATGCGCAAGGCCAGCGTGCGGCAGGGAATGCGCGAGGATTTTACTTCCAAAACAAGCTGATCACACTCAAGCCTATCCCCTATGATCAGTTCTGCACTTTTCAGCCCGCAAATGGTCAGGTTTTCGCCAAAAGTTCCGGGAGGAACAGGCATATCCAGGGCATCCTGCCACCAGGCATAGTCTTCACTTGTATAAACATAAACGGCCTGATCGGGGCCGCCATGATGCTTGCGGTTAATGATGGCATCGCCCAGCAGGCCTTCTGAGCTCACTTCGACTGCTCCGTTTTGCGGGAGTTTAAAGATTCCGGAAAGGCCGAATTTTGAGGCTATCTTTGCCGCCTTAGCGAGATTGACGCTGAGAACCCGGAATGTGAGGGCCATTTTCTTTGTGTTTTCTATGCCGTAAGTTTTGCGATGAGCAGTTCAAAAGCTAGGTCTCCAGGCAGGCCGCCGGTTTTCATGGCTTCGTCAATTTCAAGCAAATGGGCGTAAATGCCAATCAGACGGGGGAGCGTGAAACGCCTGGCCTGGTTGGAAAGCTTTTGAGCAATAAAAGGGAGCAGGTTCAATTCTTTTTCAACTTCTTTGGGCTGCCCGCCTTCATCCAGAATTTCCCGCACCTGAATAAGCTGCCTGAAATGGCGCTGGATCATGGGGGCAAGCTCTACCATGTCGCTTTTTTCGGAAAGGATGCGGAACTGGCGCAGCGCCTTTTTGCCATCCTGCTCGCCCAGGGCATCAGTAAGCTCAAAAATGTTGCCTTCCTGTTCCTGCGCGGTCAGCAAGATCACATCCTGTGGGCTTACGGAACGGGATGGCCCGGCGTAGGTCAGCAGCTTGTCAATTTCATGCCCGGCACGCAGGGTGTCGTTACCCACATACGCTGCCAGCAAATGGGCCGCGCCGCCTTCAAAAGAACCGCCGGCCTCTTTGGCGGCATTCAATACCCAGGCGGGCATTTCATCATCTGCGGGCAGTTCGCAGTTGATGATAGTACCTCTGGCAGGGTCTTCATGAATCCATTTGACAAGCCAATCATATTGTTTGGCGTTTTCCCAACTGCGCTCTTTGCGGCGCACAATCACATTATCTTCAACAAATAAGACCAGACGCGTACTCTCGGGCACTTCCGCCAGCACTTCCAATGTTTTTTCAAGGAATTCCCTGGCTGATTTGGCTAAAAATTGGCGCCCTTTTTCTACAATGACCAGGCGGAATTCAGCCAAAAAGGGCATGGTGAGACAAGCAGAACGAAGCTCTGCAAGGCGCAGGCCTTCCCCATCAAACAGGGTTGTGTTCATATCGGCTGTGCTTTCATCACCCATGCTTTTCTTAAGACGGCTTAGCTCCGCGGTTTTGCGGGAAGGGTCATCCCCTCTTAGAACCAGAATGCTTGGGTCTTCAGCGCTCATCGCAAGAATCTTTTAACAGGTGGTATGGATGAAATGCACCAGGCTTTTACCATAGCCATTGCTCTCAACCAGTTTTACGGAGAGGTTGCCCAAGTCTGCCTGGGTGGTGAAGGTTTTTTGCACTTTTGGGCCAAGGGGCTGTGAAAAAATGTAAACGGGGATGGCAAAACTGAGCGCAAAAATGTAGTTGTACCACTTGGGTTTACGCGCACCGCTGGAACCGTAAAGCAAGAGCCAAGCACCGCCCGCAGCCAGAACAGAGGAGGTGACCATGTTTGTTCCGCAGCTGGGATGAATGGCCAGCGCTTCTTCGCCCGCTAAGAGGCGTTTTTGGGCTTTAAGTACCGCATCCGTCACTACTTCGGTGGGCAAGTCTGCGAATAAAAAGAAGCCCTGGGCGTTGGAGAGGCCGGCCATCTTTGCCCCGGGATACTGCTGAGCAAGCACCGTCAGGGTAGCGTGTTCAAGGGCATGGTTGCGGCGGGTGGCATGGATGAAGGGAATGCGGTCCAAGAAATTCTTTGTCATTTTGCGGGCCTTTCTGTTTTTGGCTGCAGTTTTTCTTCTTCGAATAAGGCTTCTTTAAGGGCCTCCCTGAGGGAACGTACCTCTATGGCCTGGATTTCTTTGGGCAGGGGCTCGCCCTGGCGCAGCCTGCGGGGCAGGATAGCCCGTTTAAAGCCAAGTTTAGCTGCTTCGCGCAGCCTGAGGGCTGTTTGACTGACGGCTCTGAGTTCACCTGAAAGGCCGATTTCACCGATCAGGACGGTATCCATGCGCACAGGGGTATCTTTGAAAGAAGAGGCAATAGCCACGGCAACTGCCAAATCCGCGGCGGGTTCATCAATAGTAAGCCCGCCTACCACATTCATAAAGACATCCTGATCGCTCAGTTTAACGCCTATGCGCCGGGTAAGAACCGCGCTGACCAGTAGCAGACGGTTAAAATCTACCCCGTTGGCCGTTCGCCTGGGGTTGGGGTTGGCTGTGGGGGTGGTAAGCGCCTGGACTTCTACCAGAAGAGGCCGCGTGCCTTCCATCGTGACGGCCACGGCAGAACCCGGCGCGTTAATCATGCGTTCCGCCAGAAAAACTTCACTGGGGTTACTGACTTCAACCATGCCTTTTTCCTGCATTTCAAAAACGCCTACTTCACTGGTGGCGCCAAAACGGTTTTTGACCGAGCGCAAAAGACGGTAAGACTGAAATTGTTCCCCCTCGAGGTAAAGCACCGTATCCACAATGTGTTCGAGCACTCTTGGCCCGGCAATGGTGCCTTCTTTAGTGACATGCCCAATCACAAAAACAGTGATACCGGTGGATTTAGCCAGCTCCCGCAGGCGGGCGGAGCATTCCCTTACCTGGCTTACCGAGCCTGCCGAAGATTCCATCTCGGGCAGAGTCATGGTTTGAATGGAGTCAATAATAACCAGGTTGGGTTTTATTTCGCCGATGTGATTGAAGATTATGCCAAGATTGGTCTCAGTGACCAAGAGCAGATTTTCGGGCAGAAGCGGATTGCCTTTGGCGTTTTTTTCTGCCAGACGGTCTGCGCGCATTTTGATTTGACGTGCTGATTCTTCCCCGGAAACATAGAGGATTTTTTCTCGCTGTGCCAATTGCATGGCCATTTGCAAGGTAAGGGTTGATTTGCCAATGCCGGGGTCGCCCCCAATCAGGACAATGGAACCGGGCACAATGCCGCCCCCCAAGACGCGGGAAAACTCCTCCATTTTGAGGGGGATGCGTTCTTCCCTTTCGGCCTGTACTTTGCCAATGGGGCTGGGTTTGGAACGGGCGCTTAGACTTTTTACTGTTCCAAGCGAAGATGGAGCATCTGGTTCATCAGAAACCACTTCTTCTGTCATGCTATCCCAGGCCTGGCAGCTTGGGCAGCGCCCAAAAGGGGCGGCAGAAACATGCCCGCAAGACTGGCAGACATAGCGCCGGTAAAGCTTAGGCATTGGTTTTTTCCTGTGGTGCGCGCGTTTTGCGCGAACTTGGCTTTGCCGCAGTTTGGACTGGGGCAGGCATGGCTTTTTTGGCTTGAGGTTTCCTGGCCGATGGCTTTGGCGCTTTTTTACGCAAGCTAATTTTTGACTCCGCTTCAGAACTGTTTTTGGCAAGGTCTACAATAACGACATCTCCGGGTTCAAAGTTTCCGGCCAGAATCTCATCAGAAAGGCTTTCTTCAACCTGCTGCTGGATTACCCTGCGCACAGGGCGCGCGCCCATTTCAGGGTCGTACCCCGTCTTTGCCAGATAGTCCAGCGCGGCTTTGGTGGGCTGCAGGGCCAGTTTGTATTCTGCGAGGCGCTGGCTTACCTTGGCAATTTCAATGGCCACAATTTCGCGGATGTCTTCGCGGTTAAGGGGGCGGAAGACGATAATCGAATCGAGCCTGTTGATAAATTCAGGGCGGAAGGAACGCTTAAGGGCTTCCATGAGCATCTTGCGCATATCGTTGTAGTTGATTTGGTCCGAAGCGGCTTCATCCGCATTTAGGGTAAAACCAAATGAGCTTTGCTTTTTGATGAGATCCGCGCCGATATTGGAGGTCATGATGATGATCGCATTTTTGAAGTCAACCTTGTGGCCTTTGGCATCCGTTAGATGCCCTTCTTCCATAATTTGCAGAAGAATTTGGAGGGCTTCGGGGTGCGCTTTTTCGATTTCGTCAAAAACCACCAACGAATAGGGCTTACGGCGAATGGCTTCTGTGAGCTGACCAGCTTCATCATAGCCCACGTAGCCGGGGGGTGCCCCCACCAAACGGCTTACGCTGTGCTTTTCGCCGAATTCGCTCATATCAATCTGAATGAGGGCGTCTTCGCTGCCAAACATTTGACGGGCAAGCGCCTTGGTCAGTTCTGTTTTGCCCACGCCTGTGGGGCCGAGGAAGAGGAAAGAACCCACCGGACGGTTGGGGTCTTTTAGACCGGCCCTGGCGCGGCGGATGGCTTTGGAAACCGCATCAATAGCTTCTTTTTGACCGACGATGGCCTTGCTGAGTTCGGCTTCAAGGTTGAGGAGCCGCGCTGATTCTTCGGTGTTGATTTGGTTGAGAGGAATACCCGTCCACATGCTGATGACATCGGCAATATCTTCTTCGCCAACGGTGGGTGCGGAATTGCGGTCCCAGGATTCCTGCATTTGATGGATGCGACCTTCCAGTTCTTCCTGCTGGTGGGCTAAGGCTTGCAGGGTGTCATTATCATTGCTTTCCCTGGCGTTTTTAAGGTTTTTGCGCACTTCGTGAAGCCTTGCCATAATTTCTTTGCTGCTGAGGGCAGAATCACTCTTGTACATGCGCACGCGGGAGCTGGCTTCATCCACTAGGTCAATAGCCTTATCGGGCAGAAACCTTTCACTTACGTAGCGTGAAGAAAGCCTGGCAGCGGCATCCAAGGCGCCATCAGCAATCTTGAGGCGGTGGTGCTCTTCGTAATTGGGGCGCAAACCCTTCAAAATTTCGATGGTTTCTTCCACGCTGGGCTGGTCTACCACAATGGGCTGAAAGCGGCGCTCGAGAGCGGCATCGCTTTCAATATTTTTGCGGTACTCATTGAGGGTAGTGGCTCCGATGACCTGCAGCTCCCCACGGGAAAGTGCCGGTTTGAGGATGTTGGCCGCATCGACCTGAGAGCCAGCCCCGCCTGCACCTACGAGCATGTGCAATTCATCAATAAAAACAATAGCACCGCTGGATTTCAGTTCATCAATCACGCGCTTAAGGCGTTCTTCAAACTGGCCGCGGTACATTGTGACTGCCACCAGCGAGCCTACATCCAACTGCAAGACACGTTTATCCAACAAGAGCGCGGGCACTTCCCCTTCAATAATGCGCTGGGCAATGCCTTCCACGATGGCTGTTTTGCCCACACCGGGTTCACCAATGAGCGCGGGATTGTTTTTGGTACGACGTGCAAGAATTTGGATAACCCGTTCAATTTCTTTGCTGCGGCCAATGACAGGGTCTAACTTGCCTTCTTCAGCAAGGGCGGTAAGGTCTGTTGCCAGTTCGTCCACCAAGGGCGTTTTGCCGGATTCCTTCTCTTTTTTGGGGGAACGGTTCCAGCGAGAAGAACCTTGCTTCTGTTCTGCGGCCTGGGCCAGCTCCGGGGGCGGGGCGGTATGGATGTCCTCATCCTGATGGGATTCTGAAATGACACGGGCCGTCTGGCGTTTGACTTGCTCCGGGGTGACGCCCAAACCGGCCAGTACCTGCATGGCCTTGCATTCGATGTTTTTGGCCAGACCCAATAAGAGGTGCTCTGTGCCAACCATAGGCTGATCGCCCTCTTTGGCAATTTCAAGGGAGTCTTCAAGTGCTTTCTTAAGTTCGCTGCCGAGGTGGGGTTCGCCAGCCTGCTGCAGTTCAGTGCTGGCGGGCATGATGGCGCTGCGCAGCTCTTCGGCCACCAGACCAAGGTCGGTCAATACGCGGTGAGCCAGGCTGCCTTCTTCAATCATCATTGCCAGAAGCAGATGTTCAGTACCAATTTCAAGCGTGTGAAGGCGTTCAGCTTCAAACTGGGCCAAGGAAAGCACACGCTTTGCTTTTTGTGTGAATTGTTTCATGCCGGGCACGGCAAAACCTCCAATTTATCCTGACAAGCAGGCATATCTATGCTGCTTCATCAGAGAATAGTTAAATTATATGGCATTCATTGCCTTGGTGATTGTATCAAAAACCGGCCTTGCTTTCAGGCTGGGCCGGCATTTATGACAAAAGTCTAACACTGGCTGCGTTTAAGCACTGTTTGGCGTGCCGGGCTTTTCTTTCTGAACCGTTTGGTGCGGGATGCTAAAAGTGAAGCGCAGCACCACGATAAGCAAGGCGTAAACGACCGCGATAATGCCAAAAGCGGAATGAATGCCAATGCGGTCTGCAAGGCTGGCAAGCAGGAAGGGCAAGAGCAGCACTGCCAAGCCGCCCGCCAGGGTAGAGCGGGCTGCGGCAATCTTTTTTTGCGGGCCGGCTACTTCCAATTCCAGGGCGAGGATGATGGGGTAAAGCATTGCTACCCCCAAACCCAGCAGGAAGAGACCGATAAGCGCAAGCGTGGTTTGAGGCTGGAGCCAGTAAAGTGCAAAACCCAGTATGCCCACCGCGATGCTGCCTGCCAAAACAGAGCGCAACTTAAGCTTTTCTACCAATTTTCCGCCGACAAAACGCCCAAACACCATGCCCAGCAAAAAGAGGCTGACGAACTGCGTGGCCAAGGCCTGTTCCAAGGCAAAAGTTTTGCGCAAATATTCTGCGCTCCAATAAATGGTGCAAAACTCAATAGAAACTGCCAGAATCTGCGCCATCCAAAAACCCCAAAACTTCTTTGGCAGATGCGCTTTGCTTTGCATTGGGTCCTGCGCGGCTGGGACGGAACTTTGCGACTTTGTGAAGAAGAAAAGCCAAAGGCCAAGCGCGAGTGCGGCAAGATCTGCCACGAGTACGGCTGGCCTCCAGGAGGCCAGTGTGGCGGCAGAAAGGCCTACGGCGAGCGGCGCCAGCGCAGCAAGAACTGAAGAAAGCCCATTGGCTTCAGCAATGCCCATGGAGCTGTGCGACTCCATTTCTTCGTGCAGAATGGTAGGGTAGATAGAAAGAATGAGCGTGCCAACCAGGCCCATCACAAAGAGGCCAAGCACCGTGACTATCGGGGAGCCTCCATAGGTTAGAACCAAGCCTCCCAAGCCCAAACCCAAACAGCCCACGCCAACAAGCTTCCAATGGCTTATGCGTGCCAGCAGATAGCTGCCGAAAAACCCAACCAAAACCATTCCTGCGGCAAAAGCAGAAAAATGGAGGCTGGCCATGGTGTAATTCATTTGGAACTGCTGGCGCAGATAACCAATGACCGGACCCGGCACATTCATCAGATAGCAATAGAGAGCCAGGATAAAATAGATAAGCAGCGCTTTTGGGGTGCGCAGGTGTTTGCTGTGTGATGCGGTTTGGGTGCTTTTTGTCATAGATTGTTTCTCTTTGCTTTATTCAAATTTGTAAGGAGGTAAATCTTCCTCTTCGGCACTGGCCTTCGGTTCTTCGCCCCGACGGGCAGAGCCCCAGCGGCCGGCATAGCTGCCCCAGTATCGGGCCAGGATGAAGATTGCCAATGCGGGCAATGCAAAGGCCATCATTACCAGGCCCCAGACTGCACCATTTTGCGCCCCTTCCCATCCGGCGGCGGAATAACCCAACAGGGCTGTAAGAAGCACCACCAGAATGAGGACGACGCCAAAAATTTTTATTTGCCGCATTATGAAGGACCCTTCGCTTTGAGGCGGATTAGGGCTTTTTTTAGTTTTGTTCATAGGCGGCTGCAATCAGTTGGCGGACTTCCTGATTTACCTGAGCAGGGTTTGTAAAGAAAATGCGATGGGTGCATTGGCCGGGGGCTTTACCCTTTTCCAGCAGGTCGGAATGAGGTGCTTCTTTGAAACGCAAGCCCAGGGTAATTTTGCTTTTTGAGGCGGCCTGAACAGCCATAAACTGACGCTTGTGCACAAAGGGGGTGTAACCGCTGCGGCCTTCCATCAGAACATCCGACCCACAATCTTCGGCCAGGGCACGCAGTTTATCAAAAATAGGCCGTAAGGCTGCTTTTTCGCCTTCATATTGACCATCCGTGTAGGCTTCATTGGAAGGGCGCTGCCAGCCTGCGGCTGAGGCTGCGGCATCAGCAATGGCCCACTGGCTGTTTTGGGGAACCTGATGCTGCATTTTAAGCCAGCTGCGCACCGCTTTCTGATCCAGGGGGTCTATCTTACTTTCTTTGACGGCTTGCAACCATTCTGGCAGGGTTTTGCCTGTGCGTTCTTTCATGGAGGCCGAAAGCGCCTTCATCATCTCTTCTGGGTTAGCAGTAGCCATTTTTGCTCCGAAGTCAGGATATTGCTACATCATACAACAATTGAAGTTAAATACGAAAGAATTGTGTATGCTGCTTAAAAGCATGTGATGATTTGATAAAATTAATCACCAAACCGTTGTTTTTAAGGCAAGGAGGCCGGGTGAAATTCCAGAGGGTATTCCTGTTTTCTCTTGTTTTTCTGCTTTTCTTTTCATTCATGCCGAACATGCATAGCCACGCGCAATCCGACCCTCCCTCGCAGACGGGTATTCCCAATTTTTCATGTTATCGCGATGCCCATTCCATGCTTGCCACCATGCAATTTTTTGCAGAAACCTACCCTGATTTGGTTACTCTAAAAGAAATTGGACGTTCAGTGCAAGACCAACCCATATATGTTTTGGAAATCGGCAAGAAAACGAATATCGGAAAACCGCATTTATTTTTACTGAGCGGCCTGCATGGCAATGATTTTTCCCAAACGGAAATAAGCCTGCGTTTTGCCGAAAAAGTTTTGAAAGCCTATGGAAAGGATGCAGACCTTCGCTGGATTGCAGATAATGTGGAACTTGACCTGATTATGATAGCCAACCCTGACGGACGCGCGCAAGCGGAAAGGCAGGCAAGCGCGCTCTTTGCAGAACCAAGCGATATCCATTTTTTCCAAAATGCGAACAATAAAGATCTGGAAGCAGATTTTTGCTTCAACCACCCCAACTTGCAAGAGATATGCGATGCTGGAACGGCTGAGCCGGAAACGCAGGCTGTCTTAGGTTATTTGACCCAGAAACTTGGCAACCCAAGCAACCCTGCGACGCTTGCCCAGGCAAGCCAAAACCTGTTTATCTATTTCAGTTCGCATCATAAGAATTCAGTTTCACCTGCTCTACCCGGCGTGCCGATCGGTAAAATACGTATTCCCTGGTTTTATCTAAACAACCCGTTGCCTTTAGCGGAAGAAGGTTTGATTTGGCATGGGCAGCTTGCAGAGATGCTAAAGGTGCAAAGCACTGATGGAAAAGGCAGCATTGCACCCATGTTACAGGGTGACATCAAAGAAAAGTACCCTGTGGATTATATTTATCAAAGTTATGGCATGGCCGCATTGGACCTGAGTGCTTACCCTGCCAAAGATAACAGACCGATGGAATGTGCCATTTTTGAACAAAACCATCCGGAATATTATCTTGATTTACTGGTCAGGGCAGCCAAAGCGGCTGTTAACCCCTTTCAGGCTGGTTATGGACAGATTGTAAGCAGCATAAGTCAAATCAGTTGGGAAGCACCAGCCTATAAATTTCAAGCCATTATTCTTGAAGGCAATCAGATAATGGATATGCCGGTTGAAAATCCTATTGGCCTGATGCGCTATTGGATTGACCAGCCCGGCCCCAACCAAGCGGTTGCTATTACTGAATGGAAGCGGATTGACGAGAACCCTTATACCGATAAGGCAGAGTTCAGCGTGCCTGTTGAAAACCTGACGACTGACCAACAGCTTTTAACAGTGCAGGCGTGCAAAAAAGAAGACCTGTGCGGCATTCCCTTTTCAATTTTCATTAAGCTGGAAAAACCACCCGAACCGGAAGCGACGGTTACGCCGGAGTCTCCTCCTCCAAAAGATATTTATCTGCCCTGGGTGGTACGCTGAAAGATTAGTTGAGAAGTGTTTTTAAATCGTCAAAGCTGACCCTTGAGGTCATATCAATGCTTAAAGGAGTAACCGATACTTTGCGTTTGGCGGCTAAGACGTAAACATCACTGTCTGTTTCAACGGCTTCCTCTTCCAGGCTGGAGTAATAACCATAGACAGTGCCATGTTCGGCAGTGGCCGGCTTATGCACATAAGGGTAGTAATAACGCGTTCGGGATTGGCGGGTAATTTCCCATTCAGTTTGAGGGCTCGCCTCGGCGGGAACGTCAATCTTAAGCAGGTCTACATCAAATGGCATTTTGCGCGTCAGCAATTTTTCCGCAAAGTAGCGGCAGAAATGCGCGGCAGCAGAAAAGTCAATTTTGTCGCTCAGGTCATAATGGTGGGCAGGGTCGGTCTCAAGAGATATGGCAATAGAGGGAATACCCTCACTGGCTGCTTCCAGCGCGGCCCCCACTGTGCCACTAATCGTTATGCCGTTGGCAACGTTTTCTCCGTAGTTAATACCTGAAACGACCAAATCCGGTTTGAGGTCAAACTCCAAAAGGCCATACCTGACTGCCTGCGCGGGTGAACCGCCGATGGAATAAACCGTCCAGTCTTTGCCGTGAACGTTTAAAGTTTGGGGTTTGATGATCATATCGTGATGACGCGGGAAAGCGCGGCCCATGGCAGTCTGCTGCTCACGAGGGGAAACCACCTCGACATAACCCAAGGCAGAAAGGGCTTCAGCTGCAGCCCAAATGCCAGGTGATTGAATAGAATCGTCATTGGTAAGCAGAATACGGGGCTGTTTTGTGTTCATGCTTCAATTCTACTTTCAAACAGTTAATAATTCGAATTTTTTAAAAATCCAGTGCTAAGCCATCATTAAGGCTCATCAACCGGACTAAATATAGCGTACCATTGCGTAAAGTTTTGAACTTCCTGAGGAACGGTATATCCTGGCCCCGACCACCAAGCAGCTAATTGAGCTTCTGCAGACTTAACCGAGAAATCCAGGCGCAGGAGGTGGTAACCGGGGCTAAGGCTTACCTTCGTGAGAGGCTTTTCAAGTGTTCCCCAGTGATCCAGAACCAGTTTTCCATCCACATAAATTCTGGCCCAATTCGTGCTATTAAGTGCAAAAGCATAATGGCCTCCCGAAAAATAGGCCTTTCTTTCCATTCTGGCACCCCAATCGGTTTGCGGGCATCCGGCCACTGGGGCTTCTTGCCCCCAGTTTTTTATAGCAAAAATCTGATTGAAGGATTCCTGCTGGCCGCAGGTATTGCCAAGTGAATCATCACTGAAATATTGGATTTGCCAGTTAAAAACGCTGGCAGGGTTCAGACATGGAGCCCCCTGGCAGGGAGAGTTATCGGAAACAAGAAAGCGCACGTCATTGTCCCCTATGGTTTTAGCCGGCAGGTCAAGCTTGGATTTTGCATCAAACATGCTGACCCATTCATGCGGAAGGGCAAAGTGGAGATGTGTGCCTACCCCCTCGCCGCATTTGGAGGAGGGAAAAACAACAAATTTGCCGGGGTTGTACAAATCGCCCAGGTAGGTGCCCTGGCTGACGTTCATGTTGAGTACAGAGCGGTTTATTTTTTGTGAATCAAGGTGACCGTAAAGGGATACCCCATCCTCATTGGTAATAGCTAACCAGGTTTGGAAATCGCCCGGGTAGTCGCAGACGGTGGCAAGGTAGCCTGAAGAGGCTGCAAGCACTTCAATATTCTCCAGAGACTCGGGGGCAAAGTCAACAGCCTTATTGCCATGCCCGCCAAAACCAGTTTGATGCCAGCCTTCCACTTTGACCCAGGTTTGACCAGCATTCCAGGGAAAGCGATAAGCATTTTGGGTTAAGCCCAGCCCAGTGCGCGACAGTGTGGTGGGCAATTCTTTGCGCTGCCAGGGGCTGATCTCGGGTTTTTCAGCACTCTTATCGACCTTTAGCTCAATAAAATCCAGGGATAAATAAAGTTTGGAAGCAAAGTAAACTGCAAAGTTTGGGATAAGGACTGCCCTGTATATAGAGGGGTTTATTGTTTTTTCGTAAACCGTCAGACGAAAAGCAAGTGCTTGGGGCTGGCTAAGATTTTGCAGAATGTAACCATCCAGAGCGTCTTTTTCTGATTGGTTTAAAAACCCTTGCCAGCCGTCATAGTCCACGGGGGTGTAACGAAACTGTGCCTGAACACTTTCCGTAAAAGAAAAAACAATGCAGAGGCAGAGAATCAGAAAAAGTATGCGAATGCAGTTTCTTATGGCGGTCATGTGGCTAAATCTTTTCGCGGTAGTTGTTCAGCAAGTTCTGGCTGGGGAATAGAAGCGCCTGAGGGCTGCAGACACTTTTGCAAAAACAGCAGCCCACCATGCATTGAAAGGGTTCGGCTACCCAAATATGACCGTCTTCGTCCTTTTCATAGACATCCCTTGCACAGGTTTCCATGCAGGCGGCGCAGTTATTACAAAGCTGAGGCGCAATGGTTGGAAACCAGGGTATCTGTTCCCGCGGGTATCCACGCCATTGGCCATAATCTTTTTTTTGCCAGGCTTTACCTTGTTTTTTGCTTTTATAAAAGCGGGCATATTCAAGGGCCAAAGCATTGCCATATTCGTTTTCGGCAGGTTTTGGAATGAAGTTGTTTTTGCGCAGTTCCCTCAGAAGCCGGGGGCGCAAGTATTGTGCGTTTGGATCCAGCTCTTGGGCATAGAGCTCCTGAAAAAGCTCTTCAAGCCCCAAAAAGCCCGCCGGTGCGCCGGCAATCTGAAGCATGCGATAGCTTAGGGAAGTCATTTTATGTTTTGACCAGCCATTTTAGCCGGCATGACCCTGAGAATCAAGATTCTTCCCCTCCCCGCACAAAACCGCCGCAGCCCTGAGATGCGCCAGCATAGAGGTAACGCCATTGCTGCGCTGAGAGGAAAGGTGCTTCCAGAGGCCAAGGGTGTTAAAAATGGTCAAGTCTGCGTGTTCAACCTCTAAAGCCGGCTGCCCGCTTAGAAGTTTTTGCAGAATGGATACGATGCCTTTGATGATGAGCGAGTCGCTATCCGCCTCAAAGAAGATATGTTCGTCTTTACAGCTTATTGCGAACCAAACGCTGGATTGGCAGCCTTTTACTTTGTTTTCATCTGTTTTAAGGGCTGGGTTCATCGGCGGTAGGCTCTGGCCTAACTCAATCAGATAGTCGTAGCGTTCTTCCCAGTTTTCAAGAACGGCAAAGTCATCAATCAGGGTTTGCTCCAGCTCGGAAATCTTGGCCATACTACCTCTTCAAAATCTTCAAGACCCGGCGAATACCGTGGATGAGCGCATCAATCTCTTGCTGGTTGTTATAGATTGCAAGCGAAGCGCGAACGGTGCCGGGGATATTCAGCGCATCCATGATGGGTTGTGTGCAGTGCTGGCCGGTGCGTACCGCAATGCCTTGCGTATCCAGCAGCACACCGACATCATAAGCGCCCACCCCTTCAATGTTGAAGGGCATAATGCTGGAACGGTGCTTTGGTTTGCCGTAAACCACCACGCCGGGAATGTCAGAAAGCTGCTCAAGACCATATTGCAGCAAGCTTTCTTCATAGGTCTGCAACTCATCCAGATTAAATTGCTCCAAGTAATGTATGGCCGCCGCTAAACCAATGGGGCCGACTACATAGGGCGTTCCTGCTTCAAACTTAAAGGGCAATTCATTAAAAGTAACCTTGGTGGCACTAACCGTGTCAATCATCTCGCCGCCGGAAAGGAAGGGAGGCATGGCTTCAAGCCAGTTTTCTTTTCCGTAGAGAACGCCGATGCCCATTGGCCCGTACATTTTATGGCTGCTGAAGGCGTAGAAATCACAATCCATTTTCTGCATGTCGTGCTCAAGATGCTGTACGCCCTGTGCGCCATCCACCAAAACCGGAACGCCTGCCTGATGGGCAATGCAGATGATTTCTTCCAAGGGGTTTACTGTGCCCAGTGAGTTTGAAACCTGATTAAGGGCCACAATGCGTGTGCGTTCGCTCAGCATTTGCTTGAAGACTTCAAGATTTAACTCACCATTTTCATCAAAAGGAAGCACCTTAAAGCGGGCCCCTTTACGCTGACAAAGCAACTCCCAGGGGACGTAATTGCTATGGTGCTCAAGTTGGGTGGTAATCACTTCGTCACCGGCATGCACAAAAGCTTCACCAAAGGAATAGGCAACCAGGTTGATTGATTCGGTGGTGCCGCGGGTAAAAATAACCTGACGAGCATTCTGTGCATTCAGAAATCGGGCAACAACGGCTCGGGCCTCTTCATGCGCCTGTGTGGCTCTGGCCGCAAGGGCATGATTGCTGCGATGAATGTTGGCATTATAGTGGCGGTAATAATCATCCATGGCGGCCAAAACCGCTTCGGGCTTTTGCGTGGTGGCTGCGTTATCCAAATAAACCAGAGGGTGGTCGTTGATTCGTTCATGGAGAATTGGAAAATCAGCACGGGCTGAAAGGATGGGTCTGCTCATCATTACTTCCTCTTATTTGTTTGAAAATTGTACCAAAGCAGTCAGAAATATTCACTGATGTGCTTATACCTCGGCAGCAATTCCATGCAAATGGGTGTACAAATTTTGCAATTACTGTCTCAAATTAGGTAGAATGTTAACAAAACACCTTAGTTGTCAAATTTGGCACTTAAATGGGCCAATTTTTAGCGGAGGATAATATGGCAGAAAAAATCTTGGTTGTAGATGATGAAATTTCCCTGCAGGAAACGGTTGCGTACTCCTTAAAGAAGGAAGGTTATGCCGTTGAAATTGCAGGTGACGGGAATAAGGGTTTAGAGTTGGCGCGTTCTGTCAAACCCGACCTCATTATTCTGGATGTTATGTTGCCGGGAATGGACGGTTTTGAAGTTTGCCGTACTTTGCGCCACGAAACCAACACCCCGGTGTTGATGCTGACGGCCAGAGATGACGAAATAGACCGCGTTGTTGGCTTAGAAGTGGGCGCAGATGACTATCTTGCAAAACCCTTCAGCATGCGCGAATTAATTGCCCGGGTAAAAGCCCTTCTGCGCCGCGTGCGTTTAATACGTGAAGAAGCCGGCAGTAACGCTCAGGAAGGGTACCAACCCAAACTGATGACTTTTGGCAATTTGGTCATTGATATGACCAGGCGCGAAGTGAGGCTAAATGGTGAAGTGGTTCCCTGTAAACCCAAAGAATATGAATTGCTGACCTTTATGGGCCAGCATAAGGGTCGGGTATTGACCCGAGAGCTCATCCTTGAACGGGTGTGGGGATGGGGATTTGTGGGTGATTCACGGACTGTGGATGTTCACATTCGCTGGTTGCGGGAAAAGATTGAAGACGTACCTGATAAACCACAGCGCATTATTACCGTAAGAGGAGCCGGTTACCGTTTCGAAGGGTAATAGATGAAATTACGCTCAAACTGGCGTGCGCTTTTGCCATATATCATGCTTGGGTTTGTAGTGATCGTTTTGATCTTGCTTCTGCCCAATATTTTACGCCAGGTGCTGGCAGAGGCTGCTAGAACAAAGCGGCCTATTGAGACTTGGCCGTTTTATCTTTTTGCTCTTCTTGTTACATTAGCTGGAGTGGCCTGCGGTTTAATGATCCGTCGTATTCAGGAAACCGGCCAGCTTAGCTCACTTGCCAAAATTACTTCAGCCATCAAGGCTTTGGGTGAGAACCGCTTTAATGATATTAAACTGAGTGAGGATTTTGGGCAGACAAAGGAAATTCAAAGCCTTAAACAGGCATTGCAATCCACAGCCAGGCAAATAGAAGAAAAAATTTCGCAATTGAATAAAGAACAGGTGATGCTTAGTACAGTGCTTGGCCAAATGACCGATGGTGTTTTGCTTGCAGACCACTCCGGAAGGGTTGAGCTGCTTAATAAGGCGGCGGAAGGCATCTTTAACACCAGCGAATCCAAGGCTATCGGGCGTTCGGTGGTTGAGGTAATGCGCCATCATTCTCTGATTGATCTTTGGGAAAAGACGCTTTTAGGTGAGTCATCAACCATTGCGTTTGAGATGGGTGTGGAACACAAGTATTTGCAGGTTGTAGGTATTCCGCTGGGGGATAAACTGCCAGGGCGTTCGATGCTTCTTTTTCAGGATCTGACTAAAACCCACCAATTGGAAAGAGTGCGCAGAGACTTTATTTCTAATATTTCTCATGAGTTGCGGACGCCCATGGCCAGCCTTAAGGCCATCAGTGAGACTTTGCTTGACGGCGCGCTTGAAGATACGAATCTATCGCGCAAGTTTGTACTTCGTATGGATACGGAAGTGGATAACCTGACAATGATGGTTAATGAGCTTTTGGAACTTTCGCGCATTGAGGCCGGACGTATGAATTTGGAGTTTCAACGGATTCAACCCTGCAAGTTGATGGCAAAACCGGTGGAGCGGATGGCCTTGCAGGCAGAACGGGCTGGTTTAAGCCTTGCGCAATCCTGCTCGCCGGATCTGCCCCCCATTTTTGGAGACTCTGACAGGCTCGGGCAAGTGTTTATCAACCTCATTCACAATGCCATTAAATTTACACCTGCAGGCGGGCATATTGATGTGGGCGCCTGGGTACATGACCGCGATATTATTTTTTGTGTGCGTGATAACGGGGTGGGCATTTCACCCAAGGACCAAAAAAGAATTTTTGAGCGTTTTTATAAAGCAGACAGATCCAGAGCGGGAGGTGGTACCGGGCTGGGGCTTTCCATTTGCAGGCATATGGTTGAAGCGCACAGCGGTGAAATTTGGGTTGAAAGTGTAGAAGGGGAGGGCAGCGCCTTCTTTTTCCGCATTCCTATTGCTTCATCCAATAACATCCCTTAACCTTTTTTTTACGGCTTGCATAGCAAACTTTAACCCTATCAATGCCTACTTTACATAGAACGTGCTATAGTTAAAGCTAAGAGCGGCATGCTCAATTCTTTTTATGCACTTGAAATAAACCCGTCATGCAAAAAGCGGTGACGGCAAGTTAGAAGACTGTTTTATCGCAAAAACTTATCCAGGAGGAATAGATGCCAAGGTTAACTTTAGATCGCGAAACGAGGTTAGTTCAGGATGAAACCCTCATTCTTGGCAGCATGGTTGAGCAGGCGATACTTAATGCCGTGGATGCCTTCAAAAGGCGGGATGTGGAAGCTGCGCATGAGGTAGAACAAAATGACCATCGCATTAATGACAAACGCTTTGCCATTGAAAATCGCATTCTCATCCTCATGGCAACGCAATCTCCTCTTGCTCATGACCTTAGGCTTTTAGCCGCCCTCCTTGAAGTAATTACAGAGCTTGAACGCATCGGCGATTATGCAAAAGGCATTGCAAAGGTGGCGGTTCGGCTTGCGGATGAAGAGATCCCTATTCCTTTCCGTGAAATCAGCACGATGGCAGATATGGCTGTTTCAATGCTGCACCGGGCACTGAGCGCTTTTGTGAGTGAGGACGTGGATGCAGCTTATGCGCTGCCGAATGAAGATGACAAGGTAGATGAATTGTACAACGCGGTCTATCGCAAGGTAGTTGAAACCATGATTGCCAACCCAGCCACAATTGACCATGCCAACCAGGTGATGTGGGTTATCCACAATCTGGAAAGAACGGCAGACCGGGTTACGAATATTTGTGAGCGCATTATCTTTATTGCCACGGGTGAGTTAATTGAATTGGACTTGACGGATGATGAAGACGCGGAAGAGGCTGAAGAAGAAAGCGCCTGAACTTCGCTTGCAATATATTTAAAACGCGGTTGAGACCGCGTTTTGCTTAAACACAATTCGCAAATGAAGTTGCCTTCTACTATAATTTAAGCTTCACAATGTGTTTTGCTTGCAAGAAGAGGAGTGAGTGTGTTACGGCCAAATACCACTAAAGGGAAATTGATTGTAGTTGAGGGGATAGACGGGTCAGGAAAATCAACCCAGATTGATTTGTTGTACAAATGGCTGCAATCACAGGGGTATTCTGTATATTTCAGCGAGTGGAACAGCAGCCCTCTTGTAAAAAGTACCACGAAGCAGGCCAAAAAGGATAAATCTTTTACCCCTACTACATTCAGTATTTTGCACTGCACGGATTTTGCAGACCGCTGGGAAAACAGCATTTACCCCTTGCTGAAAGCGGGTGTGATAGTGCTTGCAGACCGTTATGTTTACACAGCATTTGCAAGGGACGTTGCCCGTGGGGTAGACCCGGACTGGGTTCGTAACATGTATTCCTTTGCAATTTCCCCGGATGTTGCATTTTACTTCCGTGTGCCCCTGGATATTGCGGTGGAGCGCATCACCAGCGCCAGAACTTCCCTTAAATACTATGAAGCAGGCATGGATTTGAAGCTTTCCGATAATATTGATGAAAGCTTTAAACTCTTCCAGAGCCATATCTTGGGAGAGTATGACCGAATGGTGGATGAATTTGGGCTGACTTTAATTGATGGCACTTTATCGGTCAAGACTCAGCAGAAAAAAGTGCGCATGATAGTAAAGAAAATGCTGGGAGATTGGGAAGGTCTGGCCAACCCCAATAACCTGCCAATTTTGATGGAAAACCCGCTGGCTCCAGCTAAGGTTAAAGGGGGTAAGAAATGAGAATAAATAATTTTTACGGTGCCGGTTTCCCTTACCGCGATTCCCAAAAGCTGCCCGGCAAGCTGATTGTTGTTGAGGGAACGGATGGGGTGGGACGTTCCACTCAAATAAAGCATTTGAGGCGGTGGCTTGAGGATGAAGGTTATGCCGTTTCTGATACCGGTCTGACGCGCTCTGCTCTGACTTCGCTTGGGCTTGAAGAGGCAAAACGCGGCCATACCCTCGGGCCCCTGACCATGAGCCTTTTTTATGCTGCTGATTTTGCAGATCGTTTGGAAAACCAGATTATCCCAGCGCTTTCTGCCGGTTTTATTGTGCTTTCGGATCGATATTTCTATTCAGTAATTGCCAGAAACGCCATGCGCGGTCTGGATAAAAACTGGACCAGAGAACTTTACGGTATGGCATTGCGCCCTGACCTCATCCTTTATCTTAAGGCCGATATTTCAACCCTTGTTTCACGCCTTGTTCACGGGCGTGGGCTGAATTACTGGGAATCCGGTATGGATTTGCACCTGGCAGATAATATGTATGACAGCTTTGTGCAATATCAGAACCTGGTGATGAAGGAATTTGATGACTTGGCGCTGGAATATAACTTTGTGACAATCAACGCCGAGCAAAAAACGGAAAAAATCACCGATGATTTGAAGGTGCCCATCACCCATCTCTTGCATAACCGATTGCCAAGAGAGATGAAACCTAATTAGCGAAAAGCTTATTTTGATTAACCTGCCGGAGGAGCTTTGCCCATGAACGATACGGTTTGCATTTATGGCTCCAGAATTATGTATCGCCATTTGCAGGCGATGCAGGCTGAAATTAGCGGAGTGCGCGAAGGCAGCGATATTGAATATGTGCATCGTATGCGGGTGGTATCACGACGCCTGCGCAGCGCGCTAACCCTTTTTGAAGGGTGTTTTGGTAAAAATAATTACAAAAGCATTACGAAGGATGTGCGTGCAGTCACCCGGGCACTGGGAGAAGCCAGAGACACGGATGTGCAGTTGGAGGCGTTGGCAAAGGAAGAGATCAATTTTTCTTCCCGCAGCCTGGCACCTGGGTATAAACGCCTGATCATGCGCCTGCAGCAGCGCCGAGAAGGACTGCAAGGCCAGGTAAATGCGGCCATGGATCAAGTTGCTAAAGATCAGGTTATTGAGAAAATAGCAGAACTTACAGCCCCTTTGGCTGAAAGGGCGGGATCTGTTTATTTGTTTTCGCCGGGCCTTTACGCAAAAGCTTTTGACGGAATACAATCACAAATTGATGAATTGTTCAGCCATGAAGCGTATATTCAAGACCCCGCCAATGTTGAGCAGCTGCATGCCATGCGTATTTCGGCCAAACGTTTGCGCTACTCCATGGAAGCCTTTGCAGACCTTTACCAGGAACCCATTAAGCCTTTTATCAATGAGGTGAAGAAGGTTCAGGATGCACTGGGCCTTGTGCATGACCTGGACGTGTGGATTGCTTATATCCCTGAGTTTATTGAAGAAGAGCGCCAACGCATTGTTGCCTATTTTGGGCATGAAGGGCCGCTGAAGCGCCTTTTGCCGGGGTTAAGGGCTTTTGCAGAGTCACGCAAAATTCTGCGTGAACAGGCCTACCAGGACTTTTTGAAGCTTTGGGAGACGGATGCCAATACAAGGGTTTGGAGTAATTTAAAAAAGCTGATTGCTACCCCCATTGACTTGGAGAACGCTCTGCTGACCAGCGTTGAAACACCTGAGAATTCAGCCTCACAATAGAACCATATGGGTTTGCAGGCTTTAGAAGCGAAATTTGACGAGGGGTGAAAGAGGATTCCAGTCC